>JASLPY010000272.1 GCA_030744755.1 Kiritimatiellia bacterium | reverse complement strand
CACTTCTGAAGATCTTTTCGTTGCCTGGATTGGATGGCGCGGTCGTGGGTCAACGTCACCCCGTCGTTGGCATACACCATATGGCAAGCGGCACATCCGCCGGCACGGTAATCTCCCGGGCGATGAGGGGCCTGGCTTTGAAGGTGACACCGCAGGCACTTAGTTCGCAAAAAGACATCGACCGTTTCCCCATCGTCTTGCCCGGGGAGCAATGCTCCCCCCCCTGCTCCATCATGGGGACGCAGCGAGTAGACGTTTACGCCCTCGACCTGAGCACCCCAAGCATAACGCGTGACATCAATCATCCCTCTTCCCGTTGCCATGGTCGACCGTTCGACCTGTTCGATCTGATCGGCATGACATTTCCCGCAATACTTCGGCGCATGATCGAGGTCGGACGGATTGGCTACCAAGTTTCGATGTGCGGCAGGTAGAGTCCGCTTGCGCCGGTTTCCTTCGTGGCATTTAGTGCAGCGAAACTTGTGGTGTTCGCTTATCCGCTCGATCCCCCGATGGCAGCGTATACAACTGCCCACGCCCCCATCTAGGTGTTCCACCTCTCCAAAAACATCTTCCAGCCGGAAACGAGAGTCCTGATATACTTTTTCGACGAAAAGGTCTGAGTCCTTGTACGAATTAAACTGCACACCGTCCACTGTCACACCCGGCTCAAGTACCGTCTTCACATCCTTTCCGGTCCCCCGTAGCAGAAAAAACGGATCGTGAAAATCTCCCGCATCGATAAAGCGCTTTTCTTCCGGCGTGGGAACTTCGACCATCTTCTTGTAAGGAATACTGGGCAAAGGAACGGACTCGACCACGCTTTTTTCTTGGACGGAAAAATCCCGCAGTTCAATCTCCACTTCGCCCTGTGGAGTAGTTTCAGCTTGAACCTCTGATGGGGTTTTAAATTTGGTTTCCGGAACAGCCCCGGCTTCTGGCAGAGCTTCGGTTTCCAGAGATTCATAAACAGAGGATGGACCAAAAAAATCTCTCCAGTTCGGAGGAGTCGACTCTTGGGCGAACAGTTGTGGCATATAGAAAACAGCGAACACTATCGCTAGTACTGATGCCAAAATAAATTTTCGAATGGGTATCACTGCTGATCTAAAATTCTTTTTCTCAGGTTGCGGTGGTCCAGGGTCTTTTCAAAAGCATAACTCTTCGATATATTCTGGTAGATTGGATCATCATAATGGTCGTGACAAGGAATACAGTTCCCTACTTTTAGGATTCGATTGATCTCTTTCTGGTTGAAGGGACGCGAACCAGACTGGCTAACACCTGCGACCGGTTCTCCGCGCGGAGTCACCGTCGCATTCGGAGAAAGGCGAGAACGGCCAGAAACAATCTCCGTTCGCACTAAGGGCCGTAACGTGTCACTTTTACCGGTAGAGTCCAGACCAATGCGCAGATCCCCTTCACCCAAACCCAGCGCACGGGAAGATAGGTGGCACGAAACGCAGGTTCGCACCTGTTTTCCGGTCGAATGCGGGTTTAGTGTGTAGGCTAGGCGCCCGCCGGAGTATCCATGTGGATTGGTGAAGGACCAGTCCCGGTAAACACCTACAGAGTCCCCATCGCTCCCCATTACGGCTACCGGTTTTCCATGTTCATCGAATACATTCAGTACTCGCTTCGGTTGTGAAAGCATGGGAGCCGCTTTCCCCCGCGGCCCGACCATCAACGAAGGCGAGTCGATCCCAATCTCTCCTCCCACCGGCGACCACGAATTTCCGAGTCCAGCCGCACCGGGGGGTACCGTTTGCCCCGAACGAAACGTCGAGTGACATCCCTTGCAAGCCGGGACCCACTGGGAATGACAGGCCGCACATTCCAGCTTGCCCTTATGGCCGGGAATGCTGTGTTCCGCCGAAGCATCGATTGTCAAAGGCGTCGGATAGATCCGGCCCGT
>JASLPY010000271.1 GCA_030744755.1 Kiritimatiellia bacterium | reverse complement strand
AGGTCTGGAGCCCTGCCAGCCTCATCCGCAAATTTCAGGCTGGGGTTACCATAAAGGATCTCCATCTCAGACTTTAGAATTTTCTCACCATCATGTAATTTGGTCATTTGCCCAGAATCTCCTTCTTCATCTGCTTGAATTCGGCGGCGGTAATGAGGGACTTGCTTCTGGAATCGGCCGGAAGCCTTCACCGTCATTTCTCTTCTTCGTCCAGCCCTTTCATCGCCCTCATCATGCGAATCATCTTATCAGACTCCTTCTCCTGAGCTTTCTCGTAGGTCTCCAGGCTGTGTTTCGCCTTCTCCACCTCTGTCTGGCCTTTCGCCTTCTCGAGCTCGAGTTCCGATTCCGCCGCGGCTTTCTTGCGGGCCATCTTCTGCTGGTTAATCTGCTCCTTCATCTCCATCATCCTGGCCAGCTCGTCCATCTCCTGGTCTGATTCCAGCCTCTTGAAGTCCAGGTCTTTCTTCCTCTGTTCTCGTTCAGCATCGGTCTCCCAGTCCCTTGGCGCCCTGCCTGACATCCAGGCCTGGTAGGCATTCGCGTCCCAGTTGACGTATATGTTCTCCAGTCCCATGCCCCAGGTTCCAAGCGTCTTGCGAAGCTCGATTAAGGCGCGGTTGCTGACTTCATCAACAATCTTCTTGCTGCCAATATCCCGGCCGCTATACTCGTGGATAATTGGGCCGAATACCTTTGCCCTGGCCTCGGGCGCAATCATCTGCTCAATGTCTGACCGGGTCAGGACCGTTTCGTAGTGGTCAATCTCCATCCGCTTCCGCAGGATGCCTTTCTTGACCAGGACTACCTTCTCCCGCAACTGGCCCAGAATCAGGTTAGCCTCCTCCGAGTTCAGCCTGAGCACCGCCGTTGCCATCCCGGTCTGTTCCACACCGTCACCGGTGTTGCCCTGGACACCAATCTCAATCTGGAAGGGCTTGTTGTCAACGATGAGCATCTGGACGTCCTTGCCCGAACTCATCTTCTTTCCAAGCCATTTCAGGAAGCCGCCGGCAACGTTGTTCAGCCTCTGCTGGGTGATGCTGTCATCAATTTTCCCGTCCCTGATCCAGACGAGGGTCTCGCCCGGGCCAATGACTATATCAATGTTGTTGTTCCAGAAAGTGGTCAGCTCGTCTCGTTTAACGATGCGGGCCAATTCCTCCTCTGGATTGGTTCTCCAGTGCTGCATTTTGCTCATTTTATCCCCTTGATGAAACTTATTCTCTCGCCAAATTGATTCCGGGCGTTGGAGACCCCTATCCGGATCATGTTGAGGCCCTTCCTCGAATCCTCGATGTCTTCCATTACTCCCAATTCCAGTTCGGTTAGTGCACTACTAACCTTGTCGACTTCCTCCAGGATTGTGGCGTCATGTTCGACCAGCTTCTCGACATTAGCAGATTCCCCTACTGTGAAGAACGGCAGTTTCTGGCCTGTTTTAGCCGCTGAAATCTCGGTCTTGAAAAGGTCGATCTGGTCAATAACCTTCCGGGAATTGTTGCGGATGTTCGCATCGTCCGTGGCTTCCATGGTATTGAGCAGCTTGCCCCGGCAGTCGTTGAGCTTGACCAGCAGCCAGGACCTGATTGCCTTGTCGTCTTCCTTGCGTTGCTCAAACTTGTAGCTGCGGTAACTCGCGACGTAGCCAGCAACCTTGGCGGCCGTCATGAGGCCGGAAACCATCTCGACCATGGAATGTTTAGGAATTGGGCATAATTAAGGCTTTACAAAAAATAACCGGAAAAGTTTCAAGCGGCCAGAGTCATAATCTTACCCATGCGATTCATAATCATTATACTCAGGGGCAGCCCAATGATTATTATGCCAAGAATCCAGGCAATGGACATCGCAATCAGGCCAACCCACCAGCCGATGAACATGAAGTACAGATACCTGACAACGAAGTTTGTATTTTTTTTCTGTGTAACAATTGTCGTATCACTGGC
>JASLPY010000270.1 GCA_030744755.1 Kiritimatiellia bacterium | reverse complement strand
CCCGTGCAACGCGAACCACGCATTATTGCATTGAGGAGGAGCCTTTCCCCTCCAAAAGGGCTTAGAGGGGATTCAACCAACATGGGATCCAGGAAGAACATCAGTCCTGTTGGAACCAGTACCTCACTTACTGCGGGAGCAGACGGAATGCGCAACTCTAACTTGGGCGTTGGATGTTGGGCATTGAGCGTTGGGCGTTGATCCCAAACCTCCTCCACCTACAGCTTCGGCACCTTCCAATTGGGAATGCCACCGGCCTTAGATTGCTTGTTGAACTGCTCTATAAACGGCTTTCCTACATTACATGGTGCGTCTTCGTTGACCATGAGTGGTCTTACTTCGGCCCACCATTTGTCATAGGCCTTCATCATGTCGGCGGCGATCTCCGGGTGTTGTTCAATGACGTTCGTCTTTTCGCCGGGGTCTTTCTCTATGTCATAGAGCTCTTTTTCCCTCACGAGGCGCCATTTCTGGTTCCTGACGGCAAAACGGTTGTATTTGTATTTGTCGGGATCAGGATCGCCGTTTGACCAGCGCCCTCCCGCTCGTTTGGATGGCCAGCGGCCCTGGTGGAAGAAAGTATAGCGGTCGGCCCATTCAGTTTTGGGATCCTTAATCAGTGGCACGAGGCTTCTGCCGTCCAGGTCAAGTTTCTCCGGTACTTCTGCACCCGCGAATTCCGCCAGTGTCGGGAACATGTCGTAATGGCGGGAGAGGCGGTCTACTTCAGCGCCCGGTTTGATTCTGCCCGGCAACCTAAAGAACAGAGGTACCCTGGACCCGCCCTGGTTTGTTGAGCCTTTATTGCCTTTCATGCCGGCGTTATATATCCCGGCTCCTGCGGCACTTCCGTTGTCGGTCATGAAGATAAGGAGCGTGTTTTCGGCCAGTTTCCACTCGTCCAGTTTTTTCATCAGCAGACCCATGTTGTCGTCAATATTGGTTATCATTCCGAGGAACTTGGCCTGCTTCTCCTTGCACTTGTCCTTGTACATGTTGAAGTACTTGTCTCCGACGATGAAGGGACCGTGCGGTGCGTTGGTCGGGATATAGGCGAAGAACGGTTTGTCTTTGCAGCTTCGCATCCACTCGAGTGCCTGCTGGAAATATACGTCTGTGCAGTAGCCCTTGGTCTTAACGAAAGAATTGTTGTGCTTAAGGATCGGGTCGAAGTATCCGGTCCCCGGGACTGCGCCCTGCGTGCCGGGATAGTTCTGGCCGATTCCACCGGCGCCGTGGATGAAGGTCTCGCCGAAACCGCGGTTGTGCGGCTGGTACTCATCAGCGTCGCCGAGATGCCATTTGCCGAAGATTCCTGTCGCGTAGCCGGCTTTCTCGAGTACCTGGGCGATGGTGGTCGCCTTCAGGGTCATGCGGTCGCGTTCCAGAATGGTATGGGTCACACCGTTCTTGAACGGCGCACGCCCCGACATGAGCGCCGAGCGCGTAGGGGCGCAGGTCGGGCTGACGTGAAAGTCAGTGAAACGCGTGCTCTGACTGTAGAGCTTGTCGAGGTTCGGCGTCTTGAGGAAGGGGTGGCCGTGGCAACCGAGATCACCGTACCCCTGGTCGTCCGTCATCACGAGAATGATATTGGGCCTGCAACCCGCAAGGCCTTCTTTAGTAAGAGATGCCTGCATGCCGTGAGCGCAAGAGGTCGCTATAGCTGTCAACCCGGTGATCTGCAAGAAACGTCTTCTTTCCATTAGAAATTCCCCTTTCGGAAGTGGTTGCGTAAAGAATAGCGTAAGATGCACCTTGCCGCAAGAAAGCGGATCAATCAGAAGAGCCTTCTCTGTAGCCGGTGCAGCCCTTGGATAGCCGCAGGTAAGCGCAATTCGGTCTCTCCACGAGTTAGCGTTCGCGGATACGGGGACGTCAGACTGCCCTCGCTCATGGTCTTTCCCTTTGGCCGGTGATTTTCGGGATCTGAACGCTCAGCCAACACTCAACACCCATCCTACTCGCA
>JASLPY010000026.1 GCA_030744755.1 Kiritimatiellia bacterium | reverse complement strand
CCCCGTGCAACGCGAACCACGCATTATTGCATTGAGGAGGAGCCTTTCCCCTCCAAAAGGGCTTAGAGGGGATTCAAAGCCATCGAGGCGACGGTTTACACCGCGCCTCATGGCAACCGTTCTCAATCAGTTACTCGGAGCAAAATGACCAATTGTTGGTTTTGCTCCAATTAGATCGAGCAGAGCTTGTTTGCGTCAGGATAGGATAGAAAAAACAAATAGAATAGAGGCGGATAGAATCTACTTTTCGCCCAGCATCCTCTTCAGTTCCGGCTCCATCGCCTTGACCCAGACTTCGTGACCCTTCTCATTTGGGACACTGGGGGCCTTCTGCATACCCTTGGAACCTGCCCTGCAGGCTCAATGCATACCCCATGCATGAATTCTCAAATCTCTGTCAATCGGGGGAGTTAGGGCTCAAATCTTCTCATGTACTCGGGGAGGCGTCCGGTCTATTCCAGCCCTTTCCGGCTTCTCAGCTTGCCCGTCGAATTGCAATACCAGTATGAGTGGGCCGAGTTCTTTCTGTACCCCAGGGTGGGTACGTGAGTGGGTGAATGTATAGATCGAGGATTTTGACCCCGTCGAAACACTCCAAAACACGGCCTGGGGTTGTCTTGGGGGGTGCACGGAGATGTGCGCCTCGGAGATGCGCACGTACTGGAGTAGGCATGAATCTCCGAGGCGTGCCATAGTAAATGTACCAGCGTGATGTGCGTGCCTGCCCGCATTGTCCGCCTACATTGTTGCACGAAGTGCTGCTGGCAGGCTTCGCAAAGCGATGTAGGCGGGCTGCAGCAGGCCGATTCCGGTGCCCAATGCCAAACGCTCTCGCTACAGAAATGCCTCACAGCGGAAAATGCTCTAATCCTTTATTCTGTACACACACCGACCGATATTGTGTAAGGTTCCACAAGAGGGAGCTGTGGCGCGAGGACGCGGGCGCTACGACAGGTCGGAGGCCAAAACGAGGATACAAGAATGACCAGGCATTATGTGACTTCATTGTTGCTCACAGTCTCAGTCAGCTTGATTAGCGATCACGGCATCGCGCAGAAGCCGAGGGGTGGTACGGACACCTCGGCGAGAGGGGCGCATATTGTCAGGGCGCACGACAGAGACGGGGACGGCAGACTGTCACTGGCGGAATACCCGGAAAAGCACCGTGGCAAGTTCAATGCTGTCGACACGAACGGCGATGGATTCATCGAACCCGGCGAACAGGCCGTTTTCTTTAACAATGTTGCCCAGAGGGCCGGGAAGGGCCGCCAGCGTGGCCAGGATCAGCGCCGACGCATGCAGAGAACTGCACCTGCGCATGCAGATGTTGAATATGGTGAACACGAGAAGCAAAGATTCGATCTGTGGCTTGCTAAAAGCAACAAGCCTACACCGTTATTGATATACATTCACGGCGGCGGATTTCGGGGCGGCGACAAGCGCGGCATCAATAATGAATTGTTAAAGAGGATGCTCGAGAGCGGCGTTTCATTTGCGTCATTCAACTACCGCCTCACCGATGTCGGACCTTACCCGATGCAGATGCACGACTGCGCACGGGCCCTTCAGTACATAAGGCATAACGCGGAGAGGTATAACATAGACCCGAAAAGAATCGGTGCTTTTGGCGGGTCTGCCGGATCGGGGATATCGCAGTGGCTGGCATTTCACGACGATCTTGCCGATCCCGACAGCGATGATCCAATTGCGCGCCAGTCAACACGCCTCGTCGCTGCCGCGCCTTATAACGCGCAAACATCTTACGATCCGCGCTTTATCCACGAGCTTTTCAATACGACCGAAAGTCACGATGCGCTAGCCGCGTTTTTTGGGATGGAAGAAGGGGATGACATCAACGACCCGAAGTTTCATCCACTTTTTGAAGATGCCTCGCCGATCACCCATTTGACAAAAGACGATCCCCCCATCTTCTTCCATTACAAGCAGGCCAACAGTCCTCTACCCGAAAACAGCAGTGGTAACCAGCACATCCACCATCCGAAGTTCGGGTTGGTTCTCAAGAAGAAGATGGATGAGCTTGGCATCGAGTGTACGGTTCGGCTCAAGAAGGAAGCCCCGCAATTCCCCGTGGACGAAGTGATGGAGTTCTTCCTGAGACATTTTGGAATGAAGACAGACTAAAACTGCTCCTGCTCATTCGGCAGTCTAGGGGGCCAGGACAACACGGAATCCGAGTATACCGTAGAAGTCGATGGCTGGATCGAACTGGTATCTACTGGCTGAACGCAGGAACGGGATTATGGTGCTGTAGCAGCCACCACATATCGCCCCACGAAGAGGCTCAGGCTGTGCAAAGGGTTGGTACAAGCAGAGAATAATGGAGGAACACAACACATTGAAAACCACACGAATAATTTACGCGTTACTGCTTGTCATCAATCTTGTCACCTCTACCCACGCTGAGTCAGCTCGCGAGAGACGACATAACAACATTCGCAAAAGGCTGAAAGAAACGTCACACCTAAAGTACAACTACTTCGCTCCTTCTGTCCATATCAGCTATCACCATCCTGACCCGAAGGCAACATACCTGGCCTACTATAATGAGATCCGTGTAGAGAAAACGGTAAAGCACACTTATTTCTGCACAATCGGTTTTGATGTCGGTTACTTCGGCATCCAGGACCACGGATCAGGTCATCTCGCAATCTTCTCCGTCTGGGACAGAGGCGGAGGCAAGAACAAGAGTTCTGAGGTGGATGAAGCCGATCGAACCCAAGTGCTCTTCACCAACGATAAAGCCAAGAGCAGTCGCTTTGGAGGCGAAGGGTCCGGGGCCAAAACGATGATGCCCTATGCCTGGGAAGTCGGTAACACCTACAGTTTCATGGTATTGCTCACCCCCCAGGACAAGGGAACAATCTACACCGCCTGGGTCAGTGAAAAAGGGAAAGCGTGGGAGAAGATTGCTTCCTACAAAACTGTTATGACCAAGAAAGAGCTTCGCGGCTTCTATTCCTTCATAGAGGATTACGCACGTAACGGAGAGACAGGCCAGAAACCCCGCCTGTCATTCTATCCTGACCACGGGGCAATGACCGCGAGCGGCGATTGGCAGCGCATCACCAACGGATCCGGCACAATTGCTGATGATATTATCCAGAATGGACACTCCGGCGTCAGAAAGAACGTCTTCTTCAGCCAGAGTGGTGCTGACACTGCTGATTACAACACCCAACCAAAGAAGTTCTCCATTACAGTCCCGGAAAGCAAGTTGATCATCGATCCATTGCCCGAGACTTTGCAGACCAAGCCGTCGAAGTGACATATCGAGGCCAGACCCAAAGGATGGAACGAAATCGAATGAGGACTCGCTACAAAGGCGTTGCAACGCTCCAACTGGCCCGCCCCTTTCTGTTGTACGTGTTTTTACTGATCATATCGATCTTCTGGACCCTCGCCAGCCCGGCGGGTACGACTCCGACCTCAGAACACGACTACCTGAAAGCTGCCACCGACTTCGCGGATTGCATGATCACGTTCGGCCGGGATCGCTACGGTGAGACCCATAGCCCACTGTTCGCGGTTCTGCTAACGCGCGAAGACACGCCCCGGATTGGCCCCTATCCACTCTTCGATGCTCCAGCACAATACGAGTGGCAAAAGAAGTTGGACAACCCGTTCCGAAAGTTCAACTACAACCGCTGCCTTAACTATCCGGCTGGTCTCGGCAGCGAAGGTCCGCACAAGGTCACAATGTATGGTTGTGACATCTATGAAGACCGGGATCTTTATCTGATGCTCATTGACCTGAGCCGGATTACGGGGAAGGCGAAGTACAGGGCGGAGGCCGAGGAAGCGCTGACATGGTGGTTCACCGAAACGATGGGACCGGCTAGCCTTTACCCGTGGGGCGAACATCTGGGCTGGGACTTCGAAAACGAATGTCCCACCTATTTCAAAGGTCCGAGCAGGCATCTGTTCGCAGCCTGCTACCACGAAATCAAGGACACTGTGCCGTTCCTCGATTTCCTCTCGGCCTTGCCGGAGGCGAACCCCGGAGAGCGTACCCCTCTCGAAAAGTACGCGCTTGGTGTCTGGAATGCGCATTACTGGGATCAAGAACGATGTATCTACTGCCGGCACGGGGACTACACCGGTCAAGACAGCCGTGAAGGCAGTCTTGCCGGATTTCCAGCCCACCAGGGCGCGCACTTGCGGCTATGGGTCAAAACGTACCTCACCACAAAGGACGCAGACGTTAAGCGCCAGATGCTGGAGATCCTTGAGAAAGTACTCAACGTCCAGATCGCGCGCGCCACGAAACATGGCTTCATCCCGTTTACCTTTGATACAGATGTGAATGGAAAGACACCCAATAAGTCGGGCCAATCCGACCGCCTCGCCGAGCACGCCGCCGAATTGTCGCTGGACACTCGCGATCGAGCTCCCTCGATCTCCGCGAAGCTGAAAGAACTGGCTACACTCTTGCTCGGGAACGAAAGGCTGCAACAGGCCTTACTGAATATCGAGAGCTCCCTGGGCAACGGCAGTCGTGATCTGCAGACAGACGTCTCCGCTGGTACGAGGCCGCCGGCCAACGTCTCTGACTTGTCCGCGATTGACACAAGCATAAAGCACGCCCGCGAGATCATCCGGCGGGTGGAATGGTACAAGCAGTACAAGGATTCGGCATACCTGCGTGCGGCCGAACAGCAGGCCCTCGCGGCTTACGCGATGTTCTGCGACGACAAGACCCCACTGCCGAAGGCTTACGCCGGCGCGGCGCGAAGGACGGTGTCAGGAAAAGAGTTTCACGATTTCTACTTCAGGGGCGCCAAACTGATGCACGCTTTCGCGCTGCTCGGCGAAGCGCTTGAACAGACCACGCAAAACCGTGTTCGTTGAGCATGGTTGTACTTTCAAACACATTTGGACATCCTTGGATATGACAGCACGACACAGACTGCCACTGATGTTGGTATTGATGGCCTCGTCACTGCCTGCCTTCGGCAAAGACCTGCCCGACATCAGCACAGTGCCGCAGGATCTTGAGACGCCCGCCATGAAGCGGGCAGGCCCTGTTCCTGGGAAGCGAGTCAGAATGGTAGCACCTGACTACCGTGGCACAGATGTATATCATTCTCTCTACTTGCCGACAGACTGGCAGAAGGGAAAGAAGTATCCTGTCATTGTTGAATACGCGGGCAACGGGCCTTTCCGCAACAGGCATGGAGACATCTGCACCGGAAGAGTCGAGGACTGCAATCTCGGGTACGGCATCAGTGGCGGAAAGGGATTCATCTGGGTATGCCTGCCCTACATCAGCAAGGACCTGAAGCACAACCAGCGACAATGGTGGGGCGATCTTGAGGCCACCGTTGAATATTGCAAGGCCGTTGTACCAATCATCTGCAAAGAATACGGTGGCGACGCCAATGCCGTATTCCTCACCGGCTTTTCGCGCGGATCAATCGCCTGTAATTACATCGGCCTGCATGATGATGACATTGCAAACATGTGGAAGGGCTTCATCTGTCACAGTCACTATGACGGCGTGAGAAAATGGAACTACCCGGGCTCTGATCGCGCATCCGCGGCCAGAAGGCTTGACAGGCTGAAGAACCGTCCCCAATTCATAAGCCACGAAGGGTCTGTGGCAGAGACACAGCAGTATCTCGAAAAAGCTCATCTCAAAGGCAATTTCACATTCAAGTCACTCCCCTATCGCAACCATACTGACGCCTGGGTGCTCCGTGACATTCCCGAAAGACACGCCGTTAGAGAATGGTTCAGCAAGGTTCTTAAAAGCAATAACGAGCAGGAAGCCGCCCGTAGATAGCAATATACAAGAAGAAGAAAGGGAGAGTGCATAATCAAAACCGTAACGCCATCAACCAACCCGCTTCACAGACTACGCCGCTTAGCACCAGCTTTGATGATCGCAACCCTGTGCGGCGTCCTGATCACCTGCTACAGCAGCGTCGCCCAGGCCCAGCCCAAACGCACCAATATCCTTATCATCACCGTAGACGATATGAACTGCGATTCGGTCGGCGTCTATGGCTGCAAACTGAAAGATACGACGCCGCAGATGGATAGACTGGCATCACGGGGCATTCGTTTCAACTACGCCCATGTCCAGGTAGCCAACTGCATGCCTTCGCGAAACACCATGTGGTCGGGCCTCTACCCCCACACTCACGGCGTTGACGGATTCCGTCAGGTAAAAGAGCCAAAGTTCCCGACCCTGTGCGATCTGATGAAGAAGAACAGCTACTTCACGGCCATCCGTGGAAAGGACACACATTCCACACCCTACCACCCCTACCCCTGGGACCTGGTTCTCAACGACCAGGAGAAAGTGGTACAGCCCAAGAAGAACGCCCAATCCTTCTATCGATCTACGAAACGAGGAATCTCCGCGGCAAAGGAAGCGAAGAAACCGTTCTGCGTCATGGTCAACATCTCTGATCCCCACAAGCCTTTCTATGCGTTGCATGGCAACGGCACGGTGTGGGATGATCCGAATAGGCCTTCAAAGGTGTTCGAGGCCAAGGACGTTCCTATACCGGGGTTCCTGTATGACCACCCGGATGTGCGCAAAGAGCTTGCACACTACTACTCCTCCGTACGGCGCGCCGACGATTGCCTCGGGGCCGCCCTCAAAGCTCTCGATGAATCCGGCGAACGAGACAACACCTTCATCCTTTTTCTCTCGGATCATGGAATGCCTTTCCCGTTCGCAAAAACTCAGGTCTATCACCACAGCACCAGGACACCACTGATCGTATGTCAACCGGGAGTCATCAAACCCAATTCTGTTGACAACCATCACATGGTTTCGGCCGTAGATTTCCTCCCCACCATTCTGGAGGCTGCAGGCATCAAGAATCCGGCGGGATTCAACGGCCGCTCCTTCTACCCACTAGTCAAAGGAGAGAAGCAGAACGGGCGTGACATGATCTTCAAAGACTACAACGAATGTGCCGGCAGGATCCGTCAGCCGATGCGCAGCGTCGAAACACGCAAGTACTGCTATATCTTCAATCCCTGGTCAGATGGAAAGGCCCTGGTTAAAACCGCGACGCAGGGCACTAAGACTTACCGAACGATGAAGGAGTTGGCTCACACCGACAATAAGATCGCGGCCCGCCTCCGCCTTTTCGATCACCGCGTGGTGGAAGAACTGTACGACATTGAGAATGATCCTGATTCGCTCAACAACCTGGTAGACGATCCGGCCCACGCCGAAGCAGCCAATCGCCTTCGCAAGCACCTTGAAGACTGGATGGAAGAAACGAATGATCATGCACTCGAGGCATTTCGCAAACGGAACAACAAACAGGCCCTGGCGTCATACATGGCAGACCAGCAAGCGCAGGTGCCAAAGCGCACAAAGAAGACAGGAAAAAGCAGGTAACAGCAGAGAAGCACGACACAGAACGTCGGTATCCATCAATCTGGCGACCGTGTCGAACGGAAACCCACTAAGGATCATGCCTCTCGGAGATAGGCATGTACTCGGGAAGTAGGGACCTATCTCCGAGAGGTCCCTCCCCGGCGAAGTGCAAGTTCAGTAACTTGCAGAAAGAACACGAATGAGCAAGCTACACTCCGTCACCTTTCCCCTGGGACTTGCTACGTTTGGTGTGCTTCTGTGTTCTTTCAATGTAAAGTCGGAACAAGTGTCAGTCGTGCGGCCTGATCATGCCTCACCCGCACGTGGGCAGATCGCCTGGGTGCACTTTGAGAAGGCGAACGATGTATATGCGGGGAGGCCCTATCTTTGGCTTGGTTACGTGGATATCAAACTGGTCATCGACGTGAAACCCCAACCGGATCACGAGCTCGAGCTACTCTGGGGGGCAAAAGGCGGCATGCGTGATGCGACTGCCGTGGTTAATGGCCGCGAAATCAAGCTGAGCAGCGGCGGATATAACGGCTTTCGCTGGTTACCTGTTCCCCTTTCGGACAAACCAGTGAGAGACAAATATGAATTAATGTTGAAAAAGGCATCATCACCGTATGCCTTCATTGCCGCGGTCCGGCTTTCCGGAAAACAAGACGGAGGATCGAGACCAGCGCCCGACAGCCCGGCACACAGAATCAAGATCACCACTACCGCACTGGCACCCCAGGCGGCGACATCCCAGAACACGCAGCCCCTGGCCCAGATGCATGAGATCTGGAACAGCCCTCCCCTAACCCCGCTGAGTCCCCTTCCTGACAAGAACAGGGAAGCCGCGTTCCGTGAAGCCGCGCGCAACGGACTGCGCGCGAACCAGGCATTCTTCCGCAGCCGGCTGTTCATCGATGGTTGGCTGAAACATGCTGATCCCGACACCGGCTTGATTCCGCGAAACCTTAACAGAAGCCGTGACATCTGGAACGCGAAGGACAGCGCCGCAGACAATTACCCCTTCATGGTGGTGACCGCGGCTATGACTGACCGCGAACTGTTCGATGGACGCATGCTTGAAATGCTGAGAACTGAGACCAGGCTGACAAGCAGGATTGGCAACATGCCCGACACATGGTCCTTTTCCGGGAAGGGCTTCTCAACAGATAAGGCGAACCTTGATTCCATCATTTTCGGCAGCAGCGAGTATATGAAGGACGGTCTGCTGGCTGTAACTGAATGGCTTGGGAGCTGTCCCTGGACTGATCGAATGATCGGGATCCTCGACGATGTATGGAAACATGCTCCTGTTGACAGTCCTTTCGGCAGGATCCCGTCGACAAGTACCGAGGTCAATGGCGAGATGCTCCAGGTCACATGTCGCATGTACTGGATGACAGGGAAGAAGGAGTACCTGGAATACGCGTGCCGACTCGGTGATTACTACCTGCTTGGCGAGAACCACCCTACCAGGGACATGGAGAAGCTCACCCTGATCGCCCACGGCGGCGAGACCGTATCGGGCCTTTGTGAACTCTATGCAACCGTAAATGCCGCCGCACCAGGGAAGAAGAAGGAATATGAGAAGCCTTTATACGAAATGCTCGACCGAATACTGGAGATCGGACGCAACAAGCACGGCATGATCTACTCGACCATTTACCCGATTAAGGGCACGAATTCCGGCCGGATCGTTGACACCTGGGGCTACACATACAACGCCTATTACACGGTCTACATGGTAGACAAGATTGAGAGATACCGGGACGCGGTCCGCAAGGCGATGCGAAACATGAAAGAGCACTATACCGATTATCGTTGGGAAGGTGGAAGCAACGACGGCTTTGCCGATTCTATCGAGGGCGGACTAAACCTCTACAACCGTGATCCGGTCGACACCATACCGGAATGGATCGATCACGAGATCCTGTACATGTTCAGGAAACAGAAACCGGACGGAGTAATAGAGGGATGGCACGGTGATGGAAACTCGGCACGTACCTGGCTTATGTACGCATTGTGGAAGACTCAAGGGCTTACTATTCATCCCTGGCGTAAGGATGTTCGTTTCGGTGCGGTTGAGCGTGACGGAGAACTCTGCATCAACCTCGTTGCCGATAAACCGTGGAAAGGCACGCTTCTTTTTGACAAGGCCAGGCACAGAACGAACCTGAACCTGCCTATCGATTACCCCCGCTTGAACCAGTTCCCGGAGTGGTTTGTGCCCGAGATAGACACGACATATACCATTGGCGAAGTTTCCGCTGAGATGAAGGAGGATTTCTCAGGCAAACAACTTGCAGAAGGCATACCCATAGAGCTTGGGCCTTCTGTAGAACTAAGGCTCTCAGTATCAGGGAAGAGTTTCCGGAACAAGAGAATCCAGAAGGACAAGACAACCATGAACAGTACAAAGAATGACATTGATCGCAGACAATTCCTGGCCACGACTGTTGGCGTGGGTGTCGCGCTGGGTTCGGCAACACTGCTGGTCGCCGAGGAGGCGGCAAAGAACCCTGATCCTGTGGCGTTAGTGAGAAAGGTCGCTGACGCTGTCATACGTGATTTTCCTACCCCACCCCGGTTTGACTGGGGAGAGGGAACGTTACTGACAGGAATGATGCGTGCCTACTTGCTGACCCAGGACGTACGCTACCTGGATTTCGTACGCAAGTTCGCAGACCATCATCACAAAGTTGGCATCGGCAAGACTCTTGCCAAAAGGGGCTATTGCGGGCACTGGGGCCCGGGTTATCCCATGCTGATGCTCTACGAGATCACGAAGGACAAGCGTCACCTCGAATTGGCAGAAGAGATCAATCTGTTCATGATGAAGAAGGCCGAACGGACGAAGGACGGGGGCCTGAGTCATTTCAACGGAAAACTGCAACTTTGGGTAGACACACTTGATATGTGCTGTCCCGTCTTTTCCAACCTTGCACGCATCGGTAACCAGCCTGAGCTGCAGGAGGAAGCAATACGTCAGCTGGAAATCTTTGCCAAGCATCTTCAGAGCCCTGAAACGGGACTCTTCTACCACATGTGGGATGAGAAAAGTGCCAAGCATACACCATCGTTCTGGGCACGAGGCAACGGGTGGGTGGTGATGTCTTACACCGAGGTACTCAAGAACGAAAAGAAGGGTACAAATGGCTCGACGAGATTGGTCGTTCCATTCAACAAACAACTGGCAGGCATCGTCCCATTCCAGGACAGGGAGACCGGACTCTGGCATACCGTTCTCAACAAACCAGATACCTATCTCGAAGGTTCGGCTTCGGCCATGTATCTGTACGGCATGCTGGAATGCCGTAACCTGAAACTGTTCGATGTTCCCTATGAAGACACCATGCGTAAAGGATGGGCCGGGCTGGCGAAGACGGTTGCGGCAAACGGAAGGGTTGGTGGGGTCTCGGCGGGAACCGGTCCGAGCGGCAAATCTGGATACCAGGCAAAGAAGCTGGGTACATATACTTGGGGAACGGGTGCATTTCTGCTCGCCGGATGTGCTTACGCAGAAAGCGATCTGAAGTGAGAGTGCTTGATGCACCATAAACGTCGAGCGATCGCCGGGTTGCTCGTCTCAACTTGAGACAGGAGTTCGAGGAATGATACGACTAGATCGAAGACAGTTCATTAAAGGTTCAACGGCCGGGGCACTTTCGCTGGCATTGCCATTCAGGACAGTAGCGCAGAACAGGCCCGCCCGAAATAGGAGAGAAACACAACATTGCCGAGCAGCATCCTGATATCGCAAGGAAGATGCAGCGGTTCATGAACGAAGCCTGGGTTAATCCCCGCAGTCAGAAAGATGATGGCAAGTACACGGGAAGAGAACCAAAGAAAAGGGCTAAGTAACAGATAGCGTTCTCCTGCGCATCTTCAAACGTTACAGTTCTTGCATGGTGCGACATGCGGGTATAAGCTTTGAACTGTGCAAGATGATCAGAAGTGACTTCTTTTCCACGGGCTGGGAAGGGGGCTGAACTGAACACTGGACTCGACAACGTGGCTAAGTCTCGGATTCTTATTGTGGATGATAACCCCACCGTCCGCGGTGCGATAACGCTCATCCTCAATAGCGAACCGGATCTGAGTGTGTGCGGCGAAGCTCACAGCGTTGCGGAAGCTATTGAAAAAAGCGAGACGCTGATACCGGATCTTGCATTGATCGACATCTCTTTGAAGGGTGATAACGGCCTTGACCTGGCAAGGCACCTCAGGGACCATGCCCCCTCCGTGCGCATGGTGGCTCTATCCTTGCATGATGACGAATCTCATATCGACGGGGCACGCAGGGCAGGCTGTCACGGCTACGCGATCAAAGGCCAGGGGCCGGAAGAGCTGCTGGCATGTATTCGCGAAGTTCTGGGTGGTCACGAGTACTTCGCCGATCCGGAAGAACCATGAAGATCCTGAATCGACAGAAAGGCATCCTTGCCGCGTCCATCTGCATGGGCATCGGTTTGTTCGTTTCCTGCCTGGTTGCGCTACGCCTGTACAGCGACGATGAGACCAGGATTCGGGAGGAATTCAGGCATGAGATTGATGGGTATGCCTCTGCGATCGATGAGCAGGTCAGCGAAAACATCGCCATTCTGCATTCGATCAAGGGATTGTTCGACGCCTCCGAAATCGTGACACGCGCAGAATTCAACACGTTCACGACCTTCCTCTTGATTCGTTATCCGTCGATGCAAGCAGTTTGCTGGATTCCGAGGGTCCGGGCTCACGAGAGACGTGACATCGAGATGCAGGCACAAGAAGAGGGGCTCGACGGGTTTCAAATATCAGAAACAGGTAAAGAAGGGAGAATGGTCAGGGCCGGCGAGCGTGACGAGTACTATCCTGTCTACTACATCGAACCATTGGTGGGCAACGAAGCTGCCCTCTCGTATGATCTTGCATCTAATCCTGCCCGTCGCGAAGCACTGTACGCGGCTCGGGACACCGGAGATGCCCGTGCCACGAGTCGCATAATCCTGGTCCAGGAAACAGCCAACGAGTGGGCAGTCCTTATCTTCGTTCCGGTCTATCATGGAAAGCCAACGAGCACGGTTGAACGGCGGGCCTCAATCCACGGAATTGTGTCAGGGGTGTTTCGCCTCCACGATGTCTTGACGGCTGTAGGAGCCCATATGCCTACCGACAACATGATCGACATGCGTCTTCTTGACGAGATCGTGGACGGAGACGACGAATTGCTGCACGACTCTCGGGTCGTAGGTACCAAACTGGCTACCGCATATCGCTACGAAAAGTGCCTCAAACCTGCCGGCGGCCGGCACTGGATGTTGATAGCCACACCTAGCGCTGCCTATATATCAATGCAGCGTACAGACGCCCCGTTTATGAGTTTTCTTGCTGGTGCACTTATGTCCGCATGGATCTCATACTACCTGGCCAGGCTTACGCGAGAAAAGATGATTGTTGAGCAACAGGTCGACAAGCGGACACAGGAGCTTCGAGAACAAGGCGCAGCACTGGTCAGAACAAATGCAAATCTGGCGAAAGGAATATCAGAACGTAGACTGCTGCAGCAGCGGATCACGCATATTGCCGATCACGAACAACGACGATTAGGGCATGAGCTACACGACTCTTTAGGGCAGCAGATTGCTGTAACGGCCATGCTGGCCCAGAGCCTGCAAGATCGATTGGATCTCAAGGATGAGCCAGGGGGCGAGCTCTTGAAGGGTTTGACCGAAAGCGCTCGAAATGCGCAGGCGCAGGTCCGTGCGTTGTCGAAAGGCTTGGTCCCTGCGAAGATCGACCCCGATGGGTTGAAAACCGCTTTGGAACGCCTGTCGGAGAGCACCAAGGGATTGAGCGATGTTGACGTACGGTTCCGATGTGAGACAGACACTCTAGTCAATGACAGCACAATGGCTACACACCTCTACCGCATCGCCCAGGAAGCACTCCGCAATTCGCTCGAGCACGGCCGGGTCACGACTACCACGATCAGCCTCAGCAGTGATGAGAACGGATTCACACTGGCCATTCGCGACGATGGCAAGGGGTTCAACGAGGAAGCAGCGACATCCTCCGGAGCGGGACTCTCAAGCATGCGTCATCGTGCAGAACTGATCGGGGCAACACTCGAGATTGAATCCTCCGAGAAGGATGGCACGTCAGTGACATGTTGCTTACCTCATAATCCAGACCCCTGTAGCAGCATGCAGAACACATCATAGAATATAGAATCACCTTTTTTGAAAAGAAACCTATTCAGAGGATTACCGATTCCTGCTATTCTGCGGAGTGTTTCCTCTATACAGTAGGTCCCAATTGAAATGGGACCGTGGTCCGATTGTAAATCGAACCTACAAGAAAGAGCGTTTTGGCATTAAGAAAGAAAACAGGAGTGAACAATGACAGCAATGGATGAGCTATATGATGCACGACTCAGACGCTACGTAACGGCTATGCGTAATGAAAAGCCCGACATGGTACCAATCCGGCCCTTCGTTGCAGAGTTTACTGCCAAATATGCAGGGTACACCAATCAGGAAGTCACCCATGACTTTAACCTGGCTTTTGCGGCCGCACGTAAATGCGCCGCGGATTTCGATTGGGACGCAGTCGTGGGTAACATGGTCTATGTCTGGACCGGGCTGACACAGGCCCAGGGAACAAAGTATTATGCCATCCCCGGAATAGACCTGAGCCCGGATAACGGGTTTCAGTACCTTGAGCCATCTGAAGACAACGCGTTCATGAAGGAAGATGAGTACGATGAGCTCATCGACGACCCTACGGCGTTCCTCTACAACAAGTGGCTTCCCCGCGTCTCGACCGAGATCTGTGCCATGGATGAGAAAACGTCTTATCGCAACAACCTGGCACTCGTAAAGGGCGCGATGGCGATGTGGAACTACTTCATGGCATTCGGCGGCCAGGGGGCGGCACTCCGAGCTGAGTCCGGTACTCCTTCGGCCATCGCGGGAATATTCAAGGCGCCCTTTGACATCATAGCCGACAAGCTGCGTGGCTATATAGGGCTGACCATGGATATGATGACGCAGCCGGAGAAGGTTCTGCAGGCATGTGAAGCACTTGTCCCCCACCTCTACCATGCGGCGCTCACTACCGCGGACCCCAACGGACAGCTGCCCATAGGTTACTGGATGCATCGCGGTTGTAAACCGTTCATCTCCGAAGGCACGTTCGAGAGTCACTACTGGCCGACTGTCAAGCCAATCACCGAGGAACTCTGGAAGAACGGACACCAGACGCTCTACTACGCCGAAGGCAACTGGACCGACCACCTTCAATGCTTCAGGGAACTCCCGGACCAGAGCATCGTGTACCAGGTAGACCGCGCCGACATCTTTGTGACGCATAGGGAAATTGGCGACAAGTTCTGTCTCAGCGGCGGCATACCGAATGTCATGCTCTCCTACGGGAAACCCGAAGAGGTGCGCGCGTACTGCAAGAAAGTCATCGAAGAGGTGGCCCAGGACGGCGGCTACATCATGGACGCCAGTGCCATCATGCAGGATGACACGAGCGTGGAGAACCTGAAGGCCATGACGGAAGCGACGCGCGAGTACGGTGTATACTCGTCGGGTGTCGTGGAGATGGCGGCTGATGATGACTTGAAGATCGCCCCGGAACCGGGAACGGAATTTGGCAGCGACTACGGACTCATCAACCCCGCCAAAACAAAGACCGCACCGGGCCAATGCTTCTCCTGGGCCGAAAAGGTCAAAGAAATCAGCGAGATCAAGGGCGACGCGGATATAGCCGAGCGAATCTGGAGCGAGATCGACGGGTTAGCCAACCTCTACATCTGGCAATGCCTGCTTTCGTTCTAATGATGCGGAAGATTGCATCGCCCCTCAAGAGAGGGGCGCTACACCGTGCAGTTCCCGAGCACCGAGCCCCTATTCCAGCGCAATCGCGGATACGGTGTACGGCTTATCGATCTTCGTGTTCGTGAGGGTATCGCTCTCCCACGGCATATCCATGCTGATCACTATGAGTTCGTTGCCGCGCGCGAGCACTTCGCAAGGCTGGTCAAGTGATCCGTCCGCGCCGTCCGTATCGCCGTTCTTGTGAAGCACGGTCACTTTGCCATCCATGTCGATGGTCTCAACGCCATTATTGAGCATGTCGGTGTTGTAGATCTTGTTGTCTTCCTCGCGCCAGATTATCCCATCACAGCAAGCCATCGCCGGATCCTGTGCAAATAGAATGGGCTTGCTGGGCTTTCCGTCGGCATCGAACGTTGTTTTGTAAATGATGCCGTCTTCGAAAATACCGCAGTACATATTGCCTTCGCCGTCGATCGCAACACCATCGGCACCAAATCCCGTGTTGTTGCTCGTTTCGTACTCGGCAACCAGGCGCGGGTCAGCATCGCCGTCCGCGTATGGCTTGAGCTTCACAACACCGCTGGTCATTTCGGCGAGTGTAAACTCGTAGACACCGCTTATCAGCTTGGGCTTGGGCTGGCCTTCCTCGACCTTTTCAGGATGAACAAGAATCGTTTCGCTGACGTACAGCTTGTCACCCTTCCAGGCCATTCCGTTTGAGCATATGAATCCTTCCACCACCACATCGCAGTCGACCGGCTTGCCGTCTTTCATGTTGAACCTGAGAATACGCGACTTGTGGGCACCGTCGTTGAACAACTGGTTGTCGGCAAGGTACAGGTTACCGTCGGGACCGAACGCACAGTCCATTGGTCCAACTTTCTTCGTGTCCGGATGAAGGTCCTCATCCGTGAACTCGTACCACGTACTGAACTTGTTATCCTTGTCTATCTTTGCCATGTATGCAGGTGAGGCTTCCGTGATAACGCCCTGTTCGATAAGCGCACCGTTATTGAAATTGGGGATCGACAGTATGATGTTGCCCTGCGCATCGAGGGTACAGCCATCAGGCGTGTTGGCATTATCCGGCAATGTCACGATAAGCTTCGGCTTCACCGCTCCTGCAGCGGCTTTTTCGGATTCAGTCTGCTGCTGCGGTTTGTCTGGTTCGCTATTCTGGGTGCATCCGGCAATGGCGAGTGCTATGATTACAGCGACAATGCTTCGAGTCTTCATGAGACCTCCTTTTGTTAGGTTGGAAGGGACATTAGCACGTAATCCTGCTTGTGTACAAGCAATGCGAATCACTAGAATCACACGAGAAAAACGACCGAGGCACGCATAGAAGCTAACAACGGAGCACGAACATGAATCATAGCACATCGTATGCAGCTACATTGACATCACCCATCGCGTCTGCAATTGTACTCTCACTCCTCTGCTTAGCCACAGTGCACGCCCGTCAAGAACATGCCGACCGTATTCTCTGGTATGACAAACCCGCGTCAAACTGGGAGCGGGAAGCCCTGCCCCTTGGTAACGGAAGATTGGGGTGTATGGTTTTCGGAGGAACCGAAAAAGAGCAAATACAATTCAACCAGGACAGCCTCTGGATCGGCGACGAAACAGACACGGGTGCCTACCAGGCATTCGGCGACTTCTTCGTCGAGATGCCGCACAACGCTGCGAAGAACTACCGCCGCGAGCTGGATATCCGCAGAGCAGTGCATACGATCACGTACGAGGCAGGCGGCACGAAGTATCAGCGCGAGTACTTCTCCAGTTGTCCCGCCCAGGTCATGATCTTCCGCTACACCGCCGACAAGAAAGGCGCCTACACCGGTAAGATTTCTTTGACCGACATGCATGAGGCAACGATCACCGCCGACAAAGACCTCATAACATCCAAGGGCGACCTGTCCGGGTATGCCTATCGAGGGGGAAGCGGTCGCGGGTCAAAGAACGTCTACAAGGTCGTACTTGATTACGAGGCGCAACTGCTTGTTCTGAACGAGGGAGGAACTGTCAAAGCGGATAACGGTGCGATTTCGTTCAGCGGCTGCGACAGCCTGACCATCATGCTGGCCGCGGGAACCGACTACCTCAACAAGCGTGACAAGGGCTGGAAAGGCGAGCACCCGCACGAGCGCATCACCACGCAGCTTGCAACGGCATCCAAGACACCATATGAGGAACTCCTCAAGGATCACATCGAGGACTACCAGGGGCTCTTCAACCGGCTGCACCTCGACCTGGGAGACGCGGATGACGCAGTTAAGAAGCTCCCCACCGATCAACGCATGGCTGCCAACAAGACCAAACCGGACGTTGACCTTGAAGAACTGTTGTTCCAATACGCACGTTACATGATGATCTCGAGTTCCCGGCCCGGTTGCCTGCCCGCCAATCTGCAGGGAATCTGGAATCGCAGCATCCGGCCGCCATGGCGCTGCGACTACCACTCCGACGTGAACCTGCAGATGAACTACTGGTTCGTCGACCAGGCCAACCTTTCAGAATGCTTCGAGCCCTTACCCGAATGGATCTACTCCATACGCGAAGTAAGGCGAAACGAGACCAAGGCCCATTTCAAGAAGAGGGGCTGGGCCATGCACGCAGAGAACGGCGCTTTCGGCGGCAGCACTTGGAAATGGTCAATCGGTGACGCCTCATGGCTTGCCAACAATCTGTGGGACCATTACGCGTACACGCTCGACAAGAAGTACCTCGAGACCCGGGCTTACCCGATAATGCAGGATATCTTCATGTTCTGGGAGGACCACCTGAAGGAGATTCCGGCACCAAGCGGCGAAGGCAAGGTGCTTGTCGCGCCCGACGGCTTCTCTCCCGAACACGGTCCACACGAAGATGGCGTATCGTTTGACCAGCAGCTTGCATGGGATCTACTGTCAAATCTCGCCGAGGGATCGGAAGCCCTGGGTGTCGACGATGACCAGAGGAAGAAAGCGGTCTCGATGCGGGACAACCTGCTTGGGCCGCAAATAGGAAAATGGGGTCAACTCCAGGAATGGATGGTCGACAGGGACAATCAAGGGGACAAGCACCGACACCTGTCGCACATGATAGCCGTGCATCCCGGCCGGCAGATATCGCCGCTAACTACGCCCAAGTTTGCAGAAGCCGCAAAGATATCCATGAATGCCCGCGGGGATGGAGCTACCGGATGGAGCAAGGCCTGGAAAATCAATATATGGGCCCGCCTTCATGATGGCGATCACGCTTACAAGCTTATCCGCAACCTCATTGCCGGCGGAGGAATCGCGAAAAACCTGTTCGATCTGCATCCGCCGTTCCAGATCGACGGCAACTTCGGCTACGCATCGGGAGTGTGCGAGATGCTCGTACAGTCGCACATGGGGGAGATCCATTTGCTGCCCGCCCTGCCCCAGGCATGGGCGAACGGAGAAGTAAAAGGGATACGGGCACGGGGCGCATTCGAGATCGACATACAATGGAAGGCAGGAAAACTCTCGAGTGCCACACTGCGCTCGGAAAAGGGCAGTTCCTGCAAGTTGCGTGCGGGAGGCCCCGTCAGCGTGACTCAAGATGGCCGCAAAGTGAAGACCATAGAAGTAAAAGCCGGCGTCATTGAGTTCGGTACAGAGAAGGGCAAGGCGTACCGGGTGTCAAGTTAGCCTGCATTGTTCATCAAGATCCGATCTCTGAATCGCATCTAGCTGAATCCGTGAGGATTCGGATTTCTCCGTAGCTGGATCCGTGAGGATTCAGATGGGTGGAAGGGGCGCCAAGTTGAGGAAATCTGAATTCTCACGAATTCAGCTACAAGACTCTTGCACAGGCGTGCATGGGGGATTTCGGGAGATAGTGGGTAGATCAGGCCGGGCGGAAGCAACGGAGAATAGCGATGACCAAGCGCGAAGTAATAAAGGCCGCACTCAACGGCGAGAAGCCACCTTATGTGCCGTGGTCGTTTTCGTTTACGCTGGAAGCACGGGAACGTCTTGTTCAGCATTTCGGCACGGATGATCTTGAGCCAATACTGCACAATCACATCCTGGGCCTGGGAAACGATATTGGCTTCTTCGAGGATATGGGCAATGACCGGTTTCGCGACGCATTCGGAGTTGTCTGGGACCGGACCGTTGACAAGGACATAGGAAACGTCGAGAACCCGCAACTTGCTGAACCAACGATGGCCGGCTACGAGTTCCCTGACCCGTTGGCCGATCGATTTTTCTCGGACATTCCGGATCAATTAGAGAAGTACGGGGACAGGTTCCGCCTGTTTCGCATAGGGTTTTCGCTTTACGAACGAGCCTGGACATTGAGAGGCATGGAGAACCTGATGATGGATTTCTTCGATCGCCCCGATTTCGTCCGGGAACTCCTGCGCTCTATATGCGATTACAACATAGCCCAGGCACAAAAGGCCCTCGAATACGATATCGATGCAGTGTACTTCGGTGATGACTGGGGTCAGCAACGAGGTCTCCAGATGGGAGCACGCCTCTGGCGTGAATTCATCTACCCGGAACTGAAGCGTATGTACGCAACCGTCAGGGATGCTGGGAAGTATGTGTTCATACATTCCTGTGGCGATGTTGATGAACTGTTTGACGATTTAATAGGTATCGGCCTTAACTGTTTCAACCCGTTCCAGCCTGAAGTCATGGACGTTGCCGCGCTTATTCCGCAGTACCGCGGGCGCCTGTCTTTCCACGGTGGACTGTCCACACAGCAAACACTCCCGTATGGACAGCCGGAGAACGTGAGAACTGAAACACAGAAACTCATCGAGCTCGGCCAGGATGGCAGCTATATCCTGTCACCAGCCCACTCCGTCGAAGGAGACGTATCGCTCGACAACATGCTGGCATTCATTGACGAAGCGCTTAACCAACCGGGATTTGCCGCTTGATGATTCCCGGATACTTCCATTTCTTGACTTGCGCTCCGCGCTCACGCAAGATTCCCTTTCTAACCTTTTCATTAGCAGAATCCGAAAGCACCGGGAGAGATATGAAGACACACGCGGTGGGAACGCTATTAACCGTTGCACTTCTGTTCTGTAACTGCGGCATCGCAGCGGAAATCAACAAGACCAGGCTACCAGACGAAGTCAGGGCTCAACAGATCAAGGACATGGGATGGGGCATGTTCATATGCTGGTCTTTCAGCACGTTCTATGGCCATGAATGGACGCCCACCAAAGACAAGGATGCCGGTTATTTCAAGGCTACCGACTGCGACACTGACCAGTGGTGCAAAACAGCCAAAGCCGCAGGCATGAATTACATCCTGTTTCTCTCCAAGCACCACGACGGTTTCTGCCTCTGGGATACAGCTACAACCGAAAAGAAAGTCACCAACAGCCCGCTGGGAATTGATGTGCTCGCAAAGCTAAGGAAGTCGTGCGACAAGTATGGTATCAAGCTGGCCCTGTATTTCTCGGAAGGCGACTGGAACTGGCCCGAGTCGAAAGACGGCAAAGGCGGAAACGGCGGAGGAGTGAACCCCGAGGTAAAGAAAGCCCAGCTCAAAGAACTACTTACACAGTACGGCCCAATCGAATTCTGGTGGATGGATCACGCCACCGGCCCCGGCGGTCTGCCGCACAAAGAAACCGTCGAATGGATGCACAAATTCCAGCCCAACACGTTTGTGGGCTTCAACCACGGCACACCCGCGGGGCGACTCTGCCTGCGGGAAATGGGCAGGCCCGGAAAGCTCGGAGATGCAAACGCGACAAAATACAACAAGAACCACGCGAATCATACCGGTTTCCTCGTGGCGGAATTCACGTACCCAATCCTACCCAGGCACAAGGGTGGTGCAATGTGGTTCTACTCTCTGCCCAAACACGACAATCTTTGTCATCCTGCAGAAAAGCTCTACCGTGACTACCTCGGAGCCAGGAAGTACGAAAACATATTCTCGATTAACATCGGTCCCAACTACGCCGGCCGCATACGTGATATCGACGTCCAGACCTTGACCGAGGTCGGCAAGATGATCAAGAAAGGGTCCACAGAATGAGGGCATACGGCGTCGCAACAATGAAGCAGCTTCAAGTCTCTCCGCCCAGGAAGTAACCGTACATGAAGATAGCATTTCGACCATCGCTACAGGCCGCGATTTTCTGCCTGGCTGTGACCGTTGCGCCGTGCCTCGCGCTGGACCCCGGCATATCGTTGCACGACGCCACCATCAGTGGCCTTGTAGCGCAGCTCGAATCACCAAAGACAGCGCCGGCTGCAGCCGCAAATCTCGGCATGCTTCGCGCCTACAGCGCTGCCGATGCCCTGGCGGCAGCTGCACAAGCAGATTGCGTCGAAACAAGGCGTGCTGCCTGTCTGTCTCTCGCCTGGTGTGGCGGGCGAAAGCAGATTCCCGTTCTTCTCAAAGCACTGGAAAGCGATGAGGACTGGACGGTACGGCAGGCAGCGTGGGTTGCGCTCACCAACCTGACGGGAATGGAATTCCCTTACGAATCTCATGCAAAACGGGGAGTCCCTTCCCGGCAGACCAAGGCATGGCGTGACTGGTGGGCGACTGTTCAGAAACAAAAGCCGCAGTCTGAACTCATTCCAGCAGACACCGACACACAGGACCTGGCCGCAGGTTGTCCAGTAACCGCCTCATCCTCGTATAAAGGACCTGCCTCGGTTCTGACCGGTCGCAAGCGGGGCGAGTTCGGATTCTGGCAGACCAAGAACGTGCCCTTCCCCCAGCATTGCACAATTGACCTCGGCACACCGCAGAAGCTCACAGGTGTCGTGATCTCGCAATACGGAAAAGGTTTCTGTATGACCGACTATGCGATTGAAACCAGCACCGATGGCAAAGTATACCGCGAACTGCTCCGAAAGAAGGGACCAACGTCCCCCAATCTTCCTATTTCTTTCAAGGAGGCAGAGGCCAGGTATCTTCGAATCGTTTCCTATGCCTCGGAGAACTCACTGTATCCCACGACCTTCTACACGGTCGGTGCATTCGAACAGATACCCGATAAGGTGAAGCAGTTCCCATCCTCGTTCTTGAGCCGTGAACGTGCCATGCGTAGACTCGGCTGCCTTGGCATCGGCGGGACCAACACTCCCATTATCCAACTCATGAGCCCTTACGTCAGCAAATCCGCAACGGAACGGGAAGAGAAACTCATGGTTCAGGCTGGAATCCGCGCACTTGGTCGCCTGCATGACAAGAAGGCACAGTCACTGCTGATCGACCTGCTGGAAAATGCACAGTGGGCCAGGTATGCCGCGGATGCCCTTGGAGACTTTGGCGGAAAGGCCTCCGCGGAAGCACTCATAGATGCTTACCCGTCGTACGCGATGTCTGTGACCAGGAAGGGGCCACCCCGCCTTCCGCGGGACGACAGACCGGGATTCGAGGCCGTGGACCGGATGTATGAGACTCCATACTCAATCGCACTGGCTTTGAGCAGGTTTCCACTGGAAGACAAGAACACGCGCGAAGAGCTGCGGTATATTTCACATCTACTGGTTGCCAACATGGCCAGCGATTTCGACGGGGCCATGATCTACGAAGAACAGGCTTTCCAGAAAGTCACCGCATACCTTCTCGAGCGCGCAGGCACGCGCCGAGAGGTGTGCGAAATCTCCTTTGAAGCTCTTGGTGAGCCCTCATCCAGGCAAACTGCTCCAAGACTCCCGCAACAGGTAAGAGCCGACCTTCTCAAACTGGCTAAAGGCAGCCCAGGAGGAACATCGTTCGCGGCAACCTGGATAACCGCTCTGTGTCGTGACAAGGATTACGTCCCACTGCTGATCAGACTGCTCGAACATGACAACGGCTGGATTCGAATCAATGCCGCCAAAACTCTGATGTTCATGAACGAAGAATCCGCCGTTGTTCCCATCGCCAGACTGCTCAAGGAATCAAAGACCGAAGCCGAACATGGCTACTTCACCGAATTCCTCTTTCGGCAGCGCGGTAAACAGGGGCAGGACGAAAGCAACGCTCAGTCACCATGCTGGCGCGAGGCATTCACAAGAGCACTGGGTCACCTTGGTACGAATGCGCATGTCCCCCTGCTCATCAAGCTACTCAACGATGACCGGAACGTTCTCGAGGTACGGTACTCGGCGGCGCTATCCCTGCAGAAGCTGGGAACATCGGATGCGATCGTGGCCCTCACAACCGCCGCATCACAACACCCCTTCCATTCCATTCGCCTGATCGCCCGCGAGGCGCTCTGGAAACGCGGACTCGACTGGGACACCTCATTGCCCTCTGCCGCAAACCCACGCCCATCTACTGCCGGCCAGGCGAAGCCGAAGACCGGCCAACCGGAAGCTCTTGTGTTCATCAAGGGCAACAACACGATGCCTAACAGGTTCCAGATCGATCCCTGGCGCCAGGCGTATTCCACCACCGATTCGGGTCCAACGTACAGGATCGGAGACAACCTGTATCTTCTCAGGCCCGTCAAGGCCGAAGGCAAAGTAACACCGTTGACGGAGTTTACCGGGGGCTACGTAGCCGACTGCGAGGTCTCCTGGGGAGGCACCCACGTAGTCTTCGCACGGCGCGAAGACAACAGTCCATGGTGGCACATCTACGAACTCGAACTGGAAACAGGCAAGTTGACGCAACTCACTGACGGCCCTTACCACGACGTACAACCTACTTACCTTCCTGACGGACGCATAGTCTTTTCGTCCAGCCGCACAGGCATGCGTGACGAGTACCATGGATACCCGGCCACGGGCCTCACGGTCATGAACCGCGACGGAACCGGCATACACTGTATCGGCTTCAACCTGGGACGCGACAACGAACCGGCCATGCTCTCCGACGGAAGCATAGTCTTCGGCCGACTGGAACTCTTTTACTCCCGACTGAAGACAGAGATTACCGTTCAGACAGTGCGTCCCGATGGAACAATGAACCAGACAATTTACGGCCCCGAGAAGCGTGATTTCTGGCATAAGGTGCAGAGGGCATCCCGCGATGGTGGATGGGGTGAGAATCCGCCACGGCACCGAGTGCTTCGATTGACGCAGCCTCAGCCTTTCGGAGAACAACAGGTGATTGTGGCAACAACGGGTGGTGCCACCATTGTTGGGCCGGGGCGCCTTAACGAGAGAATCATCCCGCGCTGGAACAACATGACTGTTACGTCCCCCTACCCTATAGGCGACAACAGGGTGCTTTGCGCGTCAACCGTACGAAAGGACCCTGTTGACCTTGGCATCTACACCCTGGACAGCGATACAGGTGAGTTGACGCTTGTGTACAATGACCCGGCAACGGCCGACTTCGAGGCAAGACCTATAGTGAGCCGCTCTCACACGCCTTCGCTTCCGAACACATTACAGGGCAACACCTACACGGCCCGCCTGATCTGCAACTCGGCAAGAACGTCGCAAGAGGCAATTACGCGTAGTCGAGGAAAGCTCGTACGAATCGTTGAGGGGCAACCCGTAACGGGCCGCCATCACACGCACACCAATCCAAGTGGAGAAGCATGGAAGAACCATACGGGCACACACGGGAGAATTCTTGGCACCGTGCCCCTTGCGCCTGATGGTTCCTTCTTCGTTGAGATCCCCGCCGACCGCCTGATCCATTGCCAGGTGCTGGACAGTGACAGGCGGGTTGTGGGAAACCAGCTAATCTGGATGTATGCCCGGCCGGGCGAAACGCGCAGTTGCGTGGGTTGCCACGAGAACCCTGACTCGGCGGCCGTCACCGGACAGCGCGCCGTGCCTTTCAGCGCAAAACACGCTCCAATAAAGTGCCTTCCCGTAGGGAACGAGTTCTCATACCGTGCCAAGGCCTGGCAGAAGGGCACTCTCCTTGACGAAACCGAAGAACGCACGAGAACAGTAAACGCAGTAAGTCTTCCGGGGAGGTTGTAGAGGGCGGGGAGGCAACTCATACCGCTAGCAATGAACAAAGTGAACGCTCCCAGGATCATGCCTCTCGGAGATAGGCATGTACTTGGAAAGTAGGGACCTATCTCCGAGAGGTCCCTCCCAAGCAATGCATGTGCAATGTCTCGTGGAATCAACGAACCGAGGTTAATGATGAACCGAACCAGTTCCAACAAAGAACTTCTCAGCTCAGTGCTCCTGTTCATACTTCCAGCACTGCTGCTATCCGCCACCGCAAATGCGGAACCAAACCCGAACCTGCTGTTCATCATCGCGGATGACTGCACCTTCCGGGATATCGGTTGCTACGGCGGTCAGGCTCACACGCCCAACATAGACGCCCTGGCGACTGAAGGCATGCGCTTCACCCAGTGCTTCCAGGCCGCGCCAATGTGCTCCCCCACCAGGCACAACATTTATACCGGACTCTACCCCGTCAAGAGCGGGGCATATCCAAACCACACGTTTGCAAAGGAGGAGACCAGGAGTGTTGTGCATTACCTGAAGCCATTGGGATATCGCGTTGGCCTGAGCGGAAAAAAGCACATCGGGCCTCGCGAGGTCTTTCCCTTTGAGAACATAGGATCGGGCAACAACCCGGACTTCAGCAAACTCGACCCGTTCATCAAAGAATGCAAAGAGAACAAGACTCCGTTTTGTCTGTTTCTGTGTTCCAATGAACCTCACTCGCCATGGAACAAGGGAGACCCTTCACGATATGATCCGTCTAAACTGAAATTGCCGCCCAATTTCGTAGACACACCGCAGACCAGAAACAACTTGACCCGTTACCTTGCAGAAATCACATACTACGATGGCCAGGTTGGAGAAGCCCTCTCCCTGCTTAAGAAGCATGATCTGACAGACAACACGCTTGTTGTTGTCGTAAGCGAGCAGGGTTCAGGTTTCGCGTTTGCCAAGTGGACCTGCTATGACAGTGGCCTCCAGTCGGCCTTTATCGCCCGCTGGCCGGGCAAGATCAAGGCAGGATCCGTGAGTGACGCCCTCATCGAGTATTGTGATGTACTCCCTACCTTTGTCGAGGCCGCTGGTGGTACACCGGCTCCCGTACTGGATGGCAAAAGCCTTCTGCCCGTACTTTTTGGCAAGAACAAAGACCACAAGAAATACGTTTTCGGAGAGATGACAACGCGCGGAATAATTAACGGATCGACCCACTTTGGAATCCGGTCCATTCGCTCAAAGCAATTCAAGTACATCTGGAACTTCACGCCCGAAGTGCCGTTCAAAAACGCCTGCGTCAAATCCGAGACATTCCGATCATGGGAGGCCAAGGCAGCGAATGGTGATGCTGATGCGGCAGAAAAGGTACGGCGATACAAGCATCGTCCCGGCGAAGAGCTATACGACGTCAGTGCAGACCCGTACGAATGGAAGAATCTCAGTGACTCCCCCGAGCACGCCGCGATCAAAGCCGAACTTCGGGGAGAGCTTCGCCGCTGGATGAACGACATGGGCGACAAAGGCCAACAGACAGAACTGGAGGCCCGGGATCATCAAGGCGGGGGCAGGAAGAAGAAGAGCAAAACAAAAAAGAAGTGAACGTCGCAGGCATGATCAACGCCTCCTACAGTCAGGCGCCCTGGAAACCCGACAACTTTCCATACAGTTCTCAATTATGATCGTGAATATCACCCTCCTGCACTGCGCTACCGCCTTCCATGACGCGAAATCAGGGCCTTTGCGCGGGCGGCAAGCTGCTTGTTGCCGGTTCGCTGGGCGACGAGTTTCATGGCCTCTACAGCCTGTGAGCCATTGGTCTTGGCGATCTTCTCTGAGATCGCCACGGCAGCCATGCAGGCCTCTTCCTTGAGCTTGGGCTCGCCCGTGAAGGGCATGACAAGCGCCAGCGACTCGGAGGCCGGGATCTTGCCGGCGGCGGCCAGGACAAGCCGCTTCTCGTCATCGCGCGAGGCCAGGCCCAGGGCAACCTGCAGGGACCCGGCGATCTTGGCAGGCGTGGCCGCCTGCCGGCCAACAAGTCGAATGTAGCCCCGCAGAGCCAGAATCTTGATATTGGCGTTCTTAGAGGTTTTTGCCAGCTCCACCAGATGAGGCATTGCGTCGGGCGTTGGCCAGTCGCACAGGGCGCGGAGGGCCGCGTCGCGGACCTTCTCGTCGGCGCCAACGGCAGCCGAGCAAACGGTCTTCAGTGCCAGAGGTCCGCCGGCCGAACGCAGGATCCTCACGAGGGCAGCCTTGGCTTCGCCGGACGCTGCCGGCAGAGCGGCTCGAAACGCCTCTACAAATGCCGGTGGAACGATCCTGGCGGCCAGCGAGATAATTTGACCCTCGCGAACGGTCTTACTTTGCTCAACACCGTTGACGCTGTACTCCATGTGGAATCGTTTGGGCGTCAACGGCGCCGGATCTCCGAAGTTCTTGTTGGACGCCTCGACAGAGACCGCCCCCGCCTTGACCATTTTGGCGACTTTCCTGGTCACGTCGGCCACACGTTTGCCCTTCAGATCGCCGTAGACAGCCTTGTGGATCACTACATTGCCGCCGGCGGAGATTGACTGTCGAGCGCACAGCGCCCGCAGTGCCTCCTCGGCGCCCTGGACATCGACGGGGGTCTTGGCCTTTGTCAGCAAGCCGATTAGCGCTGACAGATCGTTCGGCCCGGCCACGTCTCGGAGAACTTTCAGTCCTGCCGCGCGCACCTCCGGGTCCCTATCGGCGGCGGCCTTCAGAAGCACGTCGGTGGCGCCTGCCATGTTGCGCCGCCCAATCAGCTCGATCGCCATTCTGCGGGAGTTGGGGTCTTCGTGGGTCAGCAGAGCCAGCACGGCGGCCTGGCCTTCTTTGCCCGGGAAGCTTCCCAGGCATTTACGGGCCTCGGCGGCCACGTTGCCTTCGGCGGACATGGCCAACTCGGTCAGCACCGCAACGGCCGGGGCGTAGCCCAGGCGGGTCAGAGCGCGTACGGCAGCGATGCGAGCAGCCTCGGGGCCGGTTTTGGCGGTTTTAAGCAGTGCCGGCCCGGCGGCGCTGTCGCCACGATCCCCAAGCGTCTGAACGAGCAGGGCCTTCCTGTCATCCGGCAACTGGCCAAGCTCGGAGGCGAGGGTCTCTGTGACTGCCTGCCCGGGAACTTCCTTGGAGACCCGGGCTGCGGCCGCAAACAGAACATACGGCTTGCTGCGCAGCGCCTTGACGAGGGTGGGCAGGCCCGTAGAACCTTCACGTGAGAGTACGGCCCCGCGCAGGGCGGCTGTACGAAGCTGGTGCGGTGCGTCACCCAAGGCCAGTATGCGGTCGTAGATCTCCGCCGCACTCTTGCTACGCTTGCCGGCCAGGTCCGATTCGGCACAGCGCAGCAGACCTTCGCATACGGCGAGCTTCTGCCGGCCGGTGGCCTTGCTCAACGCGTCCGTCAGGGCCTTGGAGGCATCGGGCGTGGCCATGTTGCCCAGGGCGCGGGCGGCTGCGGCCGCAACCATGGCGTCGGCATCGTCCAGCAGCCCTGCCATCTTGTCGACCGACTGGACGTCCTTGCGGAACCCAAGGCTGCCGATCACGCCGACCAGCAGCCGGCCCTTGAGCTTGCCCATCGCCTCGCGAAGAGCTGCGTCCACCGACGGATCGTCAATCGTCTCCATCGCGTAGCGTGCCATGTGGGCGAGCTTTTCATCGTCCAGCAGAGCTGCCAGGACGGGAACGGCTTGTTTAGTGCCCGTCCGCGCCAGCTCGCGGCAGGCGTCTGCTTTTTCCTTCTGGCCGGCGTTGGACTTCAACACACCGATCAGTTTGCCTTCCTGGGCGAAGGACGGCGCGGCCACTCCTAGCGTCATCGCGGCCGTCAAAACAAGGATTGTATTAAATCTGAACTTGGACATGGGTCGTATCTCCTGTGAGTTGGCTTGGTGGTTGGCGGCTTCAGATGATCCACGGCTCGCGCATCGCGCGGGAGCGGAGGCTGTTCGCCTCAGCGTCGTTGATGAACTCCTCCTTCACCGGATCGTACTTGAGGTCGCGCCCCAGCCACATGCAGATGTTAGCGGCGTGAACGGTGGTCATGGAGCGGTGCATAACCACAGGGTTGGCCACGGTCAGCTCGCGCGATTTGACGCAGTCCAGGAAGTTCCGCATGTGGTCGAGCGACCGGCCGGTGCGGGCCACGTATTCACCGACAACCTGCTTGAACAGCCCCAGCATCGCCGGGTTAGACGCGTCCGGCCGCGAGTATCCGTCGGCGGCGGCCACCCAACCCTCCGGGCCGTCAAACCGTTCACCACAGGACCCGCGCCAGTACTTATTGCCGCGGGATAGGATCATCTTTGTGCCGTTAGCAAAGTGGGTAACCATGCCGTCACCGGAGTCGTTGTCGACGTACTCGTACTTTACGGGCGCAGTGTCCAGGCAATCCAGGCCCGCCTGCGCCTGGGCGAAGGTGTGCGCGCCCCACTCGCCGATACAGCTCGTGTGGAAGTCGTAGAAGCCGCGCCAGCCGCCCTTTACATAGGATGGGTTGTAGGGTCGCCACGGGCAGGGACCCAGCCAGATATCCCATGCCACCTCGTCTTCCGGGGGCAGGGGTTTCGCTGGATGCCAGTCTGTCCGCATTTTGGCGGCGTCCCATGGGGCGATGTGCGCGTAGGCAGTGTGGACCTTGCCCAGCCGTCCCGAGCGGGCCATCTCGATAGCGAACACGTGGTTCGCTTCGCTGACCCGCTGTGTGCCGGTCTGGTAGACACGTCCGTACCGACGGGCCGTCTCGACCACGGCCTGGCCCTCGGCGATCGTCATGCACGATGGCTTTTCCGTGTATACATCCTTGCCCGCGCGCATCGCCATGATGCTGGCCAACGCGTGCCAGCGATCGCCTGTCGCGATCAGCACTGCATCGACGTCTGTCCGCTCGGCAAGGAACTCGCGAATGTCCATGTACATCGCGCAATCTTTCGTGCCGTAACTGGCGTCCACCCGCGCCTTGACAGCCAGGCGCTGCTTCTTCTGAATGTCGCAGATGGCCACCATCTGTACGTCCTTATGACCCATGATCCATCTCAGATCGCCGGAACCCCGGCCCTGGATGCCAATACCCGCGGCGACGATCTTCTCGCTGGGAGGCACGGCGCCATTCAGGCCGAGAACCCTCGATGGTACAATCATCGGCATTGCCACGGCTGCAGCGCCAGATCCTGCCGCTGTTTTGAGGAATCTTCGTCGCGTTACTTTCGGTTTTCTCATGGATCTTTGCTCCTGAACAGGTTCTAACATCGCTCTATCGCCATTCTGATCCTGTGATCCTGCACTACTCACGCTGTGTTCATCGTATTCGCACCAGTTTCCACTCACACGGTCGCTTCGGCCCACTGCTTCTCAAGAAAGCGGAACGATTTGGGCGTCTCTACGTCCCGGTCTCCAATGCATCCGCATTCCAGGCTCACGTAGCCCTGGTAGCCGATCCTCTTCAGGCCGCGGAAGCCCGAGACGAAGCTGCGTGCGTCCTGGCCAGGCAGCTTGCGCTTGATGCTTCCGAGATGAACGTGCTTGAGGTAGGGTCCCGCCGACATGAATGCGCCTTCGTCGGAGGTCTCCTCGAAGTACATGTGATAGAAATCGCCCATCATCGCCACGCCGGGGCTGTTGACGTCACGGCAGATCGATGCCGCGTCTGCGAGTTGACGCAGGAAGTACGCCTCCTTGCGATTCAGTGGCTCAAGAACCACACAGGTGCCGGCCTTCACGGCGTATTCTCCTACCCGGCCGAGAATCTCCACCAAGACCTCTCGCGCCTCTTTGCCTACAAGCTGATCGTGTCGATTGAAGGCCGGCACGAAGATTACGCCTGCCGCACCGAGGTCGCCCGCGACGGGCAGAAATTCCCTGTACGACGAGACAACCTTTTCGCGCTCGGCCTTGTCCGACGAGATAGCCACCCCGCCGGCCCCGCCGCAGCAAACGCTGACACTGACGTTCGTACCCTTCAGCGCGGCCTTGATTTCCGTACGCCGGGCAGTAATGCTTCCCCCGACCAGTTCAACGCCGACGGCCCCCCACTTGTCCAGCTTAGCGATCTTCTCGGCAAACGTCTTGCCGGACACACGGGACTCCTGGCTGCAGATCTTGAGATGCGCCGCGGGAGTCTTGCCCGCCTGCGCCTCACCCTGCTCGCCCCTTGTAGACAGCGCACCGACTCCCGTCACCAACCCTGCCCCCGCGAGTGAATTCCTCAGAAAAGTGCGTCGTTCCATGTTTCGTCCTCACATCTACCGGGGTTTGCTCTGAAGTCACCCTTTGATCTGCTATCTATAAGGGTATCAACGGAACTCAGACTTGGGTAGAGGTAACACGACCAGGCGCTCCTTTTTTTGTGTCGCAAGACGCTTCGCTTTCTCTCTTATCCTCTTGACTTCTTACCTGTGACATGCTGAGTTCTCCACCTGAGATAAACTGGTGCGTTCACTCCGCATCCAAGAGCACTCCAGCAATAGTTGACGTATCCGAGACGCAGAACATCGCCGCACAGCATCCGGAGATTGTCGATCGGATGAAGGCCGCCATGGCAAGCTGGCAGAAATCGGTGAGCGCCAGTAATCGCGGCGACGACTATAAGAAATAGGCATGAAGAATCGAGAGAAGTATAAACCTGCCGCTCCCAAGAGTGTCCGGCTGTTTCTTGCAGGAGCAAGCTGGATAGGAGTTGGAATAATGCTTCTGTGCCTGGCATTCTCATGGTTAGCAGCCGCCGCGGACGTGAACCGCTATCTGTCCATAGCTGCAGGAGTGGTATTGGGATTCCTTATTCACCGTTTCGGATTCTCGAGAATAGCAGACAAGAACCTGGCGAGAATCATGCCCTTCGACGAAAAGAAATGCGTGTTTTCATTCATCTCATGGAAGAGCTATCTGATCATTGCGGTCATGATCGCGCTTGGGCAGGTACTACGCCGTTCACCAATACCAAAGCCTCATCTGGCAATTCTCTACACGGGCATTGGTTTAGGTCTGATACTTTCGAGCATCAGGTACACAAGAGCCTTCGCCAGGGAACTCCGAAAAGAGAAGACTAAAGCCTGAGACGTTTGAGACTCAAGGGTGACCCCACGTTCCAGAGACACCCCATAAAGAAAGGGGGTTCCGTTGCCGGAACCCCCTTGAAAGTGGAGCGGGAGAGGGGAGTCGAACCCCCGACGTTCAGCTTGGGAAGCTGACATTCTGCCGCTGAATTACTCCCGCACGGTATGTCGTGTGAAAATGATCATACAGATACACCCAAAAAGCAAGCTGGGAATTATTGGGCGAAGCGAGAAAGCCTGTTCTATGGCCAATCAGTTATCGAGATCCGGCTGGTAGTCGTCAACAAACTCCTGGGGTGGAACACTTGATCCATCAGGATTGCGTGAATGCCCTTTCATGACAACCAGCCAGACCAGTCCAGTCAACAGGAGGATTATGGCAATGAAGCTCACGGCATCATCGACGTCAGGCGTTCTGCTTGAATATAGTCCTCTCATGCTCTCCACACTAAGTTGGTAAGTCTTGGCACGTACGAGCGGGGTTCAGACCCGCTTATAACTCACTGCTATAAGGTATCATGCATCCCTCAAGCTGTGTAGTCGGGGAAAACACCAAATTGCCCATCGGGGATTCCCCTACCCCTTTTCTCACATAGGCTCAGATTCAACCCAGGTGATCCGCCCCTGGCGACAGCTTGTATCATCATCGGTAGCGGCGTTCGGCAAAGAGATGAAGATGTGCTGAAGGAATGGTGGCAGGGATAATCGTCGTCGTGATCCTTATCCCGATCTTCGTCGATCTCAATCTTTGTCTCAATCTTTGTCGATTACGATCGGGACGAAGATCGTGACGACGATGAGGAACGACAACGATCGTGACAATGATCAGGACAAAGAAGGATGGCCGAACATCGGCCTCGAGGCGACGCCATAAGGCGCGCCTCAGGCAAGCGGCGGAGACTCGCCGGGTTGGATTCTTCTTCTGGAGTGCGGCGAGCCGCCACCGCATCTTCGCAACTGGCACACATGAGTTCGACCGGATATATATCTTCTGGTAGTATTCGAATGAAACAACGAGTTTTGAAAGTGAGAAGTAGTAGAAAACCTGTGCATAAGTGTTATTCCTGCCCCCTGAACCTGGGGGATCATTGCTGGGCCTATTCGAATCCCAGGGAGAGGTGGCGGGACGGTCACAAATGCCCGGGATTCGAAAACGAGGAAGTCTATGGACTGTTCAATGACTGGAAGAAGCAGCCACACGTGAAAACCAGGCAGGAACTGCGCCGGGAGTTCTTCGAGAAACGAAAACGTCCGCCAACAGCCCATCTCGAGGAAGATTGATCCCAATGCCGGCCATGATCCACAATGTAACGGAGGAAAGAGCACTCCTCGTGCAGGTAGTTGTCGCCCGCCGCTCACGCCAGGAAGCACAAGGTTCGCTCGATGAGCTCCGGCGGTTATCGGATACTGCGGGCGCCAGGGTGGTAGGAACAATTACCCAACGCCTGCGAAAACCCACCCCGAGTTTCTTTGTGGGCCAGGGAAAACTGGCAGAGATAAAGCTCGCCTGCGAACACACCGATGCCAACCTGATTGTTTTCGACAATGAACTCACCTCCGTGCAGGTGAACAATCTGGATCTATCAATCGGCATCAAGGTGATTGACCGAACCGAACTGATACTGCAGATCTTTGCGCGGAGAGCAAAGTCGGCCGAAGCACAAATCCAGGTTGAACTGGCGCAGTTGCAGTACCTGGTGTCCCGCATCCCGATATCCGAAAAGCAGCAGCGTTTCCAGGGGGGAATCGGAATGCGTGGCCCGGGCGAGAGCCCTTTCCAGCTGCGTAACGCACCGATGCGCCGCCGAATCGTGGCCGCTAAGAAGAAACTGAAAACAATCCAGGAACGAAGGAGACGAACCAGAAAGCACCGGAGACTTCCCCTCGTTGCGCTTGTGGGTTACACGAATGCCGGTAAATCCACGCTTCTAAACGTCCTGGCATCGGCCAATGCCTACGTGGATGACAGACTCTTCGCCACGTTGGACACCAAGACAAAGATTGTCCACCTGCCCGACGACCGCAACGTTCTGGTTACGGACACTGTCGGATTCATCAGGAATCTGCCACATGGCCTCGTGGCCTCATTTCGTTCCACCCTCGAGGAAGTCAGCGAGGCTGATCTACTCCTGATAGTAGCGGACACATCACACGCGAGTCTCCCTGACCACTTGGACGTGGTAACCGCGACGCTGAGGGACATTGACGCCATGAACGTGCCGGCCATCCTCGTGCTCAACAAGATCGACAAGGCTGATCCCGGCGGCGTCATGGAGGAATTCAGGGGGACCTTCGAAGATATCAGCTGCGTGTCCGCCGTGAAGAAAAGGGGGCTGGCTTCGCTCAAGAAGGCCATCGCTTCGAAACTACCGCCACCACCCGTCCTGAAGCCGGCTGAAGGCTGGAAAGAGCTGGTCTGAGGAAAGGACAGATGTGATTGACGGAGATCGGAACTCTTGGCGAGTTCCGCTACAGGGAGAGATGGAATGTAGCGGAAGTCGCAAAGACTTCCGACGGGGTAACGGGACAGCGGCTGTTCCAACTACTCTTCTTAGGTTCAATGAGAGAGCCATTCCCGGCTAGTACGTGATACGGAACGATGCGAACTCGCCTGTTGCCTCCGCGTGGGTTGCTTCGACACCGGTTACGTGGGCCGTTGGAGGGCCGGTTTGGCACCATTCGTGAAGCTGCTTCAACGAATCTCCCCTACCCTCTGCAAGCACTGCGACCGTGCCGTCAGAACGGTTGCGTACCCACCCGGTCAACCCAAGTCGCAGCGCCTCATCGCGGGTGTACATCCTGAAACATACCCCCTGCACCATTCCACTAACAATGAAGCGCGCTTGCCTGTCTGCATTCATATCGCTTACACCAATGAAACCGTCAATCCTCAGCCTCTCACCATCGGCACAAAACGAACCATCAGGTCGTCTTTCCGGATAATCTTGTCGCCCTTCCTCCTGAGTATGACGAGACGCTGCACATGCTCTCCCACGGGCAGCACCATCCTACCCCCGTCCGCAAGTTGATCCACCAGGGTCTGTGGGACGTCACGTGGAGCACAGGTTACGAGTATGCCGTCATACGGTGCGTGCTCGGGCCATCCTTCGTATCCATCACCCACCTTGATGTGAACCTTCTGATAGCCCTGCGCATCCAGAACCCTGCGTGCGTGCTCAGCAAGCTTGCTCACCACCTCGACACTGTATAGTTCTACGTTCATCTCGCTAAGGACGGCAGCCTGATAACCCGATCCTGTGCCAACACCAAGCACCCGGTCGCCGGCCATCAGATCAAGACACTGCGTCATGTAGGCAACGATGAAAGGTTGCGAAATAGTCTGGCGGTGGCCAATCGGGCACGGATGATCACCATATGGATTGGACACGTGGCGGTAGGGCGCAGGAAGAAACAGATGCCGTGGAACCTTCTCCATCGCGGCAAGGACTCGCCCGTCCCTGATCCTATATTCGCGCAACTTCGACATCATTGCACGTCTACCGCGTTCCCACTGTGCCAAATGGTCCTTTCTTGTCATCACCGCCCCCGCCAGTGGCAATCCTACCCAGCTACGGATACGTTTGCAAGTGCATGAAGCATCCCGTCACCCATTCTCCGTCCTGTAGCCTCGACTCTTCAGTGAGACCCAAAGCGGAATACGCAGCCTTCACGCCATCGTACTGCGTGTCCAGCGCTCCCGAGAGCACGAGCCGGCTATCTGCCCGCTCACCGAGAAGCCCGGCAACTGCAGTGGCATGCGTGACCAGGAGATGCGAGAGCATATTGGTCACAACAATGTCAAAAGGTCCAGGAGTCTTAAGAGTGGGAAGCTCCTCCAGCGTAAGCGATACGCCCTCCACCTCGTTCCGCTCGAAGGTCCGACGCGCTACTTCCACCGCAACTGGATCATTGTCGAAAGCCGCCAAATCCGTGCAACCAAGCTTGGCGGCTGCGACCGTCAGTATTCCCGAACCGCAACCAACATCACAGAAGGATGCAACGTCAAAGCGGGAGCAGAGCTCATCTATGAACCTGAGGCACGATCGAGTTGTCGCATGACGCCCCGTGCCAAAACTCATCCCCGGATCGATATCGACAACCTGTACTTCGCTCGGAACGCATACCGATTCCCAGGACGGTTTGACCATTATGTGATCGGAGACCTGCTCAGCGTGAAAATGTTCCTTCCAGGACTCCTGCCAGTCCTTGTCTGCCATGAACGCGACCTTTAGCGACCACACATCCTTCGACCCCGACCAGTCCTTTATCTGTTCTTCAAGAATCTCAGCCGCTGAGCTTGCATCCTCCCCGGCGGGAAAGAACTTCTCGAAGACGGCTGTGTCGCTATCAAGACCATGCCACGCAACCATGTCGGCACCGCTCAGCTCAAGCCACGCTTCAAGCATCCGTCCAAATCCCAGATCCGTCTCGATTCTCACAACGTACATGAGTACTCCTGGCCCGCAAGATACGCCATAGTGATAAAGCTACATGAGATACGGTTTGAAAACGAGTGATTCCAGATGGGCCTGCCTGGCCAGCGCCCAAGCAGATGCAGATACACCCCGAGATTGCCATATTCCACGACAACAGAGCTATTACGGCCTTTGAGCTTGAAATGTCACGCATCACATGTAGCATTATGCCCAAACAACTGATTGTTATGTGCCAACTGGGATTGCGATGACTTCTGACAATATAGACGGATTCGAGATTATCGAAAAGGTCGGCGAAGGTGGGATGGGGGCCGTCTATAAGGCCAGACAGCTCTCGCTGGATCGCGTGGTTGCCCTCAAGATACTCAGGACCAACGTAATGGGCAGCGATGAAGACATTGCCCGTTTTCAAAACGAAGCGCGTGCCGCGGCAAGGCTGAACCACGATGGCATTGCCCAGGTTTACGATGCGGGTGAGGCGTCTGAACACTACTACTATGCCATGGCATTCATTGACGGCATAACCGTTGAACAGTGGATCAAGAACAAAGGCATGATCCAGGAAGACAAGGCCCTGATCGTCGTTGAGTCCGTAGCGACAGCGCTTGCCTACGCATGGCAAACAGCCGGCATTGTCCACCGCGATATCAAGCCTGCCAACCTCATGGTTGACGAGGATGGCATAATAAAGATAGTCGACCTCGGACTTGCAGGGATGGTACGCGAGGAAACTGAACCGGCCAACAGGGACGAATTCATCGGAACTCCAAACTACAGCTCACCAGAGCATCTGTCCGGCGAAGAAACCGACTTCCGCTCCGACATGTATTCCCTGGGCGCCACGCTCTACAGCATGGTTACGGGGAAGGTACCTTTCGGGAGAGCAAGTGGCGATGAAGCCATGGCGAACCAGATCAACGGGTTTCTTGCCGACCCCAGGGACATCAATTCCGCGGTATCCCCCGGTACCGCCAGGTTGATGGCAAAGATGATGGCAAAAGAGCCGGAGGACCGGTTCTCCGACTGGAAGGAGGCCATTTCCGACATAAGAAGAGTCCGGAAAGGTTCTTTCCCCCTGCACCAGATCAATGGGAACGGAGGAAGCACAATTATGCTTCGCAAGGCTGGAAGGAAGACAGCCGGCAGAATAGCGATACGCCAACCACAGGCAAAGGGGAAGAGCACGATCAAAGTGCGCCAAACCGAGCAAAAGAAGCTCAGTGCTTCAGTCGAAACCATTAGCAGACAGAAACGTAAAAAGAAGTCCGATATCTGGACACACCTCATCTCCTTGGCAGTTGCGTGCATCTTTGTGGGGATTCTTGTGATGGTCTTTGCGATAGCCCGTTCGCGGAACCAAAGGGTGCAGGCTGTGAAAACCTCTACCGTCACCGTGGAACAGCTTTATACTACGGCGGTAGAGTATCGTGACAAGAAACCGGATGATTATGCCGGTGCAATTGCAAAGTTCCAGAAAGTCGTGAACAGCTACCCCAACACTCTTCTTGCGCAGAAAGCATCTGACGCACTCCACAAGCTCAGAAGGGATAGCAAGCGAGCCGCGGACGGAATACTGAAGAAGCTACGCAAAGAAGCTGCTGACCTGGCAGCCAATGGCAAATACAAGGAAGCCGTGGCGGTGTTAAGCAACTACTCCGGCCCTCTTGCCAAGGAAACAAGCACCGCCAGGGAAAGAACCGCTGCATCCTACCGTCCCATGGTGCGTTAGCCTGCGTCGGGAGGTCCTTCCTGAAGAAGGTGACGTAACGCCATGACCGGATGATGGACCATCATGCGAGGACCTGAGTACTTCATAACCGCAGTAACCCGCTTCCGCATCTCCGGCTTGTAGCAATGGACTTCACACTTCGAACACTTCGGTTTGTCTTCGCCGAAGGGACATTTTGAGAGCCGGGCATTCGCATATTCGAGCAACTCTGAACATTCCTCGCATAGCTCACCCGTTCCGTGCTGTCCTCTACAGTACAGGCGAATCATGGCCTCTATGGTTTTCCGTTCCTGCTCCAACTTCATAAGTACTTGTCCCTTGATTCAATCCGAATTGTACCGCATCTCTCGCAGACGTTACCAGCACCTCTACAACGGTACTTTGCATCCCGCCCCCGGAACGTCGGCGACGAAAAGCGGCATAGCCAGGCCTGAAAGCATATTTCGCAGCTCTGAAGCCAGCCGCTGCGCGGTTTCCCTGGACGTTCGTAGGTGGCTCACACCTGCGACGGGATCGCACAAGAAAACGTAGTACGGCCGTATCATGTTGGCCTGTAGCTTGTTACACAACGCCACAAGCGTCTCAGCGTCATCGTTGATACCCTTGAGCAGGACGCACTGATTCGACACAGGAATCCCTCGAGCAATCAACCTGTTGCAGGCCTCCATGGCAGCATCGGTGAGTTCGGAGGGATGATTGAACTGTGTGTTCAGCCAGAGGGGACGGTGCGCGGCCAGCATGTTGCACATATCTTCATCCAGCCGCATGGGTAGCACGACAGGCACACGCGTTCCTATCCTGAGCACTTCCACGTGAGGAATGGCAGAGACCTCCCCAAGAATCCTGTCAAGGACCCCGGAATCGCAGAGAAGCGGATCGCCGCCTGAGAATATTACCTCTCTGACTGAACTGCTCGACTTCAGGAACGCCAGGGTTTCAGGCCAACGATCGCGAATATCACTCAATTCGCCGGTCAGGGTGTTCTTCCGCGTACAGTGCCGGCACCTTACGACACATTCTCCGTTAACCATAACCAAGACCCGGTCGCTATATCTTTGAACTACGCCGGGCACTTGTGTTGAGGCGCATTCGTCAAATGGATCAGCCATGCAGGCAGTGGCATCCTCCAGTTCCCTGACATCAGGAAGAAACTGCTTCGTCACCGAATTCTCCGGATCTTCCGCGTCAGCCAGCGACAGGTAGTATGGTGACACACGGAACGGATACCTCTCGATAACGGCAGACATCGATGAATCCGTCGAGCAACCTCGCGCGGAAAGAAGAAGCATGTCATCTGCACCGTACAGGCTGTTTGCCACCTGCCAACGCCAGTCATTCCAATCCCCCTGGTCCACACCCCGGGGACAGTGACATTTACTTGTACTGCAAACAGGCATATTGATACTCTTGAAAAAAGGCGCCGGCGCTGAGACGACAAGGCGTCGTGGAGAAAGACTAGCAAGCCCCGTTGACCAGAAGAAGCATAAAGCCCCGGAGGACCCCACCAATGGATTCAGACCTTCTTTACAAAGCTGCCGAATCGGTGGTGGGCCTGTTTCCTTCCGCTTCGCCGGACTGCGCCCTTATTCTTGGGTCGGGATGGAGCGATGTTGCCTCAGCTTTTGAGATCATACATTCTGTAGATTACTCCGAGATCCCCCTTCTCGGAGCCGTAAGCGTTCAAGGCCACACGGGTCGCCTCTGCCTGGCATCCACCGAAGACCGCCAGTTGCTCATCTTCCAGGGGCGCAGGCACTGGTACGAAGGTGAAGGCTGGCATCCCATCGCTCTGCCCGTACTTATATGCCTGCGGTTTGGTGTTCGCTCAGTTCTGCTTACCAACGCGGCGGGAGGAATCCGCCAGGATTTAAGTCCCGGAGACCTTATGATCATAGACGATCATATCAACGCGATGGGTAGCAGCCCACTGATAGGCCCCCACAGCGAGATCCTGGGTCCCCGTTTCCCCGACCAGTCCAATGTCTACGACAGTGCGTTGAGGAGCCTCCTGGACCGCTGCGCGGATGAGCTGGGCCAGGCGGTCGGCCACGGCGTATATGTTGCGTCATCGGGACCGGCATACGAGACTCCCGCGGAAGTGGCGTCGTTTCGCAGCATGGGGGCGGATGCCGTGGGCATGTCCACCGTTCCGGAGGCGACACTCGCAAACGCGGTGGGAATGCGTGTGGCAGGGCTATCCTGCATAACCAACCTGGCGGCAGGCGTTTCTGACAAGCCATTGACGCACTCGGAGGTAATAACGGAGACCAACCGTGCTAAGGGCCGCATGACGGCCCTCATAGTGGCTTTCTGTAAGAACGTACTCTCCGGGAACGTCTGACATCTGAGATCCCGCTCCTAGAATGCAGTACTTTGAGAATGCGATGACTGAATCCCAGAATCATAGCACCACGAAACTCCTGGCTTGCCGTGTCATTGTGACCCTGCAGTCGGCAGGATTCACTGCCTACTGGGCGGGTGGCTGTGTGCGTGACAAGCTCCTTGGCCGCGTGCCAAGGGACTACGATGTTGCGACTGATGCAAGACCCGACGATGTAATGGCGCTCTTTCCCCGCTCCGCCGCTGTCGGGAAGGCGTTCGGAGTTGTCGTTGTCCGCCTGGAGGACACGCCTTTTGAGGTGGCCACGTTCCGCGAGGATCATGACTATCGTGATGGAAGGCATCCGGACAGCGTGGCCTTCTGCGACGCAGAAACCGACGCGGCAAGGCGGGATTTCACAGTGAACGCACTGTTTTACGATCCTGCTACCTCCCGTGTGCTCGACTATGTTGAGGGACAGGCCGACATAGAAGGCAAGGTGATCCGCTGTGTTGGGGATGCATCTGAACGCTTCAGGGAGGACCATCTGAGAATGCTCCGCGCCGTACGCTTTGCATCAACGTTGGACTTCAGCATTACTCAGGAAACTGCCGATGCCATCAGGCATGACGCGCAACTCATACAGAAGATCAGCCCCGAGCGTATTCGCGATGAGTTGGTGCGCACGTTCTGCGAGGCAGCAAAAGCTGGAGATGCCTTGCTGCTTCTCGACGAACTTGGACTTCTCAAGCTTGTGCTTCCCGAGGTATCGGCCATGAAGGGACAGGAACAGCCGCCTGAATATCACCCGGAAGGAGATGTCTTCACGCATACGGTAATCATGCTGAATCTACTGCCTTCGCCCTGCGACCCAATACTCGCCTTGGCTGTTCTGCTCCACGACGTGGGAAAGCCTCCAACGGCCTTTCTGGATGAACAACGCTGGCGCTTCAACGCACACGCTTCCGTTGGTGGCGATATGGCCGAAAGAATCCTCCGGCGTCTGAGACTTCCCTCGGCAACTGTCGATGCAGTGAGTGCATGCGTGAGAGGACACATGAGGTTTCTGGATGTACCGAGAATGAAGCGATCCACCCTCCGCCGATTGGTGGGCAGACCGACTTTCGACACGGAACTCGAACTACACCGCCTTGACTGCGAGGGAAGCCACAGAGACTTGGGACACCATGCGTTCCTTGTGGGCCTCTGCAAAGAGTTCGCGTCCGAACCGGTCCTTCCCGATCCGTGGGTGACGGGACGTGATCTAATGGAGATGGGCGTTGACGAGGGCCCGGAGATCGGAAAATGGAAGAAGACGGCCTACGATGCCCAACTCGAAGAACAGTTCCCTGACAAGGAGGCGCTTCTTGACTGGTTGCGCGGAAGAATCCTACGCGAAGCCACTCGGCAACCCCCGGATCACCACTGATTCGCCCTCCATAAACCATGAACCACCAGCATATGGAATCGCGCTGCAGTGCAATTCCTCCCCAATCCCTGCTTGCCCTTTGGCGTAGCCATGGGTACGATGGCGACTCTCAGAATACAGGAAGGGTTTACAGATGTTGACAGTGATGCTGAAATCGAAACTGCACAGGGCAGCCGTGACGGGTAGCGAACTCGATTACGAAGGAAGTCTTACCATAGATCCCAATCTCCTGGACGCCATAGGAATGGCTCCATACGAGAAGATCCTCGTCGCCAACCTGAATAACGGTGAGAGATTTGAGACATATGCAATCGCCGCCGAACGCGGATCCAAGCAGATTGTGCTCAATGGAGCAACCGCACATAAAGGATCCGTCGGTGACCGCATTATAATATTCTCGTTTGGACTGGTTACCGAGGAAGAGCTCACAAACCACAAACCACGCGTGCTGGTTCTCGACGAGAATAACGATGTAATTAAGTAGAAGAGCCGTCAGGCAATCTTCTTGGTCTTCACGATGGCGCTGTGCGAGGCCCGGTGCTGATTCACCATGGTCTTTGTGACGCGCAGGGATCCTGGATGCGACCGCTGCGGTGCATCAAACATCACGTCCAGCATGAGTCCCTCAACGATTGCGCGCAATCCGCGTGCACCTGTGCTGCGCTTAATGGCAATACGCGCAAGCTCCCTCAGTGCGCTATCAGTGAATGACAACTCGATAGCTTCCATCGCAAGGAGCTTCTGATACTGCCTGACCATCGAGTTGCGCGGTTCCACCAGTATCCGCACCAGTTCAGGTTCAGTAAGGTCGGAAAGCGTCGTCACCACCGGAAGCCGGCCTACCAGTTCAGGAATCAAACCATAATGGACGAGGTCCTCCGGCTGAATCCGCATCTTGGTTGAGCCGTCCACATTCTCCTGCTCGCTCTCGCCACCCAGGAAACCCAGTGCACTCCTGCCGACGCGGCGCTTGATGATGGAGTCCATTCCTACGAACGCACCCCCGCAGATGAACAGAACGTGCTCGGTGTTGATCTTGATATACTCCTGTTGCGGATGCTTGCGGCCACCACCGGGGGGAACCCGGGCCACGGTTCCTTCAAGAATCTTCAAAAGTGCTTGTTGAACGCCCTCGCCTGAAACATCGCGTGTAATGGATACGTTCTCGGTCTTACGGCCGATCTTGTCTATCTCATCTATGTAGATGATGCCCATCTCTGCGCGTGGTATATCACCGTCGGCAGCCTGAATCAGGCTGAGCAGGATATTCTCAACATCTTCTCCCACGTATCCCGCCTCGGTAAGGGTCGTGGCATCGACGATGGTAAAGGGGACATCGAGGACGCGGGCCAGCGTGCGGGCCAGCAGTGTCTTGCCCGTACCCGTAGGCCCCATGAGGAGAATGTTGCTCTTCTCTATCTCAACATCCGAGTAAGGATCGTCTTTCGCGAAATGTTCAGATTGTTTCAAGCGTTTGTAGTGGTTGTAAACGGCTACCGCCAGCACCTTCTTGGCGTGTTCATGACCCACGACGTGAGTATCCAGGATGTCCTTGATCTCGTGCGGGCGTGGAACCTTAAGGTTGGCAGTGGAACGGGCCTTACCGCCTTCTTCTTCCGTCTTAAGGAGTGAATCGCAAACGTGGATGCACTCGTCGCAGATGTTGACGTTAGGCCCTTCGACGAGTCGCCTAACCTGCTGTTGGGGTTTACCACAAAAAGAGCAGGTCCTGCTTGAGCGAGAAGGCATTTCTATTTCCCTTTCTTCTCGACAGACCGTCGGCTTTTGACTACTTCATCGACGAGCCCATAATCGCAGGCATCCTTCGCTGACATAAAGAAGTCACGGTCAGTATCCCGTTCAATTTCTTCCACTTTCTTGCCAGTATGTTCGGCAAGAATCACATTAATGCGCTCCCTCAGGCGGAGAATCTCCTGTGCCTGGATGCTGATATCAGCAGCCTGACCCTGAACACCTCCCCAAGGCTGATGTATCATAATGCGTGCGTTGGGCAACGCAAAGCGCTTTCCTGCAGTTCCTGCGGCTAAAAGCACTGCACCCATGCTGGCCGCCTGTCCTACACAGTAAGTGGCGACATCGCATTTCAGGAACTGCATCGTATCGTAGATAGCCATCCCTGCGGTAACCGAACCACCGGGCGAGTTGATGTAGATGCTTATATCCTTTTCTGCATCCTCTGCCTGCAGAAAGAGCAACTGGGCCAGGATGAGATTGCTTATTTCGTCCGATATGGCGGTGCCAATGAAGATAATCCGATCTTTCAGAAGCCGCGAGTATATGTCATATGCCCGTTCGCCCCTACCTGTCTGCTCAACGACCATCGGGACCAAGGCTTGGTTGTATTCCGTCATATCAGTGAGAACTCCTCGTTTGTTCGACTGCATTCATAACATACCGCACGAATGCACATCTGGAAAGTGGCGCACCCCGCAATTCCTGCAGATCCGTCATGGCAAAGCCCCGTTTGGGGTTCAGCCAGCAGATCACTTCTTTATCTTCGCGTTCTCAAGCAAGAAATCAATGGTTTTCTCTGCCTTAAGCTCATCTTTAAGATTCTCAAGCCCCTCGTCACGCTTCTCGAGCTCGCCCTTGAAGCGCTCAGGCGGCATTCCGTACTGTTGGGCAGTGGCCTGGATTCTCGATTCAACGTCATCTTCACTCACGGAAATCTCTTCTGCCTCTGCAACCTGGTTCAGAATGAAGCTCAGTTTCACGCGATCCGTCGCCGCCCGTGACGCCTCTGCAACGAGTCTATCCTGTTGCTGCACCATCTGGTCGTGCGTGACCCCCTGGCGCAACATGTTTCGGGCCATGCTGTGAAAGATGCGCCTGGTTTCGCCGTCGACAAGCGCCTGCGGGGCTTCGATGTTGGCTTTTTCGAGGAGGAACTTGGTGATCTCGCTCTTGAGTCTCTCCTGCTCGGAATTCTCGGCGGATGCCTGGAGATCATCGGCAACCTTTGTCCGTAACTCTTCAGCACTGGCTACCTCGAACGACTTGAGAAACTCCTCGTCCATTTCAGGAAGAGTCTTCTCACGTATCCCGCTCACGGTTACCGTGTAAACGGCCTTCTTTCCCTTCACCGCTTCAACGTGATAACTGTCAGGGAACTCCACATCTATCTTCTTTTCTTCGCCTACAGCCATTCCTTTAAGACCGGCGACCATGCCGGGAAGAAACTCGGGATGACCCACCAGTGCCCAGAAATCATTTGATTCACCCAGGCCGGCACAGTCGGGACCCATCTCTTTCACGGCCACGCCGTCGCATTCGCCGCTGTAGTCGATCTTCGCTAAGTCACCTTCCTTGACATTCCTACCAGTAACGTCCTCGAACCGGGCTTGCCTTTCACGAAGGATATCGAGGGACTCGTCTATCTGCTTGTCGCTGACGTCGGTACTCTCCCTCTTGAGGCTTATCTTCTTGTACTTGGGAAGCTTGAAAACCGGGGCTATATCAAACGTGACCTTGAACTTGAGGGCCTCGTTCTTCTTCATGTCCATGTCTTCCACTTCCACGACGGCCAGTGGCTCGAAGCCTTCCTTCTTTATGGCTTCCTGGTAGAATTTAGGGAGAAGACGCTCCTTTGCATCTTCCAGGATCTCTTTCACGTAATGCTGTTCAACAACACCTTCCGGCGCCTTACCCTTACGAAATCCGGGCACTTTTGCCACTTTCCTGTACGCTCCAACAAGATCAGCATAATCCGATGAGAACTCGTCCCATCCAGCTTCAACATGCATTATCTTGCGGCAAGGACCTCCATCCTCAACCGTTGTGATCATATCCTTTTATCCTCTCATATGTCGGTCTTCCGCCTCAGGCGGAGATTGGGACCTACGAACTTTTGCGCCGACATCCCTTAACAGAACCTTTGACAGTTTCCTGCCCTTGTTACAAAACAGATCCTGACGCGTATGTTACTCTTTCATCGAAAGCAGGAATTCTGCATTGCTTTTCGTCTTTTTCAAGCGTCTTATGATCATTTCCATCGATTCTACCGGCGGAACACCGTTAATCGCACGCCGTAGAATCCATATGCGGCTTAGCTCATCAGGGTGAAGCAGCAGCTCTTCCTTGCGCGTGCCCGATCTCTCGATGTTGATCGACGGGAACACACGCTTGTCAACGAGAGTCCGGTCAAGGCAGAGTTCCATGTTGCCGGTGCCTTTGAACTCCTCGAAAATGACGTCATCCATCCGACTCCCCGTCTCCACCAGTGCGGTCGCTATAATGGTCAGGCTACCGCCATCCTCGATGTTGCGCGCCGCACCGAAAAATCGCTTGGGCTTATGCAATGCGTTCGCATCCACACCACCCGACAGAATCTTGCCGCTGTGGGGTTGAACCGTGTTGTAAGCCCTTGCGAGGCGAGTGATACTGTCCAGAAGAATCACAACGTCCTGGCCGCATTCCACCATCCTCTTGGACATCTCAATAACCAGCTCGGCCACCTGCACGTGACGTTCCGGGGCCTCGTCAAACGTCGAACTCAACACGTGCGCCGAAGTATTGCGCATCATGTCGGTTACTTCTTCCGGACGTTCGTCGATGAGCAGGATAATCAGATACACGTCAGGATGATTCGCGGAGATGCTGTTTGCAATCTTCTGCATCAGCACGGTTTTACCCGTTCGCGGTGCCGCAACAATGAGACCACGTTGCCCCAGCCCGATGGGCGTAAACATGTCCATGATCCGCATTGAAATCTCGTTCGGAGCTTTTTCCAGGTTTATTCTGTTGTCCGGAAAGAGAGGGGTGAGATTCTCAAACGGCACTTTGTGCCTGGACATCTCGGGATCACTCCCGTTCACTTTGTCCACGCGAAGCAGGGCAAAGAAGCGTTCCTTCTCCTTGGGTTCACGTATCTGGCCTTCGACCAGATCCCCTGTCCTCAACGCGAAACGCCGGATCTGCGAAGGCGACACGTAGATATCTTCCGGGCAGGGAAGGTAATTGCTGTGCGCCGACCTCAGGAAACCAAATCCGTCCGGCAGGATTTCGAGGATACCTTTGCTGAACATCGCCCCCGACATGCTGGCGTGCTTCTTGAGGATCTCAAAAATGAGCTCGTGCTTCCGCACGGCACCCAGATCGTCAAGGCCCATCTTGTCGGAAATCCCACGAAGCTCCGGGACCGACTGTTCCTGCAGGTCATAGAGGCTGAGAGGCTCAACGCTCTCATCAATTACCGGAGGAGCCGTCGGGGCCTTTCCCTCACCCGAGTTGTTCCCAGAATTGTGCTTCCCCTTGCCGCCGTTCTGACGACGAGAGGAACGAGGTGAACCGTCCCGAGACCTGGCACCGCGAGAGGCGCTTCTCGGTCTTCGGTTCGTGGTGCTCTTCTCTTTCTCTCCCATGATTATTTCTCCAAGATACGCCCCAGCACTTTCAGTGCCTGTCTTTTGAGCAGTCCCTTTGTTCCATTATTGACTATTACAAAATCCGACATTTTCTGTTTCTCTGCGTTGGGCAGCTGGGCCGCAACCCTTCCAACTGCTTCATCGCTCGACAATCCCCGCTGCTGAAGACGTTCCAATTGCACATCCTCCGAGCAGGTAACGCATATCACCGCATCCCAACCGTAAGAGAACCCCGCTTCGAACAAAAGGGGCACAATAACGGCAGCACCGCCTGTCATCCCGCGGCGCTCGCCAAGCCAGTTTTCCCACGCCGATCTCACAACCGGATGAACAATGGAGTTCAGCTTCTCCCGCGCCGCCTCGTCAGCAAAAACCAGCGCACCGAGGAGTTCCCGATTCAGCTCGCCACCCCGGCAGACCACATTCTCACCGAACTCGCTCCTGACGCGCTCATAGACGTCCGTCCCCTGCGTCATAGCGGCGCGGGCCAAATCATCCGCATCGCACACAGCCACGCCATCTTCTTCGAAAAGAAGACCAACCGTGGTTTTCCCACACGCGATGCCACCCGTGACAGCAATCTTGATCATGAAGGCCGGAAGTGTAATCGGGTATAAACCGGAAACTAGGTGATCGGTGAAATTCGAAGTAAAAAAAGGGGAAAAACTGGTCTCAGTTGAGTAAGAACAACTCTAGCTCGATCCCGCTATCTTTGTCAAACACTAACGGGTAGTATTCCAAAATATTTTTTTCGCAGTTCTGATACTACAAATCGAACAGGTCTGGTTGTCGAAGCGCTTTGGCCATGGAGCCGAACTCTACTTTCTCGAAAAAGACCAGGAGCTTTCCTGGATCTCCTTCGCCGGCAGGAAGATCATTCCAGCCAACGTCGCAATCCAATGCAGTGTTCAGCTTCACCAGCTTCACGTTTCGGTCAACAATTTCCCGGCTCGCCACCAAGGCTGACCTCAGCTTGCCCTCCGGCAGTTCTTCAATCCTGTCCCACATTTCCGCCAGCGAGCCGAACTGCGCCAGCAGTTTGGACGCTGTTTTTGGCCCAACGCCCGGAACCCCGGGAATATTGTCCGCGCTGTCCCCGATAAGCGCCAGCCATTCGATGATCAGTCGTGGCTCGACGCCGGTTTTCGCTTTCACCTCCTGGACACCCATCTCGGATTTGCCACCGGAGACTGCAATCACCTTAACGCTGTCGTCAATGAGCTGATAGAGGTCCTTGTCGCTCGTAGCCAGAAGGACCTCGGCGTCGGGACTTGCCCACTTAGCCAGTGATGCCATAACATCATCCGCTTCCTGCCTTTCCATCCGTAACCACTTTACGCCTGCGCAGTCGAGATACTCCTGGGTGAGTGCAATCTGCCCCCTCAGGTCGTCAGGCATGGGTGCCCGCTGCGCCTTGTAGGCGGGCAGAAGTTCGAGCCTGTCAGCCGGTGAACCACCATCAAACAGCACTATCCAGTGCGACGGGTGCCAGTCATCACGCAATTGCCTCAACATCCTGATAAAGCCGAAAAGGGCGTTCGTTGGGGTTCCGTCAGCGGTCGAAAGCTGGCGTATAGCGTAGAAGGCACGATAGAGCACTGCTGTGCCGTCAACCAGAATCAGCTTGCGAGATGCCATTGTGATACTACTCAGCTTCCAGCGCATCTTTGACGAGTTTCTCGCCGAGGATGCCCTGGTCACCGCTCTTCACGGGCCGGCCAGCCGGATCGACAAGACGCGCCGTGACAAAGATAAGAAGATTCCGCTTATCGCTGATCTCAACCTGGCTCTGGAAGAGACGGCCAATAATCGGAATATCGCCCAGGAAAGGTATCTTGTCATCGATGGTCGTCCGCGATTCCGTAATCATGCCGCCCATAACAACTGTTGCCCCGTTGTAGATCGAGATCATTGTCTGAACGGAACGGGAATGGAAGAACGGCTGAGGCATGTTCAGGGTCTGTATTTGTCCATCCGCATCGGTATAGGTTGAACCGTAGTTGAACCACTCGGGATCGGAGACAACTTCCGGCATCATTTCCAGAGTGATCATTTGTCCCTCGGGACTTACCTCGGGGGTAACCTGGAGGATAACGCCAACTTCGCGTGTCTCAAAGCTGCTCGGTTCTACAACGGCGCCAACGTTTCCACCGCCACCCTGGTTGTCATTGTTGTTATTGTTGTTTCCTCGTATACCGGACACCTCGAAAGATGTCGGATAAATGTATTCAGTAACGACCTTCAACGTAGCCGGAACACCGGACTGTGTGGTCACCTTGGGTGCGGAAAGCAGGTCACTACTGCCGCTCTGCTGAAGCATGTGCAGGACCATCTGGATCTCCGGATTCGTCAGGATGCTCGCGACCGACAGGATGGCATCATTCGCGGTCGTTTCCGCTCCTATCGCTCCGTCATCATCAGCGTACCTGTTGCCGCCGGTCAGGGTGGTGGCGCCAATGCTGATTCTCTGGCGGTCTCCCAGTGCCAGATTCTCCTGGCCCTTCTTCTCCGCGACCTCCCAATCGTCCGTTAGATTCCACTCGAAGCCAAAGGATTCCAGGTCATTCTGTGACACCTCAACAAAGCGTGCCTCGATCTCTATCTGGTTGGGCACCACGTTGAGTTCAGACAGCACCTGCTCGAACACCGTCAGGTTGTCAGAGGTATTTGCCACGACGATCTTCCCGATTGCCGGGATGTACTTGATCGAGGAGCCGGCAGGCCACTCTACACCAAGCTCGCGGAAGAACTCTTTCCAGTCGCCACGCGTCGGACCACTACCCACGGCATCCAACGCGATGAAATCGTCACTGTCGCGTCTGTCGTCGCCTCTCAGGGCGCCCTCCATCTCGTTAATTCTCTCGCCAACGGACGGGAGAACAGTGTATGTCCTCGTCATTATGTCACCGACCGGAGCATCGAAAGGCACAACCATGACAACCGAACCGGTAACACGGAACTTGAGGTTCGCTACCTCGGTAACAATCCTGAGCGCCTCATGCAGGTCGATGTATCGCGCACTGAAGGTAATCAGGGGGACTTCATCGCCCTGCGCACCGGCTTCACCTGTTGCCGTTGCAAACGGGTCGTCCGGTGCAGCTTTCTTCTTTTCTACACCCCTTGGACCCGCAGCAAGGTTGAGGATGATATTGATACCCTTTATCTCACCTTCCTTGCTGACCTCGTCAAATTCTACACTGGCATCCTGAAGGAACTTTATGACGTCGTTGATATTGGCCTGGCGGAAGTCGATCTCCGGGATCTTTATGTCCTTCATCTTGTTGATGATCTTGAGTCTATCGCTCTCCTCCTTGGGTGCCGAGCGCGTGCGTTTCTGCCACTTGGTCCATATCTCAATGTCCTCTTCGCTCAGCTCGTAATAGTCCGGAGTCCAGCGCGAACGAACACCCGCAAGCATTTCTTCCCTGGTTGCATCGAATTTTGCCGACTCGCTGTCGTACTTTTTCTTTCCGATCTTCTGGAGAAGCCTTATGGCCTCCGTATTCTCCGGGTCCCGGCTAAGAACGCTTTTGAACATCGTGGTCGCATCGTCGAGTTCTCCAGCAGCCAGGAATTCGCGCCCTGCCTGGAGACGTTCCTTTATCGATTGCTGGGCTACTTTGTATTCATCTTCCTCCCAGCGAGGTTTCTTCTTCTTAGGCTCAACCACCGGTGGCTCATCGATAGTATCCTTGATCTTGGCTGCCAGCTTCAGGGCCTTCTTGTGCCCCATACCTACCGAGCGCCGGGCCAATTCCAGGGCCGTTTCATGGTTCTCACGCTCATACAGAAACATCGCGCGCCGATACAGGCTTTCGGCCAGTCGTGTTTCAGCGGCACGCCGTTCAAGCATGTTCTCCGTGCGGTCACCTATCGTACGCAGTAGTCGCAGAACTTCTTCGTACAGCGCCATGGCGTCTTCGTGGTGGCCTTCCTGCAGGGACGTGTCGGCAAGGACCAGTGTCTCGCGTATATGCTGCTCGGTTGCAGCCCTCTTGAGTGCCTCCCCTTTAATCAGGAACTCAATGTCTTCGTTCTCCGCCGGCGCCGCGAGCCTTACAGCGGGTTCGACAATGGGGAGTTCTGGAGCCGTCGCAGGCACTGCTGGAGTTTCGCCGCCCAACAGTGCATCGAGTTCGCTTTCCGTCACATCAGTCACGGGCTCCGGCTCCGCCGAAGAATCGAGGTCGAGCGGTTCAATATCGTCCAAGAGTACGGAATCAGCCGGTTCAGGTACGATACCCGGCTCGTCCAGATCAATTGCTTCTACCTCAACCGCCTCGGGCACAGCAACAGGTTCGTCCAGATCAATTGCTTCTACTTCCACCGCCTCGGGCACAGCAACAGGCTCATCCAGGTCAATTGCTTCTACTTCCACCGCCTCGGGCACAGCAACAGGCTCATCCAGTTCAATTGCTTCTACTTCCACTGCTTCGGGCACAGCAACCGGCTCGTCCAGATCAATTGCTTCTACTTCCACTGCTTCGGGTGCAACGGCTGGCTCGGCCAAATCAATCGCCTCGACCTCTACTGCCTCAACAGCTTTCGGTTCTGCAACTTCCGGCTCATCCGCCAAGTCATCAAGGAACGCGTCAAGTGCTTCTTCCGTTGAAAGTTCCGCGGCCGGCCTCTTGACAGCCGGGGCCTCATCAACTTTCTCAACTGCCTCCGGGAGTGCTTCAGGGAGCGCTTCCAGACCATCGCTGACGCCTTTCTCAGGTGCGCCATTGAGAACCTTGTCCATCTCGCCGATTTCTTTGTCGATCGCATTTGTGTTCTGTGCGGAGGGCACAGTCTCCTCCGCCAGACCAAGGCCATCTATGGTCTCTGGCAACAGTTCATCCTGGGCAACAACTGCCCATGCCACCACGGCCATGAGAATCGACAAAAAAACAACACCCGGCTTACGTACATACCTCATTGAGGATTCTCCCTTGAAATCGGAGGGCCCTGACAACACCCCTGGCTTAATGCCTACTCGGTTGTGCTACCAGGAACTCCGCCGACAGTGAATTTCTTCCGATCTGTTATCCGTTCTATTACAACACGAGGCTCTGGAGTGTCAATGATAGAGATGACCTCATATCTCTTCCCGGCCCTCAACTCAAAAGTATCACCGATGCTTACATCGTGTTTCTTGTCGTCCAATCTGAACAGGAGGTAGGCAACGTACTCGTCGTACTGCTTGTCCTGTCCGATCGTCAGTTTAATGGTGTGTGTCCCACGCTTAAGACTGAGCGTGGATATCTCTTTCTCCACGAGTCCCTTATTGGGAGATTCATCATACTTCTCCTCAAAACCCACGACATTGAATCCCTCCACCTCGTCGTCCAAGAACACGAAATGGGTCTTGCCACCCTCCCTCGTGTTCAGTTGGAATCTCTTCCCTTTCTTCCCCCAATTCATGTGGCTCTTGAAGAGAAGGTGGAAAGGATCAGCATGGAGCCCCTTTGTCCCGCGAGAGCCATCGATGAAAAGGAAGGGTTCGATGGGGGGATAGACAGAACTTTTGATTACACCCTTTATGTCCTTCCCGGTCTGTGCGTAATACTGGTATTCGTCAATATTCCTAAAGCCGTCATTATCGGCATCGCCCTTGGCATCGGAAGGATCGCGCGGATTCAGCCCAAGGAGTTCTTCATCATCATCGGTGATTCCATCGAAATCGCTGTCAATCCTTGTGATGTCGGGCTGGTCCGACAGGCAGAACGGGCATTGCTCCGATTTAAATGCGATCGGCCGGCGGCAAGAGATACACCACACCCTTGTTTCAGGTACGAATAGATCCATCGACCAGTCAGGAATATTGAAAGGCTTGCGGATATCACTGACAGCAGCATCGAATTTCTCCGATGTTACCGCTGCGGCTTCGGGGTATTTGGGGGTGAGACGTTTCAGCTTCTCCTCATACGCTTCGTCGCTGCTCTTTATCGTCCCGATCCGAACAGCAAGATAGAGCAGCGAAACAACAAGCCCCAGGAACACCACAAGGGTAATGAGCTTGTCGTAATACGATGCAAGCCAGGATCCCATGCCCTTAAGACTTCTCATCGCTTGCCTCTCCCTTGAATCTGTAAACGTGAAGCTCGATCGTTACGCGCATCGGCGTCTCAATCTTGGGTCCCGACACCACGCGCGCCTCCGGCCGGGCCTCGGGCCCTATGAGAACGGTAGCCACCGGTGCCGTCGGCGCTTCGTCGGCTGTCTTCTCGGGCTTGGCGGCCTCAAGAACATCCGGCGCATTCCGCATCATTTCCACACTCGAAATCTCCATGTATATCTTGTGCTGAGAAATCGCATTCAGCACCTGCAGCAACGTGCGCTCCTTGCACGTAAAGACGAAAGTGAACTTTCTCTTCGCGTACAGCGGATGCTCCAGCGGCTTCACTCGATCTACTTTCGGCTGAGCATGACCCGGCCGCGGCCTTGTGGGGCGTCTCCTGGCGGAGGGCTCTCCGCGCTGAACAGCTTCAATTGACATCGCCTTGGCTTCGATCAGCGCCTTGCACACCTCGTATATCACAACAAGTTCACGAGAGAGATTGGGAACTACTGGCAGCTCCGGCAAGGTGCTTCCTTCCGCCAGGTACTCGCTGAAACCGAAAGCGAAGTCCTCTTTTCCAGACAGTGTTACCTCGCTCTTCTCAGCTTTGGCCATCAAGACATCCCGCGTCTTTGTGAGCAGACTCATGAACTTCGACGGACTTCTCTCAACGGCGCCCACCTCGCCTTTGCGCAGCTCGTCCGTGAGCTCATTGTACCATGTCTCAAGCTTCTCCGCGTTTTCCCGCTTCCTTCCAACGTTGGGCGGAATCGGGAACGGGTTAGACTTGTCATGGTACCTGACGATCTCCTTGAAGAGCCTCCCTGCCTTCTTCTCGCTCGAGCTGAACTTCGCAATGCCGCGGAACAGCAGGTAGCCGGAAGAGCCGAACATGGCAAGCACCACGACGATGACAATCAGAACGAGGATATTCAGTTTCCCCCTCATTCCTTGTCCTCCTCAGCTTCCGGCGTCGCCGGCGTCGTGCTCTGCCCCTCGATGGCCACGAGTATCGTAAAGTTGCGCAAGAACGCTTTACGGCCGGCGTCACGCTCTGACTTTATACGTGTGTCCGCCGAAAAATGTGAGCAGGACCGCAACCTGTTCTGAAAGACCTCTATGGCAGTTGCATTATCCGTGTCGAATTTCTCAAGGTTGTCCTCGAACCCGCGGCCTGTGATTTCGATGAAGAACACGCCATCCTCTTCAACCGGCTTGAGAGATCGCAGCCACATGCCCTCGAGCAGGCAGCCATGGATTCCTTCAATCCACTCAAGCCAGTGGCTCTTCTTGCTTGCTACTTTCACTATCTCGCCAAGCTTCTCCGCGGTTTCCTTTTCCCTGACAATCGCTTTCTTCAAATCGGCATCCGTTTCCTTGAGAACGTCGCGCCGGATTTCCAGCTTCTGCACGCGCGCATCCCAGACGGTGCTCATCTTGCGGAAGTACACCCACCAGCTTAACATCACAAGGACCAAGCCCACGGACGCCAGCGCGAAGTAAGGCTGGCGTTTCCGGAATACCTTCTTCGCCACCAGGTCCGGCGGCATCAGATTGATCTCGACCGGGCAGGCAAGTGAACGCCTTATGGCAAGTCCCGTCACCTCGCCCAGCATCTGAAGATCGTTTTCTATCCTGTCGGTATCTATTTCGTTGGAGACAGGTATGCTGACAAACGGGTTGAGATAATCGACTTCAACCTTGAGCTTCTCCCTGAAGAAAGTGTCCGTGTGCGGAATCATGGACGAACCGCCGGTCAACAGAACGAGCGAGGGAGGGCTGCCTCCCTGTTGGCTGCGATAGAAGTTGATCGACCGGTTGACTTCAGCATGCAGGCGAGTAATGACATTGCGAACGATCTTGGAGACGCGATCTGCGACCTCATTGTCCGGCCCCGCATACACACCGCCGAACGCCACGAACGCGTGTTCCGTCTTAAGCTTCTCCGCCTCTTCGAAAGACTCGTCAAACTCCTTCATCAACTCGTGTGTAATGGCATTTCCGGCTACCGGAATGCTCCGGCTGAACACACGCTCTTCCTCGAGGAATATAAGGTTTGAAGACCGGGCACCTATGTCCAACACCATCGTGCAGCCCTGAAGATCAGGATAGTTATACCTGACAAGGTTGTAGAGTGCCATAGGGGCAACATCCACAACCTGGGGTTCCAGGCCTGCGGCCACTACACAGTCGGTCAGCATAGACACGTTGTCGGTCTTGACCGCTACCAGCATGACATTGACTTCGTCCTGGGTCTCATCGCCAAGCAGCTGATAATCCCACACGACATCTTCGATAGGGAACGGAACATTCTGCTCCGCCTCGTAACGAATGATTTGCATGATCTTGTCGCGGGCAACGGGCGGGAGCTTGACGTAGCGGGGGAATACAGTCTGGCCCGATACCGTCATAAGGAGGGGAGCCGGGCGGAGACCGTTCTCGCGAATGATCTCTCGGACAGTCGATACTATGTAAGCAGACGAATCCGTTTCAGCACTGGCATCAAGGCCAAGCTTGCCGATGCCATAATTGACAAGCTCGGGCACGCCGTCTTTGCCGACCATGAACTCGGCAATGACCAGCTTACTTGCGCCAATATCCAGCGCTAACATTCGGTTAGACTTGAACACTACTTGATGGCCTCGTAGTCATCCATATTAATGAAAGCAAAAGGCGACTCAGCACGATTCAACATATAGTGTTCGCGTGGAGTCACCGCCGGACTCTCAAGAATCACCGGGTTCTTCCACCATGGATCATACTTCTTGTCCAGTTTGGATTCCCCGAATTCTGCTACCAGCTTGCCCCCGACACTGAATTTGACAGCGACGGCAACCAACCTCCCATAACGCTCGATACCGCTGGGACGGATAAACACTGAACCCAGATGCCCCCTATCCCGTTTCACATCCATATACTTAACGGACTTCTTGTACATGGTATATTTCTTCGTTGCATCCTTGGTGGGCTCCAGGGAAAGTGCCATGTATTCCACGACGACCTCATCCAGCCATTCAGGGGTCGTATCGTACTCGACTCTAACCATACCCCACTCTCGATCCTCACGTGTGCTGCTGGAACTTGCGCTGGTGCTGTAGACAGGAGTCTCGGCCCTGTCGCGATTTGCGAGGCCGTCGAGTTCCCTTATAATAATGGAAGGTACGGCCGTAGTAGATCGTCCGGCACCTGTTCGCGGTCGTGTTTGACCAAGGACAGTTGTTCCCATCATCAGAACGATCAGTAGGTATATTGAAACTGATCTGGCTGGATGTGCATGCTTCATAAGAAATGCTCCCCGAAAACACCCCATTTTCGATATTCGCGAATACAACGAATTGCAACGCACTATATCCATCCCTTTTCAATAAATCAAAAGAAAAAAGGGGTGGTCTTCGGGAATTATCCGAGTGAATTCATGTCGGCTGCAGTCCCTGGACGGGAGACCGTAGAATTGCCTCTTGCCGCAACTCGCGCAGAAAGCCGGATATTTTCCTTGCGTGACCGGCGGTGTATGGTAGATTTCGCTCCCTTATTGAGTCCCCACATACTGTTTCGCGGCTTTGGAGTCGTGGACAAGGGGATAGAAGCGAGTGCCTTCCCTTGCCGCAATTGGGAAGGACAAAGCGGATTCCTGGTCTCCAAAGGAGACCTCAAAGGTAACTAGGAGGTAATTGTGGCAGATACAGTAGAGAAACGTCCTGTCATCGGCGTAAAGGACCTGCTTGAGGCAGGTCTCCACTTCGGTCACCAGACTAAGCGCTGGAATCCGAAAATGAAGCGCTTCATCTTCGACAAGCGCAACGGTATTCACATCATTGACCTCACAAAGAGCCTGGTAAGGCTCAACGCAGCCCTCGAGTTCATCAACGACGTTGTACTCAGCGGCAAAAGCGTTCTCTTTGTAGGCACAAAGAAGCAGGCCAAGAACATCGTCAAGGAGACAGCACTGAAGTCCGGTCAGTACTACGTGGACAACCGTTGGCTCGGGGGAACGCTTACCAACAGCCAGACAATCCGCGGCAGCGTCAAGAAACTGCTCGCGCTTGAAGAGGTCGACAAGAATGACGGGTTCGCCACGATGCATAAGAAAGAGGCATCTACAGCCCGGCACTTGCTAACAAAGCTGAGAAGAAACCTCAGCGGTATTGCCCTCATGGACAAGCACCCTGGAGCTATCTTCATCGTCGATATAAACCGCGAAGGCATTGCTGTTGCAGAAGCCAACCGCTTGGGCATTCCTGTTATCGCAATCGTCGACACAAACTGTGATCCCGACCCCATCGACTATCCGATACCAGGTAATGACGATGCTATAAGGGCGATCAAGCTCATATGCGGCGCCATGTCTGACACCATTGATACGGCAGCAAAGGAATACGCGAAGATCGCTGCAGAGATCGCTAAGAAGAAGGAAGCCGAACGCAAGGAAGCAGAAAAGCGCGCTGCCGAGGCAAAGAAGATTGCCAAGGAAAAGGCCGCCAAGGAGAAGGCCGAAAAGGAAAAGGCTGAGAAGGCTGCCGCAGCGGAGCGGGCTAAGAAGAAAGCAGCCAGGGCTGAAGCTGCAAAGAAGGAAGAGGCCAAGAAGAAGAAAGAAAAGGCTGAGGAAAAACCTGCTGAGAAAGCTCCTGCTAAGGAAAAACCTGCTAAGGAAAAACCTGCAGAGGAGAAACCTGCTGAGGAAGCTCCTGCTGAGGAAACTCCTGCTGAGGAAACTCCTGCTGAGGAAGCTCCTGCTGAGGAAACTCCTGCTGAGGAAACTCCTGCTGAGGAAGCTCCTGCTGAGGAAGCTCCTGCTGAGGAAACTCCTGCTGAGGAAACT
>JASLPY010000269.1 GCA_030744755.1 Kiritimatiellia bacterium | reverse complement strand
CCCCCGCGCCGGGTTCGACGGCCCCATCCGTCCTCAACATCGCCCCCCGGGATCTGGTGCAGCTTTCTCTGGAAAATTTCCATCAAGGGATGTGGGACTTTTGCTGGGATACGGAGAAATTTTCAGTTTTCCCCTCGACAATCATGTGGAAGATCCCCGATCAGGGGGTCTTGATGCGCAGTTACCATCTCCATCCCTTGGTCATCCGCACCCAGCCTAAAAACATCAATTATTACGTAAAGTTTTCGGTCAGCATCGACGAAGAATACATGCCCATTCTCTTCAAGGGTGACGACAATATCCACTACGTGGAGGATTCAGACGAGTGCACCGTTATCAGCCTGTCTTCCCGTAAAACGGTATTTTCACCTGCCCGGGACCGCCCGCCTGCCAGCGTGCCGATTCTAGCGCGCTGGGCGGAGGAATACGCCTCGGTTCTGCACCGATCTTGCGTGAAGCATTCCCTGCGCTGGCATCATGCGTCTGTTGATGAGCGACTCTGGGAGGATGCCGAAGGGCAGGCGGAAGAGGTTGTCTCGGCGGTGGCGGAAAGGCTTTCCGTTCCAGGGGACATCCTCCGCTTCGAGAATATACCGGCCTCTGCTGCTCGTGTGCGTCGAATCAAGCGCTTTTCTCACTGGCGTAAGTCCAAATACACGATTCCTTTTGCCCTGACGCGATTAAGCGTGGCCGAACTCATCAAGGTGATTGGTTTGCAGTCTCTGGTAAATACCATCGGTTATCTCGCAAGAATACTCATAAACTGGCCGGCGCTTTACCGCCTGGTCGTCGCTACCATTAAATTACCCGTTTTCAGGTGGCTTGGGGGGATATGGGTGATGTTGGTCAAAAGATATAAAGGCGGACTTGTTGCTAAGAGCATTCTGCGATTTCCTCTTTCCGTTTATTTCCGCGCTTTGCTGTTTAAATCCACAATTCTAAGCCGGCTTCTACTGCCCTCTAGCAACATGTTCATTCACGATGATTCCGATTAGGCGGATTTAGTGAACGCCTCCGGCGCAGAGACCCCTGCAACAGAGACTTCCGGGACGGACACCTCCTCCCTCCCCGCCCTGTCCGTGGTGGTGGCCAATTACAACCAGGCCCACTACCTTCCCGGCACGCTTGAGGAGTTGGAAAACCAGAGCATACGGCCACTGGAGGTGATCGTGGTGGATGATGCCTCCACCGACAACAGCCGCGCGGTGGTGGAAGATTTTGCCGCCGGTCACCCTTACGTGCGGTTGGTGCGGCAGGCGGAAAACCTCGGGGTCAACGCCACCTTTAACCGGGGCCTGGAAGAAGCGAAAGGCGACTACGTCTATTTCTTCTCCGCCGACGATCACGTAACGTCCGACTTCACTGAAAGTTACCTCTCCTTCCTGGCAGAGCATCCCCAGGCGGCCTTCTGTTTTTCAAATCCCGCCGAAATCCCAGGCGAGGACGGGGAACAGCGGGATTTCTCCCTCTTCATCGCCACAGCACCGCGTGCCTTTTCAGGCTCCGAAATGGCGCAACTGCTATCCCGCAGTTTCTTCACCTTCACCTCCAATTCGGTGGTCTACCGGCGCCATGCGCTTATGGAGACGGGCGGCCACCCCGAGGCACTGGACTGGCAGGCCGACTGGTTCGTTAACCATGTCCTCGCCTTTCGTCACGGCGCCTGTTACCTGCCCGGCGTCTATTGCCCCACCCGTGTGCGCGGTGAGTCTTTTTCGGCGCGGGGGCTTGCCGATGCCCAGGAACAAAAGACCCGTGTCCTGCGGGCGCTGGATATGTTGCGCCAGGATGAATATGCCGACGTGGCCCCCGCCTTCCGGGAGGCGGGCGTGCTGCCGGAGATGTCGTTGCGGGCGCTGACCTGGGCCGCCCGAATCGAGAATCCGCAGCCAGCGGCGCTGGCCTACTTCGAGCGCCATCGCCCACGAAGCGCAGATCAGGCGCGCCTCAAGCTGGCCGGGCTTGCGCTGCAGCG
>JASLPY010000268.1 GCA_030744755.1 Kiritimatiellia bacterium | reverse complement strand
TTAATTCTTTCTTTTTCAGGCCTTAGAGCTAGCGGTGGGAATCGAACCCACAACCCTCCGCTTACAAGGCGGAAGCTCTACCGTTGAGCTACGCTAGCCTGAAATGCAAAACGCGGGATTATAGCAACGCGCCTACCCGTTTCAATTCAAATCTATGTACCAGAAACGGTTCAGTACGAAGAAGCATGGGATTTGTCCCCTATCCTGTCCTCATTTCGCGCTGTTTTTGCTCCCGTGTGAGCTATAACCGAAAGTTGTGGATGAGGGTTGGGAGTCGCAGTTCAAATAAAACGGGCGTATCCTGAATTTTTACCCAAATTCAGTCCCTCACAGTGAGGGAGAAAGGATACGCCCATGTCAGATGATAAGGTTGTTTCATTGCAGGATCGAGTGGCTGAAGACTCTCGAACGGCACTCGATGAGATCGCACGGCTGGGAGCGCAAGAAATGCTCAAGAGAGCGCTGGAAAACGAAGTCTCCGAGTATGTTCAACGGCATGCTGGCAAAGTCGACGAAGACGGGAAGCGAGTCGTCGTTCGTAACGGGAAGATGCCCCGGAGAGAGATTGTCAGCGGCGTCGGTCCGCTTGAGGTGGAACAACCTCGCGTTCATGACCGCCGCAGTGAGCAGAGGTTTACCAGCCAGATTCTCCCTCCCTTCTTGCGCCGTCTGCCCAGTGTGGACAATCTGATCCCGGTGCTCTACCTGAAAGGCGTTTCTACAGGAGATTTCAGTGAAGCTCTTAAAGCTATCCTGGGAGAAAATGCTTCAGGCTTGTCCGCGACAAACATTGTGCGTCTGAAACAGGAATGGGAGAAGGATTATGAAGGCTGGCAAGGTCGTTCGTTGCAGGGAAAGCGTTACGTCTACCTCTGGGCAGATGGCATCTACTTCAACGTTCGCCTAGCCGATGACCGTCCATGCCTCCTGGTCACCATGGGGACGCTTGAAGACGGTCGTAAGGAGCTCGTGGCCATTCATGACGGTGAACGAGAGAGCAAACTCTCATGGCTCGAAACGCTACGGGATTTAAGGAGACGTGGCCTTGAGCATGCCCCCAAGCTTGCCATCGGCGACGGAGCTCTAGGATTTTGGGCAGCACTGGCTGAAGCGTTTCCAGAGACCCAGTGGCAGCGTTGCTGGATACACAAGAAAGCGAACGTCTTGAACAAGATGCCGAAGAAGGTTCAGCCATCGGCCAAGAAACTGCTGGATGAAATGCACCAGGCCGAGACGGAACAAGATGCCATGGATGCCTATGATGAGTTTCAGAAACTTTATCAGGCCAAATTCCCCAAGGCATGCGAGTGCCTCTCCAAAGACAAAGACGTCCTCTTCACCTTTTACAGTTTCCCTGCCGAACACTGGAATCACATTCGAACCACGAATCCAATTGAGTCCACCTTTGCAACGGTTCGCCATCGCACACGGAGGACCAAAGGATGTGGCTCTAGGACAGCCACCTTGACAATGGTCTTCAAATTATGCTTGGAGGCACAGAAAACTTGGCGTCGCATCAATGGCTACGACATCATCACCTTATTAATCCAAGGGAGAAAGTTCGTTGACGGAGTAATGGAGGATGCAGCGTAAATAGTCGTTTCAGGGTGCGCCCGCTCCCAACCCCCATCCACAACTTTTGACAGTATCTCATCATTTCATCAGTCATCCGCTTGCGATGGAGAGTCATCACAGGACCTCCTGGAAGGAGTAAATAAGAATGACTCATCCACATATGATGGGCCTCAGGAGGTCAACTTTACTGTTGCAGAATGGATCGCTCTCGGATGAGCTGCAGAATGGAAACGCCACGGCCAAAAACTGTGGCCAACCGGATTCGTTCCACGGTCAGCATCAAGCCGCACCGGTGACAGCGAGGGAAACCCAAAGCCCCATCGCTCTTGGGGGTCGGCTGCATGCTGCTGTAATGGCGACGGCACCTTTCACGACAAGATCAACCTGCCGTTGAAGGCTACCAGCCACAA
>JASLPY010000267.1 GCA_030744755.1 Kiritimatiellia bacterium | reverse complement strand
ATCCACGTCGCAGAGCGAACGTGGTTTCCAGCCCCAAAATCTTAATGAACGATGCTCTGAGGATCTCCTGAACGGCCATGAAGGGAAGGATGTACGCTCTATGGCCGATGTGGCCGACGAGATGAGCAAAGCATATGAGGGATTGCTGTGATGCCTCCATTGGTCAGTATTTCTATACCAACCTGTAATCTCGGTTTTTGCCATTTTGCGTGTTTGCCTTGACAGCGGGATGATTTCCTGTCGATATTGCTGGGGAGTTAGAAGCGGGATACTATCGACAGGAGGGATGCGATATGCTTTCTTTGTCCGGCACGCTACGGGAGCTTTTGTGGAGCTTTGCACCGGCGTTTACTACGCCGACCTTTCAGAACGTGTTAGTGCTGTTGGTGGGTGCGGTGATGAGTCCAAAGGATCGGACGGTCAGTGCGATGCTTCGGGGAGCCGGATTTCTGGTGAAGAAGCAGTATACCACGTATCATCGGGTGCTGAGTCATCGGAAGTGGGATATGCTGTTGTTGGCGTTTGTGCTGGCATCTTTGGCGTTTGCGTTGGTGCCCTCAGATCAGCCGGTGGTGTGTGTAGTGGATGACACGACCGTTCGACGTTGGGGGAAGAAGGTGTATGGGAAAGGCTGTCATCGAGATCCGGTACGATCGACGCATAAGAAGCTGGTTCACTGTTTCGGGCACAAATGGGTGGTGATCGCTGTGTTGGTCTCGATGCCGTTCACCAAGCGGCTATGGGCGTTACCGATTCTGGAGCTTCTGTATCGACCCGAAGACCAGGAAAAAGCGGAAGGGAAACGTCATTGCACCTGCATCGATTGGGCGCGTAAAGGGAGTGCCTGGTTGCTCCGCAAGTTTCCTTCCCGTCGCTTTATCCTCATCGGAGACGGAGGCTACAACTCCCTGGTCTTTGTGCTCTGGTGTAGTCGGCATCAGGATCGCCTGACGTTGGTGGGTCGATTCCACAAGAATGCCGCATTGTATGCCCCTCCTGCACCGCGGAAGAAAGGAGAACGGGGACGTCCCCGCAAGAAAGGGAAGCGTCTCCTCTCTCCGCAACAGGAAGCAGATCAAGCGAGAAAGTGGACCGAGGTGACGGTGGCTTGGTATGGTCAGACCGTCAAGAAAGTCCACTACATCTCCAAGACAGCCTTATGGTATCAAGTCGGACACGATCCCGTGCCGATCCGTTGGGTCTTCGTCCGATACACCGATGAGAAGAATAGGCTCAAAGAAGAATGCTTCTTCTCCACCGATGTGAAGATGAATCCCAAACAGATCATAGAACACTATGTCACGCGCTGGAACATCGAAACCACGTTCGAAGAAGCTCGCGCTCACCTGGGACTGGAAACCTTGGAGAACTACTCCGAAAACGCGGTCAAACGCACGGTGCCGGCCCTGCTGGGTCTCTTTTCCCTCATCGCCATCTGGTTCCATCAAGAATGGCACGTGAACCCCAACTTCCAGACCACTCCTTGGTATCGTAAGAAAGAACCCACCTTCTCTGATGCGCTGGTAGCCATCCGACTGGATCTGTTGCACCATACCTTTTTTGCACCCCCCGAATGGAAAGAGGGGATACACCTAATTCCCCCCCTCTTACGAAACTTCTTGATCCAACGTCTCGCTCAAGCTGCCTGAAAAACACGGCAGAGAGCACCTCAATACAGCAGACAACACGTACTCACTCCCTTTCTCCCGGAACGATGCACAACTGCGTCTATTCCCTCAAGAACGGCAAAAACCGAGGTCAAGCAAACAATGAGCTAAGAGCAAAGCGGCACCATCACTACTGACGGCACCGCCTCTCGGCGTTCGATGCTGGGCGACCCTGCCCTCTTTGCGGCAGGATCCGCTGGTTGGGGGGAAGGTATTGCGGTCGCGTCAAGGCTGAAATTCCACACGTATCTTTTCTCTTGACTTTTTCCATAAATTAGACTATATTAGTCCAGAATTAGTTGCAGATATGATTATTGAGTGAT
>JASLPY010000266.1 GCA_030744755.1 Kiritimatiellia bacterium | reverse complement strand
TTCGGCCGCGTGTTCGCCCGTCTTTCCCCCGAGCATTTCCAAGATTGTTTCACCGCCTGGGTACAATCACTCACCCCCCAACTGGCCGACGAGGGCGAGATCGTCCCGCTGGACGGCAAGACGCTGCGTCGCTCCTACGATACGGGCTCGGGCAAAGCCGCCATCCACATGGTCAATGCCTGGGCGGTAAAGAATCGGCTGATCTTGGGGCAATTTCATTGTGAAGAATCCCTGGAAGAAATTGCGATCATCCCCGAGTTATTACGCGCTTTAGATCTTAATATTACTCTGTTAAATACGTCTGACTTGGGCTAATTCCGCGATTTTCTGTTGCACACAGGATTCAATGACCATGTTCCATAGCCTTTCTATCACGCGTCGATGGATTTCCTCCAAGGAGAGCCGTCTAGGATCCCACCGAGGGGGAAAAACGATCGCGGGGCCGCCCCGGCGACCGAGGCGCCTGCTGGCGTTGGTGCCACTCTTGCCATCGCAGAAAGCTGTAGGTCAACATGATGAGCGTGGCTTGGCGGTGAAAGCCGGTCCACAACCGGCCCTGATAGTCATCCCAACCCAGCAGCGATTTACCCCCCTCGTGGAATTCCTCAATATGCCACCGTCGATGGGCATATTCGACCATCTTCTCCAAGGGCACGGCCTTGGGAAAATTAGAAAAGTAGAATTTCCAATCACCCGATTGACCGCGGGCCGGACGCTCGCCGATGAGCCAACCCAGCTGTTGACGGTTGCCCTCCAAGGTGCGATAGACCCGAAGGGCGACGAACTTTTTGCGCAACCAGCCCTTGCTCCCTTCGCGCCAGGTCACTGTCTTCCAGGCCGACCGAGCCACGTCCTTCAACACTGCATCGGCCCGCCGCGCCCCCCGGTCGGCTTGCCCTTTCACCTCGACATGAAAATCGCAGGGCACCGCCACCACATAGCGTTTGTGGCGGGCTTCCAGGCCGGCCACAAAGGTATTATCCCCCCCATAGTCGGCATCGGCCCCTATGACCTTATAAGGAATAGCCAATCGATCCGCTTCGTCCAACACATCCAAGGCGATCTCGGCCTTGGTCTGAAAGGTCACCTCTTCGGGCACCCCGGCTTGGGCACAGCGGAGCGGATCGTTGGTCCACTTGCGCGGCAAATACAGCCGCACATCCACCGGCCACGACACCGCCGGATCGGCATACACACAGGTGACGGCCACCTGGCAGTTGCCCACCTTACCCAACGTCCCCGAATATTGCCGCGCTACCCCCACCGAGTGGGCGCCTTGCTTGGCAAACCCCGTATCGTCAAACACCAGCATGCCATCGCCCACTCGCACCCCATCGCGCATCATCTCTATGCGTTGGGCGTTGAACGCCGAGGCATCCCATTGAATCCGGGTCAGCAATTCCTGGATGCGTTGCGCATTCGTCCCGGCAATGGCCGCGGCGATGGTATCGCCATTCTTGCGCGGCAAATCCGACAGTTGGCCGGTGCTATACCGTTCCAGATCCTCGCGGCCTTCCGAGCGCTGGAAGTGATGAGCAAAGGGCGCCAGGAACGCGGCCAAGTCCGGCAACGGCTCTATGGGCGCTTTGAGTACCATGAATATCCTCCTGTTTTACAGAAAGATATGCATTTTTTCGAACAATCAACAGAGTAATATTAAAGCGCCGGGTATTGGCATCTTTGAGGAAGAGGAAACCGCCGTTGGCATTCAGCATGCCCACGGCCTGTTGCAGGATTTCGCCGATGACGTCTACGATCTGCAGAGAGGCCCCCAGGCTCAGGCCCGCCATGTACAGGGTTTCCATCTGCACTTCTTTCTGCCCGAGGAGGAATTGAGCCTCCCTGAGTTCGCGGGCCAGCCGCTCGGCGCCCTCTTCAGGAGGTGAGTTCCGGGGGGTGTTTTTGCTCATGCGATTTACAAGCCAGGATGGTGAATCGGGATAGCGATACTTTTTCCAGCATAATTACCTGTCTTGAATTTGTCAATCATAATCTGTTGCAGCTGTCGC
>JASLPY010000265.1 GCA_030744755.1 Kiritimatiellia bacterium | reverse complement strand
TACAGGGCTTGCTTGTCGAGGTCGATGAAGCCTATAGCCACTGTACTCGAGCCTTCAAATTATCCAAACTGTGGGACATCGCCCGGATCAGTGCTCATCGCAATGAGCGTCCCATTGGAGCTCGATCCTTAAGTGGTTGACACGAAGTGTCTGTGAAAGCATGATGTCGCGCGTTTTAGCATTCCCGTTAAGGGCTTCGCCGCGAAGGGCGGAACGTGTCAATAACTTTGAGACACTAAATGTGAGAGTTTAGTGAGTTGCCGCCCGCCTCCCTGAGAGGTGGTATCGGCATCTTGGCCTCCCGTACCGATATTGGTATCGGGTTTGGGGTGGTGTCACCTGGCGTGTGAAAGGCCGGTGGGTCGTGCTGAGATTTATCGGAGATTCTGGGTGGGTTGATCCATACCTCGGAAGGCAGCTCGGGTAGCTGGGGTGGACCTTGCACAAAACGTTCGGGATGGGTGGAGTAGGCACGCCTCAGAGTCTGTTCACGAGCGGCAAGGATTTCCTCGGCGTAGCCATAATGCACGGATTCCGGGGTCAGCATGCCCAGTCCTGAGTGACGATGCTCTGTGTTGTAGTAAGTGAAGAACTCATAGCAAAAAGAACGGGCGTGTTCAAGTCCACCAAAGCGATCCGGGAACGCCGGACGATATTTGAGGGTTTTGAACTGCGCCTCGGAATAAGGGTTGTCGTTTGACACGTGCGGCCGGGAGTGTGACTTGGTTAGCCCCAGATCGGCCAGCATGAATGCCACGGACTTGCTGATCATCGAAGGGCCTCGGTCAGCGTGTAGGGTCAATTGGCCTGATTCAACGGCTTGTTTTCTACAGCTTTCCTCGATCAGCCGTCCGGCCAGCGATCCTGATTCCAGGCGCGCGACCATCCAGCCGACAACATAGCGGCTATAGATGTCCAGGAGCACGTAGAGGTAGTAGCACGTCCACTTGACCGGCCCCAAAAGCTTCGTGATATCCCAGGACCACACCTGGTTGGGTGCCGTGGCCACCAGGCGAGGGACTGGATGGTTCGGATGTATAAGCTGGTTGCGGCGCTCCCGGACTTCCTCGTGCATCCTCAGGATGCGATACATCGTGCTGAGAGAGCAGAAATACAGGCCATCATCCAACAACTCGGCCCACACCTGAGGAGGGGCTTTATCCATAAACCGTTCATTGTGCAAAAGATCCATTACGGCCTGGTGTTCATCAGGGGAAAGCGCCCGATGCGACCTGCGCTTCACCTGTTTCACGGGGCCTCGCCGCTGCCGATACAGGCTGGCCCGAGAAACCGACAATGCATCACAGGCAGGCGCCACGCCCACTTTGCCCGAGAGCTCCTCTGCGGCCTGTATCAGCCGCTGTCTTCTTCGTCGAGCCGGTTCAGGGGGATCCCCAACAGCTCGGAGGCTTTTTTTTGGATCTCCAACATGACCTCGGCACGCTGTAAGCGCTTCTTCAACCGGGCGTTTTCCCGCTCCAGTTCCTTGACACGGGGATCTTCCTGCTTCCCCTTGGGTCCTCTTTTCTTCTTGGCAAGGCCTTCCCTGGCGATTTTGTCCCGCTGTCGTCGCCAGCTGCTCAGACTGGAGGAATACAGGCCTTCTCGCCTTAAAATTGCCCCTACCTCGCCGGGAACCTTGCACTGGTCCACTTCTCGCAGAATCCGCAGCTTGTACGCTACCGTGAAGCGACGGCGCTTTGCCTTCTCCAAAACAGCCGGATCCGACACGGAACCAGTGGCGCTTGTGGCAGGAGCTCCAGTCGCCCTACGGGCTCCCTCCGCTCCTGCCACCCCATCGAACACACTAAGAGACTTCATAAACCAATCCTTCTCGCCCTTCTACACTAAACTCAAGAGGGAAACTGTCTCACTATTATAGACACAGAGGGTGCGGTCAATTTTGGAAGATAGGGATGGGGACATCTGGGTCTGCACAGATAGCGGGGTGTCACAATTTGACGGAATATCTTGGAGAAATTATACAACTGAAGACGGACTGGCGAGCAATCGAGTGCACTC
>JASLPY010000264.1 GCA_030744755.1 Kiritimatiellia bacterium | reverse complement strand
GGTCTCGAGCCGGTTCCCCGCACCGTCCTCGTCTACATGCCGCCCGTCCGGGTAGGTCTCGGTGACGGCTCCACCCGGCGAACGGACGATCCGCACGCCGTCGCCCCGTCTGATCACCTCCGATCCGTCCAGATACGTGGTGCGTCGATCGCCGTCCGCGGAGACCCTCAGCACCTCACCGGTCGCATTCCGCTGGATCTTGCTTCCGTCCGGATAGGTCTCGACCGTTGTGCCATCGGCGAGCTCCGACAGCTGCCTGCCGTCGGGATGCACCGTCACCCTGTGCCCCTCGGGCGTCTTCACGACCTTCCGGCCGTCCGGGAAACGGATCTCCAGCTGCCCGGAGATGGTCCGAACCTCCTCCCGACCACTAGGATGTCCAGTATTACTCAAATAATAACAGTTGGTTATGATGGATTCTGTCTATGTTTGTGTAGTCCCATTCCTGAAACGCCTGGTTTATGGGGATTTTCTCGAGCAAGGAGAGGCTTAGAACCTGGAGAATTGTGTAGAGTGGCAACTCGATCTGTAGACGTTTCTTGAGGATGGCGATCAGGAGATAGGTGCATACTGCGATCCAGATCTGTGTCTTAACAGCGTTCTCGCTGGTACCGTAGAAGGCCTTGATCCGCAGATGCTGCTTGATCCATTTGAAAAACAGTTCGATGCGCCAGCGCGCCTTGTAGAGTTGCGTGATACTGAACGCCGACAGCGTGAAGTCATTGGTCAGAAACACCAGCCGTGCGTCTGCGTCCTCCGGGTCGTGGAATCTGATTCTGCGCAGAGGTTCAGGATAGTACTGCTTCGGATAGAAGTTGGTGAGTACAACCGTCTGGTCGCAGATGATGCCGGTTGCTCTGTCAACTGGACGAGAATAGCGCCGTGCCAATGCCTGGTTGTTCTGAGCGCGTGTTACAAAGAATGCTTTGCGCGTGTGGATTTCGTAGAGCCGTTCGAAATCCATGTAGGCCCGGTCCATGATGTAGTATGCGCCCGGGTCGGGTGAGAGGTAGTCCAGCACATTGACATCGTGCAGCCTTCCATCCGAGATGTGGATGAATTCGGGAATCGAACCGCTCAGATTCAGCAGAGCGTGCAGCTTCACAGCACCTTTCCTCTTTCGGAATCGGGCCCACGGAAACACTGAAAGACACAGGTCGATCGTCGTGGAATCCAGCGCGTAAACCGTAGCGTCCAGGTCTACGCAGAAGTCCTCTCCAGCGTAGAGTCTGCGCGCTTGGGGGATCAAGACCTGAGCGAAGTCCGCGTAGATCCGCCAGTCCCGCCGCTCGTTTGCATTCGACAGATTGTTGCGTGAGACCGAGCTGCGGATGCCCATATGGTACAGCTTGCCGCGAACGGCTCGCAGGCATCCTTCGATATCGCGTAAGCTCTCGCGGTAGGTCAGCTGAGCGAAAGCCATCACGCGAAAGTGGTCCGCGCACTTGAACTCCTTCACCTTGTAGTCGCCACGATAGCGGCCAACACACCGACGAAAATGATGCCACGGAAGATGCTGCATCAGTTGCGAGAAGATCGTGGTACCTTCGTACATCCGGGCCTCCCTTCGCTTCATAAGGTAGGCCAGATGATACGACCCGACTCAAGTCGGTGACAAGCGTCTTTCTTTCTAAAATACTGTTTGGGAATGAGTTGCGCGGGAGCCCAGCGTCAACGTTGGGACACCAGTGATATGAAATGATTCACACTAGGATACCGCACGTGCCGGGTGCCGTCGGCAAACACCGAACGCTCCATCCCATCGGGAAAGACCCGCCGCACGGTGCCGGACGTGTCCTCGTGGACTCTCCTGCCGTCGGGATAGAGGGCGGTTCGGTTGCCAGACGCCATTTCCCACACCTCGCGGCCATCGGGATGCTGGGTCTGCAGGTTCCCCGAGAGATCCCGGAACGTCGTCCGTCCGTCCGGATACCGCGTCTCCTTTCCACCGTCCGGGAAATCGACCACCACGAGGCCGTCGGGATGCTTCATCCGCTGCCGGCCGTCAGGGAAGGTCGTCAGCTCTCT
>JASLPY010000263.1 GCA_030744755.1 Kiritimatiellia bacterium | reverse complement strand
AAGATTATCGCAGGACACCTTTCTCCAGAAAGACGGTAATGAATCAGGGTGAAATCACGACGCATGCTCAGAAGATTGTTGAGCGCTTTAACGCGCTGGTGCCAGATCTTTGGCAAACAGAATGTCGGATTCTCTCCGGCGGTAACATCCAGAGACTGATTCTTGGCCGTGAGACCTGGCGCAAGCCGCCCGTGATTATTGCCTCCCACCCCACGGAAGGGCTCGATGCCAAAGCGATCCGTCATACCTGGGAGTTGTTTCTTGAGTTGCGCGAACAGGGATCGGGTATATTGCTTGTTTCAGAGGACCTAGACGAGATCATGAGTCTTTCTGACCGGATTGGCGTAATTTTTGAGGGCACGATTGTCGGCATTGTTGAAGGTCGCGGGGCCGACAGAGAGTTGCTCGGCCACTGGATGGCGGGGGCTACCTCCGAGGCCGCTTGAAACGATCCGCTGGTCTGTGACGGTCGACGATCAAAGCATGATCGAAAACCGCAGAAAGTCGATGAACTAAGCGAGAACAAATCGGCGATGGACGATCCTTATCTTTCCCTTCTGCAGGCGGCCATCTCACGGGCCCATGCACCCTATTCAGGATTCCCAGTTGCGGCTGTGGCGCGCGGGGTCTCGGGAGCCTGTTACTCGGGGGTCAATGTGGAAAATGCCGCTTATCCCCAGGGTTGGTGTGCCGAGGCCAGTGCCCTGTCAGCAATGGTATTGGCAGGAGAAACCGAATTGGATGAGATTGCCGTGATGGCAAACGGCGAGGCCATCTGTACGCCGTGTGGCGGCTGCCGGCAGAAAATCCGAGAGTTTGCAGGCAATAAAACCCGAATCCTCTGCTATGGGCCTGAAGGCCTGCGCGCGACATATACGCTGGCCGAGTTGCTTCCCCACAGCTTTGGACCGGATCACCTCAAGTGAGTACCTGCCAAAAAGCAGCCCGGCAGATTTTGTCGCGGGCGGGGGCTCACCCTCCTGAGGTTGGCGTTATTCTCGGCAGCGGTCTTGCCGGTGTTGCCGAATCTTTTGCCGACGCAGTTGTTCTGCCGTATTCAGAAATAGACGGCTTTCCGCTATCTGGTGTCGAAGGACATACGGGGCAACTGGTCATAGGAAGACAAGGTAGTTGCTCGGTCGCCTGTCTGCAGGGACGCTGGCATGCTTATGAGGGTCATGATCTGGCTGATCTTGCAGTGCCTATAAGGGCACTCAAGGCAGCCGGATGCAAGAGCCTGCTGATTACCTGTGCGGCCGGTAGCCTTCAAAAGGAAATGCCTCCCGGAAGCCTCATGATGCTGACTGATCATATCAACTGGCCGGGATTAAGCCCCTTGATCGGCCCCAATGATGATGATACAGGTCCACGTTTTACCGATCTTTCCAATGCCTATGACGATGATCTCCAGAAGCTCATGCGTAAGAGCGCATCTGCTGCTTCAATAGTCCTGCACGAGGGTGTCTATCTGTGGTGCTTGGGCCCAAACTTTGAAACCCCGGCGGAGATACGCGCCTTTGCGGGTCTTGGCGCCAATGCGGTTGGAATGTCTACGGTTCCTGAAGTTCTTATCGCGAGACACTGTGGGCTAAAGGTCGCAGCCATCGCAGTGATTACTAATCTGGCGGCGGGGATGCAGTCCGGGCTTTCTCATGAGCAGACGCTCTCCGCCGGTTCAAAGGCTGCACCGATCCTCACAAAGTTGATTGGGGAGTATCTTCAACGCTTGCCTGGAAAAACCTAATGAGTCAATCAAATGTAAGACAGTTTGAGCCCAAGGTGGCTGTCGAAACGTCCGGTTTTCCCAACCCCGTCATGCCTTTGGACTTTGACTGGGTCAGTCGGGTGCGAGTCAACCGCAGTGCGGTGCAGCGACGCTGTGCGACCCTTTCGGGCCGGCGCACCGTAAAAAAGCAATGGCAGGCTGCTTGGTTGCTGCGCGCGATGACCTGTATCGATCTTACTACCCTGGACGGCGCGGATACGCCAAGTAACGTTAATCGGCTTTGCGCCAAGGCGCGGCTACCTCTGCGCCCGGATAT
>JASLPY010000262.1 GCA_030744755.1 Kiritimatiellia bacterium | reverse complement strand
CATCTTGCCCCAAGCAATGAGCCAGCCGTGTTGGTTGTGTCTCGATGAGTGCGACAGCGGGCGACCGGACATCCTGTTCGTGATTCAGCGGGCGCTTGAGGCCAAGGGCTTGATGCTCACCGAAGACGGTGGTCGTCTGGTGCATCCGCACCCGATGTTCCGGTTCATCGCAACTGCGAACTCACGAGGGCAGGGCGATGAGGCCGGAGTGTACTCCGGTGTCAGGCCGATGAACGGCGCCTTCATGAATCGGTGGCAGACCCAGATCGAGGTGCCATACCTGTCCATAACAGACGAGAAGCGGTTACTCAAGGCCAAGTTCGGCCAGATCGAAGAGAACAGGGTCAATCAACTCGCCCAGTTCGCGGAGGAAATGCGGGTTGCCTTCAAGGGTGGCGACATCACTCTGCCGGTAAGCCCGAGAGACTTGCAGTGCTTGTGCGAGATGTTCGAATTCTTCCGGGGCAACGGGATGGAGGCGGACAAGGCATGGACGACGGCCATGGAGATGGCGATCTTGGACAAGGCACCAGAAGACAATCGGCATCGGGTTCACGAGTTGCGTGACAGATGCTTCAATTAGCAAGGAGACGACGATCATGAACTATATCCCCGATGACGACCCGCGGCTGGACATCAAGACGATCACGGGCCGGGAGTTTATGGACGCTACTGAAACCGCAGTGCGAACCCTGTCACGGAGCAAGAAGACAGGGGTCATCTACGAAGGCGGCGGCATGGCCGCAACAGATGGGAACACCGTGTTTCTGCCGGCGATACCGGAAACCACAAAACTGACGCGCAGGGAGCATGAGGTTGGGCGTGGCTACGCCAACCACGAGACACTGCACATCCTGTTGACCGACATGCCACCGTCCATGCGGAAATACAACGAATGGGTTGCAAACGGGCGTCAGTTCACGAGGGACTTGGCGAACTGCATCGAAGATGTTCGCATCGAGAAAGGCGGGTGCAAACTGTACCCCGGCCTGCCCAAGTCGTTGGATCAAACAAGCGCCGAGTGCGCTCGTGACTTTCTCAAGCGCCAGTTACCAGAGTTTGGCGAAGAGATCCTGCAAGATGCCTATGCGATGCTTCCACTAGCCGTGTCTTGGGAGGGGCGTCGTCTTGCGGGCTACCCGAACGAGTGGCTGAAGGCGTGCCTCGACAGGATACCGTCCGAGATCAGAGCGTTCGCCGGCATGATTGCACAAAAGGCCATTGACTTACCGGATGGGGTGCAGGGACTTGGGCGTATCGACAAGGCCGAAGCGCATAGGGGTTCCCGCATGGCGCTCGAACTCGCCGAGGAAATATCAGACCACATTCACAAGCACATCCAAGAGGAACAGGAGAAGCAGGAACAGGAGAAGCAGGAACAACAGGGCCAAGGCAAAGATGAAAAGGGTGAGGGTGACTCACCCGGTGAGCCTGCGGACTGTGCCGGCGACCAGGAGCAAGACGAAGCCGGACAAGGCCAGGCGGCCCAGCCAGCGGATCCCGCTGGGGGAGAAAACTCCGGGGAACAAGGGGATTCTGCGAAAGGAAAATCAGAAAGCCAAACGGAAAATCAGAATGCTGCCGCCGCTGCGGACGGCCAGCAAGACGAGCAAGACGGGTCAGGGGCGGAGAAGGCGGAGGCATCGCCAAGGGCGTGGGAACAGTGCTCACTTGACCCCGGCGTCGATAAGGCGGCCCGACATATCTTGGGGAGCATCGGCGAGGGCGAAGCGTCTACTTGGCGGAGGTACTCCACACGATTTGATCACATCAAGCAGAAGAACTTTCAGCGCGACCGGCAAAGAAAGTGGGAGGACAAGTATAAATGCCACATCAGGGAATTATCGTCGAATATCGCCACGACCAAGCGAAAACTCCAGAAGGCCATGATCGGAAGAGCGGACACCGAGTGGTCGTCGGGTTATCGCAGTGGTCGTCTCGATGTGCGCTCCCGAGGTAGAGACATCCTGCTCGGCAACGAGAACGTCTTTCGCAGACGAAGCGAAGCCGAAGCGCTAGACACTTGCGTCTTAGTGTTGGTCGA
>JASLPY010000261.1 GCA_030744755.1 Kiritimatiellia bacterium | reverse complement strand
ATTCATAGCCGCAGCCGACCATGAAGATCAGTTCCTCGCCTCCGGGCTGCGGAAAGGTCGAGAAGTCATCGTCGATGGTGTTAACGGTCTCGAAATCGACGAAGAATTCCAGCGCTGACTTCTGCTGCCACCCACCTCGATTGTTATCTATAATTGGAGGAAGGACAAAATCAGTATTAGATTCCCGGTTGACCTCGATAATTTTCTTAAGAGTAAGAGCTTTCTTTTCACCTGTGATTCCCATAATCTCGGGTGTCAGAGTCGCATCATCCCAAGTATAGATTGACTGTTCATGCGCCAGCTGCCTTTCCTTGAAACCGACCTGCCAGAGCCGGGTGATGTCCTTGTACCGTTCCACGATTTCGGCCTTGGCGTGGTCCCAGGGATAGCTCTGGCTGTTCTTGGCGTTGGGCCATAACTCCGGGACCGAGGGCTCCGGGAATACCTGCCAGCCCCGGCCTTCCTTGCGGACCCGCCTAAACCACGCGACGGCCTCTTCGGCAATGTCGTAGTAATCCTGGTCTCGATTGGAGAAATCGACGGGTGCAAGCCTTTCCAGGGCATGCTCGCCTCTGTGTTCCTGGGCACTCTGCATATATATCCAGTTTCGGCCCAGCAGGTATGCCTGGGGCGGTTCGTACTCTTGCAACCTGCCGAGCGCCCTGTTGTAGATTGCCAGCTGTGCCTTGTACGCCTTATGGCTGCCATGGCTATCCAGCAAGTAGCTGTTATCGGCGTTGAACCTCAGCATCGAGAACTTGACGTCAACGACCCGGTAGTGATAATCGCTTTCGAGGGCGGGGGCGGACCTGTGCTCCTCAGAGGTTGAAATTGAACCTTCATCCGTCAGTCGGTTGAGCCAGTCGCTCCTCACCAGAAGGTCTGGCATCCCGTAAGTACGGTTCTGGGGATTCCAAAGAACTGCCTGCAGGATGATCGGAATGCCCTGCTTCATCAGGTCAAAGGTTTCCTTCGCCTTCTCCTCGTTCCAGCTGTGCCTGTAGTCGTCTCCCAGCAGGACAAAGTTCTCGGCGCCGTGCTGCTGTTTCAGGTACTTGACGACCGCATCCTCGAATTCTCGTCCCAACCTGAAAAGGAGCGGGAGGAAATCCAGGTTCTCGTCATAATCATCGTAGTTAGTATCCTTCCTGAAACCATTTTTCTCCCCGAACAGGGTCAGCCAGTCTAGCAGGGGGTCGTCCGAAAGATAGTTCCTAGTCTTGCCGGCCGAGACCCAGGTGTCCCACTCGTGGGGGACGTGAACACCGCTGTCATCATGGGTAACGTGGGACTGGGCCATTGCGGTCCAAGGTGTGCCTTTACTAAAAAGATAACAAGCTATTACCAAATAATGGGAATATTCTATTCAATTTCGTGGCCGAGCTTGTGCAGCGCCTCCGTTGCAGATTTGCGAACATCACCGAGATTGTGCCCCATCGCCTCAATAAGCGGCGCAACAGCACTCGCGTCGCCAATCTCTCCCAGTGCTTCTGCTGCTCCCCAGCGGACTGGGTCATCATCATCTCCAAGTGCCTTGATGAGTGACATCACCGCGCGCGCGTCACCAATCTTTCCCAGTGCCCAAGTGATGGCCTCGCGGACGTCACCATCGTCATCTCCCAGCGCCTCGATTAACGGCTCCACGACACACTCGCCCCCAATTTCCCCCAGTGCCCTCGCGGAGTCCCGGCGGACACTCCAGTTACTGTCTTCAAGATTCTTGATCAGCCTATCCAAGCTTTCCTCAATCATTTCTCCGCCTGCAAGTTCACAATCAGCATAGCCATCACTCGCTCCGTTACCAATCTACGGGGATTAATAATATGGAGACCTGTATATTCCGACCTGGTGTTTATCCTGATATTCCCGTTTCAGCTCCCGGATAATATCATGACCGTCCATATCCCGACCGTCAATACTCCATAGGGGGCTCCATATCCCACACGCTTCCCTGACCTCGTTCTGCTCCAAGAGCGTCGCTCTCCAGGAACTTCCGCAGGTTCTCGGGCGAGGCGTCGTCGGTCATTTTTCAAGGATTCCTTTCAGCATAGATGC
>JASLPY010000260.1 GCA_030744755.1 Kiritimatiellia bacterium | reverse complement strand
CCATCTCTATTTTCCTTCCTCGCTCTCCCCCCAAATCTCCCGGGCTTTTTTTTTCAGCACCAGCAACGCCGCCGTCTCAGCAAGCGCCTTCTCTTTGCGCCTCAACTCTCCTTCAAGCTCCCGGATCCTTCGCTCCTTCGGATCGCCTTTCTTCGCTTTCTTGCCCAGCACCTTCATCATCTCTTCGCGCCAGCGCTCTACATCCACGCTGTAGAGACCGTTTGTTTGTCATAGTCTGAAATTCCCGGAAAACACCGTTTAGAAATCCCGGATTTCACCGTGGGAAATTCCCGGAAAAAACCGGGGCAGTTAAGACACTGTCCCGGATCGCATCTACCCTTTGTCGAAGAACAACCCACGACAGAGGAGGACCCACGGAGGTGCTAGACATGGCCCAAATACGGAATATCAGAGAAATGTCGCGCGAAGGACATTCGGTCGCGGAAATATCGAGAAACATCGAAGTTGATGAAAAGACGGTTCGCAAGTATCTGAAACAGGATGATTTTTCACCGCGTCCACCGGCAAAATCGCGACGAGAATCACGACTCGATCCCCACAAACAGCTGATCGATCAGTGGCTCAAAGAGGATCAGACGAGGTGGCGCAAACAGCGCCACACGGCCAAACGGATACACGATCGACTTACCCGGGAATCCCCGGGCTACGACTGCTCCTATAACATCGTGCAACGATATGTGAAAGAAACCCGAGGTATGCTCCGCGTACAGCGCGCAAGCCAGGAGTTGGTCTGGCACGCAGGCGAAGCGCAAGCGGACTTCGGCGAAGCAGATTTTTTCGAGCAAGGCGTTCTGGTCCGCAAGAAGTATCTGACGCTCTCCTTCCCGCAAAGCAATAACAGCTTCACGCAGGTGTTTGGAGGTGAGACCGCCGAGTGCGTATGTCAGGGCCTGCAGGATATCTGCACCTACATCGGTGGTGTCCCCTGGGTGATCGTATTCGACAACGCAACCGGCGTCGGTCGCAGAATCGGCGAGGTGATCCATGAATCAAAGCTGTTTCAGCGCATGCGTGCTCATTACCGATTCTCGGTCCGATTCTGCAATCCGTATTCGGGGCACGAAAAAGGGAATGTGGAAAACAAGATCGGATACACCCGGAGAAACCTCTTCGTCCCGGAACCCGCCTTCGATGATGTGGAAACATACAACCGCGAGTTGCTCGAGCGACATGCGCAGAAAGCCGAAGAGCGGCACTACAAGAAGCTGCTTCCGATCAAGAAACTGTATCATGCCGATGAACAGGCATTGCTGCCGCTTCCGGTCAAACCGTTTAACGTATGCCGGTACGAATATCTGAAAACCGACGGGTACGGGAAAATCCATCTGGGCGGTCGTCATCACTACTCAACCCGGCCCGAATACGCCGGGCAGGAAGTCCTGGTGGCCATTCGTGCGCATACCATCGAGATTCTTGATGAAAACAAACAGTTCGTGGTTCAGCACCCTCGCCAATACGGTACCAAGCGTAGTGACACGGTGGATTATCGTACCTCCCTGGCGATGCTGATGAAGAACGCCGGAGCGTGGCAGAACAGCGGTATTCGTGAACTGGTATCGGCTGAGCTCAAAGAAGCGATGGACAACCAACCTCGAGATGAACTGAAGGCCACGTTAGCAACGATGCAGCAACTGGCTACCACGTATAGCTTTGAGACCGCTCTCCAAGCGCTGGATGCGGGAATACGGGTCAACCGAACCAGATTCTGCGATACAGCGGTGTTGGCCGCACGCATACGCGAGTATGGGTTGGATACGGCAGCCGAGCAGGGTCCGGACCTGAAGATCTACGATGCGCTTCTGGATGACGTGGCGGCCGGCCTATGAGCGCCAAGGTGAAAGAGCGCGAACAGATGCGACAGGAAATCACTGCGTACAGCCGGAGGTTGATGCTTTCCTCAGGCGTCGCCGAATTGTGCGTCGCTGAAGCGACTCCAAGGCAGGAGCAATTCCTGCATCGGGTCCTGAGTGAGGAGATGGCACGTCGGGAGCGCAATAAAAAGACGCGCTTGCTCAAACGTGCGGGGTTTCCCGTACTCAAG
>JASLPY010000025.1 GCA_030744755.1 Kiritimatiellia bacterium | reverse complement strand
GCGTTTCCCGATGATTCTGGCCATGCAGTGGTAGAAACCGTGGCCCTCGGCCTTGATACGGGCTCGTCTCATGTCAGTATCCTCCCTGTTAGTCAGCGGACACGCCAATCGTGCCCTCTATTAACTAAAAGAACGGAGGAGGACCGGTTTCCAAAGAAAGTTCCAAAAAAGTGTCTGTCACCTATTTTTGCTGAACGGGTTGTTGATCGTCTGAAGGCTGGTGCTGTTGTTGACAATATTGCCCGTGAGCACGAAGGTGTTGCCGACATTGGCATTTGCGGTGCCGTCGCCGATCACAAACGCCGCCGCGCCTGCATCGAACGTGATGCCGGCAATGTTGAACGCAGCCGTCGTAAGGTCGTTGTTGAGGTTGAGACCTCCGGTACCAGTGGCCGAGGTGAAGATGAGTGAAGCGCCCGAGGCAGGGGGTGCATCCCAGTTTCCGTCGGTGGACCAATTACTGTTTGAGGCGCCGGTCCATGTCGATTGCGCCTGCGCAGGGCCAGCCAAAGCATACACGGTAAGCGCAACTATCCACAAACCCCCATATGTGCTATGTCTCTTCATTTCACCCCTCAGGTTTCATCACTCATCCTTCTTCGCACAATTCCCCCTACATCGAAATATATTCCTTTACCACGGGCCAATTGCTTTGTTCGCGTAGATTCGGTGGGCCTTGATGGCCCTTTTTCTTGAACTCGCGGAAGATGTCGTTCGGGTCCTTACTGAGACAGCCGTCGCCGAACGTGACGTTCTTCCAGCTCTTAGAGGCGTTTGCATCGGGCAGGATAATCCCGCCACGATGAAGGTCTTCGAAACGGACATTCTCTAACTCAGCCTTTTCACCAATCCAGAGCGTAATTTTCGGCTGTAACTTGGCATAGGTATCGAAAAAACTCTCCGTCATGCCCCTGCCCCGGTATCCACGCCAGGCCCCAATGCCGCTCCATCCAATAACAACCCGCGCGTCACTGTTCAGCGCGGGATAACAGGTTATCTTTCCTGAAAAAGATCCTGATATCCCACCAGTCTGCGGTTTGTGGTTTTTAATCTCTGGCTCAAAAGTAAGATGCATCCAATTGTGATATGGGACACCTATCCTCGCATCACGCTTGAGAGGCCTGTCCGGCGTACCGCCCGTTATTGTGCCCTGTATATCGACGCCATAAACGAACTCATTCGCAGATTTGCCGATCACAGCGCCATCCATCAGTACGATTGTGCCTGCTTCTAAAACCTTGAACCACGCCGGGGTTCCACACATTAAGCGACTGCCGCGGCCAACAATTATAGTGCCTGACTTGTTGGCGAATTCGTCACGATTACGGACATAACCGAGAATCTCGGTTGAAGCATCCTCCTTATTGTGATTGAAGAAGTGAGAAACGGCCATTTTCTCCCCGGCTCCCCAGGGACTCGCTTTTGGTTTGGCACGAACGAACGGGGTACGGGCTCCAGTGTCGTGGAGCTTCTTCAACACACCGTCTTCCGGCCAGTCTTTTCGGAAGAATGTATCGCGTGTGCCCAATAGCATGAGCGATCGGTAGGCGTAGAATTTCCCACCGGGGCGTATCCAGACGTTGCCAAAGATCTTTACACTTGCCCGGTAGTTCGCATTGCTCCCGACGGTCAGGTGTCGGCAGGCGAACAGTCTTCCGGGTGTGACTCTGTACTGCACATCCGAGTCAGGAAGAATGAGGTCCGTATCCATGTCGGGACTCGCATCCGCTGCTTTGCCCGTTGCCGCGTCGATCCAGTTAACCGGGTCCTTTGGATCGATCTTCGGGTCGCTCCTTTTTTGCACCTTGCCCGCATGTGCCCAAATCAAGAGGCGAGCTTTAGGCCACTCTTGCTTCAGGAAATACTCGTCGCCGACAAGGTCGGGCCAGGCTTCCTTGTTCTTGTACTGCGGATTATCCGCTGTGGCTTTCGCGGTGATTGCCTTGATATTCAGTTCGGCTGCCAGTCCGGTTACCGGCAAGGCGATGCTGACGATTGTCATAAGAACTATTAGTGTTTTCTTCATCTTTTCTTTGCAACCGTGTTATTCGTGCTTCAGGTTAATCCCCGCCCAGTATCCTGCTTCATACCACCAGTCATTCGCCTGGTTCACCAGTTCGATATTGACCTTCTTTCCTGCATACTCCGAAAGATCCACGTCCACAGTCATCCAGCCCTCTTTCGCGGTCTTCACGCCCACGATCTTCTTGACCAGTTCCTGCTTATTGACTCGGACTATCAACATCCAATCCCCATTCACCTTGTGACGTGGATGAATGTGAGGCGTAAAATGACCAGCCTCAAAGTGCAGGGTCGTTTTCTTTCCCTCGGGAATATCCACTTCACGGCTGAGTACGCACCCGTCGGTGTCTTTATGCGGATGGGTCACCAAAACGTTCTTCCTGCCACTCCAGCTGGCATGAAAGCCCGCATCCATCTCTTTGTGGCAGTTCGTTAGCGTCCAGCCCGGCGTAATCTTCGCAAACTTCTTCATTTCGCCGTCAAGAAACTCCTTCGCCTTGGCAGCCTCCTTCATCTTTTTTTCCTTCTTCCAATCGACGACCTCCGGCTTCTTTTGAGCGACAACCACCGGCTTCTTTTGATGACCCTTTATCATTGCCATTTCTTCTTCCGTGAACTTGCTATTGGCAATGGGGCCGGGATTACTTGTCTGGATCAGTTCGCTCGGCACAACTTTCTTGACAGGTATTATAAGCATCTCTTTGCCCGCCTTGTCTTTCTTGACGCTTCCGCCGCAGCGAACAACAGCCTGCCGTACAAGCTTTTTTGACACTTCCACCAGCCCGGGAAAATCATAACGGGTGTGACTGAACTTGCCTTTCATGTCCAGTGCCGACGTGAATTTCTCCGGCAACTTCGACATGCCAAGCGCGGTACAGAGAATTCCTCCCGCGTTGGACGGATTGCAGTCGGAATCCTGGCCGCACCTCATCGAGATAACGATCGTCTTGTCTATATCCCCCTTGCCGTACAGCATACCCATAAGAATGTAGGCGCCGTTGAGTTTCGCGTCTATACTGAACTTGCCCATGTCGCCCGGCTTGGAACATTTGGCGTGCGTGTATTCGGGATTCATGTGATATTTCTTTTCTATCTTATCCCATGTGGCCTGCCAATCATCGGAATCCTCTTCGTACCATTTAAGCATATCACGAACCATTTCTGCGTATTGGCTTTCTGCAGGAATGCTTTTGAGCGCATCCTCTATTATCTTGATAATATCCGTCTCGAAGAATGCCGCTGAGTACATGGCGCCGACAAACTGTCCAGCATAGAAACCATCTCCGTAGTTCATCACCCTGCCGAACTTCTCGCCCAGCTCAATGGGAATCTGCGGCATACCCGGCGCTATGAGGCCGCTGTAATCGGCCTCGATCTGATAATCGATGTCATCCGCGCATTTATTGAATTTCGGATGACCAGAATCCGGGGGTGCTATCCCGTTTCGCAAGTTCTTCCGCCCGCATGTGTTTGCATGCCAGAGCCTGTACCCGCTATTGGCAAAATCGATCCCGGCTTGGCGGATTGACACGTCAAAACCGTAATCTTCGAGTGTCTGTATGAATGTCATTTCAACATAGATGTCGTCCTGTTTGAACTGGTTGATCTTTCCCGGTTTCCATTCGGGCACCTTATTCGTAGAAATAATAACACCCTTGAACCTGAACTCAGTAGGGGCACCCCAGCCGACACCCGCCATCTGGCCGATCCACCCGGCTTTCATTTTGTCAACATATTCATCCATGCTGATGTTACGGGTCTTAAGATCCGCGGATAAGGTGCTAGCTGTTCCAAGACATATTATCAACATTGCGGCGATTAATGTTTTCTTCATGATTATACCCTTCCTTTAGCTAATACTCCCTTTTGCGGGGATACGTTTTCTAGAATCGATGAGAAGCATATAGCGCAACCGATTGCGCTTTTCGAGAGAAGGAATGAGGTTCATCGCAGATTCTTTACAGAGGACCTTTTAGAGGATAGGGACACACCACCTGTGCAGGGAAGGGCAAACATGGAGGCTTGCTGGTCGTTTTCCTTCCGGAGAGCATGGATGTTGGTGAAGTATGAGCGTTCAGCTGCCAGGTGGATGGGCCTGCTTATGAAATGCGGCGTGTCAGCCAAACAGGCGACACCCGGTTTGGAGACACATCTGCGCAATCTTGCTGAGATCGAGAAGGTAAAGGACATTCGTTACTGGGACGCCAAGAATCAGCAGCCTGTGATCCGAGAAGCAATAGAAGATATCAAGCGGTTAGAGGAAAAGCCGAACCTGATCAGCATTAAGGAATATTTGTGAGGGTCGCATGGATCCCCCTCTTAATCTTAATCTCAATCGATACGCGACCAAGCGACGATTCGGTGTTTGAGTCAGAGATCTAAATGATGACGCGGCTTCTCTGTCGCGGTTTCTCTGCCTTCGAATCTGCGAACCCCAACCTGCGAACCCCAACCTTGACACATCACCACCGTCTTCGATAGCTTTGACAGCGCCGAAAAGCGCTTTTGTTTACAGGTCGTTTAACACTAAAAGGGAGAGGTATCGTCATGAACAAGGTCTTTATTGCCCCGAGGAGATATGTACAGGGCCCCGACACTCTCAAAGAAGCAGGTAGCCTGATAAGTGCTATCGGCAAAAAAGCCCTGGTACTGTGGGATGCCAACGTCAAGGGCATCGTGGGAGAAACACTCATTGCCAGCCTGAAAGACGCAGGCATCGAGGTCGTGGACGTTGACTTCAACGGCGATTCCACAAAAGGCGAGGCAGACCGCGTCGCGAAAATCATGAGCGACGAAGGTGTGGATGTATCCCTGGCTGTCGGCGGCGGCAAGACGCTGGACACAGTCAAGGCGGCCGCTGCGATCGCCGGAAGCAAGGTTGTGACCGTCCCTACAATTGCCTCCAACGATTCACCAACAAGCTCCTTCACCGTCTGGTACGATGACGACGGCAACTGTACCGGTTTTGAAAGCTGGGGAGTCAACCCTGACCTGGTTCTAGTCGATACGCAGGTCATTGCGAATGGACCCCTTCCCGCTTTCGTTGCAGGCATGGGCGATGCGCTGGGGACCTGGGTCGAATGCGACGCATGTTCGCAGGTCACTGCTCCCAATCTTGCAGGCGGAACATCAACGCTGGTTGCCATGGCAATCGCAAAGCTCTGCTACGACGTGCTGATGGAGAACGGTGTTGGTGCAATGAAGGCTGTTGAGGCCAACACTGTTAATGATGCCGTCGAGAAGGTTGTTGAAGCCAACGTACTGATGTCCGGACTCGGTTTTGAAAGCGGTGGCGTGGCAACAGCGCACATGGTAGCCAACTGCCTGCCGTCTTTCCCGGAATGCCACGGCCTGATGCACGGGCACGAAGTCGGCTTCGGTGTAATCACGCAACTCTGCCTGGACAAGACTTTCGATGACGAAAAACGAATCAAGATCGTCGATTTTGAAGTAGCCATTGGTCTGCCGGTAACATTCGCTGACATCGGCCTTGAAGGAGTCGACCGCGAGCGTCTGAAAGTTATCGGCGACATTTGCGGCGGCGAAGGTTCGCTTTGCGCCAACCATCCGTTTGAAGTCACATCGGAAGACATCGTCAACGCGATGATCGCCGCAGACGAACTCGGCCGTGAACGAAAGAATGCAGCCGGTCTTGCGTAAAGAGTGATAAGGGTACGCAATGGGAGGGTGCAGCGCCTGCCGGCACCGTGCTTGCTCTGGTGCTGGGGCCTCGCTGCCCGCGGACGCCGAGGCCGGCGTCCCTCCCGTCAGAGCTCAACGGCATAGCAAATAGCTTTGATCTCGTACTAAGGACAGGCTCTTGGAGAAATTGATGAAAACGCGCTCGGAAACATGGAAAGACCTGAAAGAACGCGAATCCTGCCCGGTACTGATCGTGGGCGGAGGCGTGGTAGGGGCCGGTCTGTTCCGCGAGTTGGCTCTTCAGGGGATTGAGGCGCTGCTGGTCGACAAGTCGGACTTCAGCGCCGGCTGCAGCGCCGCTCCGTCACGCATGATCCACGGAGGGTGGCGCTACCTGGAGTTTGGTGAGTCCAAACTGGTACAGCAGTCCGTCACGGAGCGCAACTTGCTGTTGCGCAATGCGCCGCATTACGTTACGCCCCTGCCCACCACCGTACCCGTCATGTCATGGTTCTCCGGCCTGGGCCACACTATCGGCAAGAAACTGGGTCTGAAGATCAAGCGTCCTGCATATCGCGGCGCACTCATGGTTAAAATCGGTCTTACTGTCTATGATATCATGAGCAGCAAGACGCGCGTGATGCCCAGGCACAGTTTTGCCTCGCGCGCTGGATCCATAGCCCGACGGTCGCTCTTGAATCCGGACGTAAAATGTACGGCAACCTACTACGACGCGGCTATCAGTTACCCGGAACGGCTCGTGCTGGAACTCCTGATGGACGGCGAGGAGGCCTGTGCGGGTGCCAATGCACTCAGCTACGTCTCGCTCCAGGGCAACAGCTCCGGCATGGTCTCGCTGCGTGACGAGTTATCCGGCGAGGTGTTGCAGGTCAAACCCACGGCCGTCGTCAACGCCACGGGGCCATGGATCGATTCCGCCAACCGCTTACTCGGACACGAGACGTCCATGATCGGAGGAACAAAAGGGGCACACCTTGTCCTTGATAACCCGGAACTGGTTGAACAGTTGGGCGACGGGATGATCTTCTATGAAACTCCCGATGGTCGGGTGTCCATAACCTACGCGTGGCTCGGAAAGGCCTTGATCGGATCGACCGATATCCGCGTCGATGATCCAGACGAGGCAAGGTGCGATGACGAAGAGATTGATTATATGCTGAATGCGATCCGCGTTCCGTTCCCGAAGCTCCACGTCGACCGCTCACAGATCTTGAGCTATTTCTCGGGAGTAAGGCCCCTGGCGAGCAGCAAAGCGGCACAGACCGGGGCGGTCAGCCGGGCCCATCAATGCCCGGTGATTCAGCCAACGGATGATGTCCCCTTCCCCGTCTACCCGATGATCGGGGGCAAGTGGACACCGTTCCGCGATTTCTCGGAACACGTCGCCGACACTATCCTGGCACAACTCGCGACAACACGCCGGGCATCAACCAGGGAATTGGCAATTGGCGGCGGCAAACAGTTCCCCGGGGACGAGGACGCCAGGCGAACCTGGCTGGCTCAACTTGGTGACAGCACCGGGTTGGATGAAAGCTGTTTGTCTCTCCTTCTGTACAGGTACGGCACAAGCGCACAACGGGTGGCGGAATTCATAACCGCAGAACCGGACAAGTCCCTGGAAAACCACGCGAAATACAGTCAGCGCGAAATCGAGTTCATCGTACGTAACGAGCGGGTCTTTCATCTCACAGATCTCGTTCTGCGCAGGACCTCCATCGCGTTACTTGGAGAGCTGACGCGTCCACTGCTGGACGAGCTCGCCGCAATTACTGGCGCTGTTTTGGGATGGTCGCAAGAAGAGACCCAGGCCGACATCGAAAGAACCATTGCGATCCTGGCGGACAAGTTTGGCGTGAATCTGAGCTGACCTGTTTCTCGTCATAGTCATTCGCCGGGACTTGTTCATTGGGTCCCATGTAGCGGGATCCGCTTGGCCTCCATAGCCTTCGGCGACGGAGGGTGAGGATTCCGAGGGGCGAAGGGGGGGGCCGAGCCTCGGGGAGTCTGAATTCTCACGAATTCAGCTACGGGGCGAATCTATGGGGTTGATGAATGGATCAGGCTAGCCAACGGGAGAAAAGACCAACGTGAGTGAAATGACATCTGCAGAACGGGTGATGGCGGTTCTTCGCAATGAGGAACCCGATCGCATCCCGCATTTCGAATGGATAATCGACACAAAAGTGAGGCATGCGATCTGTCCCGGATCAACCACGGAAGAATTCACCGTGCGCATGGGCCTCGATGCTATGCTCACAGCTCCCGATTTTACATCGGAACAGGTCGCGCCCAACCGGTTTAAGAACGAATGGGGCATCGTCGTTGAGAAGGGGGAAGAACAGCACTCTACGGTCGTTGAGCCCGTCATCCGCTCCCTGGATGATCTCAAAACCTACGAGCCCCCGGACCCGCACGCTCCCTACCGCTGGGACAGCCTGAAGAACCTTGTTGCGCGTTACAAAGGTGAATATGCCATCGGCGTTCATCTGAATGACGTCATGTCGTTACCCCGCAACCTGATGGGCTTCCAGGAACTGATGATGGCGTTCTGCATGGAGCCGGAGCTGGTGAGATCGCTGGTGGAGATGTCTGTTGATCTGAATATCGAGTTCGCTGAAGAAGCCGCTCGTCATGGTGCCGACTTCGTGTTCACCGGCGATGACTACTCGTCCGGTCAGGCCCCGTTCATGGCGCCGGATACTTTCAGGGAACTCATGTACCCCGGCCTTAAAAGGGTTTTCAATGGATTTCATAATCACGGCCTTCCCATCATCAAGCACACCGACGGCAACATAATGCCGTTGCTCGACATGATACTTGATGCCGGCATCGACTGTCTTGATCCCATAGATCCGCTGGGCAACATGGACATCGCTGAAATGAAGCGTGATTACGGTGACCAGCTTGCCTTGAAAGGTAATGTCAATTGCGCAACAACGCTGGTTGATGGAACCATCGAAGAGGTCGTTAACGAGACACTGGGCGTGATCAAGGCGGCGTCCGAAGGAGGCGGCCTGATCCTCTCTTCCAGCAACAGTATCCACTCTTCGATCAATCCCGCGAATTATCTCGCGATGATCAGCACCATAAAGGCGTACGGAAAGTACCCGATCAAGCTGAATTTTGATACGTCAGGCGCCGGAGAAGCCTTCACCTGATTCCCGTCATGAAGTCTCTCAGCACCGTAAAAAATCTTCTGAATGACGCCCGTACCAATCATTACGCCGTTCCGGGCTTTGAGTGCCTATCCGACATGTACGTCCGGCCGATCCTGGACGTTGCAGAACAGCAGCGCTCGCCGGTAATTCTCCTGCTGCTGGGCTGCGACGTGGAAGGACGCGCCATGCATTACCTGGCAGGGCTAATTCATTCGGTAGCTCCGCATTACGACATCCCGATAGCCATGCAACTTGATCACGCCACAGATATTGACGTAATAAAGCGATGCATCGACCATGGCTTCACATCCGTTATGTTCGACGGCACCGCCCTTCCCTACGAGAAGAACGTCGAAGTGAGTGCCAGGGTAGTCGAGTTGGCAAAACCCCATGGCGTCAGCGTGGAAGCAGAGCTGGGCTGCGTCGCGGGCAAAGAGATCGACGGCGCTGACATCGGGGAGACCGTGCTCACCAGGCCCGAAGATGTGGTGGAGTTCGTCGAGGCAACGGGTGTTGACGCGCTGGCAGTTTCCATTGGCACCGCTCACGGAATATATGCTTCAAAGCCTGACCTGGACATCGAGACGCTCAAAGCCATAGACGCGGTCAGCCAGGTTCCGCTCGTGCTGCACGGCGGTTCCGACACGCCCGCGGACCAGGTCCAGGAGGCTGTTCGAAACGGAATCACAAAGTTCAACGTCTACACGGACACACGCCTGGCGATCAATTCAGCCATCCCCGAAACACTGAAGATCACAGAAAAGCGCCCGGACGAACTCTCAAACATAGTCTTCCAGCCCATCCACGACTCGATATCCAAGAATGTCAGAAGCAAGATAGCGATGGCATTGTCGTCGGGGAGAGTGTAGGTGAAGTAATCAGTGACCGGTGTGCGCCACACTGGTCACCAACTACCCACTTGGACGTTGGACGTTGGGCGTTGGGCGTTGAACGTTGCTCCCAACCTCCCCTACCCCTTGAACTTGCTGAAAATCCCGTGATTAAGGTCTTTCAGGGCCGGGTAGATGTCCTTGTGGATCTTGAACAACTCAGCATACTGCGCTGTCAGCTCTTTGTTCGGCTCAATGACTTTTCCGGGCCTCTTGACCCGCTCGTAGGCTTCATCGACATCCTTGTAGAGGCCAATACCGATTCCCGCCAGCATCGCGCAACCCAGCGGCGTGGCTTCCTCGACTTCCGACACCTCCATCGGGATCCCCAGCATGTCGACCTTGTTCTGAATCCAGAACTCGTTCTGGGCGACACCGCCGGCGATGGTGATCTTGTCGAGCTTGCAGTCCATGCCCGACTCCATCACCTCAATGATGTGCAGGAACTGGTAGTTCAGACCTTCGATGACCGCCCTTAGCATGTCGCCTTTCGTTGCGGTATTGCTGAGCCCCACGAATGCCCCAAGCGACTTGTCATCGTTGATTGGGCAACCCGCGGCCGATATGTGAGGAAGGAACATCACGCCTGACGATCCCGGTTTCGTGTCGGCAAGCCAGGCCATCAGGTGATCCCAGACCACTCCGTCTTTCTCCGCTTTCTGTTCGGCCTCAAAACCGAACTCCCTGCGGAACCATTCGAGTGACTCTGCTGAAACTGCGGCACCCCACGCCGCGTACATATTGTTCACCACGTGCGACTGCATGCAGATGCCGGCGCCACTAATCGCGGCATCCAGGAATGGAGCAGGAACTGCCGTCGATATGATCTCCCACGTTCCTATGATATCGAGGACCGAGCCAGGTTTGTACACGCCTATCGGCAACGTTCCGCAGATATGGTCGTGCCCGCCAAGGACAACCGTTGTATCAGTTGAGAGCCCAGTCAATGCCGACGCTTCCCCGCTGATCTTGCCGAGCACTGTCCCGCTGGGTGCCGGGTCAGGCAAAAGGCTCTTTTCGATGCCGGAGGCGTCAATGAGTTCATCAGACCAGGAATGTGCTTTCTGATCGAACAACAGCATGCAAGACGCCATGCTGTAGTCCGTAGCGATCTTCCCGCAGAGTTTGTGATTGAGGAAGTCCTCGATGAGAAGCCATTTTTCGGCCTTCTCCATGATCTCTGGTTCGTTTTCCTTCATCCAGAGAACACGCATGGCTGCAGTAATGGCCCACGTTGGAAATCCGGTAATTCCGAATGTCTTTTCCGCGCCAATATTCTCGTTCCACCAGTCGGCCTGGCCGGCGGTGCGGGGATCGTGCCAGCTTATAAACGGGTAGAGATGATCGCCGTTCTTGTCAATCGGCACGCCGTCCATTCCCATACCGGTAACGGCCACGGCCCTCACCAGCGATGGATCATCAATCCCCGACAACGCCTCCTTGGAAGCTGCCGCCGCCCCCTGCCATATCTGGTCTGGATCCCAGATAACCCACTCGGGGTGACCTTCAGGAGTAATCTTCTCTGTCGGCCGGCTGGCCGATGAAATGAGGTTCCCGTCCAAGTCGTATATAACCGCCTTGAGACTCGTTGAGCCAAGATCTATAGCCATCAAATAATCCATCACTATCTCCCTGGTGTCTTGTGCTTCCGTCTCTACCGGAACATCATTTAGTTAATGTCATACCGAGCTTGTCGAGGGATCTAGCGGTTCACCGAAGAACTGAGATCCTTCGACCCCGCTCCGTTTCGCTCAGGATGACAAGTTCCTCAGCTGGAATTGAGCGGGTTTGTTCCCCCTGAAGGAAACGTTTTACAGTCTGGACAGTAAGGAATCAATATCAAACGCGCACCAGTCCCTTGCAGGTGGATGAATTCTGCACTATCATTCCTGAGTGATAACAACCCAATCTGTACAACCTGAAGGATCAATCATTCTTATGAAAAGATCAGCAACAGTTCTCATTGCCATTCTCGCTCTTATCAGTCTCCAACCCCGTGTTCTAGCGGAGAAGACACCGGCCGCGGTGACGATAAACGCCACGAAACCCATTGCACATGCCACACTCAAGAACAGGGCGCTCATCCATACCAACCGGGGATACTGTTACGAAAACGTCCCGAAGGAACTTGAGGGTCTGAAATATACGATGCACGAGCACAAGAACACGGGAACCCTGCAGTGCGAGGTCAAGTCCGAAGGCCTGCTTCGTCTCTGCCTTGAACTGGGCATCACACCGAAATCTCTCAAAATCGGGGATGGCTGGGTAAAGACCGGGCGAAAGATAAAGAACGCAGGCAGTGGCGGCACGGACTGGACTGTTTACGCAAAACAGGTCAGGAAGGGCGAGAAACTCCAGATCCCGTCAGGGGACAAGTGGGGATCCATCATTCTCGCAAAAACCATCGATGGATGCCAGGTCTGCAAGGCTCCGGTTCCTGACAAGTCTCATAAGCAGGCACGCGTCCCCGCGACCGGCCCCACGTCCCTTCTCCAACAGGAACTCAACAACCGCAAGCACTGGAACGACTCCAGGGTCACGAGCCAGGTCTATCGGCCGGAAGCCCTGATCACCGAGCAGGACAAAACTCCTGTGGACGTCATCCTGCGCAGGACAGAAGCTCTCCTTGAAGATATCAGTAAAATGAAGGGTGCACCGAGCTTGACCACAGAGGCGAAACAGCTCGCAGCGCTGCGAGCTGCAAACGAGCAAACCCCCACGGGCGACGACCAGGCCAAACTGTTCGATGAAATCGCCACACTGCGCCGAAGCATAGCGTTTAAGAACCCTCTCATCGACTTCAAGGACATCGCCTTTATCAAGCACCACCGCTCCGGCGCCAACCACATGTGCGACCAGTACCACGGTCACAAGAACAGGGCTGGCGGCGGGGTCTTCGTTTTGAGAAACGCCTTTAGCGATAAACCGGAAGTCCGGGATCTGCTAATGGATTCCCCCGTCACGAAAGGACGCCTGAAAGACAGGCTCCTGGATTTCGGCAGTTTCATCTCGCTCGAACTCTCCTACGACGCCAAAACCATGCTGTTTGCGCATGTTGGTTTGTCGGGGGGTGCCTGGACTGAAGACAATGCCTTCCACATCTTCAAGTGCAACGCCGACGGCTCCGGGCTGGTACAGCTGACGGACGGCCCCTGGAACGAGTTTGATCCCTGTTTCCTTCCCAATGGACGAATCGTTTTCATCTCCGAGCGTATCGGTGGCTTCGGCCGTTGCCACGGCCGCCCTGTTCCTACCTACACGCTGCACTCGATGCTGCCTGACGGAAACGACATCATCACGCTGAGCTGGCATGACACAAACGAGTGGCATCCGAGTGTGGACAACAACGGCATGATCATCTATTCGCGCTGGGATTACGTGGACAGGGATTCCGACATTGCCCATCACATCTGGCATACATTTCCCGATGGACGGGATCCCCGGAGCTACCACGGCAATTATCCCGACAACCGGAGGAAGAGACCTTGGATGGAACTTTCCTGCCGCTCCATACCCGGTTCCCACAAGTATATCAGCACTGCGGCTCCCCACCATGGCCAGGCCTATGGATCGCTGGTCACCATAGACATGAACATTGACGATGACCGCGAGATGTCACAGTTGAAACGTGTCACGCCCGATGTGATGTTTCCGGAATCAGAAGGAGGCAAGCAGGCGTACGGCAACCCCTGGGCACTCAGTGAAGATTACTATATCTGTGTCTTTGACCCGCGTGGATCCCACTATGGCATCTACCTTGTCGATAGTTTCGGAAACAGGATTCTCCTTTACCGGGATCCGTCTATCGCTTGTCTCGACCCCATTCCCCTGGTATCCCGTAAGTCCCCACCCATTATCCCGCCCAAGACCATACAGGCGAAGGAAGACCGGGTAGAAGGCGCGGACATGTCAACCGGGATCGTCACGGTCATGAATGTCTACGAAGGTGAGTTCCCACTCCCGAAAACCTCAAAGATCACGGAATTGCGCATCGTAAACATCTTTCCAAAAGCAACACCCAACGCCAACAAGCCGCACATAGGCTACGCGAATCAATCGCTGGCACGCGGGGTGCTGGGAACGGTACCGGTCGAAGCGGACGGCAGCGCGCATTTCAAAGTTCCCACCGGAATCGATATCTATTTCCAGGCACTGGACGAGGATGGAATGGTGGTTCAGACAATGCGATCCGGCACATACGTGCATCCGGGCGAGACGCTGGCTTGCATAGGCTGCCATGAACACAAGCGTACCACGCCGTCAACGATCGGCAGCAAGCCACCCACTGCTCTCAGAAGGCCCCCTTCGGATATCAAACCGGGCGTGGACGGCTCCTATCCGCTGTCTTATGCCAGGCTGGTACAGCCAGTTCTCAACGCCAGGTGCGTTGGATGCCACGACAAGAGTGCGAAGGAAGGGAAGAAGGCTCCCAACCTGCACGGTGACCAATTCGGCAAGAATGGATGGTCAAAATCCTTTGAGGTGCTCCACGGTATGGGGTGGGGAAAGCACGGCGGCAACGGATCGATCAGGCGAAACGGGCTCTCCTACTCCATCCCCAACAAGGTGTGTGCCCGGGTTTCAAAGCTCTATGCGCATCTCACGAAGGAAGATAGCAACTGCGACATCGACCTCACCAGGGAGGAAATGCTGCGCATCACCATGTGGATAGACTGCAACAGCAACTTCTACGGTGCATATCTCGAGGAAAGTAAGCAGGCAAAGGGCGAGATAGTGATCCCCACACTGGGAACACCTCCCTGGGGCGATGTGACCAAGCTGGTTCGGTAGGAAACGGAGAACGCAGCAGCACCGACTGTGGCCCACAGCTACAACGGGCAGCGAGGCCGCTGCCCCTCCCGCCGCTGGACGTGCATTGGACCGGGAGGGTCGCCGGCCTCGGCGACCGAGCACAAGCATCGCGACAGCTTGGCCCATTCCCAAAGTAACCGGAGCATCCCTGCTCCGGTATCCAGTAGCGCTGTTACCCACCGAGACCGGCGGGCATATACCTCACCGGTCCAAGTGAAAACACTGCTGTTTCAAGAACCTACTCAGTTGTCGGGAGATCAGGAGTCTCGGGGAGCTCGGGAGCCTCTTCAACGGCTTCCGCTACCGCCTCTTCAGCAGCCTCTGCCGGGGCTTCACGTTCCGCTGGACCCTTCACGTAGTTGAGCGCCGCGGCGAGAATGGCGAGGCCTACCACCGCCGGAAACAGGAGCTTGAGCGATTTCTGCACGGTCGCACCTTTGGCCATGTTACCCATGGCCTTCGGAACGATCACGGCACCGGCAAGGCCGACGGCAAAAATGATGCCGAAAAGACTCCCGCTGCCGCCACCGAACTTGCCGAACGTCACACCGACCGTCGTAGGGAACGCGGGTGCGAAGACGAGGCCTGAGGCTGCTGCAAGCGCAAAGGCCGCACCGCCCTTAGACACGCCCATCATGATGAAGATCACAATGGCTGCGAGGACAGCCGAACCGACAATCAGCCAACTGCCGACGGCAGTGATTCCGGAGATACCGGTAATCAGCCGGCCAACCATCATCGCAATCGCGAACGCTGAAAGCAAACGGGCAGCAGAAGCGTCTACCTTTTCGCCGTCCATGTCCGGCTTCTCTTTCTTAATCACTTCTTTGCCGAAAGGTGCAAGCCAGTTTGTGAAGCTTGCCTCTAGAGCTATGTAGCAGAATAGAACGAGGGCCGCGACTATCGTGACCGGCTCCTTGAGAAGACCGAACGCTTCACCCAAACTGAAGCCCGCGGCTTTCGGATACTTGGCGAGAACAGCAAAAACTGTAGGAATCAGCACCACGATACCCAGTGCAGACACGGCCTTCTCGTATGAGACTTTCTGGAACAGGAAACTAACAAGGAACGGCGTCAGAAAAAGCCCCAGGCCGAAACAGACATTCACAAGGTTGTTCGCTGCCGCAAAATCGCCTTTCAGCATCTCGGCCACAACACCAGTCCCCAGCACGTTGCCTGTCGTGTTGCAGGCCATGGCACCGACACCAAGTAGAATGCCGGCCACCATCACAACGTTGATCGACTTGGCTCTTGCGAGAAGAAAGATACTTGCGCCCGCTGCAACAAACCCAAGGATGGCAACCGTCTTGTAGCCCAGCATGTCCATGCCCGTACCAACCGCCAGGGAAGCGATAAGGCAGGAGAACATGAAGGTACTGATTAACGAACCAAACTTCGCCTCGTCCATCTCCAGACGCGGCATCAGCTTGACTGCGATCGAGCCGAGTGTCGCAAAACACATCCCCAGCCCGAACGAACCGCTCAACCCTACCACGACAGTCCACACGTTCTGATCCATAAGATCTGCTCCCCCGGGTGACTTCGCTACTGGGCGACCGAGACTAACGTGGGAGTTCAGCAAAGGAACCCTTTGCATTACCGTTTACGATCGCGGCCGCACCAAAACTCTCACGTTATCGATTCGTATCCTAAGTGGCAGTGACCGGATTGGCAAGCAGGAACACTCATTTCAGGGGTTTTCACGTTGCTGTTCGTGATGCTAGAGTAGACCAATGCGCAGTAACTCCACACCAAGGAGGCAACGGTGAGGCATTTGGCAGCGGCAATTCTACGACCTTTCACGATCTTTCGGGCACAGAGGCCGGTGCCCCTCCCGCCGAAGGACGTCCCTTTCACCTGGAGGAGCGCCGTCCTCGGCGACCGCACGAAAGGCTGTTAATGACCCGTTCCCTGCAAAGCTTGTTCCTCATTGCCTGCTACTTGCTCACGGGATCGGCATCTTTTGCCGCCGATAGGGAGAAAGCACCGGCGGACCAAAAGGGTGGCACCGATCTGGAACATCTCGATCTCGACCTCGGCAACGATGTCACGATGAGGCTTGTTAAGATCCCGGCGGGCAAGTTTCTCATGGGAACGGATCCAGCCCATCGCGTCCGCATGATAGACGACCGCGAAAAACCGCAACGCGAAGTCACAATCAGTCGCGACTTCTTCATGGGCATCCACGAGGTCACCCGCGGCCAGTTCGCAGCATTCGTCAAGGCAACCGGTTACCTGACCCAGGCCGAGCGTGAAGGATGGGCGTTTGCATGGCAACGGAACAGCTGGGACAAGATCGACGGTGCATCGTGGAAAAAGACCGGGTTCGAACAAACCGATGAACACCCGGTCATCTGCGCAAGTTTCGATGATGCCATTGCCTTTTGTCTCTGGCTGAACAAGAAGACAGGACGCAACGTCCTGCTCCCGACCGAGGCCCAGTGGGAATATGCCGCCCGTGCGGGCACCTCAACCCTCTTCCCCTGGGGCGACGCATGGGAAGACGGCAAGGGCTGGGCAAATGCCTCGGACGAAACAGCCCGCCAGAAATTCCGCGGATGGCGATCCTTCTCCTGGGCCGACGGATATGTCTTCACTTCACCCGCCGGCGCCTACCGGGCAAACGATTTCGGGCTTCACGACATGACCGGTAATGTGTGGGAATGGACCGCCGACTGGTATGACAAGAACTACTACAAGAACGCTCCGGACATCGACCCTCCCGGTCCGCCCAAAGGTTCACAGCGTGTGACCCGCGGGGGATCCTGGATGAGCAGTCCTCCAAGGTGCCGCTCGGCAGGACGACTGCCATGCGACTTGCGTGGTTCCTATTGCGACGCGATTATCGGGTTCCGGATCGTGATCGAAAGCGATTCAGAGCGAAGACTCCCACCTTGCTCGACCGCCAATAGGGCAGACTGGCCCGACTGGCGTGGCCCCGCACGCGATGGGATCAGTCACCACGTCCCAACCGGCCTCCCGAAGAAAGTGAAGTTCCTTTGGACCATGAAGACGACTGGTCCAGGTCATTCGGGTGTTGCCGTGGCCGATGGCCGCGTCATGTTCGCCGACAAATCCGCCGATGAGAGGAACGACATCTGGCGATGCCTCGACGCCGATACCGGCAAGGAGCTTTGGACCTTGAAATACGCAGCCGAAGGCGACATGGACTACTCCAATTCGCCACGGGCTACTCCTGTTATCCACGATGGAATGGCCTATCTGCTGGGAGCCTTCGGGCACTTCAACTGCGTCAACCCGGAAACCGGCCAGGTTATCTGGAAGAAGCATCTCATCAAGGACTTCGACAGTGCACTCCCTGCATGGGGTATGACGGCAACTCCCCTGGTCGTCGATGACAAGCTGATCGTTAACCCGGGGGCGAAGGAAGCTTCCATCGTCGCGCTGGACCGCAAGACCGGCGACGTCATCTGGAAGTCACCAGGTGGCGGAGCGGCCTATGCAGCGCCAATCCTCAACAATTTCCAGGGACAGCGACAAGTGATCACCTACGATTCAGATTCGCTTGGTGGCTGGGATGCCTCCACTGGCAAACGTGTCTGGAGAATCGTCCCGGACAATGAGGGCGACTTCAATGTGCCCACACCGATTGCCATCGGTGAGAAGCTCCTGGTTGCCACCGAAAACAATTCGACGCGCTTGTATGGGTTCAGCGGCAAGGGCTACAGGGGACCCGTCCGGATTCAAGAGAAGGCCCAACGCCGCTTCGACGACCTGGCCCCGGACATGATCACACCGGTCGCTTACAACGGCATGGTGTTTGGCGCTCACAACTCGTATCTCTACTGCCTCGACGCAAAGAGCCTCCAGCTACTCTGGAAACAGAAAGACATGGCCTTCTATGCGTACACGTCGCTGATCGCAGGGAACGGCCATGTGATGATCGTTACCATCGACGGTGAACTCATCCTTGTCCGTGCCGACCGGAAAGAATACAGGCCGGCAGGCAGGCTGCGTGTCTTTGATGACGACAAGACGGAAGTGTGGTCGCATCCCGCACTCGTCGAGGATAATCTTTACATTCGCAACCAGAACTCGATAAACTGCCTCTCTTTGCGATAGAGTCATGAACACACACTGGATTAGTTTCTTAGGACGCCTTCATCCCTTGATCCTCCATCTACCCATCGGGCTCTTCACAGCCGTGCTACTGCTGGAGATCCAAAGTTGGTTCATGCGAGAATCGTCACCCCGGTCTTCTCACCCTTGTCTCAAACTGCTTTACGTTGCCGCGGCCCTGTCTGCCTGTGCTACCGCGGCTACCGGATACCTGCTTAGCCGCGACGAAGCGTATGCAGGTACTGTTCTTGATTCTCATTTCAGGTTCGCATTGCTGTTCACAATCGCTGCCGCCATGACAACTCTCCTTGCCGTTTTGCCGGGCACAGGAAAGGCACGCGGGGCCGGGCGGGCAATCCCGCGTTTTCTGATGCTCTTGTTGTCCCTTGGGTTGATGACAATGACCAGCCATCGCGGTGCAGTGATTACTCACGGCTCGGCATTCCTCTCGGAGCACGCCCCCGCTTGGCTTCAGCCGATACTGGGATCCGTTGAAGATGAGTCCGGTCGACCCACCTCTTCCGTAGCCACCGTTTACAACAGGCTGGTAAAGCCGGTTCTATCCTCGCGATGCCTCAACTGCCATGGAGTAGAGAAGAAGTTGAACGGGCTTGCCCTGCATACACCGGAGGCCATTCAGACCGGAGGCAAGTCCGGCTCCCCTGTCAGCTCAGTCAACAACGCGAAACCGCTGCTTACGCGTTACATCAATCTGCCTCCTGAGGACGAGCACCACATGCCTCCCAACGGCAAGCCGCAACTTACAGACGCGGAGAAGCTTCTGCTGGAGTGGTGGATTGAAGCAGGCGCATCGTTCGAACTTCCCACCACCGACCCCAGCGTGCCCCTGCAGTTCCGCAGGCAACCGGAAGCGGCGACAGATCCCACGGATGTCCTGCAGCGCGACACTCCCCCCCCAAAATCCGTTATGCAGGCAATCGCTTCGCTGCGGTCGCAGCGGGTCTTTGTGCAGACGCTGGGGGAACATGATGATGCGCTTCATGTTGACTGCAGCGTTGAGGCGGGCACTGTGGACAACGCCTTTATCGGTCACCTTGAACCTGTGGCCACGAAAGTGGCCTGGTTGAACCTGTCCCGTTGCAACATATCGAGCGATGCAATGACAACCGTCGCACGTATGGCTAACCTTGAGGAATTGAATCTCAGCGGAACAGGAGTCGATGTCGGCGGTCTTCCGGCGCTGAAGGAGCTGGAGAAGCTGGTCAAGCTGAATCTCTGCAACACAAGCCTGAACGATGCAGCCGCTGCAGACCTGGGACAGATGACGCAACTGCGTGAACTTTATCTCTGGAACAGCGGCATATCAGAGAAGGCAATCGACCAACTCCGCAAGGACTTGCCCAGTACGCGCATTACTGATGATCTTGCCCTTATCGCACCACAACCAAAGTAGCCGTGCAAACCGGTCAGGCAAGGATGTCGTTGATGACCTGCGACTTCTCGACACCGGTTAACTTCGCATCCAGTCCCTGGTGCTTGAACGTCAGGCGTTCGTGATCCAATCCGAGCAGGTGAAGAATCGTTGCGTGCAGGTCGCGCACATGCACCGGGTTCTCCGCGGCGTTGTAGCCGAAATCGTCCGTTTTGCCGTAGGCGAAACCGCTCTTCACTCCACCGCCGCACAGAAACAGCGAATAGCCCTTTATGTGATGGTCGCGACCCGATCCCTGGGCCATCGGGGTTCTGCCGAACTCGCCCCCCCAAACAATAAGCGTGTCATCCAGCATCCCGCGCCGCTTCAAATCAAGAATGAGCGCTGCAGTGGCTCGGTCCGTAAGCCTCGCAACGTTCTTTACCCCATTCTTCACACCACCATGATGGTCCCAGCCCCTGTGGTAAAGCTGTATGAACCGCACACCCCGCTCAGCCAACCGCCTTGCAAGCAGGCAATTGCCGGCGAAACTCCCGTCACCCGGCTTGCATCCGTATAGCTCAAGCGTCTTCGGATCTTCTTTTGAGAAGTCGGTCAACTCCGGAACAGAAGTCTGCATGCGGAAAGCCAGCTCGTACTGGGCAATGCGATCGGCAACGTCGGGATGATCCACCACGTTGGCATGCGCCTCATTGAGCTGGTTTATTGCCTGCACGACCTCACTCTGGCACTCGTTGGACACCCCGTCGGGCGAGTCGAGATAGTAAATAGGCTCACCGAAGCTGTTGAGTTTTACTCCCTGGTACTTGCCGGGCAGAAATCCGCTGGACCACTGCCGCGAAGCTATGGGCTGGCCCTGCCCCCCGCCCGCGCTGGTAAGCACGATGAATCCGGGGAGGCTGTCGTTCATCGAACCCAACCCGTACAGCATCCACGAGCCCATGCTCGGATAACCCGCCGCGCGCGAACCGGTATTGAAAAACGTGTGGGCAGGGTCGTGATTGATCTGTTCGGTAACCATGGATCGGATGATGCATATTTCATCGGCGACCTGCTGAATGTAGGGCAGCGCCTCAGATATCTCCAATCCGCTCTGTCCGGACGCGTTGAACTTGAATTGCGGGCCCAACACACGGAGGGACTTGCCTTGCAACTGGGCTATGGGCTGCCCCTTGGTGAAAGACTCCGGCATAGGCTTGCCGTTGTTCTGCTCAAGAACCGGTTTGAATTCCAGCGTTTCAAACTGGCTTGGGCCGCCCGCCATGCAAAGATGGATTACCCGTTTGACCTTGGGCCTGAAGTGGGGTGCAGGCACAGACGCCCGCGGAGCGCCGGCAGGACCCGTTGCAGCCAGTAACTTCGGACCGGCCATCAGGCCGAAGGCGAGTGAACCCAGCGATCCGAATGCGCTGGTCAGAAACTTGCGGCGGGTCTGCTGCAGCAGGATGCTATGCGCCTGCCCCGGGGTAAGGGCAAGCGGTTTCATTCTTAAGTCCGGCAATTCGTTTTTCATGGGCGAACCAGCGTTTCATTCAGGTTTAACATCACCCTGCAGACCTGCGTCCAGGCCGCCGCGTCAATTGAATCCACGCCGGAGTCAACCGGCGAAGCACCGACAGCCAGGGCTTTCACGGCGTCACCGGGAGAATCCTTGTAAATACCACGCATCGTGGTGAGCAAGGCTTGCAGACGGGCGGCTTCCCCATCAGCCGGGCTGCGCCCGAGAGCCTGCAGGAACGCACGGGTCAGCCGCTCGTCATCGTCGCTTGCGTCGCAAAGCAGGGCGACCGCCCAGTTGCGCGCTGCTTCAACATAAGTCCGGCTGTTGAGCGTTGTCAGCGCCTGTATTGGCGTATTCGTCAGTGTGCGCCCGGCAAGACAGGTTTCGCGGTTGGGAGCATCGAAATTCGTCAGCAGCGGATTAGGGAAAGATCTCTGCACCCACGTGTAGACGGTTCGCCTGTATAGATCCTCGCCAGTACTCGCCTGGTAACGCCGTGCAGGGAAGTTGAGCGGCTCCCAGTGCCCGGCTGGCTGGTAGGGCTTCACTGCTGCTGCGCCGACCTGCGGCTTCAGGAGACCGGACAGGGCCAAGGCCTGGTCCCTAAGCTGTTCGGCAGAAAGGCGCCACGAGTTCTGTCGCGCCAACAACAGATTATCCGGATCCTTTCCACTCAGGTCGGGCCTCGGAGATGAAGACTGCCGATAACTCCGGCTGACCACCATCCGCCTGACCATGGCCTTAAGATCCCAATCTTTTCGAAATTCACCGGCCAGGAAATCAAGCAGCCAGGGGTGAGTGGGAAGATCTCCCTGTGAGCCGAAGTCCAGTTGATCGCGCGCAAGCCCTTTTCCGAAATAGAGAGCCCAGAGCCGGTTAACAATGACCCTCGAAGTCTTGGGGTTCTCGTCGGAAAACAGCCACTTGGCAAGGTCCATTCGCGTCAGGCGATTCGTTTCGGTAGATGATAACGTGCCGAGAAAAGCCGGTACGGAAGGAAGGCAGATTTCGCCCGATTCATCCAGGTAGTTACCGCGTGGCAGGACTCGCACGGTTCGCGGTTCCGAGCGAGTGCGCGTGATGGGCAGAGCAGGCACCGTGTCCGCCAATGCAATCCGCTTCTTTACCAACTCGCGAAACTCGTTCTGCCAGCTCCCCTTCGCAGCCCCGGGAGGGTCACGGTCACGTGTTACGTGCAGAATCTCAATCTGCTTGGCTTCGGCAGGGTGCTCTTCAAGCAACTGACGATAACGCTCCTCGACAGCCTTAATCATCTCGGCTTGCTTCTTGTCCTGTGGCACCAGGACAAAGGGCGCCCAGTGAGAGCGGTTCACCGCCTGGTTGCTAACGATGGGAACATCCATGTCCGCGAAGAACGCGGCCATGTTGTAGAAATCCCTCGTGGTGATCGGGTCGTATTTGTGGTCGTGACAACGGGCACAGCCCATGGAAGCACCAAGCCACACCTCGCTAAGGTTGCGAACCTGGTCGTCATGGTAGATTGCGATGTATTCCGCATCCTGCGCGCCGCCTTCGGCGGTTTCGGAATAGAGCCGGTTGTAAGCTGCAGCTATAATCTGTTCCTGCGTGGCACCGGGCATCAGGTCACCCGCGAGCTGCCAGGCTGAGAACTCGTCAAAGGGCATATTCTCGTTCAGCGCCCTGATTACCCAATTCCGGTAAGCCCACATGGGGCGCGACTGGTCGCCGTGATACCCCACCGAGTCAGCGTAACGCACCAGGTCCAACCACCAGGCCGCAAGAGTTTCTCCAAACCTGGAATCGACGAGCAGTTGATCGACAAGCTTCTCGTACGCACCTGCAGAGGTGTCAGTTTTGAACGCCTCCAGTTGCTCTACGGTGGGCGGCACACCCACAAGATCAAGATACAGCCGGCGAGCAAGCACAGCGCGCGGTGCCGGGTCGGAGGGTGAAACAGAGGCATCCTCCAGTCGCTTCAGCACGAAGCGATCGATATCGTTTAGGGGCCATCGCTGGTTCTTTACCTGCGGTGGCTTGACTTTCTCCAGCGGCTGGTAAGCCCAGTGTCTCGCATACGGGGCCCCTTCTTCAATCCAGCGTCCCAACAAGGCGATTTCCTGAGCCGTGAGCGATTTATGGCTCTTGACAGGCGGCATTACGTTGGAGGAATCGTTAATCCGCTTCCACATCTCGCTTTGATCGCGGTTACCCGGCACCACTGCCGTGGCGCCTGACCGCAATACAGCCGTTGCGTACTCCCGCGTGTGCAGGCTCAACCCGGCCATGACCCTCGCCCGGTCCGGGCCATGGCAGAAGAAACAGTTTTCCGACAGCACAGGAAGAACCTGTCGTGCAAAATCGACCGGATCCGGATCAACTTCCTCAACGACGCTGGCAGGCGGAGGGGGCTCACTGCAACCAACCTGCAGCAAGATCATTGTGCCCGCCATGATCATCGCCGGGTATCGCCACTTGTAGAGTGATCTCATACACATTACGGTATGCGCGAGGGGCATCACTGATCAAGTAATTTATCTGTCGGGCAATCCATTCAACCACCACTACACTCATTCGCTTGTTTCATCATTGCCCTTCTTCCGCTAGACTCCATGGATCGCCTAACGAGTTGAGGGTGAAACGCCCGTGAAGTGAACGACAGAGGGAAGGAACTCCGAATGAAAATCTTCATGCTTATTTCGCTAATGGCAATGCTTGCGACGACGTCACACGCCGAGGAGAAAGGAAAGCTACTCAGACATGTCGTATTGTTCTCCTGGAAGGAGAATACGCCCGAGAAGACTATCACGGGGATCGAGAATGCCTTTGCCGCACTTCCTTCGAAGATCAAAGCTATAGATTCATTCGAATGGGGCACGGATGTAAGCGTGGAAGGATTATCAAAGGGCTTCACACACTGCTTCATCGTGACGTTCAAGTCCGAGAAAGACAGGGAAGCATACCTCCCCCACCCCGACCACAAGGCGTTTGTCGACCTGATAAAGCCGCACATGAAGGATGTTCTGGTTGTGGATTTCTGGAAGAAGTGAGAGTGCTCCCCTCTAGGCCGTCTGAATCCTAACGGATCCAGCTACAGGAGAGATTTTGCACTAAAGCTGCACTTCCGCTTCATCTTCGCCTACTGGGCGTCCCTTTATCTCTATAAGCTTGCCAGTCACCTTGTCCCAGCGTCTCTTGCGCTTCTCGAGCCTGTGCATTCCGTGGCAGTCCGTGCAGTGTTTCTGCTTCGTTGCGTCCGCGAAAAACGGCTTGTGTCCTATCTGATCTTCCATCGCCTTCTGGGGGTGGCACTTTGATGCCATGCAGGATGCGTTCACCTTGTCTTTTGTGAACATTATCTCAGGTGGAGTGAGGTGTTCCTCGTCATCCATGTGACCTTCGGAGATGCCGTGGCAATCATAGCAGGGCACACCCGCCATCCTGTGACTTTCGACAAATGATTCCTTCTTCCAGTTTACGTGGCACACGTAACAGAATGAGTTGTCTCCAATCTCGTATTCCTTCTTCGGTGGCGCCTCTTTCTTCGGTCCGTGGAGAGTGTGGCACACGACGCACGCATGCCTGCGATCTCCCATTTCTTCAACTGCTGCCGTGTGGACAATGCCGATGGAACGCTTGGATGGATTGGCAGCCAGATCATTGTGGCAATGCGTGCAGCGCTCACGCGGCATGGTCTGACGGACCTTTGCCTGGAGGGCTTCGGCATCGTAACTGTCAGAGAAGAAATGCTTGAACACGTCTTTGACCCCATGCTTAATCCTGGCAGCGAGATGTTCTGCTAAGTTGTCGATTGGAGGCAAGTGACAGGACACGCACTTCACGCTTATCCCATATTTGTTCACGTGGTGGTGCGACAGTTTCCAGCTATCATAGGCGTCGAACATCTCATGACAACTGCCACAGAACTCCGGCGTCGACAGGGGCCCCATCGCGCTATGGAGTATTGGAAGAAATGTCAGGCCCAGCAGGACAGCAATGGCAAACCCGCAGAGAAACGCCCTCCGACGCCTCGGGAACGATACTTTTGATTTGTCTTCGCCTGGCTTCGGTTCGGCCTCACGCCTCATACATATTCCCAGTCCTTGAGCCACTCGTAGCCGGGCGAGAGGTTGGCCCACATGTCCTTTGATGCCGTTTCGAGCTCCCTGGCCTCGGAGACATTAAGAGCGAGTTCTTTTACCGCTGCCGCCGCATTGTCGACCTCTTCCACACAGGCCAGACCCGGAATAGGCGCGGTGATTGCCGGATTCCCGAGGATATGGCGCAATGTCATGCGCGCCAATTTGTCCTTCTCTTCCGCACTCTTGGCGCGTTGGAATAGCGAATTGCTTGAAAACGGCTTGATGCCAAACGTTCCGACATCGTGTTTTCTTACCGCGTCGAACAGGCTGTCCTTGGGAAGCTCCTTTGTTCCAGCAGTATAGGGAAACAGGAGCACCTGGAAATGTTCCGGATAATTTTCGGCCAGCCGTTTGAGCCACTGCCTGCCGTGAGAGGAGACTCCCGTGAACCGTGCCTTGCCCTGTTCTTTAGCCTTCTCGAAAGCCTTGATGAATTCCTCTTCATCTCCCGGACTGTGCCGACCGGGGGTACTGGCCACTAAACGCCACACGTCCACGTAGTCCACCTCGGCACGCTTGAGGCCTTCCTCCAGCTTTTTGAGCAGAGCATCCGCGGTACGATATTTTGCATTGCGGGGGCAATTGGGCCACATGGCGAAGCCCATATACATCGAATCGCGCCTGCCCTTCAGTGCCGGGCCATAAACCGATATCTCCGCCTCGGTACAGGCATCGATGTAGTTGATACCAACTTCCATACAGCGGGTCAGTACGTCGGACCTGTTCTTCCTGAGTACTGCCATATTGTCCGCACCTTTGGGCAGCGAAACAGCGGGTATGTTGTGCTTTGTTACTTCCCCAACTCGTTTCCAATGTCCGCCCATGCAGACTGAAGATACCCAGATTCCCGTTTTCCCGAGACGCCGGTATTGCATATCACCGTTGTAGCTGCGCGTCTTCTTGATGGTTTCCTCATCTGCAGCCCTTGCCACGAAATTGCCGCCCAACCCGATAGCCATACCACCTGCAACCGCCGCGCTTGTCTTGAGAAATTCTCGCCTGGGAATATCATTTCTCATGGGTTTCTCCTCCTATCATCGTTACTCGATCGCCTTCCGGTGACACTCCAGCAGGTATTCCCGCGATTTTTTGAGCGCCTCCGACATTGCCCCCGGTTCAGGCTCATGGTGCATGAACGGGTTTACATACCTCGTATACCTAATATCCGCGAGGGCTTGCAGCCACGGAGTACAATCGACCGGGCCAAGTCCCGGCAACTGCTTTACTCCAGGCGCTTTCTGCCATGCATAGAAAAAGAAAAGTTGATCTCCGGCCGTCCTTATCGCATCTGGTATAGATGCCTTGATATTTTGCAGGTGATAAGGCGCGAGAGCGATGCCCAGACGCGGATTGTCATTGATATCCACGAACGCCTTGAATGAGTCGAGCGAATGCAACAGTGCATTGCCGTGGTTCTCAATGGCCAGGTAGGAGTTGTTCTTCTCAGCCAGCTCGACCAGCGGTTTCAGACTTTCGATATATTTCGTCATGCGTCCGGTCAGCTCTTCGGGCTTACAAGCACCGGAGCTGCCTCGCACGGCCACTCCGCCGCCAACCTGGCCCAGCAACTCGGCATAACGCTTATAGCCGCCCGCGTATACGCTGAAAGCGTTGAGCTTCAGGTCGTTCTTCTTCAGGACTTCCACGAGCCCGTCTGCACCAAGACGATCGACCACCTCTGTAAGATGACGGCACTTTCCGAATGGACTCCAGATGTCGATGGCATCAAATCCCAGTTCCGCTATCCTGGCGCAAGCATCCTCAATTTTCAGGCTGCTGAATTGGATGCTCGACGTGGAAAGGCGCATTTTCCATGCCCCGCCCTCTTTGCCAAAAGTAAGCCCTGGCAATGAAGCTGCCGCGGCAACTCCTGCAACGCCACCAATGAATCCCCGGCGAGATAGACTGTCAATCTGCATGTGACCCGATCCTTGCATCAGCATATAATAGTATTATCAGCTAGTATGAGACAACCGTAAAGATGCGGGAAGAATTCTCCCATGCAGACGTTTTAATGGGATTGCAGATGATGAGAGGGATGGGTGTGTGGGCCCAGCAGTTTTCTTGATTCTCGCCTAGACTGTCGATAATCTCCTGCCATGAATAACAGGGAAAGAGTACTGGCCGCTATAAAGCACCAGCAGGTCGACCGGGTTCCGGTCATGTACCGTGGGCTACCCGAAACCAACGCCAAACTGATCAAGCACTTTGGGATAGGGAAGGAGGATGCATTCGGGCTTGAACTGATGGAAAGCCTAGGTGTTGACCTGTTCTCCGCGGGAAGCGCAATGGGGCGTTACACCCGGCTTGCCCCTGCGTTCACCGGTCCAGGCAGCGAAGAACACGGTTCTCACCTCGATCATGTTTGGGGATTGGTTCCCCAGCAGGTCTCCACGAAGGATATCACCTACGTGGATTGGATAAACCATCCCATGGCCGGTTTCACCTCGGTCAGGGAGATCGAAGACTACCCTTCACCAAATATCGACGATTTCGATTTCTCCGGAATGGTGATTGATAAAGACGCCGGGGAAAGAGCGATCTACAGCGTCGGAAAGCTGAACCACATATTCATCCTCGCATCCAGGCTTCGCGGGATGGACAGGTTCCTTCTGGACATGGCTATCGACCCGGCCTTTGCGGAAGCATTGGTCAACAAGGTTGCAGAATTCGCAGTGGAGTTTAACAGGAGAGCATTGGAACAAGCCGGCCACGAGGTAGACCAGTACACACTCTGGGATGACATCGCCATGCAGAACGGAATGATGATGAGCCCCGAGTATTGGCAAAAGTACTTCAAGAAGTGGTACGAGACACTTTTCGCTGATGCCAAGCAGTACGGACTCAAAGTGTTCTACCACTGTTGCGGCAGTTTCCATCCCATCATCCCAGCCCTTCTGGACATGGGAGTGGACATACTCGACCCGGTCCAGACTTCCGCACGCGATATGGATCTCAAAACACTGAAGGAGAGGTATGGCAACAATGTCTGCTGGCATGGCGGAATTGACGTCCAGCACCTCCTCCCCCATGGAACGACAGAAGAAATCCAGCAAACAGTACGCGAGGCCAAAAATCTGTTCGGGAACGACGGTGGAATAGTCCTAGGCCCGTCCCACGAAATCACCCCCGACACTCCCGTAGAAAATATCCTGGCTGTGTACGGGTGTTGATGTTCGGGCACAGAAGTGAGACCGGGCACCGAGGCCGGTGCCCCTCCCGCCGATGGACGTGCCTTGCACCGGGAGGGTCGCCGGCCTCGGCGACCGCGCCGAAAGATCGCGAAAGTCCGGTGCAATTCAACAGAACCAGTTTCTAAAGGAGATGTTACACAATGAAGAAAATCATCATCTGTCTACTCCCACTCTGTATCCTTGCACAAGCCACTCAGGCTGCAGAGCGACCTGCCAGACCCAACATAGTTGTCATTTACGCTGACGATCTTGGTTATGGCGATGTGCAGTGTTACAACCCTGAGCGCGGCAAGATCCCCACACCCCACATCGACCGGCTGGCGAAGCAGGGAATGCGCTTCTCCGACGCACATTCCTCATCGGGAGTCTGCTCACCATCGCGCTACACGCTGTTGACCGGGCGTTACCACTGGCGGTCACGGTTGCAGCGCGGCATCGTGGGTTTGTGGGGACCACCGCTAATCACATCGAATCGACTGACTATCGGCAGCCTGGCGAAGCAGCAGGGCTATCGCACGGCTTGCATTGGCAAATGGCATCTGGGCTGGAACTGGCCGATACCCGCAGGAAAGAAGAAGCTGTTTGCGAGTACGGGCTATAGAGGCAAAAAAGACATCACAGCCACGGACGAGCACAGGGTGGCATGGCGCGATGCGTTCTCAAAACCGATTCCGGGGGGACCAATCGCGGTCGGCTTTGACGAGTATTTCGGAACGGACGTCCCCAACTGGCCACCCTACTGCTTTATTGAAAACGATCGTACCGTTGGAATCCCGAGCGAGTACGGCGCTCCTGAACTCTTCACCAGGAACCAGGCCAGCCAGCAGGGTCCCGCCCTCAACGGATGGACGCTCGAGCCCATCCTGCCGGCGCTGGGAGATCGTGTGGCCGCCTTCATCCGTCGGGAGGCAAAAACACCGGAACCTTTCCTGATCTACATGCCTCTGACTTCGCCGCATACACCACTGTCAGTGAACACAGAGTGGAAGGGAAAAAGCGGGCTGAATCTCTACGCCGACTTCGTCATGGAGACCGACGCCGTCGTGGGCGGCGTGCTCGAGGCGCTGGAGGTCAGTACTGCTGCTGATAACACCCTCGTCGTCTTCACCAGCGACAACGGTTGCGCACCCTACATCGGGGCAGATGACCTGGAGAAGAAGGGACACTACCCCAGCGGCCCCTTGCGTGGCTATAAGTCCGATGCGTGGGAAGGTGGGCATCGTATACCCTTCATCGTGCGCTGGCCCGGCGTGGTGAAGCCGGACAGCGTTTGTGATCAACTCGTGCACCAGGCCGATCTCATGGCCACGTTTGCCGACATTCTCGGCACAAGACTTCCCGCCAACGCAGGCGAAGACAGCTTCAGCCTGATGCCACTACTCGAAGGAGGAAACGAGGCCGTTCGCCATCATGCCGTGAGTGCCGCCAGCAGCGGCCTCCCGGCCGTGCGTCTCGGTCAGTGGAAGTATATTCCGGCACGGGGCTCCGGCGGCTGGGGCAAAGGCGGCGACCAGTCGCAGCCCATCCAGATCTACGATTTGGCCAATGACATTGGCGAAACTAAGAACCTTGCCGCGAAACAACCTGAACGTGTCGCTCAGATGCAGGCGTTAATTGAGAAGCTAATCGTCCAGGGACGCAGCACACCGGGACCAGAGCAGAAGAACGACGTCAAAGTCCGGCGGTACGCGCAATAGGACCTTCCCAAACCCGACGTATTCATGAACTTGCAACCCAGTGGCTCTGAATCCTCACCCCCGTCGCCCAGGCTATGGAGGCCAAGCGGATTCAGCTACATGGCCATCTTCCCGAACCTGCGATCCGCGAGGCCGCGAACCAGCCAATTTCCAGTGAAAAGATAGTCCACCGGCGGGAGGGACGCCGGCCTCGGCGTCCGTTGTGAGTCATTCGCTAGACGTTCTCCGAAAAGGGGTTGCGTACTGAAATGCTTGGAAACACTCACCCTAAAAAGAGCATTTGATCCATCAGACAAGGGTAAAGATTACGGTAAAGATAAGGAAAACAGAACATCTTCCTTAATCTTTGCCCTAATCTTTACCTTAATCTGTGCAATGTGCCCTGGAGGGGCACCTCATCTCTTGCCGCTCCCCTCCCCAACAAGTACCACCCGCGCACCGAGAAACGGCCTATTGGCTTCCGTTCCCCCTGCGGCTAAGATAGTCTTCATAATCTTGACAACGATCACCATTCATTAGGGGAGTACATGAGCAAGACATACAAGAATGCCTCGGCGAGTTTCTTTCTGGCGATCACGCTCTGCACGACATTGGCCTTCGGCGCAGACATTGCAAAAGAGATACTTGATCAGACCAGCGTAACGGGTGGCCTGGTGGTTCACCTGGATTGCGATGACGGGGTCGTGACCGAGTCACTACTGGTTAATGAGCGCTACCTGGTCCATGGACTCGACACCAGCGCGGCGGAGGTTGCTGCAGCCAGGAATCGACTTCGGAATAAAGGGCGGTACGGCAAGATTTCGATTGCCCTTTTCGACGGCAAGAAGCTGCCATACGCAGACAACCTGGTCAACCTGCTGGTGGCGGACAAGGGCACGAGAGTGACCGAAAAGGAAATCAGCCGGATCCTTGCACCGCGAGGCGAGGCCTACATCAAGGAAGACTCCAAATGGCGCAAGGTGGTCAAAGCGCTGCCCAAGGGAACCGACGACTGGACCCATTACCTGCATGACGCAGGGAACAACGCCGTGGCAAACGATCGCGTATCGGGACCGCCGCGTCATCTTCAGTGGATGGCAACCCCCGTCTGGACACGCCACCATGACAAGCAGGCCAGCATGAGCGCGCTCGTGACGAGCAAGGGCCGCATCTTCTACATCCTGGACAGGGGCCCTGTCCATACTCCCAACTACGAGCCTGACTGGTTCCTGGAGGCCAGGGATGCTTTCAACGGGATTCTTCTGTGGAAGCAGCCAATGAAATCATGGGTTTCTCACACGCGAGGCTTCCGGTCCGGACCGGTTCAGTTGGCCAGGCTGCTGGTAACCGACGGCGACCGGGTGTTCACTACGCTGGGTATTGGCGAACCGGTATCGATCCTCGATGCCGACACCGGAAAGGAACTTAAGACGGCAACGGACACGAAGAACGCCGAGGAACTCATCGTTCACGAAAACGTTCTTCTCGTCGTTGCAGGCGCCACCACCCCCGAACATGGCTATGTTCCCAAGGCGGACATTTCAAAGAAACGGGTGATGGCCGTCAACGCCTCTACGGGCAAGCTTCTCTGGACCTGGCCCAGGGAGGAAACAGCGAATATCGTCCCCCAGACCCTTGCAGCGAACGGCAAGCGTGTATTCTTTCAGGATGGCAACAGCACCGTTTCCCTGGATATCGAAAGCGGTGCGCAGAAATGGCGGGACGAGAGTTTCGGAGGAGCCGCGGCTGCGCCGAAGAAAGCGGCGGGCAAGAAAAGGAAGAAAAGATCGTCTGCGAGACGATCTGCCGGATGGGGCTTCGCTACCCTCGTGGTGCATGACGGCGTTGTGCTTTCCTGCGATGGCCGGACGATGCGCGCACTGTCCGCTGCAAATGGCAAAGAGCTCTGGGAATCCGGTGCGGCTACGCCCTTTGGCAGAACCCCGTCGGTAGATATCCTGGTAATCAACGGTGTAGTATGGAGCAGCCCTATTCTGAACGAAGGGCGTGACCTGCACACCGGCAAGATCGTGAAGAAACTTGACCTTAAGGAAACGCTGGTCACGGCCGGCCACCACCACCGCTGCTACCGGAACAAGGGCGTTGGCGACCATATAGTTTTCGGTCACCGCGGCATGGAGTACTTCGATACAGAAGGCGAAAACCATGTCAGGAACAACTGGGTGCGTGGCCTGTGCCAGTACGGCATCATGCCCGCCAACGGCCTTACCTACGTCCCACCGCACAACTGCGGTTGTTACCCCGAATCAATCCTGCACGGCTTCTGGACGCTGGCCCATGAACGGAACTATGGCGCGGTGGACGGTTTCAGTGGAGTCCTGGAGAAAGGCCCTGCCTACGACAGGGATACGGGAAGCGGTCCGGAAAAAAGTAACGATTGGCCGACATATCGCGGTGATGCGTCAAGAAGCGGCTCCAGTGAGTCCGAGATATCCAGGGACCTCACGGCCTCCTGGCGGGCTGACATAGGCGGCAGTCTAACCGCACCCGTTGTCGCTAACGGCACGGTCATTCTCGCCCGCAAGGACAATCACACGGTCTACGCCCTCGATGGCAAGAGCGGCAAAGTGAAGTGGTCATTCACAGCCGGCGGCGGGGTAGACTCCGCACCCACGATACACCGTGGCCGCGTACTCTTCGGCGCTGCGAATGGTTACGTTTACTGCCTGGCTCTCGACGATGGATCGCTGATGTGGCGATTCCGTGCCGCCCCGGCGGAGATAAACACGGTCGTAATGGGCCAGGTGGAGAGCCTTTGGCCTGTACATGGCAGCATCCTCATAAAGAACGATACTGCCTACTTTGCCGCGGGGCGTTCATCGTACCTGGACGGAGGCATTCTTATTTTCGGCCTGGATCCAGCAACCGGCAAGGTTAGGAAAGGCGGCAGCGTCAAGGGAGAATACCCGGGACGCATGGAGAAAAGTCCGGAGCACAGCCCCAAGGGCATCACGCAGAACAGAACCGATTACAAGACGTTCCTGGCACCGGACAAGAGCGATGCATTCTCCATGGAAGGAAACGTCACGGATATTATGGTTGCCGACGAGAGCTCAGTCTACCTGAGGCACATGCGGTTCAGCGACAACCTGGCAAGACAGCCGCAGGATGTGCATCACCTCTTCTCAACATCTACATTGCTCGATGATCAGGAGGCACACCGCTCACATTGGTTCTACGGCAATGGTGATTTCAGCCGCCTGCCCGTGGCATACGAGTGGATAACCAGGGGGAAGTACGGTGGTTATTCGACGCCTTTCGGCAAATTGCTGGTCTTTGACGGCAAGACGGTCTGGGGCATTGATGGACATGGTACCCAGGCCACGCTGTTTGCCAGCGATCTCCGGAATATAGACGAGAGGATAAAGAAGGACTTTCCAGCACCATCGGGTACATCTGGAAAGCCTCACCGTCTCTGGCAACAGCCACTTGCACTGCACGCCAGAACCATGACCAAGGCCGGCGATGTTATAGCCATTGCCGGCGTAGAACGCACGGAACAGTTACTCGCCAATGGCAAGGGCGGCAAGCTCCTGCTCCTGTCGACGGCAAACGGAGAAAAGCTATCGGAGATCGATCTCGACATCGTCCCAGTGTTTGACGGCATGGCGGCAGCGGGCGGACAACTGTTTGTTTCCTTCACCGACGGCACCGTGGCATGCATGAAGTAGGCCTTGCTGCGGAATGATATTAGCATTAGCAGCGCGATCACCGATTTGTTAAACTGCGCGTACACCTAGAAGAACAAGAGGAGAGTATCATGGATATGCAGTCACTTAGACCGATCTGCCTGCTTTCAATGCTGTTGATTTGCACCGATGCGCTGGCGGCCGTCAAAAACCACGCCCCGGACGCGGCTATTTCGGCAAGCGGCCAGCTTAGTGCAAGCTACAACCCAAAGTACGTTGCAGATGGTAACGTCCCTGCCCGTCAAAGCAGAGATGATCTCAACAAGGCATGGTGCATTCCCCTCCAGAAGGCAAAGAATGCCAGCATTTCTTTTGAATGGAAAAAGCCTGTTCGCGTTGCCGAAATTATCTACTGGGGACGCACGGCTTTCCTGGACAACGAGAACTTCAAGTCATGCGAGGTCTACTTTGACGATGGCGAGAAGCCCGTGAGTTCCGTGGGACTCAAACAGGGGCCGCAGCCACAATTGATCAAGATCAAGACGCCTGCCGACGTGAAGAAAGTAACGCTTCGTTTCCCCGACAACTATGGTGGATTCAACCCGGGCGCATCAGAAGTCGGAATCTATGACGGTCACCCTGACATGGCTAAACTCTCCAAGCCGGCGGCTCCCGCAATGCAGCTGGTCGAGTCCAACGAGAAGATCAGGTCTGGCGAACTGGGTTTCACGAAGATTCTCACCTACCAGCGCAACCCCATCAACTCCAGTCACGTGTACACCTATCACCAGGAAGGGCTCCGTGCCGGGGGAGGCATCTGGCTCTGCGAATTCGCCGGCAAAGAAACTCAGCTGACCCGGTTACTCGACAGCAGCCAGGGTGAGATTCTCGACATCAATCTTAACTATGACGGCCGCACGGTACTGTTTAGTTGGAAACGGACCATGAGCGATACCTTCCAACTCTATACCATCGATATCGACGGCAAGAACCTGAAACAGATCACCACGGATCAATCGAACAATTTCAATGCCTGCTGGCTGCCAGATGGAGGGATAGCTTTTCTCTCAGATCGCAAACCAGCTTTTGCATATTGCTGGCAGACCACAACCCCCATCCTGTGGCGCTGCGAGGCCGACGGCAGTAAGGAAACTCGCCTGAGCGCCAACTACCTTAACGATTTCACGCCCGCGGTGTTCTCCGACGGCCGCATTGTTTACAGCCGCTGGGAATATGTAGACAGGCCCGCCATCCCGATTCAGAGCCTCTGGTCAATCAACCCCGACGGCACAAGACTGGCCGGCGTCTTTGGAAACCGTGTGCTGAGCCCGGCAACGTTCATGGATGCGAAAGAGATACCGGGCAGCGATGGCAACGTGCTCTGCGTTCTGACATCTCACAACGGCCCGTGCCGCGGGGCTATCGGCATCATCGATTCGAAACTGGGCGCCAATGAACAGGAAGCCATCAAGAACCTGACCCCAAGCATTAATATCGGAGCGGTCGACAAGGGAAATGGCAACCGTGTGCGCGGACCTTTCCTCAATCCATTCCCGGTTGATGAAAAGTACTACCTGGTTTCCAAGGCTGGAGACATAGAGTTGCGTGACTACAAGATGGAGTACTCTTCTGTCCTGCTTAAGAAACAAGGAAGCCTCGGTTTCTATGGCCCTCAACCCGTAAGAAAGCGCAAGCAAGAAAGGCTCATCGCGTCACACTTGCGCCCAACAGAGAAAAAGGATGGGCAGGAATGGGCCACTATCTTTATGCAGAATGTTTACGAAGGGCTTGGTGAAAAGGTTAAGCACGGCTCAATCAAGCGTCTTGCCATCGTACAGGAAGTTGAGAAACCACTGGGGATCAGTCCAAGCAAGAGAGCCTTCGGATTTCAGTTCCCGGTTGTAAGCGCCGGCGCCACGTATGCGCCGAAGAAGGTCTGGGGATACGCAACGATTGAGAAGGATGGATCCGCGCATTTCAGGGTACCTGCACGTGAACCGATATACTTCCTCCCTCTCGACGAAGAAGGCCGGGCAGTCCAGAGAATGCGATCCTTTACTCATCTCATGCCCGGCGAAATCCAGGGCTGTGTGGGATGTCATGCCGACCGCAACAGCCTGACACCGCCAAGAATGGGTGGTACCAGGCCTATTGCCATGAAGCGTGCCGCCCAGGAGCTCGTGAAACCTGAATGGGGCGTTCACGGTTTCAGCTACTCGCGGATCGTGCAGCCCGTGCTGGATAAACATTGTATCAAGTGCCATAGCTGGGAAAAGAAAGCCGGCGGTCTCGAACTGACCGGTGACAAGACCGACTTCTTCAATGTCTCCTATGAGTACCTTGTACGGAAAGGTACGGGCAGCGAGAGGCATGGCGGTGGAGGACAGTCAAAGTACACGAAATGGATACAGACCTACAATGGCCAGGAAGCCAATATTCTCAGAATCGAACCGGGAGAATGGGGAGCCAAGGCATCGCTGCTTGGAAAGATCATTCATGAAGGACATCCCGACAAAGACGGCAAGAGCCGGATCAAAATGACTGCCGACGAGAAACACAGCATCTACGCTTGGATGGATCTTAACTGCCCTTACTATCGAAGCAGCGACTCAGCATATCTGGATAATCGTGGCTGCCGCCAGATCCTGCCGGCGTCATTACGCAACGAATTCGCCGATGTTTCGAAGCGGCGTTGTGCCTCATGCCACAAGAACATGAACGACTATTTCAAAACCCCTGACAAAGACGGTTTCTTCCTGCGCCTCGACCGCCCGGAGCACAACGCCTTCATGGCAGCCCCGCTGGCGAAAAGCGCAGGCGGCACAGAGAAATGCGGCAAGGCAGTCTTTGCAGACACCAGCGACCCCGATTACCAGAAGCTGCTAAAGACATTCGAGCAACCCACCCAGCAACTCCAGGACCTGCCGAGAATGGATATGCGCGTACTGGCTGGCAGTTTCTGAATCCTCACGGATTCAGCTACAAGAGAGTTCTAATCCCAACTGTAGCTGGATTCGTTAGAATTCAGCTCCCCCGACACATATCGCGCATTCCCCGTTACACCTCTGAATCCTCACGGATTCAGCTACGGGAGAGACATACTCATCACTCCGTCCCCTTTACAATCTCTCCCGCCGAGAACTTGCCTTTGCTTTCGTCAAAAACAATTCGCGAAGCGGCTACAACGGGATCGTGATCGTAGATTACGATCCAGTTCCCTGCCACTGCCCGTTCGAGAACCTGGCGCTTCTCATCTATCATCAACTCGGGGTTCCTGTCATATCCGGTAACTATGGGACAATGAACCCATGCGGGGCCTGAGATCATGTCGCTTGCGAAAAAGAGCGTCTCGCCGTCTGCCTGCACGATCGCGTGCAGCAGCCCCGGCGTATGACCGTCAGAGAACTCAAACGATATGATGCCATCAAGTTCAGGGATGAGAGGATCATCATCTCTGAGCAAGACTAGACGGCCGGTTTCCATGAGTTTCTCGGGCACACCAGGCGTATAGGATGCTCGGTCACGGGGATGAGGATCCTGCGCCCTCTCCCACTGCCTCTCCGCTAAAACGTACTTCGCGTTTGGAAACAGCGGAGACCAGTCTTCGCTCTCAATCCCCGGCCAGTCTGGCAGAATACCGCCGACGTGATCAAAATGCAGATGAGAAAGAATCACGTAGTCGACATCACTTTCGGCAATGCCTTTTGCTGCCAGGTTGGAAAGCAGGACGTTCTCACTCTGTTCCACACCGAAGCGCGAAGCGTACTTGGGATCCATGAACGCACCAACGCCTGTATCCATGATCGCGGTAAATCCTTCTGTCCTGACCACCAGGCAATGACAGAGCAGGTCGATCCGGTTCTCCGAGTCGCAGTCATGCCACCGCGACCAGAGCGCCTTGGGAGCATTGCCAAACATAGCCCCACCATCCATCTTCTGTCGGTTACCCTCTACAATAGACCAGTCCATATCCTCACCTCCGGAGCTTCACCCATCTTCTTTCTTTCTCCATACCACCATTCCATCATCTTCAATCCTGTAAATCCTGTCAAAAACTCTCACACTCTTATCTCTGGACGGCGAAGCGGGTGGGCGTTACTTTCTTCAGGTGATCCGGCCTTCCTGAGAGCACATGCCGATTCAATAATGAGGCCCTCATGACAAAAAAGCTGATTATCATACTGTGCATAGGCGCACTTGCCGGCATGTCCTACGCCGCTGACCGCCCGAATATCCTCTGGATCACCTGTGAGGATATCAGCCCGTACCTCGGCTGCTACGACTGCCCCGAAGCTCAAACACCCAACCTGGACCGCCTGGCAGAGCGTGGAATTCGTTATACCCGTGCCTACGCCAACGCCCCGGTATGCGCGGTGGCACGCTCGACATTGCTGACAGGAATGTACTCGACGACCATCGGCACGCACCAGATGCGCAGTTACGTTCAGTTGCCCGACTCCATCCCGGCTTACCCCAGGATTCTGCGCAAAGCGGGATACTACTGCACCAACAACTCGAAGAAGGACTACAATTCCAACTTTTCTAACGACAAGAATCTCTGGAATGAATCCAGCGGAAAGGCTCACTGGAAGAACCGTAAGGAAGGACAGCCATTCTTTGCCGTCTTCAATTTCACGGTAACCCATGAAAGCCAGCTCAGCCCCAACCGGATCAAGCAATACGTGGCGCGCAAACAGATCCCCCCCACCCCACGCATCGACCCTGGAGATATCAAGCTGCCCCCTTACCATCCCGACCTGCCGGAAATGCGGGAGGACTGGGCACGGCTACACGACCTCATCACGCATATGGACTCCATGGCCGGAGCCAGACTGCGTGAACTGGAAGAACAGGGCGTGGCCGATAACACCATCGTCTTCTTCTACTCAGATCACGGCGGTATGCTCTGCCGTTCCAAGCGCTACATCTATAACGTCGGCACCCAGGTCCCACTGATTGTCAGCTTCCCGAAGAAATGGCAGCACCTGGCCCCTGCCCTGCCCGGTCAGACATCAGACCGGCTCGTCAGCTTCATCGATCTACCCAAAACGGTGCTGTCCCTGGCGGGCACCGAAGTCCCGGAGCAGATGCAGGGCCGGATCTTCCTGGGGACAGGCAAGGAACCAGCACCGGAATCCGTTCACTTCTTCCGGGACCGCATGGCCGATCAGTATGACTTCAGTCGCGCAGTGACCGACGGACGTTACTACTATATCCAGAACTTCATGCCGCACCGGCCTCGTGGCCGCGACACCCGGTACGGTTTCACCGTGCAGGCCAACTGGAGGGCCTGGGAGAGCCACTACGAGGCAGGCAAGTGCGATCCAATCCAATCCCAGTTCTTCAAACCAAAGCCAACCGTGGAATTCTTCGACACGAAATCAGATCCATGGCACGTAAAGAACCTGGCTGGCCAGGCCGAACACAGGGAACGGATTGCCATGCTGGAGAAGGACCTGGAGGCCTGGATGGTCAAGACCCGCGACACGGGCATCATTCCCGAGGCCATGTTCAGTGACATTGCGGGTCCGGACAAGCCGTTCAAGAGCCTCTACGAATACGCCCAGAGCGATGAGTACCCCGTCGTCGAGCTTCTGAAGATTGCCAAGGACGCTTCTCTTGCCGATCCGAAGAAGCTGTCGGACTATCTGAACTGCATGCGGCACAGCCACCCTGTCGCCCGGCACTACGGAGCTTACGCCCTGTTCCTGCTTCGCTCCAGCGAGGACAGCGCAAAGGAGGCACTCCGGGAAATGATCGACAACGATGCAATGGCAGCCAACCGCGTAATGGCCGCCCAGGCGCTGGCGCTCTGCGGCGATCCCGATGCTGCCTACAGGGCTCTGCACAAAGAAGTGAAGGCCACGGAATCGGGCTACGCCTTCCTACTGGCCTTGAACGCATTTCGATTCGCGCATATTGATGACAGGCTCACACTCGAGGACTGGAAGACTTTTCAAAGCAAGGAGATCCCGCGACGTCCGGGCCATGACCCGAACGGCGCCGGTTACTGCAACAGAATCATCAAAGACGCCATGGCCCTCTGGCCCAAACGACGACCGGTAGATTGAATATGCGTAAGAGAACAACTTCAATGCTTGCAGCCTTGATCATGCCGGCGTTGGTTTCCGGGGTGGCGCTTGCCGCTGAGAAGCCGATGAACGTGATCTTCATCCTGGCTGATGATCTCGGCTACAGTGACACCACGCTGTATGGCACGACGGATTTCTATCAGACACCGCACCTGGAGCGGCTGGCCAAACGTGGCATGACCTTTACAAGGGCCTATTCCAACAGTCCGCTGTGCTCGCCCACGCGCGCCAGCATCCTGACCGGGCAGACTCCAGCCCGTCACGGTTCCACATCTCCGGGGCATCACTTGCCGACGGTGCGAATGAAACCGGTGCTGAATGAGCGGGCAAAGCCCGGATCCAAGGCGTTGATTGTTCACTCGGTCACCCGGCTCGACACGGCCTATCCTAGTCTTGTGAAGCTGATCAGGAAGGTCGGCTATCAAACGGCGCATTTCGGCAAATGGCATCTCGGCCCGAAGCCTTACAGCCCGCTACAGCATGGTTTCGACGTTGATATTCCGCACCATCCGGGCCCAGGCCCCGCCGGGAGTTATGTCGCGCCATGGAGATTCAAGAACTTCAAAGCCAACCATCCCGGGGAGCACATTGAGGATCGCATGGCGGAAGAGGCCGTAGGGTGGTTGAGATCCCTCCCTGCGGGAAAGCCGTTCTTCATGAACTACTGGCAGTTTTCGGTCCACGCACCGTTTGATGCCAAGAAGGAGCTGATCGAAGAATACCGCAAAAAGATTGACCCAAAGAACCCGCAGAGATCCCCGACCTATGCGGCGATGGTACATTCACTGGATGATGCTGTCGGTTCTCTGCTCGATGTACTGGACGAAAAGGGCGTTGCCGAGAAAACAGTGATCGTTTTTATCTCGGACAACGGCGGCAACATGTACAACAGGATCGAGGACGACGGGAATGTTACGCCCACGAGCAATGCCCCGTTGCGCGGCGGCAAGGCAACAATGTATGAAGGCGGCATTCGTGTCCCTTGCATCGTGGTCTGGCCAGGCCTTACCAATCCCGGAAGCCGTAGCGATGAGATAATTCAGGCATCCGACTTCTACCCGACGCTGCTGAACGGGCTCGGAATCGATCTCCCGGGGAACCACGAGGTCGACGGCATCGATATCAGGCCGGCGCTCGAAGGCGGAAAACTGGACCGCAAAGGCATCTTTACCTACTTCCCGCACGCACCACCGGTGCCGGACTGGCTTCCCCCCTCCATGTCGGTCCATTCCGGGGACTGGAAGTTGATCCGTATCTTCCATGAGGGCGAAAACGGCGCGCACGATTACAGGCTCTACAATCTCGCCAAAGACATAGGCGAAAAGAACAACCTGGCAGCGCTGCATCCGGAAAAGGTCCAGATGCTTGACCGGATGATCGAGAATCACATTAAGGACTCAAAAGCGGTTGTTCCGCGGCCCAATCCGGGCTTTGATCCGAATCAGTATCATCCCGAACAAATCGGCGTACCGGCGGCGAGACATAAACCCGCTGCAAAACCTTCTGCGAAACCTGGCCGTAAACCCGGCGGTGTAGTTGGCGGCTGGATTGCCGGTGGTACGGCAAGACTCAAGGGAGGGAAAGGAACGCTGTTTGTCGAGAGTGAAGGAGGCGACCCTTATCTTACAGCGCAAAAGAAATTCCATGCGGCTGCCGGCGGCCCCTACAGACTTCATCTCAGAATAAAATCGACGAGTTCCGGAAGGAGCGAGGTGAAATACTGGGAGAAGGCCGGACCCCGTCCAGTCTCCATACCATTTCCGCTGACACATGACGGGGCATGGCACGAGCATGAGATCGATATCCCGGCGAAGCGACTCCTCACTGTGCGCATTGATCCTTCTACCAGCCCGGGCAAAATGGAGATCGACTGGATCAGGTTAAAGCACAGCTCCGGAGAGATCATCCAGGGATGGAGCTTTGACAGATGAAGTGCCTCTCAGGATTGGCGAAGCCTGCGCCGAAGCGGCCGCTGGAATTGGCTTGTTGCGCTGCGTGTCGCAGCAGGCCGATTCCAGTGCCCCATGCCAAACGCTCTCGCTACAGAAACGTACCACTGCGGTAAAAGCTCTTGTGCATTCAAGGCGGACAGTGCGATACTGGGGCCGTAAAATGGGAGGTTCCAGACGAAGACTCGTTCGCTTGCAGTGAGCCTGATCGCGATGGTATTGGGGGTGATTGCCGGACCGGCTGGGGCGGCGTCGATTACAATTGTTAACCCAGGTTTCGAGACAGACATACTTGCAGACGGATCCACCAACACCGCGCCCACGGGGTGGGTTGAAGGGTACACGGAGCCATCCGGCGATGCGGCTTGGAATGACTACGCGGGTGGTGACGCCGGCGCGATAAATCCCAATGCTGCCTACGGATACAGTGGTAATGCTCCGGAGGGCACGAACGTCGCGTTTGGTCTATGCTACACTGGCTTTGACGTCGGGTTGAGGCAGACTCTTTCCGAGACTCTTGAAGCGGACAAGCAGTACGATCTCAGTGCGCTGGTTGGCAACCCCTATGCCTACAATTCTTCGGGTCCTGCCGCCGACTACCGCCTCCAGCTGGTGGCCAATGGCGTCATTTTGGCCGAAGACACCGCGAATTCGCCCGCAGATGATACCGTCTGGACCAATGCCACGCTGACCTACCTCTCTGGCTCCTCCCCCGCCCAACTTGGCCTGCCCCTGGAGATTCGGCTACTCGTGGCGGACAACGTTAACGCCTCCCAGGTGAACTTTGACGACGTCCAGCTCACGGTTACAAACCTTAGCGACGCCGCGATCACCTTTTCTGATCTCGGTGCGTCTGATATTACCGACTCATCGGCCACACTCAACGCCACGCTCGAAGCCTCGACCACGAATGCCGATGTGTGCGTGCACTGGGGGCCGACGGACGGAACGAACAACCCCGCGGCATGGACCAATTCGGCGTACGTGGGCTCCTGGACGAACCTGGCCTCGACCAACGTCAGTTTCGCGGTCGGCGGACTGGCAGCAGATACGACGTACTTCTTCAGGTTCCGCGGCACCAATGCCACGGACGACATCTGGTACGGTGTGAGCTGGAGCTTCGCCACACCACCGACGGGTTGCCTCTGGATTGCAAACCCCGGTTTCGAGGAGCCGGCGATTGCCGATGACACCTATGCCTATTCAGTCGTAGGTTGGGAGTCCCACGGCGTCAATGCGAGCATCGGGGTATGGGATATTGGCACGGAATACGGAGGCAACGCACCCGAGGGTGAAAACGTCGGCTTCCAGGACGACGGTGCCGGCGGCTTTGCGCAGGTCTTGCCCTCTACGTTCCAGGCCAGCATGACCTACGCGCTCAGTGTCGTTGTCGGTAACAATCCGGACTACACGTTCGGAGGCTATCAGGTGCAGCTCCTGGCCGGTGGCACGGCGACGAACGGTGGAACGTTGCTTGCGGAAGACAGCAATACCGTAACCGTCGCGACGGAGACATTCGCAACGTCCACTGTCACCTATGCCTACGACCCGACGCACTCGGGTCTGTTGGGGGAACAGCTGCAAATAAGGCTGCTCGCCCTAGCGGACGTCGAAACTGATTTCGACGACGTTGTCCTGTGTGCTACTTACGTGCCCATCACGTTGATCGATCTGGGCGTGTCCGGCATCAGCAGCAACTCGGCCACATTCAACACCACCCTCGAAGTGGCGACCACGAATGCGGATGTATGGGTGTACTGGGGCCCGACGGATGGAACAAACAATCCCGCGGCCTGGAGCAATTCCATGTACCTGGGTTCCTGGACAAACGTGGCATCCACCAACCTCAGCCATACGGCGGCAGGGTTGGACGCGACCACCCAGTACTACTACAGGTTCCGTGGAACCAACGATGCCGCCGACACATGGGCCAGCCCGAGCGGGAACTTCGTGACAACGGGTCCGGAGGCACAGCCGGCGGTCGGCCTCGGTGGTGGGGCCACGAACATGGGCGGCGGCATGGCCACGTTACGCGGTGAGCTGACCGCGGGTGGTTTCGCGGATGCATACATCTGTTGGGGGGCCGTTGATGGCGGCACGGTCAGTACGGGCGGCTGGGATCATTGCGTGTCAGGGGGCCCGATCAACCAGGGCGTAACCTTCTCTAACACAGTTTCTGACCTGTACTACGGGGTCGAATATGACTATCGCGTCTATGTCACGAACAGCGCCGGCAAGGCTTGGTCGGACGCGGCGACGTTCACGACACCGTTGCCGCAGCTTGGAGGTGAAACGCTTGGATGGAGTTACACGAATTGGACGAGTGATGCCGATTCGGGAATCACCAACGACTATATTTACACGGCAGCGCACAGCTTCGGTGACAATCACGCCGGCGTTACCGTCAACGGTGTTCCTTTCACGTATTCGTTCGCAGCGTCTGGAACCGGATGGAGCATAGGTGGCGGACAGAACAATTGGGGCAATGACGATGATGTAAACGTCACCGGCGTCAGCGAGGATCTTGCTGAAGAGTTTGTTTACAACGGCAACCCGCGAACAGTCCAGCTCTCCGGCCTGACGATTGGTACGCGCTACAAGGCAACGTTTTTCAGCGCAGGGTGGGAGGCCTCAGGCAGGTTTCAGACATTCCTGTCGGGAGGCGAAAGTCTGTACCTCGATCAGGATATCTTTGGCAACAACAATGGCATCACCATTTCCTATGTCTACGAGGCCACTGATACAACGCAGGACTTCAGCATTACCCCCGCCGCTGGCGGCAACACCTTCCACATGTATGCGCTGGCCAACCGGGAAGGGGCTGCGCTGGCGAACGTCGGCATCACCAACGATGGAGCGGAGAACATCGGGGCAACGACCGCGGACCTGGTTGGGACGCTGGACGCGGCCCAGGCGGTGTTTAACGTGACCCTGTACTGGAGTGCGAGCAACAACGTCGATGCCGCGGACTGGCTGGGCGACGGAACGGCTTCAAACGCGGCAATCGGCTCGTTCACGAACGTGATGGGGCAGTCGGTCAGCCATTCTGTCAGCTCATTGACCAGCGGCGCGACCTACTACTACACGATGCTCGCTTCCAACGCGGCGACCAACATCTGGGCCGACCCGAATGCAAGCTTCACTACGGCAAGCGCTCCAGGTGTCGACAATGCAGGCGGGGCAACCGACGTCTTCGGGTTCATTGCAAACCTGAACGGTGAGCTGACGACAGGCGGTGTTGCGGATGCGTACATCTGTTGGGGGACCAATGATGTGGGAACGTCTAGTACGGGTCACTGGCAGAACGTGGAGTCCATCGGTTCCGTCCTCCAGGGGGAGCCGTTCGCCGAGAACTTGTCCGGACTTATGCCTCTCACGACGTATTACTACAGCTGCTACGTCACCAATGAGGTCGCGGATGCCTGGTCTGCTGTTACAAACTTCACGACGCTGGACCCGGATAATACGATGGTCAGCGCGACCGGCGGAAACGACAGCTGGAACACGGGCGGTAACTGGACCCTGGGGCACGCGCCGGTGGGGTTGGAAAACGGCATTGTCAGTAACGGGGTAGCGGCAACGGTCTACAATAACTCGACGCCCGAGTACTCCGGCACTCTGACACTGAGGGATTCTGCCACGTTGATGATCGGTGCAGGACACAGCCAGAACGTTCCCAATAGCCTGAATTCCCTGGGCACCAACACGATTATCATGAATGCCGATTCAGTGATCACGCTGAACATGAAAAACAACGTCACCTTCCCGGCGCTTGTACTGACCGGAAACGCCCGGATAAACAGTACGTCGACCGAGAGTCACCACAGAACTCATACCTTCCCGACCGTGGACGGTGGCACCAATACGCTGACCCTGCAGGGCCCTGGCAACAACGGTCTGTTCAAAATCGCAGGCAATAACAGAAACCCGACGCTGTCTTCTGACTGGAGTGGCGGGCTGGTGGTGGCCGGCGGGAACAACGACGGGATTGAGGCCGATGCCACAGGTTCGTTGGGGACCGGAGATGTGACTCTCCCCGCAGGCACATCCCTTCGGATTGATGCAGCCGATGCCGTGGGTGACGTTGCCACACTCTCTCTTAATGGCCCAGGAGCAACCAAGGCCGGATTTGGCGGCGAAAAACTGAGAATGAATGCCGACGACACGGTGAATCTGCTCAGATTCGACGGCAATCCCTATCCGACCGGAACCTATGCAAGGATCGGGCTGGGAGGGGTCGACTACGAATTCGAGTGGATCGCCGGTGACGGCATTCTGACTGTGACCAACGCCCCTCCTGACAGCACTCCCCCTACGGTCACGTTCGAGGACGACCAGGGAGGCGGTCCGGTCTACCCGGGGCAGCCGGTGACATACACCATAACCTTCACCGAGCCAGTGACTCCTGATCCCACGACGAATGACTTTGATAACGCTTTCCCGGGAGAAATCACGGTTGACAGCATCACCCAGACGAGCGATGTGGAGTATCAGGTTGTCGTGATGGCAACCGGGACCGGCTCGCTGCAGCTGCAGATCGTGTCGGGAGCCGCGATCGAAGACCTGTTCGGTAATGCACTGGTGACCGCGGTGGCTGATGACGACACCCTCACCGTCCAGCCCCTGCCGCGCTGGAAGGGTGAATTGAGAATCCTGAAGCCCTGGGCCAACGGCGGGATCAACCCTGCCACGGGTCTTGAATGGGCAGTCGGGGACCAATATCGCCTCGCCTTTGTCAGCAGCGCTGGAACCCAGGCGACGTCGTCCGTCATAAACACCTACAACGATTTTGTCCAAGGCCTCGCCGACGCAGCCGGACACGGCGCCGGCACGTGGAAAGTGATCGGTTCGACCGCAGCCGTTGACGCAAGAGACAACACCGGGACCAATCCCGGCGCGGACGGGGCCGGCGTGGCGATCTTCCTCATGGACGGGGGCACCAAGATCGCAGACGACAACAACGACCTGTGGAATAACGACATCGATGCGCCTCTCATACTGGATGAGAATGGTGAGCTCCGCAGTACACGGATATTTGGAGGCTCGGATACCGACGGCACGGGACGAGGAACCGGCGACCCCGGCGAGCGTGTTCTCGGCGGCTCAAGCGAGACCTCTCCGAAGGTGACCACGGGAGAATCGTTTGATGCCGGTGCCCACTGGATGGTGCAGTACAACGCTGACGCTACAACTAGCTTCTCGGTCTACGCCCTCTCGGATCCGCTGACGATACAGTCCGTCGTGCCGACCGGTACGAAGCTCATCGTCAGATAGTTTCTGTGCGGAAACTGGGTTCCAGGTCATGCCTCCAAAGTAGAACGGCCCTCCGGGCTGTTCAAAGAGGAGGCCTAACGTGCATTCGACACGATAACTCTCTCTGTTAGAGTCGTTTACGTCAATATCTGCAGTCCAGTGGTGGCTTAGAAGAAAGAAATCATGCTCTATTTGAGCTGTAACGAACTCCCTGCTCGCGCGCGCAGATGACGCCGAGTGCATCGGTTCCGTGTTCTAACTCGCATTCTCATAGCACTTACTTCCCCTGGTCAGGCTCCGGATCTTCGAATGGTTGCCCGCCCTTGAAGGCGACCACCGATCCGTCCCTGCAGCACATGAACAGCCTGCCGTAGGCCACCGCCATACCGTCCCAGACGGGTTGCGATTCGAGGTCGACCGTCTGTTGCGTGGAGCCGTCCCGCACAGAAACCGCCAGGAGGTTTCCGCCCTTTCGGGAATTGATCAGTTCGTTCTGCTTCTGGAGCGACTCCCGGTTTTCTCCGCTGCGCGCATCCTGGAAGACTCTTTCTTCGTCGAGGACGTCCTCCGGCCCTGCCACGAACAGCGTATCGGCTGTCTTAACAATGGCCTTGGCCCGCACTGGAACGCCGCTCTTCCAGTGGAAATCGAATTCCACTTTGGGGCTGCGCAGCGTCCGGAACTTTCGCCAGTTCGGCCTGGTCTTACGCAGTTCCTCATCCGGGACGCCGGGCTTGTGACTCTTGGGCTTGTTGTTCACCGAGAAAAGGGAGTACCGCAGCGGCGTACTCCACTTGCTGTATTCGGGGAATTGCCCGTACCCGTAAACGGTCGTGTCGTCGAAGCACAGCATCTTCCCGCTGGGACTTATTCGGCTGATTTCAAACCAGCCGCCGGAGGGCATGGAGCAGCCTTCCAGGAAGCTATTCCCGTAAACCCAGTAGCTGCGGTGGAACCAGTTGTCGTCAAGGAATCCGGTCGGGCAGAAGAGATGCTCCCTGCCGATGCCAATCTCGATGTCGTCATCCCAGGCACTGTTCTTGATATGGGTGCGCTTCCCTTCCAGGTCAAACTGCTGTGAGAGCATGTACAGGTTCTTGCCGTCACTCGAAAGAAGATCCGGCAGAGCAACCGGCATGTTCTGCATCGCCACATGTTTGTGCATGTCCTCGCCGGTGTTCGGATCACGGCCGTCCATGATGTTCTCTTTCAGGACTTCGCCGCTCTCGGCGTCGACCACGGTCAGCCGCATGCCGTCGTCCAGGAACAATGAGCGCCCGGCTACACAGTAGACCTTCCCATCCTGAACCAGCACACTTCCCGATAAGGGCCAGGCCGATGCCGGTTGGCCATGATCGAACAGGGAGAGGTCCGCGGGAGCAATGCGCCGCTTCCACACCAGCTCACCGGTCGATAACAAGAGCCGGTAGAGCCAACCGTCGGCACAACCAAAGTAGAGACTGTCCCCGCTGATCGCAGGTGGCGAATCAATGCGTCCTCCGGCGACATAGGACCACTGCGGCTTGCCGCTTGTCGCGTCCAGGCAATGTGCCGTGTGGCGGTCCTTCTCGGCAAAGATGCAGCGCCCGTTCGCCACCACCAGGGAGGTCAGGTTGTCATACCCTTGCGCCCGCCATTTCACGGCCAGGGGCAGCGCAACTTCTACTGGGATCGATCCGCTGCGTTTATTGTCATGGCGATACACCGGCCATGCGTCCGGTTCATCATGCCCCGATTGCGTCTTCTCCCCAGCCTGGAACTTCTTTGTAGCCGCCGTCGCCAGACGGTGGAGGTCCGGGGACAAAGCGCTAGTTCCGGCGACATCCACGGTCTGGCGACCGCGGCTACGAAGATCGGGAACGTTCGAATAGGAAGCGCCCCGGACAAATGCAGGTCCCTGGCGCTCCTGAACAACCTGCTTCCACTTGGGATTGTAACCGGTGACTGCGTTGAAACCGTCCAAACTGGACTGGGTGTAGCATCCGCATGGATTGGGTGGCGCATAGAGAATCCCGTTGGCCGGCATCATCCCGTACAAGCAAGCGCCCCGCAACCAGTGATGAAGGTTCCACTTCTTGTCCGTAATCGAAACCAGCTCGGCTCCCGTTCGGGAGGTTATGAGGTAGTTGTCCGTGGCACAACTCATATGGCAACGGGAGTTCATGATGTAGACGTCGGAGTCAGTAAAGAAATCGGCCACTATTTTTCCGTCATCCAGGTTGTACCCGGTAATCTTGCCGCTCTTTCGATTGGCAGTGGATGGAACTCCCGGCAACGTCATGCTTGATCCAAATGTAGCCGCCGTCCAAGCTGTGCCGTCGATCAGAAACAAGTCCTTTGGCGAGTGTCTTCCCGAGGTATATTGAGCGGCTTGCCAGACGATCGTTCCGTCTTTGGCAGATAACGCAACCATGTTCCTGCCTGCGGCACTGCCCAGCAGGATTCGTTCTTCGCCGCAGACAAGGTTGCACCCGGCTCCGGTCGAGAACTGCGCCCTCGCGTTGCTGACCTTGGGCGAGGTCCAGTTCACCTGGCCGCTGTCCGCCTTCAGACTCAGCGCCTGTTCCCCGTCAAAGATGTACAGACTCCCCTCGCGCGCTCCGAGCCCGAAAGGTGCGATCGGAATTTCCTTCTGCCAGAGCTGTTTTCGCGTAGCCAGGTCAAAGGCCGTGACCTGCTGCCGGCCCGCTGCAGCATTCCAGCTGAAGTCCTTCGTCATCCTTCCGGCAGTACCGCCGTTTGTGACCTTTGTTGTTACGTTGTATTTGTCGGCCTTGGTCAGCCATTGCCTGTGGACAACAAAGAGCAGTTCACCCTCGACGATAATCTCTTCCGCACCTTCAGTCCCGGGTAGCTCGTGGAGCAAAGCCCCGGTGTTTGCGTCGAGCACTGATATCCCGCCGCCCATCTCCAACGCGGCGAACAGCCGGTCATCTTTCACCACCAGTCGGCGGGTAACCACAACGGGACCGGATTTGAAAGGCCACATGTGATTGAACCAGTGCGGGAGTGTCTTTCGCCACAGCTCGATCCCGTTGAAGGCGTCGCGCGCCACCAGGTTCCAGTCCGAGGGTAGAAGAACGGAGTCTTTCAGTCCTTGGTCAATGATGTAGAAGACCTTGCCCCGGGCGGATACCATCGCCTGGAAACTGCTCATGTGTTCATGGTGCCGGGTGTAGCGAGGGCCCACCGTCCATTGCAGGTGTGATAGCGGCGGCGCCAGCCGCGTGTCCCGTGAAACGCGGTTGTTGTCGGGACCGTGCATATGATGCGTCCACTCGTCGATGTCCGAAGGCCACGGTTTAACGATTTCTTTGCCATTAATGCGGGCGACCCCGCGGGGAGTGAGTACGCGCAGTATCTCATCACTCGCCACCTGACACTCGCCACTCGCCACAATGCTATTCACCGAATTATCGATAAACGGCAGGTGTTTCCCGTCGAACCAACCGAAGGTGATGCGCTTGGCGTAATCCTTGCGGGCGGAGGCGGATGTTCGGGCGGCGTCAATCGTGGAGCGGTCGGTATCAAGACCCTGGACCACGAGTTCGTCCTGCTCCAGCAACTTCACCGTTTCGATTCCTTCGCCGCAATTCAGATGCACCACAAACGGTCCCGGCCGATCGCCGAACGAAGTATTCTCCCAATCCACGACCCCGGTTTTGGTGCCGGCTTTCACCGGAGAGACTAAAGCAGTAGAAGCCGCCCTGGAGGGTTTCGCCTTTTTCCTGCCCCTTCCCCTTTTGAGCGGCACCCCGCCCGTTTCCGGGATTAGCGCAGAGTGTTCGATGAGTTTCGCATCCAGCAGCGCTTTCATCGCCGCCGCTTTTTCCGGCATCTTGTCGATCAGGTTTTTCGTTTCGCCGATGTCTTCTTTCAAATTGTACAGTTCACTCCGTCCATCGGAGTAGAAATAGAGGTATTTCCAGTCGCCGTCCCGAACCACGCTACCCGGTTCGGACAAAGGAGTTAACGGCTTCGCAACCGGATAGTGCCAGAACATCGGGCCGCGATCGAAAACCGTGTTGCCTTTAAGTAGCGGGACAAGGGACACGCTGTCGGGCGCAATTTCCGGCTGTTTCGGCATGCCCGCCATCTCGAGCAACGTCGCGTAGAAATCGACCCCGTGGATCGGCGTGTCGCACACCGCGCCCTTGCCCACGCCGGAACCTTCGATAATACAGGAAACGCGGATGCCGCCGTCATACAAATCGCCTTTGTGTCCACGGAGCGGAGCATTATCGGTTGCCGGTCTATAGCCACCGTTGTCGGATGTAAAAAAGATGACCGTGTTCTCACGCAACCCTTTTTCGTCGAGCCACGAAAGGATGCGCCCGATATTTTCGTCCATCGACTCCATCATTCCGCCATAGGCCGGATTCTTCGCTTTCTTGGCCGCATACTTCTTCGTCTTTTCCGGCTTCGAGTGGAACGGCGCGTGTACCGTGTAATAGCTCATGTAGAGCAGCCACGGCGCATCGTTCTTCGAAAACTGGTCAAGCACACCGATTGCTTCGGTCGTCAGTCGGTCGGTCAGGTATTCGCCTTTCGGACCGTCTTCCAGATGGGCGAGGCTATACGGGCTGAAGAAACCATCACGCGGGTGCCCTTTCCAGCCGCCGGCGATATTGACATCGAACCCCTGATCGGTCGGCAGATGCGTTTCGTCGTTATTCGTCAGGTGCCATTTCCCAAGGAAGCCGGTCTGATAGCCACCCGCCTGGAGCGACTCGGCAAGCGTAACTGCCTCCAGCTCCAGATGGGAACGTTCTTGCGTACGTTGCAAAATTCCATTCCTGGTTTCGCTGACATAGTTATCGACAAAACCGGAGGTTGAAGGAAAGCGCCCCGTCATAATCGCGGCGCGCGACGGCCCGCAAATCGGACAGGCGGCATAAGCATCTGTAAATCGCATGCCTCCAGTGGCCAGCTTGTCGATGTTTGGGGTCTCGTGGACCTCATGTCCGTAACACGCCAGATCCCGCCAGCCCATATCATCTACGAGAATAAACAGGATGTTTGGTTTCGACACGCTCACCACAGGCGGTGGGTCTTGTGATTTCTTTCCCTGCGGGATGACCGGTTTGAACACCCTCCCATCTTTCACAGGGTACACGGCGTCCATGGATTCCAGCTCCCTGACCATTCCCTGCATCATTTTCCTGAGCTGGTCTGGATTCTCCGTGGCAAGGTTATTCGATTCGCTCGGGTCATTTGCGAGGTCGTAGAGCGAGTAGCGCTGGTTGACTTGTTTCAAATACTCGTAAATCACCTTCCAGTCACCGCTGCGCCAAGTCGTGAAGTAATGGCTTTCGCCACGACGCGGATGGGGATAGTGGTTCAGGAATGCGTTACGGTGTCCCGGATCTGACTTCCCGGCCAGCAACACCGTTAGGTCCCGACCATCCACCTTGTGATCAGCCGGAACCGTTGCGCCGGCAAGCGACGCAATCGTCGGAAAGAGGTCGTAGCAGATACCGATCTCTTTCCGGATGCTGTTGGAGGAAATGGGCATTCTCCTCTGCCACGGATTGTTTGTATCCGGTTTGGCCCAGGCTGCAATAAAGGGAACGCGCACGCCGCCCTCCCACTTGCTGCCCTTGCGCCCACGCAGGGGGGCGCTGGATGAAATGTCATCCGTGCCGGCCAGTGGGGCGTCGCCGCCGTTGTCCCCAAGAAAAAGGATCAGGGTCTTTTCCGCTACTCCCTTGTCTTGCAGGTGATCCATCAGGTCGCCAAGCGACTTGTCCATGCCCTCAATCAGCGTGGCGTATGCCTTGCTCGCGCCGTTCACCTTTCCGTCCTTGTAATTCGCTGCAAAGCGGGGATCGGAGTTGAACGGGGAGTGCACCGCGTAGTGGGACATATAGAGAAAGAAGGGTTTCTCTGCGGCGAGCGCCTTATCCACCTCTGTTTTCGCTTCCAGCGTCAGGGCCTCGGTCAGGAAAGTGTCCGTGCCGTGGTATTTCTCCAGGCCGGGAATCGGGCGGGCAATGGCGCGTGGGTTGCTGCCCTTTCCATATCCGTTCTTCCCGTAGTACGACGCCGGTGCGCCGATATCCGAGCCGGCAATATTCACATCAAAGCCCAGGTTAATCGGATTGGCTCCAGGGCGGTTGGCGGGGGTAACGTGCCCCTTACCGACATGGATCGTCCTGTATCCTGCCCGCTTCAAAGCACGAGGCAACGCGACCTCCTCCGGTGTCAATCCTTCCCAATCCCACTTCGGTGGTTTGTGTGATCCTCCGTTATTGCTGAACGGCGCAATCCAGTCAGTCGCGCCGTGCCGTGCGGCGTTCTGGCCGCTCAAAATCGAAACGCGGGTCGGTGAGCAAACATTGTGCGAGTAGAAGTTACCGAACCGGACTCCCTGTTTCGCCAGCCTTTCCATGTTCGGAGTGCGGTACCAGTCGTTAAGCGGATGCCTCTGCGGCTTGCGGCCCTTATCGGTCAACATCGGCACCGACGTATCCATCAGCCCCATGTCGTCAACGAGGAAGAGGATGATATTGGGGCGCGGCTGAGTCGTTTCCGCCGCCATCCCCATGAACGGCACAATTAGCATTCCGATAACGGCAACGGTCATAACCTTCATCGATGTTATTCCTTTTGGGTCTCTCCGCGTTGACTCAGCGAACCAGTTCACCCTTGGCGGGATCGCCAGGGATGTCCAGCAGCTGGACATGGAGCGGGGTAGAGAAAGTCTCGTTCCTGAAAACCTTCCAGACGACCTCCTTTTTCGGGGTGATTTCGATGATCTGGGTCTGTTTGCCCACATGTCCGTGCCCTCCCCAGTTACAGAGGACCGTGTTGCCGTTCGGCAGGCGCTGGAAGCCGGCCGCGTCGCGAATGGGGATGCCGGGCAGATCGTTCTCTTTGACTTGCCAGACGATCTTGTCGTTCGGGTCGACTTCAACCAGCTCATGGCCGGTCCCGGTACCAATCAACGTGTTTCCGTTTTTGAGACGAGCGGCCATGAAGACCTTCCCTTTGGAGGCAATCCTGCGGATCATCTTGCCCGTGCTATCGTATTCATGGATGGATTCCCCGTGACGTTCGGCAATGAGATAGGTGCCGGTATGGGTCTTGCGGCTCAGCCGGATTGACCCTTTTGTCTGGAGAGTTATTGTCTTCTTGATCTCGCCACCGCGTCCCACTTCGATAATGCGCGACGGTTTACCCTCAATCCCCACCATAACATCGCCGCCTGGTAACGGCTGGCAGGCGTAAACGTGCTCCCCTTTGGGCGCGCGGAAATTCCACACCTCTCTCTTGTCGGGGGTCACCTCCACCACGCCCGTGACCGGTCCAGAAAAGAGGATATTGCCGCCCTTGAGTGCCCATAAGTCATGTGCGCGGGGAGCAGGATATCTCCAGGTGACCTTACCGGAAGCATTCACTTTCAGAATCTCTTGTCTGTGGATATCACATATGACAAAGGGATGCCCCGCGCTTGAGGTGGAACAGGAAGATACATCAAGACCAACTTTGCTCGAATCACCATCCTGGCGGATATTGAAGCGGTTGATTCGCGGTGCGGTTCTCAGCCGCGGCTGCACGACGGGCACGGGTTTGGCCCACCGGGTTTCAGGAGTTGGATCCGGCATGTGGCGGATCTCTTCCTCACCCAGGTAAGGGCCATTGGCATCCACCCAGCCGATCAGGCGCCGAAGGCTGTCCGGATCCATCTTCGCTTTGATGTGTTTCTCGTCCGTGGCCCTGCTGATCAGCACACTGGCGGAGGACATGTGTGTCATCGGCTTCAGAGTGGCCAGCGCCTCGGCGGTGCGCTCGCTGTAGCCCTCTACAATCAGGACACCGGAAATAGAGGCCGGAAGACCATGCTTGTTGAGCAACTTCTTGTCCACCGGGTGATACCAATTGTTTCCGCCGCCGACCAGCGTAACGTATGGTTCCTTGAACTGCGGCGGCAGGTTGCGGATGACAGGATCCTTCATGTCGGAGTCGCGGAAAGTCAGGTCCAGTTTCTTGCGGGCCTTACCGTCGCCCTGGTGGCATTCGCCGCAGTATTTATCCAGGACCGGCTGGACAAAACGTTCGTAGCTGATGCTCACCTCAGCACCCCATGGTGGTGGCGTCAGAGCGAGTGGACCGCGGCGCATAGCCATGCCGCCATCGGTGTTGACCGGCGTAGAGCTGCGGCCTTCGTGACAACCGACACAGCCGCGGGTTTCGCCCGGCATCACGCCGGTGAAAGAACGCATGGTCTGAATGCAGCGGAAGTCCTTGTCGAGAAGTTGAAAATGCAGCGCCCTGCCGGGCGGGACTTCGAAGCAGACTGAGCCGTCTGATTCAACGGGCGTCGTTCCCAGTATCCGCTTCACGCCGTCGGCCTGGGTGATGGATATGGAAGGTCCGGAATGCTGGTATGTCTTCTTCCATGGCGTGTAAGTCTTGGCATCGATTTCAAGGACCCGTAGGTACTTGACCTTGTCCCTTGGCAGTAGCGGCGCTCCCTCGAACACATCGGCGCTGTACATGATCCCATCCCTGAGCGGCGGCTGGTCGGGGCCGATCGGCGGCCATTCGATTCGGTCGGGAATCAGCGGTGGCTTCTGGCGCGGTTTTAAAGGTACGGCGTGCCAGACATTGTCCTTGCCGGTGTATATGAGTTCGCGGTTGCCGTACATGTCCATCAGGTACAAGCTGAACTTCTTTGTCTTAGGGTGCAGCATGGATACCAGGAAATCCTCTTCGCTGATGGGGTAAGGCGTTTTGTATGCCTTGTACGGGCCGGGACGGTACGCTTGTGTTTCCGCCTTCTCAGCGGGTCCGTTGCCCACCTCCGGCCAGGGGATGTCCGGGGTCACTTTGCTGATGCCGTCCGGGTAGTTCATTCCCTTGGCCGTATCGATGATGCCGATCGAGCCGTTGAACCACTGGTGGTGCCCCACGCCGGTGAACATGATCTTGCGCGTGCCGGGGATCGGCCGTGGCTCCACCAGCATGTCCGGCCAGACGCTCTGATTGCCCCAGTATGCGTTAACGCCAGTGCCGTCCTGGTTCATGGTCCAGAGTGATTGCACCCGCTTTTGCTCCTTGTCCGTATACTCCCACCGGGTGTAGATGATCCGGCCGTCAGGGAGGAGCACGGGCAAATAATCCGGCTCGTTGTTGCGGGAGATCACGTATATGTTCTTTCCGTCCGAATCGCACCGGGCCAGGACGGGCGAGTGATGGGAGGGGCCGCATCGAACGTAGGTATTGGCTCGTGTGGTGTTGAACAACAGCTTGCCTGAGGGCAGGTAGATCGGGTCCAGGTCGTCATAATCGCCGAACGTCAGCTGCTTGAAGCCGGTACCCGCCTGCCCTGAGCCTGCCTGCTGTGAGCTTGTCGAATCGGTCGAAGGGTCCGTATTGACTTCGTACAGGTGAAACGATTTCTCACCCGAAGGCATCAGGCAGAAGACAATCTTCTTCGCGTCGAACGACAGGTCCGGACGCCACAGGAATCCCGATTTTTCTTCGGGGACAAGAGAGCGGACGGGGCTGTCGGGTGTGAGGCCCTCCAACACCAGCAGTCTCCCTCTCCCGCCACCCGCCCGGTAACCGTGACGGTGTCCCGACTCGTGCCTGTGTCCGGGGTAAGGATTGTCTACCAGCAGCACCTTCGAGAAGTCTATCGCCGGGTTCTTGAACATGATCGCGCGCTTGACGCGCCGAACAGCCAGGTATAGCTCCAGTGCGTCTGCCTCGGACGTCTTGCTCTTTGTCTCGAGTTCTTCCAGTTGTCTCAGTTCGGCGCTGAGATCGGGTTTTGGGGTTTCTCGGGACAATCTCGCCGCAAGGTCGCGTGCCCAGCCAATCTCCTGCCGGGTCAGTTGCAGCGTCGGCTTATCTCCCGCCTGTAGCAGCCAGTCTTTCTCCAGAGAGGTGCTCTGCTCGAGCAGGAGTGCCCTCTTTCTTCTCTCCTTCAGAAAGGCTTCACGGGCCTGCTTTGCTTCTCCCACACGTTTCTGAACAGCGCTTTCCGCCTCGGCCTTCGATCTGAACACCTGCAACTTGTCGATTGCCCCATAGAAGCGGGTACCCGAAGTGAAGACCGGCGAGATGCGCAGGCGAAGCGGACCGGATCCATCTCCGGTGTACGAGAAGGTGTGAGAAGTGAATACCGTGTTCCCTTCCCACTTGCCGGGCCTGACTGCATGTTTAGCCAGCACAGTGTTGTCGGAGCGCAGCAACTCTATGGCCAGCTCATCCCCGGCGGCTGTCGTCTGGGAAAGGCCCTGGTAGACTGCGGGACTCGTGTCTAACGTGACAAAGTAGGCATGCCCCTTGGCGTTGGCCGCGAACCCCTTGCTCAGGGTAAAGACGTTCTGCCCCGCCGTCTTGGCAACCACCATCAAGGCCCGGTCGCCCGGCAGATGCTCCACGAAGTGAGAAGGCATCCCTTCGCCGCGCCGCGTCCAACCCGGCATCACACCGTCGCCGACCGTGATCGGAAGCCCGCTCTGCGCCTGCTTGTGCTGCCCGTGAATCTTGACTTCGGCGTCAAAATCTTCGCTGAACAAAGGCGCTGCGCGGGAGGCAGAGGAGAGTAACGCCGTGAAAAGCAGAATAATCCTTGTTGTGTCAATCATTCGAAGCATTCGCTGTGTGCCTTTCGTTCTCTCAAGGCATCCGCCCCAGTTGTGGAGCTAATCAACGTTTCATCAACTACTTGCAGCAAATCGGATGTTCTCCCCCAGGATTTAGGCGTTAGGCGCTAGGCGTTAGTTGCTAGAAATCTCACCTAACGCCTAATGCCTAGCGCGGATTATTCATGATTCTCTTTAAATGAGCCGATAAAGAAATGGGAAAGCCCTCTGCATCCTGTTAGGCTGCAGAACGTTGCGACAACAACATGGAGGCTTTCCCATGGATGATACTACTCGACAGTCCGTACTTTTTCCAGAGTTGTTTTCGAAGCCGGTTCATGTGTCGTTTTCCCGGGAACATTTGAGCTCCAACGGCGGCACGATTTTGCTCTCGGCGCGTGATCGACAGCTTGGTCTGAGCGAAGCTCTCAGCGGTTGTTTTCATGATAAGCGGCAATCTGGAAAGATTGACCATGAACAGCTCGAACAGCTTCGCCAGCGGGTAATAGGTATCGCGGCAGGATATCCAGACGGCAATGATGCAGCCAAGTTGCGTGAAGATCCAATGATGAAGCTGGCGTGTGATCGCGATCCGGTAAATGGCGATGCTCTGGCTTCTCAGCCGACGATCAGTCGGTTCGAGAACAGCGTGAGGGCTCCCCAGTTGCTCCAAATGGGCCATGTGGTTGCCGAGACCGTCATCTCCGAGCAAGCCAAACGACGTCGGGGCAAGAAGCTCAGACGGATTATCATTGATGTCGATCCGACGTGTGATCCGACTTATGGTGCTCA
>JASLPY010000259.1 GCA_030744755.1 Kiritimatiellia bacterium | reverse complement strand
CGTTCTCCGCGAACTCTCTCCGCCTCTTCCGCAAACTCCTGCAGGTTCCCGATGCTCTCAAGGTCGATCGAAGACAGTTTCTCCTCGTCGACCTTTCCACCCAGCGCTTCCCGTTCCGCGCTCCCGGCTGATTTCGCACGTGCGGCATTCTGTTCTGCAGATGCTGTTCGGTCCGACAGCGTTTTGAGTCGTTGAACCAGGTCCTGTACCTTTCCCATGACCTCGTCTGGAACGCCGCCTTCGGGCAGATCGGAATCCTTTGCACGCGCTTCATCGGCGTCAAGCTTACGAGCCAGGGATTCGATCTGGGATTCAAGACCAGCCACCTCGCTGTCAAGCGCCTTCAGAATGTCAATTTCCTGCCCGGTAAGCCTCTTCATAACACCGGGAAACTGGCTCTGCTCTGCCTCTAGCATTCGCGCCCTCTCCGCAGCCTCCAACCTGGCAATGGCCAGCTTGAGCATCTCGGCCCTGGCTGCCGCGACACGAGCCAGGCCGCGTTCTTTGTCTTTACCGGCAAGGTCCGACTCCTCGCGGTCAAGCTGCTCTTGGTTCGCCTGGGCGTCTTTTAACTCCTGCTTCTTGAGCTTCAGTTCCTTGGACTCTTTAAGAAGCCGGGACGCGCCTGCTGCGTATCCGAGCTTTTTCTTCGCCTCCGCAATGCTGTACCCACCTACCGATTCGCGCACGATCGCTTCGGCAAACGTGGCGTTATCGGCCTGGATAAGTTCGTGAAGGGCCAGGCTGTAGCAGTCCCGGAATTCGACTGGCGGAAAGTTCTGCGGGTCTGACCTCTCGCCATTGCGCTCACTTGCGACGCGCCCGGAATCGGCGTCCACAGACCAGAGCACGCCAGAATGACGATACTGGCCTTCAACAGAAACAGCGCCTTCCCTGGTTAACGCCGGCCACATGAGAAGGCCTAGCGCCCGGGCCGTGGTTGTCTTCCCGGAGCCGTTGGGGCCATGGATGATGTTCATGCCGGACGCCAGTCCTTCTATGGCAAAGCCTGCTCCCGCCTGCCTGAATCCCGGCATGCGCCTGACGCCGATTCGTTCGAAGACTACGGCATCATCGCTCATTGCGCATCCTCTGCCTGGGATAGAAGTGTATCGAGAAGACACATTCCTTCTTCCTTCAGTAAACTCGCGGCGAGCTCCGAACGGTCACCAGAAGCCGCTTTACTGGATCTGTCCAACTCAAGGTAGATGGCAGAACGGTCCACGTCGGCAATAGTCCGTATCGCTTCCTCCGCAAGCCGGCTGCATTCATCGCCGGGGTCTTCCTTGTCCAGCGAAATGAGAAGCCCTGCGAGGAATGTTGCCGGATCGTTGCCGCCGCTGTTAGCAATGGCTTCAAGATCCCTGTCAGGGCTGGTCGCTACGGTTACCTTCTCTACCGTAGCGGTAATATCACCCGCGGGTATTGCCAGATCATCCTTCATCTCCTCTACCAGCGATCTCAGTTCCCGATGAAGAGATGTGCGCCCCGTCAGAACAACAGTACATACGACGTGACGGAGACTCGGTGCCTCGTTGCCGGCCTTCTCCAGGTGTTCCTGAATGGTCTGAATGAGCCTGGACTCAAATCCATCTTCGGAAGCCACTCCCTCTAAGTCGATCTCGACATCGTCATATTGCAGCGAAGCCATGGGAACTTGCCTGTGCGTCACCTTGCCTTGCCCATCCAGCCCAATCAGGCATGCACCATGCACGCCCCCCTCGCGGCGGCTCAGGGCCTGCGGTGAGCCGGGATACAGAATCGCGGGCGAACCCGGTTCGGATTTCACCAAAGCCGTGTGCACGTGTCCGAGCAGCCAGGCCGATACGGGACATCGACCCAGTTCCGCCTCCGTTACGGGAGCGTATCGGCTGCCGGAAGCGTCCAGGTCGGCGTGAAGCATACCAAGCGTGGGAACACCTGTATCTTCGGAGAGCAGGTAACTGCCTACCGGGCTTTCGTGAACGTACTGGGACGGGAATGACCATCCATCCACGTGCAGTATTGGACGGCCGTCATCGGTTAGCGTGAAGCGTTCCCATGTTCCGTTGGCGCCGAGGAAGTGAAAGAGATCTCCACTC
>JASLPY010000258.1 GCA_030744755.1 Kiritimatiellia bacterium | reverse complement strand
TTTCCCGGCGGTGCCACGCTATTTCGTCCATACTGGGTTGTCCCGCCCGCCCCTCTCAGAACCGTGCTTGCGCTATTTACGCACACGGCTCCTCACATTGCCGTTCACACGCAATCATAACAAGTCGACTTGTACCGGCGGCTTGGGCCGCGCAAACATGCTCACGCGAATGCGTGGCCGCGGCAGTGGGAATCGCTTTTCCATCAGGATGAATTTCCCCCAGGTCATGCCTTTCCTTTGACTTCGGCGGTTGAGCCACTTATGTAGCAGCTTTTTCGCCTCGTGGTAGAATCGACCTATGCCCAGAGAGTTGTCCGTGACCGCGTAGTAACCATAGTGGCCGCGCAATTTGGTGCAGACCTTTAGCCATAGTTCCCGCGTGGTCATCTTCGTCCTGTTTTCCTTCAGCCATTGCTTGAAGGCCGCGAGTTTGGCGCGGAATTTCTTACGCGCGGTCTCTCGCTTCATGCGATATCGTTTCCCGTTGCGCGTGCGGCTGCAGTAGTGGGTAAAGCCCAGAAAATCAAACGTCTCTGGTTTCTTCTTCCCTTCCTGCTTGGCACGCGTTGCCGCGTTAGGCCCAAACGCCAGGACCTTGGTCTTCGTGGGTTCCACTTCAAGACCGAAATTGGCCAACCGTGTGCTCAGTTCCCGGCGGAACCGTTCCGCGTCCGCCTGCGTGGCGAAACACGCCACGAAATCATCGGCGTAGCGGATGAGCCGCGCCGGTCCTGCGCACACTTTGCGGAACCCTTTCGTAAACCATAGGTCCAGAACGTAGTGAAGGTAGATGTTACTGAGGATGGGCGAGATACTGCCGCCTTGCGGCACGCCCTCTTCGCTCACGTACAGCTTACCTTCTTCGAGCACGCCCGACTTGAGAAACCGTTTCACCATGCGGCAGATGCGCTTGTCGCCGATGCGGTGTTCCAGGAAAATCATGAGCCAGTCGTGATCGACGTTGTCAAAGAATCCTTTGATGTCCGCCTCCACGATCCACTCTATTCTACCCGATTCCACCGTTTCGCTTAACGCGCGCAGCGCATCATGGCAGCTGCGCTCCGGCCGGAACCCGTAGGAGTCCGCTATGAAATCTTGTTCATAGATTGGCTCCAGTATGCGAGTCATCCCAGCCTGAACCAGCTTGTCCTCAAGTGCGGGTATGCCCAACGGCCTCCGCTTGTCACTTCCCGGCTTGGGTATGTATACCCGCCGAACCGGTTGCGGCCTATATCCCATCCGTTGGAGACGCCGAACCAATTTGGCCAGATTCTCCTCCAGATGCCCGGAATAGTCCGCCTTCGTCTTCCTGTCGATGCCCGCCGCCGCGTCTCCTCGCAGCCGCGCGAAGCATCCCCGCAACAACTCCACGTCCATCAGATGAAACAAACTGGTGAACTTAAATTCCGGCTCGTTGCGAGCCTTGCGCGCTATGCGATGCAGTTTCGTTGCCACCGGTTCTCCGCGACTGGGCGCGGCCGATGTTTCTTCACATCGCTCGACCATGTGTCATCTCCTTTCCTCCGGCGGCATTGCCCGCCATCGTTGGTACTACGAGATGATCCGACTCCCTATGCGCGATGTGGCGCCGCCTCTCTCTTACGATTGTTGGCGCCCTCTCCCATCCGTGGAAGCACCCATAGGGTCTCCCGGGTTGCCACGTTGTCTCCATGTCATGCATGCCATGGTCTCAGACCCCGGGGCGCGAGCGAAGCCAGGCCAATACAGCGCCGCCCGTGTTGACTTCCGCAATTGCGAAGACGTCGTCCGGTCCCATCTTGAACTTTCGGGGCTCAGTCCCTTCAACCCTGCGGACTACAAGTCCGCGCTTAACGGCTTACGGCCTACATGCTTGCTGTCCTACGCATAAAGTCGGGGATTACTCCCCTCCCTCCAAGGACTTGCTACCCGGCGGGGGCCAACCTTACCGGAGCGGGATTTCCACCCGCTAGACAACGCGACCTTGCCCGGCCGCGACCGCAAGTATTCGTACGCATTGTCATGGTTGAGCTTACAGCTTCGACTGTATCGTATCACGTTCAATGACTCCTGGAAACTCTGTGTCTCGGGTTGTCTGGCTCAAAATGCAG
>JASLPY010000257.1 GCA_030744755.1 Kiritimatiellia bacterium | reverse complement strand
GGCCTCCGTCTCATATTCCACGTGCGCCGTCGCAATCGTAATCCCCCGCTCCCGCTCTACGGGCGCATTGTCAATATCATCGAATGCCTTAACCTCACCACCATACTTGGCACTCAATACACGCGTCATCGCCGCCGTCAACGTCGTCTTGCCGTGATCAACGTGACCAATCGTACCGACATTCACGTGCGGCTTGCTTCGCTCAAATTTCTCTTTCGCCACTCTCACTTACCTCTTCAGTTTCAGTGGTTAACTGGCTTTCTTCATCATGACTTCTGTAACACTTACTGGGGCCGGCAGATACCGGCTGAACTCCATGGAATAAGTTGCCCTTCCCTGACTTGCCGATCTCAAGGATGTCGCATAGCCGAACATTTCCGAAAGCGGTACGTCAGCCCGAACGACCTTTCCCCCGGGCAGTTCGTCCATCTCCGAGATAATCCCGCGCCGGGAATTCAGGTCCCCCGTGACACTGCCCATGTACTGTTCCGGCGTCACCACCTCAACCCGCATCATCGGCTCCAGCAACATAGGGGCGGCCTTGATAGAGGCTTCCCGGAAACTCTGAATGGCTGCTGCTTTGAAAGCATGTTCCGAGGAATCCACGTCGTGATACGAGCCATCGTACAAAGTGACTTTAACGTCGATCACAGGATAACCAGCCACCACGCCTGACCCCATTGCATCAACAACGCCTTTCTGAACAGCTGGGATGTATTCGCGCGGTACTGCGCCACCTTTGATGGCATCTACGAACTCAAAGCCGTCACCACGCTCCTGGGGCTCCAGCCGGAGATAGACATGAGCATATTGACCGCGACCACCAGTCTGCTTGGCATACTTGGTTTCCTGCTCAACGGAACGGTTGAGTGTTTCCCGGTATGCGACCTGCGGCTTGCCAATGTTTGCATCCACGCTGAACTCACGCCGTAGCCGGTCAATGATGATTTCCAGGTGCAACTCACCCATGCCGGAGATGATCGTTTGGCCGGATTCCTCATCACTGTGAACGCGAAAAGAAGGATCTTCTTGCGCCAGTTTTGCCAGTGCCACACCCAGCTTCTCTTGGTCGTTCTTGGTCTTGGGTTCAACTGCCTGGGAGATCACCGGATCGGGAAACTCCATGCGTTCCAGCGTGATCGGACTGTCTGGTTGGCATAGCGTATCGCCGGTGGTGACGTTCCTGAGTCCTACTGCCGCTGCAATGTCGCCGGCACATACCTCCTTGATCTCATCACGCGAATTCGCATGCATCTGCAAGATTCGCCCGATCCGTTCCTTCTTGTCTTTGAGCGGGTTGTAGACAGTGTCGCCGGTCTTTAGAACGCCGGAATACACCCGGAAAAACACCAGCTGTCCTACGTAAGGGTCGGTCATGATCTTAAAGCCAAGCGCTGCAAAAGGCTCATCGTCACTTGAGGCGCGCTCTGCCTCGGTTTCACCGTCTTCCAGAAGGCCCAGAATTGCCGGTATCTCGGTCGGGTTAGGCAGGTAGTCTAGGACCGCATCCAGCAGAGTCTGAACACCTTTGTTCTTGAAAGCCGACCCACAGGTCACCGGGACCAGTTCATTGGCAATGGTTCTGGTACGCAATCCGGATCTGATTTCGGGCACCGACAGGTCACCATTCTCCAGATAGGTTTCCATCAAAGTCTCATTAGCCTCGGCCGCACACTCCACCAGGTTTTCCCGCAAATCGACACACCTTGGTATGTAATCGGTGGGAATGTCGCGTTCCTCGAACTTAGTGCCCATCGTATCCATGTCCCAATAGATCGCCTTCATAGTAATCAGGTCGATCACCCCTTCGAATCCATCTTCCGCACCGATAGGAACCTGCAGAGGTAGAGCATTCGATCCCAGGCGGTCACGAATTTGCTCGACAACACGAAAAAAATCCGCGCCGGTACGGTCCATCTTGTTAATAAACGCGATCCTCGGGACATTGTATTTATCGGCCTGGCGCCAAACGGTCTCGGACTGTGGCTCGACACCACCAACACCACAAAACACGGCCACAGCGGCATCCAGTACGCGTAGAGAACGTTCGACTTCAATGGTGAAATCAACGTGGCCCGGGGTGTCAATAATAT
>JASLPY010000256.1 GCA_030744755.1 Kiritimatiellia bacterium | reverse complement strand
AAACTGGATCGTTTCGTCCACCAGCGACGTGCGAATTTCGACACCCTCAAGAAAGCTTTCAAAAAGGAGGGCCTGGAGGAGCATTTTCGTCTTGCCGGGGCAACGGAACACTCGGAACCAAGCTGGTTTGGGTTTCCTCTGGCCATACGCGATACGTCACCTTTGCGTCGAACAGATGTGATCTCCTATCTTGAGGAAAGAAAGATCGGCACGCGCCTTCTTTTCGCCGGCAACCTGATTAGGCAACCGGCTTTTGAAAATGTGAACTATCGCGTTGTTGGGGAGCTGTCGGAAACGGATAAAGCTATGGAAAGAAGCTTTTGGATTGGAGTTTGGCCGGGTTTGGGACGGGAACAGCTTTCATACATGATTGAAACCTTTGTCGGCATGGTCCGCCATCTGGTCCCCTGACGCCGTTTATATGGAAACGCCCTATGTTTGATGTTGTTGATACGGAGCTTCCGGGCCTTTTCGAACTTCGCCCGCAATTGTTCGAGGACAGCCGAGGGCGTCTGGTAAAAATTTTTCACGCGGATTTCTTTGCCGGTCATGGCCTGGAAACGGGATTCGCCGAGGCCTATTCTTCTTTATCCCACGAGCGCGTCCTACGTGGGCTGCATTTTCAGAATCCGCCGCACGATCACGCCAAGCTTGTCACATGTCTTGCCGGGGGTGTCTTTGATGCCGTGCTTGACCTGCGGCTGGGTTCCCCCACATACGGCCGGCATGTGACGTTCGCGCTGTCGGGGGAACAGGGGAATCTGCTCTATATTCCCCGTGGACTTGCGCACGGGTTTTATGTGGAAGAAGGGCCGGCCACCATGATGTATATGGCCACGACTCAGCATTCGCCGGAGGCTGATGCGGGAATTGCCTGGGATTCCGCAGGTATTTCCTGGCCCGGTGGCGACCCGGTTATTTCTGATCGTGATGGAGGGTTTCCCCGCCTCGAAGATTTCGACAGCTCCTTCGTCTACGAGGACAATGATTCGTAGTGGTCTATTTGCCTTTCGGTGACATCTCGTGGGTTTTCCCCCGCCAGCCAGGCTCCGTACCATTCGGCAGTCCATTCCAGAGTCTCGTCCATATCGAGACGCGATTCCCAGCCAAGAGCCTCTTTGGCCAGGGCGCTGTCCAGAATGAGCTCGTTTTTTTCTCCAATGACATGTGAGGGGGTGTGTTTACGGGGGATGGACGCATCCATGAGAGACAGAAGTCTTTCCACAACTTCCTCGACGGTGACAACCACCTTTCCTGACGGCCCAAAGTTCAGGCTGGGAGGGAGGTCTTTATTCGTCGCGAGTCCTTCCAGATAGCTGAAATAGCCTGCAAGCACGTCCAGTACATGCTGCCAGGGGCGCACGGAGGAAGGATCCCTGAGCTCCAAGGCGCTGTTTTCCTTCACGGCGCGAATAAGGTCGGGAACAAGGCGGTCGTCGGCCCAGTCGCCACCACCGATCACATTGCCCGCCCTGGCTGTCGCCAGTTTTGGTCTCTCGGGAAAAAAACTCTGGCGCCATGCCGCGGCAGCAATTTCGGTGGCGGCTTTTGACGAGGAATAGGGATCATCCCCCCCCAACCTGTCGCTTTCAGAAAAAGCCCGGCTTCTCTCCGGGTTTTCGTAAACCTTGTCGCTGGTGACCACAAGGACGGCCTCAACGCCTTCGCAATCCCGCAGGGCATCGAGCAGGTTGATGGTTCCCATGACATTGGTGCGCCAAGTGAGGGCCGGTTCACGATAGGATCGTGGCAGCAAAGCCTGGGCCGCCATGTGGATGACGATCTCGGGGCGTTCGGCATGGACGATGTCCCGGATTTCTTCAGCGTCGTTGAGATCGGCCAGGTGAGTCGCCATCTCTTTATCTATGTTCAACAGGTCATGAAGGTTGGGGTCGGTATCCGGGGCCAGCGCCAATCCGGTGGTTCGTGCCCCCAACCGGGCCAGCCAGCAGGCCATCCAGGCGCCTTTGAATCCGGTATGCCCCGTCAGCAAGACCTTGCGTTTCGACCAAAAATCCAGATTTGGCATCATAACAGCAGCGATTCCGTAAAATATGAATTGTGAACAATGTATTGATCAAACCATACAAGGCGGCAAGCGTAT
>JASLPY010000255.1:240-2116 GCA_030744755.1 Kiritimatiellia bacterium | reverse complement strand
GTACCAAGTGCAGGTAAAGAAGTTGGAAACCAAACAGGAACCTTGAGTAGGACTTTCTTTTCCGCCGCGAGCGACGGGGTTGCTGCTAAGCCAATCATAGCGGTTGTAGCGGTTAAGATTGCTAAAGCACGCATGAAATAAACTCCCTTTTGTGTACACATAAGGAACGATTGGAAATTAAATAACCAATTATATCCCCACAAAAAACTATAACTCCTTAGTTTTTACTGTATAATTATAGCATTTCCTTGAGGCGCTCCTTACTAAGCAATTAGTGGATAAATCTTTTTACCAATTTTGTAAAGCGGTAAAATTGTTTGACCATTTATTTTTTTTAACCGAGAATAGCTAAACGTATGTCGGACCCAGTTTTCCTGGACACTGAATTGAGTTAATCAAGTGTTCAAGGAGGCTACCCTTATGACTGAAATTATTGATAAAGAAAATCCTGTTGATGGACCTGTGGTAAACGAGGTCGAGCATGGCTCGTCCACGTTTTCCCCAGGTCAGACTCCGCATGTTGGTTCGTTGGAACGCGGACAACGCTGGACTGTTCGGCGCAAGCAAGAGGCCGTTCTTCGTCTTGTTCGAGGCGAGTCTGTTGAACTTCTCTCGCGGGAACTGGGTGTTGAGATGTATCGCCTTGAGGCCTGGCGGGAAAAGGCGATGTCAGGGATCGAGACGGCTTTGAAGGTGCGAAAAGGTGACCCGTTACAGACGGAACTGGACACAGCCATGAAACGGATCGGGGAACTGACCATGCAGGTTGAATTGCTGGAGGTCAAAATGGAGAAAAATGCCCCTTTGGCCCGCAGGAGGTCGCACTGATGAGCCGGACAACCTCCCCCGGTACTGCTCAAATCTACGGTGTAGAACGGGTTTGCACTGTCTGGGGTGTGTCTCGGTCATCATTCTATGCGCAACAGCGCATGACGGTCGCGCCCGCCAAGGCAGCGGCAAAACGCCGTGGCCCGAAGCCCAACATATCTGACGAAGACCTCCTGGCGGCCATCCGTGCTGATCTGGAAGATTCTCCTTTTGAAGGCGAAGGGTACCGTAAAGTCTGGGCCCGGCTGCGGGTGCAACAGGACATACGTGTATCAAGAACTCGCGTCCGGATTTTGATGCGGGATAATAATCTGCTGTCTCCGCACCGTGCACGACGTCGTGACGCCCGCACACACGATGGCACCATCATCACGGACGCCCCCAATATCATGTGGGGGACCGATGGTGTCCGGGTATTCACCGTTGACGAAGGCTGGGGTTGGATATTCCCGGCGGTCGATCACTGGAATGCAGAATGTGTTGGATGGCATGTGTGCAAAATAGGGAACCGCTTCGCCGCCCTTGAGCCAATTAAGATGGCTCTGACGAAACTCTATGGATCGACCGTCCCCGACACGGCACGCGGGCTATCTCTGAGGATGGATCATGGCACCCAGTACCTGTCGGATCACTTCACTGGCCAGATTAAGTTCTGGGGCATCCATCCGTCCTATTCCTTCGTCGCTGAGCCCCAGGGAAACGGCGTTGTGGAGCGGTTCAACCGGACGCTCAAGGAACAGGTCGTTCATGGTCGCGTCTATCAAAATATTGACGAACTTCGCGAAGCAGTCCGACAGTTCGTCAAGCTATACAATGACCAATGGCTGGTCGAAAAGAACGGCTTCCTGAGCCCAAATCAGGCCAGGGAGAAATGGTATGCGGCGTTGACTGTCAGTGACGCAGCATGACAAAGTTGTGTCTAGAAAACTGGGTGCGGTACAGGCCCAGATAACACCATTTAGGGGTTATCATGGACAGTATGAGAAAGAGCAGACTTATGTCGGACCCAGTTTTCCTGGACACTGAATTGAGTTAATCAAGTGTTCAA
>JASLPY010000255.1:0-230 GCA_030744755.1 Kiritimatiellia bacterium | reverse complement strand
GTCAGTGACGCAGCATGACAAAGTTGTGTCTAGAAAACTGGGTGCGGTACACTTGAGCGTCTCACCGATCATGCCAAGAATAAAAAACGCCCTCGTTTCAATGCCAAGTTTGCGGCAGATATTCATGACGTCCTTGGCCTTTTGAAAATTCAGGCCTTTTTTCATCGATTTCGATATTTCGCGATCGCCAGACTCGATTCCAAATCCAATCGAAAAGCATCCCGCTTTTT
>JASLPY010000254.1 GCA_030744755.1 Kiritimatiellia bacterium | reverse complement strand
TGGCACGACCCCGTTGACCCAGCCACGCTTTTCGTAATACTCGGCAAGCATTTCGTTGAGTTCACAAACCTGACCCTCGGAACCGCTCTGGTCGGAGGGTTCGCTGGTAAAACGATCCGGAAGTGTGTCGCTGCCTTCGGCGTGTCCGGCAAGGTTGTTGTAGTGCCTTTCCAGGTTATAAATCCTTTCCCCGGTCTTGAGCACATCTTCGGCACTGAAGGGGATGCCGACCATGGCGGCATACTGCTGGGCGTATTCATCCGCACCTTCTGCAAACGCGCTGAATTTACAGATGTTCATGCTGTCGGAAAAGGCATGGACGTTCTGGAAGATCATGGTCAGTTCTCCCTTGCCTTTCCATTCGAGGGGGTCGACCTTGAGGGAACCGAAGGGCATCACCCCGAGTTCCGCTGCAGGGGTATAAGCACGCAGGTGACAGGCACCGCGGTTGGAGGTGGCATAGCCGATGCCCATGCCTTTGAGACCACGCGGGTCATAAGCCGGGATGGCCTGGCCTTTGACCGACATCGCGATTTCCCCGTGACCGAAGGATTCGGCAGCACTGGCTGCACCTTCGGCAAGTTGGTCCCCGACTCCTTCGCGCTGGGCGATCTGGTCCACCAAGGCCACCATTCCTTCTCCGTCACCCCATTCCAGGCTCCCGCCATTGGCGTAACCTTTCTGACAGGCTTCCTGGTAGACCGAGACGACATTACCCATTTCGATGGTGTCGAACCCATAATCGTTGCACTGGTCGATCAGTTTGGCGATGGCGTTGACATCACTGTTTCCGCAGTTGGCTCCAAATGCCCAGGAGGATTCATACTCCAGCGATTCCATGCGCAGTCCCTTCCAGGGGCCTTCCTTGATCTCCACTTCCTTCTTGCAGGCTGTCGGGCAGGCGTGACAGGTGGGATCATTGACGAGAACATTTTCCTTAACGTATTCCCCGCTGGTAGGTTCCGCACCATCTCCGAAGGCAGTTTTCTGGCTGTTTTTGGTGGGCAGGGCACCGATGCTGTTGGTGATGTTCATCAGCACGTTGGTTCCATAAACCGACAACCCACCCTTGCGTGGGCTGGTGATGTTCTCTTCGGCCATGATGGTGGAAAGGGCACGTTTCTGTGCTTCCTTCCACTTCTCTCGGTCTGCGGTGCGGACAATATCTTTTTTCGCGTTGATGACGATCGCCTTCAGGTTTTTGCTGCCGCCCACACAGCCGGTTCCCCCGCGTCCACTGGCCCGGTCATTTTCGTTGACCCAGTTGGCGAATCGGGAAAGCTTTTCCCCAGCCTGGCCGATGGCAATCACAGAGAGTTCCTTGTCTCCATACTGGTCCTGAAAAAACTTGACCGTCTCATGCACCCCTTTGCCCCAGAGTTCGGAAGCATCGAGCAATTCCACCTTGTCCTGGGTGACATAGGCATGGACGAACCTGCAGTTTCTCGGACTTGCCGCTGAAAATCAGGCCGTCAAACCCGGCCCAGCGTAGTCTTGCGGCACTCCAGCCTCCGTGATGGCTGTCGGTGACGGTTCCGGTCAAAGGCGACTTGGTGACAATTGCCATGCGGCCGCTCATGTTTGCTTCTGAACCGGTCAACGGGCCGTTCATGAAACACAGGATATTTTCCGGGGAAAGCGGGTCCACCCCGGGACCATTCTCAAAAACATACTTGACGCCCATTCCACGACCGCCGACATACTTGAGCTTCCAATCCTCCGGTGAGTCCTTTAATTCCACGCTGCCTGCACTTAAATTGACAAATCCTATCTTGTTTGCATATCCTCCGAGCATAAAAACCTCCAAAAGCGATGATCATTGAAAATGAAAGATTTAACACCATCGGCTAAACATTTATCCCGCAACAGTATCAAAAATAATGCATTAGTTTCAGGTTGTTCAGTTAAATCCTAAGGTTCATCTTTTTTGATGAACAACTATTTATAGTTATCCCTGAAACAAGGATCTGTCAATGCATAAATCTCTATTTTTAAAATAATAATTTATGAATGATTTGATAACTAATATGATTCGTATTTATTAATAATTCATGGATTTAATATTTCATAAAACTTAAATTTATTTTATTTTTATCGGCTAAATTATGGATCAATGTTGCTTACAT
>JASLPY010000253.1 GCA_030744755.1 Kiritimatiellia bacterium | reverse complement strand
TAAAACCGCAGACCTCACTCTATCATGGACTCGAATTCGAGCGAATTGAAAATCAACCCGGAGAAGATGGACTTCCGTGCCTACTCCATCTCTTGGAATCTAACGAAAAGGTGCAATCTCAATTGCGATCACTGCTATCTGGACGCAAACTTCCGGGGCGGATTCCGCACAGATGAATTGAGCACGGACGAATGTCGGAGAGTAATAGACCAGATTGCCGAGGTCAATCCCAATGCCTTCCTCATCCTCACGGGAGGCGAACCCTTGTTACGCCCGGACATCTATGACCTCATCCGCCACGCTGCTGAAAAAAAGTTCATGGTAGTGCTGGGCACCAACGGAACACTCATCAACAAAACCAACGCGGAAAAAATCAAGGCAGCTGGAGCTCATGGCGTAGGCATCAGCATCGATTCGATGGACGCAGCAAAGCATAACACGTTCCGCGGTGTCCCTCTCGCATGGGAACGCTCAATGGAGGCGTTCGACGTCCTCAACGAAGTCGGTGTCGATTTCCTTGTCCAGATGTCAGTCTCGGACATGAACTACAGGGAAATCCCCGACGTGGTGGCTTTCGCTGAAAAGGCGGGCGCAATCGCGTTCAACCTGTACTTCCTGATCTGCACAGGACGCGGTCAGGGCAACACTGACATCTCCAATGCCGCCTACGAGGAAGCGCTGAAACTCCTCTATGAACAGCAGATGAACTACAAGGGACGGTTGATGATCAACTCAAAATGCGCGCCGCAATATAAGCGGGTGGTTTATGAGAACGATCCTGATTCGGTATACACGCGCACATATTCTGGAGGGTGTCCGGCGGGCACCCATTACAGCAGAATATCACCTGAAGGAAACCTCACGCCCTGCCCGTTCATCGAAGAAACCGTCGGCAATTTAAAAATCTCATCATTCAAAGACCTGTGGCAGAACGCGCCGCTTATGGCTCAGTTGCGCAACCGCAAACAGCTGGAAGGAAGATGTGGAACTTGCGAGTTCTCCGCTATGTGTTCCGGTTGCCGCGCTCGGGCCTTTGCTGAGACGGGGAACTACATGGCCCAGGACCCATCTTGCGATTACGAACCAGGAAGACACGGCGGCAAGGAGATCACACTCAAGATCGAGGACACGCTTGGGCTCGAGGTGGAGTACCGCACGAGCTGGACGCCGGAAGCGAAACAAAGACTGGAGCGCATTCCGTCATTTGCGCGAGGCATGGTGGTGAAAGGGATCGAGCGGTTCGCCGAAGAACGGAACATCACGATAATCGACGAAACTGTCGTCAAGAAATCGCGCGAAGAGATGATAGAAAAACGCGGCGCGATGTTCCCCTTTCTCAAGAAGTTCATCAACTCAGAAAAATGATGCCAGCGACACCTATTCGCGTCTCTGCATGAGGACGATTTTCTCTACCTTCGTTCTCTTATGACTGACCCTTCTTGTAAAGGTCGCCGACACGAAACCCACCACGGTCCTGTTGGTCAATCTGCGTCTGACGCGTATCTTCCACGTCCTGTTTCCCCAAAGCTTCGGATACTTCGATCTGGTAGTTTTTCACCGCACGGTACAAAGGATGCGTGATATCGAGTTTCAGGTTGGTGAGTGCGGCGGTGAAGTCACCCTTACCGTCGGGCGTGAGCTTACACACCAGTTCACCCGAGTCATCACTGCGGTGGACATCTGTCACGGTAAGAGGGGTTTTGTTTTTGACCTGGAACCCCATCTCTCTTAGCAGGGTCAATACTGCTCCGCGGCCGTAAACCCGGAGTGGAAGGTGTTTCAAAAGCTCGGTCAATAATTGTTGCGCGTCCACCTAGTTTACCTCGAATATTTCAAATGAATTAAAAACCAACCTACCAAACAGTCCCCTAGTGTCAATTATAAAAAATCTTTGGGGCTTGACCTTTCTTACTCAAAACCCCCAATCTCACAAACAGTTAAGCGGTTGACTTGGGCTAATTCCATCATCTATAATCGTCCGACTTCCCTGTTTTCTAGTTTTGATTGGATCATGACCACCAAATCACGCATGGCTGAAAAACCTAAATCCAAGTGTAATAATAGTTTAGAGTTGATCGGGTCGACACCCTTAGTTAGACTGAATAATGTTGTCCCACCGAATGGATCTAATATTTACGCCAAACT
>JASLPY010000252.1:1366-2155 GCA_030744755.1 Kiritimatiellia bacterium | reverse complement strand
AGCCGTAGTAGCAGTCGGTATTTACTTTGGAGAGTTGGTTGTCAGCAAAGGGAGTAGGATAAAATGGGTCCAATTCTTCAGTATATAGTGGGTGTGCCGTTTGGTTTATTTTGTCTCTTCGGGGGTGTAATTTGGGCGTCAGCTGCTTTTCGTAATAAATGCGAAAAGGATGAACATAATGGTTTTTTGTGTGGCGTTATCGGTCTCGGTGGGTCTGTTTTTGGAGGCGCTATTTTGTGGGCTATTCTTATTCACGGACTAGATTTCAGCGGACCCGGACGATACGGACTTTAGTGGATATAGGTTTTGCTGAGAGATTCATTTAGATGGGTAACTTTATATTACTAGCCTTGGGCCATAATCTACACAGCACTTTGTAAGAAATAGTCCCACCCGTTGAGCCTACACGTATTCACGGGGTGTGGGGGTGCATTGTTTCTGTAGGTATAATTACGTGGGACAAAGTGAGACAAAATGGTAACGGTTACGGCAGGGAGAGTGCGATGCCGACCTTAAAGGAAATGTATGATCTAGCCGTTGAGCACTTAGGTGAAGACAGCAAGAGCGCTCAGGCCCTAAAAGCACAGATGGAAGCGTTCGAGAAACCCTCGAGCGCGGAGCGGCACTTCATTGCCGGCGGACGGCCATTCGATAATGGAGCGCCGGAGGAAGAGTGATGCCCGGTGGAACCGGGGGGGTCCCGTCTATAAAAAACGACTAGGCCGCGGCCTTCATTCCCATGACTTCTGTCGCCCGCTGACCATTCGCCGCCCTTCGTGTAGATCGTTC
>JASLPY010000252.1:0-1356 GCA_030744755.1 Kiritimatiellia bacterium | reverse complement strand
AACGACTAGGCCGCGGCCTTCATTCCCATGACTTCTGTCGCCCGCTGACCATTCGCCGCCCTTCGTGTAGATCGTTCCCAAGGATGGCGCGGATCGTGGAGGCGTAGAATCTGCCGCCGCGCTTACCGACGATGCCACGACCATTCAGATCATTGGCTATCTTGTGGAGGCTGAGACCGTCCTGACGCATGGCGCGGATCTCCGAGACGATGACCATTTCCTCATCGATGGGGACGAGCTGGCCGTCCTGGTCTTCATATCCGAGCGGCAGGGCCGAATAGACTTCGCCCTTCTGCTTCTTGTGGCGTAGCGCCGCTGCCGTGCGTTCCGAGATCAGGTTGCGCTCCAATTCCGCGAAGCCGGCCATCATGGTCAGGAACATCCGCCCCATTGCCGAGCTGGTATTGATCGACTGCCCACCGACATCGATCAGGTGTAGGGCGATCTTGTCCTTGTCCCATTGGCGGGTCTGGTTCAGCGCGTCCGCCGCATCACGAAATAGGCGATCTAATTTCAAGGCGACAACGTGAGGCGCCTGGTGATCGACCAGGGCGGCGATGAGAGCCGCGCCGCCGTCACGATCAGCAAGGGGAACGGTCCCTGATATGCCGGCGTCCTCGATGATCTCCACCAGATCGAGATCCTGCATCTTGGCGTAGGCTTCCAGGCGCTCCCGCTGGGCATCGAGGCTGACGCCCTCCTCGGCTTGCTGGTCTGTCGAGACGCGGATGTATCCGATGGCGGTGGTCATTTTATCTGCTCCCCCGTGCGCCAGTTCCTGACTGGCACCCTTAAAAAATTAAAGCCACTATTGATGATGCGATTAGGATTATTGTCAGTGTCGTCATCTTCGCTCTCCTATTCATAAGTACCTCTCTTTGTACAAAACCGTTCCGTTGTGTACAAAATAATACTTGAGACGGTCTCACGTCAAGGCCCATAAGACTAGGTGAGGCGGACTGAGACTAGGGGAGATTCAGGTGAAAATTACTGTGGCAGAGGCTGTAAAGGCTGGGTATGCCCCCAAGCCTACGATCTACCGGGATGTGAAGAAGGGACGCCTGGCGTCGAGCAAGAATAGGAAGGGCACCAACGTCCTCGATGTTGCCGACTTGGTGGAGCTGTATGGTGAACCTGGTACGAAGCCTACGGCATCTGAGAAGCCCCCATCTGTCTCAGTCACCGCCCTCAAGGCAGAGCTGGCGATGACCAAGGCGGAACTTGAGAGGGCGCGTCAGGAGGCCGATTCGGCAAAACGCGCCGCCGAAGAGGAACGAATCGCGGCACGTGAGGAACGTGAAAAGCTCTACGGGCTGGTCGAGACGGCACAGAAACAACTTGAGGATATGAGCGAGA
>JASLPY010000251.1 GCA_030744755.1 Kiritimatiellia bacterium | reverse complement strand
TATCGATGTCCACGACAAACCTGAAGAAGCCCTTTGCGACGGACCACAGGCTATTCTTCCGGATCAGTTTTCCGAGCTCATGAGTCTGGTGTTGGGAATTTGCAATGTGTTGGGTAAGAAAATCGGAAACCCAAAAGTTCTTGAAGATGCGAATTAGGGGTGAATTAACTTTTCCAGGAGATAAATCCATCTCCCATCGGGCGCTGATGCTGGCGGCACTCTCCGATGGGAGATGCACCGTCAGGAATCTATCAACGGGAGCTGACGTGGAGTCAACCCGCCAGTGCCTCCTCCGTTGCGGCATTGAGTCCGAGAGCAAGAGTGGTGGAGTAGTCATTAGAGGGGGAACGCTCGGGATTCCCGAATCTGACCTCCAGTGCGGCAACTCCGGCACCACCGCCAGACTACTGACTGGATTGCTGGCGGGTGAAGGGATTCCTTCAACGTTGACTGGTGACAGTTCTCTCTCGAAACGTCCCATGAAGAGAATTATCGATCCCCTGAACTCAATGGGCTCCTCCATCCAGAGCAAAGACGGCCACCTTCCCATGAGTTTGGAATCCAGATCCCTGACAGGTATTGACTATTCGCTCCCCGTTGCAAGTGCGCAAGTGAAGTCGGCGGTGTTGCTGGCGGGGCTGAATGCCAAGGGAAAAACTACGGTGAGAGAACAAGTCAGAACCCGAGACCATACAGAAATCATGCTCAGGAATCTCGGCGCCGACATTACCGTCAGCGGCAGCCGTGTTAACCTGTCGCCCCTCACCTCTCCGCTACAATCGTTCGACCTCACCGTTCCGGCCGATCCATCTACGGCGGCATTCTTCGCGGCTGCGGCGGCCCTCGTCCCGGGCTCAGAAATCACTCTCAGAAAAACATTAAAGAATCCGACGCGGACCGGTTTCTTCGACGCCTTGGAAAGAATGGGCGCCGGCGTGAAGTGGCTGGAGGAATATGATGAAGGCGGCGAAAGGACAGGAGACCTGCGCGTCTGGTGCCGGCCGCTGCAGCCCGTGTCTCTCTCTCGGCCGGATATCCCCGGGATCATAGACGAAATCCCCGTGCTGGCGATTCTGGCGACACAGGCCGAAGGTACTACGGAGGTGCGGGGTGCCGGCGAACTTCGGCTGAAGGAATCGGACCGGATCGCCGCCATCTGCTCGAACCTGCTGAGGATGGGAGCTGATGTCACCGAATTAGATGACGGCTTCGTTATCGAGGGACCGACCCCTCTAGAAGGGGCTGAAATCACCACATACGGTGACCACCGAGTCGCCATGACGTTCACCATCGCGGGACTCTTGGCGGATGAAGGGACAAGACTCGATGACGACCGGTGTGTAGCAGTCTCATGCCCGGAGTTCAGCAACCTATTAGGGAAAGTGATAGCATGAAATTTGCCGTCATCGGAAATCCCATCGGGCACAGCCTGAGTCCCGCCTTTCACAACTGGATCTTTCGAGAGCTTGGAATCGATGCTGAATACCAGAAGATAGAAGCATACGAGGAAGATATGCCAAAGATCGCGGCAAGTCTGCGAAGCGGGGAGTTGAATGGCATCAACGTCACCCTCCCGCACAAGCAAGCAATAGTTCCCTTTCTTGACGAGCTCGACCATCACGCTCTAACCATCGGTGCCGTCAACTGCGTCGTGATATCCGGCGGGCAACTGAATGGGTACAACACGGATTGGTCTGGTTTCGCCCAGGCGATGAAAGCGAACGGCGTATCGGTACAGGGAAAGGATTGTTTGATCCTGGGAGCCGGCGGCGCAGCACGGGCGGTAGCCTACGCTCTGGCCCAGAGTGAACCGGCTTCCGTCACCATCACCAACCGCACCCCGAAAAAGGCAGATTCTCTCGCCTCCTGGGTCAGTACGGTTGATTCGAGCGTGAAGGTACACGCGGTAGCACCTGAACAGCTCAATACTTTAGCACAGTTACAAGTCGTGATAAACTGTACATCGTTAGGGATGAGCCCTCACAGTGAAATCTCCCCTTTTACTTCACATGATTTGGGCCAGTACCATCTTTTAGTGGATACTGTCTACTCACCTCCGATCACCAGATTCCTCTCTGATGGCAGCAGTGCAGGAGCCCGAACAGTGGGAGGTTTGGACATGTTTATTTATCAAGGGTTGGCATCGTTGGATCTGTGGTTCCCAAAACCG
>JASLPY010000250.1 GCA_030744755.1 Kiritimatiellia bacterium | reverse complement strand
ATACCACGACACCCGGCTCGGGAGATCTGGTGAGCGCTCTCCGTGCATACAAGAATGGCATTGACGGAGAGACACAGGAAAAAATTCGATCAGGCGAACTCGTGAAGATGCTGACCATCCACTCTGACGGTAACACATGGTGCAGCGCCTGCGGATGTGAAAGTTGTAACGTGGAAATGCACCGTGAAAGTATTGCTCAGGCACAGAAAGAAGTAGCGGACCTGCGCCAATTGGGGGTGATTGTGCAGGGAATCGGCTATACGGAGAATGGACGCAGTATTCAGCTGATTTGCTCCGATAAAAGTGATCCGGAGGCAGCGGTGGTTGTGCAAGACACCACAAGAGCAATAGCCGCACGGCATTCGATGTTATCGAAGCATTTACGTAAAGTATGATTTAGTGTATAATAAATAGAACTATCTATGTCCTCTACAGACCTCAAAAATCCGGCTCAGAGCGATCCCTCAGGCGAGGAACGCGATACTCTGAAACCTGCGGAAGATGCTTCCTCTGAGGCGACAACGAGCGTTGATCGGGAATCCCGCCGTATAGCCCGTGAGGCTCTTCGTCTTGGTTTTGATCTCTCTCCTCTGCGCCTTGACCGCTTCAAACCGGAAAAGGAAGAGCAAGATGCTGGTACTGCGACTCTGAATACCGAAGAAGTAAGACAAAGGGCATTGGAAGTCCTACACCTTCTTGACGAGTATCATCGTGTGGGGCTTGCAGGGGACGCCGCGCATCAAGCGGAAGTGCAACTCGAAGGAATCGATACGCTCGATGATTTTTTGGGCAAACTCACGACGCGTAATACCAAGAAGGAAAAGAAGGAGACGGAACAGGAATCACCCACTGTTAAGCGCAGAGAAGTACTAGCAGATCGCATTCGGGAATTGCTACAAGATCCCCAAGTCTACCAATCGCTCCACGAATCTCTTGAGAAAGAAACGGAGAGGTTTCGTTCCATTCAGCCTCTGCTTTCGCGCTTAAACGGACTACGAACCGCCCAGTCTGTTGCGTTTGAACAGATTCACACACGTTCGCTGAGTAGCAGGCGTGAGCATGGAAAGCTGACGGGTTCCGCACGGAAGGATATTGAAAAACTCGCGCAATGGAACCATCAAGCAGAAGATGAAGAAGAAAGACTGATAGAGGGGGCATCAGGCCTCGAGAAGGGGTGGGTTGCAGCGCAGAGATTGCTTGAATACAAGCGCCAGCTACAAACAGACGGATTCGTCATGACTCCAAGCCGTCGCGCGATTCTCGATGATATGATTGCAAGACTCGGCACCAAGGGGCGCGTTTTACTTCTTGGATCCAATGGTACGGGAAAGACTGAACTTGGTGCTAAGGCACTTGCCATTGTTTCCAATGGCTATCACCTTGTCCCGTGGCAGGAATCCACGACGGCGCAGGATATCTTCGGTCGCATGGAAATACGGCGAGAGAACGGGCATGTGGTAAGTTCGCTTCGCCCTGGCCCCATGACTCGTGCCATTGAAGCAAAGAACGGAGAGCCTGCAGGCGTACTCCATGATGAGCTGAACCTTGGATCACTTCGAACAATCTACCTTCTCAAAAAGCTCTGGAACAGCCGTCCCGGGAAAGTAGCAGATGTTCCCGTCCTTGATGAAAAGCGCAGGCTCCCTCTCCATTATGCGGAAGTCTACACCGCAAATCCCAAAGACGAACGCACAAGCAACCGCGAGGATTTCGATGCGGGTATTACGAGGGTGCTTGGAGGAATGAATGTCCCGTTCATGTCACAGGAGGAACAAGAGCAACTCGTACTCTGCAAGCTCATTGATGAAAATGGCGTACTGAATCTCGGCAGGAGTGAAGTAGAACAAGTGCGCAATCTTGTCGCTGCAGCTGTCATGACACAGCAGTGTTTTGACAGAGCCTTCGAGGACATCGGCGAGGAACAGCTCTCCGAAATACGGGATATGACGGATATCTCCGACCTGCGTCTTACAAAGAAATTCCTCGATCCGGGGCGACTTATGGAAATGTTCGATACCTTCGAGCAGAAGCGCGCCGAAGGCGTGAGTACGGGGGACATCCTTGCAAGTGAAGTGAAGCGATTCCTCTCAGAATTTGAAGTGGAAGAGGAGCAGAACATCGCTCTCTCCATTCTCAAGCTTAAGGGTGTCGTCGCTCAGGGTAGTACAGCGGAAGGCATTC
>JASLPY010000024.1 GCA_030744755.1 Kiritimatiellia bacterium | reverse complement strand
CAATCCCGCAAGATTGGCAACCTGCGTCCAGTTGACACAACTGGACGTACTGTATGGCCAGTTGTGCCAACTGGCCCTCCCCCGCAGCTAGAGCCCGGCTGCTTCCACCCAGCTGCCTTTGATACGCGTCCACGGCCAATCATGCCAACATGCGCACAACCCCGCATCAACCGGATTGTTAGCTGTATAGCGAACGGCACCGAGCAGCTTGCTCTCCGTCCTGCACCAGTGGTCGAAGTCCTCTCGCGCCCAGAAGGTACCCGTGCGCCTGAGAAGTTGGTTGCTTATGCGAGCCGTGTGCCGCTTGAATTGCCCGAGATCCCGAAGCAGCTCCCCGGTGCGGCCCACCGTGTTGCGCATCACGATGTGAGCATGAGTACTCATCAGTGTCGCGGCATAGATGTCCCACCCGCGATCCGGTTCCTCAAGCCAGGGCAGCGCGTCCAAGATCGCCGCGGCAACCGGCGGCCTGGTCAGCCAATCCCTGCCGCCCTGATGCCTGTCGAGGATCTTCTCGATTCGTACGAACTGCTTCCGCTGCAGATCCAGTTGTGCATCTTTCCCGGCGCGCGTCTCGGCGAGTCCCTCCCGCTCAGCCGCCAGAGATCTGAGAACGTCACGGGGAATTGTACCTGCGAGCCTGATGGTCACGAAGTACGTGCGATCCGCAACCAGCCAGTGCGGCAGGTTTCGACGCGTGAAGCTCAAAGTTGCTGGTGTTTCGTCTGCCCCCATCTGCGGAACAGTAGCATGTGCGCCCAGTTGACACAACTGGACGTACAGTAAGGCCAGTTGTGCCAACTGGCCCAACCCCGCAAGGTTTGCCGCCTGCGTCCAGTTGACACAACTGGACGTACTGTATGGCCAGTTGTGCCAACTGGCCCCAATCCCGCAAGGTTTGCCGCGCCTGCGTCCAGTTGACACAACTGGACGTACTGTATGGCCAGTTGTGCCAACTGGCCCCTCGCACACTCTTGCGTCTCCTGGAAGGATCTTGCCCTGCCACCCGCATCGCGCTACGCTCAAGGGGATGTTTCTTGTCGGCGTGAGCCCTTTTGCGAACACAAGCCGGAGCAACAGAATGAAGAAACGCAAGCAGGTGGCACTGCTGATGTCCCCGGGTTGGTTCGGCACGGAAGCCGAGCTGCGCGGGATCTTGGACTACGCCCGATCCCACGGCAACTGGACGCTCGTGACCGTTCCGGAGAACTTCTCGGGAAGCCTCCGCGACCTTCGCCGCTGGAAGGGGGACGGTGCCATCGCCAGTGTAAAGACGCGGCAGGAGGCAGAGATCGTCAGCCGCCTCCGCATCCCTGTGGTCGGCGTGTCAGGCGTCCTGGAAGAGGGCTCCCTGCCACGCGTGCTGACGGACAATAGAAAGATCGGACGCATGGGGGCGGCGCATCTGCTCGACTGCGGCTTCCGGCGCCTCGCCTTCGTGGGACGCCGCGGCGCGGACGACGTCGCTAATCGACGCCATGGATTCCGTGAACGAGCGGCCACGCTGAAAGCTTCCGTATCGACGTTCATGACCCCCAGCTTTACCGCCACGTGGAAGGCCTGGAACACGGCGACCGCCCGGCTCGAGGAGTTTGTGAACGGTTTAACGCCACCGGTGGGCATCATGGCCTGTGACGACGTGCGTGCCCGCATGGTGCTCGAGGCCTGCCATGCCGCCGGGTTGCGTGTGCCCGACGATGTCGCGATTATCGGCGTGGACAACAACGAGCCGGTTTGCGAATTCTGCGATCCGCCCTTGAGCAGTATCGAACGTCCGGACCACGAAATGGGCTACGAAGCGGCTGCCCTGCTCGACCGCATGATGGCAGGGCGGAAAGTGGCGCCGGTACGTGACGTCCTTCTGCAGCCGAAGGGCATCGTCAAACGCCGCTCGACCGACGTCCTGGCCATCGAGAATGCACACGTGCGAGCCGCTGTCGAGTACATCCGCGACCATGCAAACGAAGTGTTCGGGGTCGAGCGGCTGACGGAAGTTGTTCCGATTTCGCGCCGCTGGCTGGAGACCAATTTTCAGAACGTGATGGGATGTACACTGCACCAGCACATCTGCCGCGTACGTGTGGAGAAGGCCAAGGAACTCCTCGTGCTGCACCCGAAGCAGAAGCTGCAGGACATCGCCGCCGCCTGCGGTTTCGCCAGCCCCAAACGCTTCCGCATAGTCTTCCAACGCCTCACCGGCTTGACTCCTGCCGCCTACCGGAAGTCATAGCGGTGGAACTCCCCGAAGACCTGTGGCGCGGCTACAGAGCTGGAGTCCGGGATGCAAGGTCATACAGTTCGCGGAGGGCGAAGCGAATATTGCCCTTGTGCTTGGCGAAGAGCCTGTCTGTAAGTTTCCGTGGGATGTCGTGTTGCAGCTCGCGGGCAAGGTCGAACAGCAAACCTGCTGTTGTCCTGCACTCGACTAGCGCGGGAAGCATGCCGGTGACGTGCGAGGTCACTATGATACCCGCACAAGGTTCCGTCCGGGGCAAAAACCGTTGCCAGGCGCGCGGGGACATCTGGTCGGCGCCGTCGAAGAGTATCATGCTGTTGCTTTTGAGGTCGGCGAAGAACTCGCGCATGAATCTGCGGGGGAACGATGTTGTCGTTGTGTCCAGGCGCAGGTGCTTGATGTCGAAGCCCCGGCCGGCAAGCCTGGGTTCGAGCTGATCGAGAAGGGTTGTCTTGCCCGCGCCGTGTGGCCCAACAATTGAGGCGCGATAATCCAGCGCCCCCAGCCGGGACATAATGTCCTGCCAACTGGTATCAAGCGGCTGGAACGGCAGGGCGTCCATTAGTTCCGAGCGGAACGGGTTATTACGTGCAGTGATCACAGGTCGTCGAAAGCATTCGGCCCCATGGGGCTGTCACCGAGGGTTTCAGGCAATTCCTCTGCGACAGGTTCATCGTTTGGTTCGCCACCACCGTAGATCTTAATCTCAGAGCCTTTCGGAGAGATCATGATCTCCTGTCTCGTGTTCTTGCCCGGCTTTTCCGTTACGAGTTCTACCGCCCAGATCAGTGATACCAGGCGGCCGGAAAAACTGTATGGTGCCGCGGGGGCCGCGAAGGAGAAGTCGCAGGAGTTGCCGGCGTCGGGGTTTTCTACTTCAGCGCCTTCACTTATCGCGGCATCGCGTGTGCCTTTGCCTCTCGTGTACCAGAGCAGGTTTACGACGACGCTGCGGGGTTCCTTCTCAAGTTCCCAGGTGGCCGTACCGCGGATCTCTTCTCCAGGCGCGTACGATGTTCTGCCGCCTTCGATTTCTATGCTAACTTTGTTCATTTTGCTCCTTGAGACATTTTGCTTACATTTCTACGGGAGGGACGCCGGCCTCGGCGTCCGCGGGCAGCGAGGCCCCAGCACCAGAGCAAGCACGGTGCCGGGCAGGCGCTGCCCCTCCCAAGATTATGCTCTCATGGGCAGTACTATTATCTCAAAACTCTCGTCAATGTCCGGCCATCGGGGTATCTCTCCTGTCACCTTGATCGCCCAGGTGATCTTGTTGTTGCTGGCGGAAAATGAATGCATCGTGTTTTCCGGGATAGTGAGTTCCTTGTTTCCGGAAAGAAGATCCCTGTAATCATCCGACGACATGATTTCAATTGAGCGGAAAGTCGATGTGTCGGTAACGGTATCGGTGCCGCGCCTGTAAGTTGCCGACTCCTGGCCTTCGAGCTTGATGGCAAGACGGGAGATCTTTCTGGCGTTTCCAATCATCTGCCATTTCAGATCGATGGTGTCGCCGAGCGGTATGACGTTTGAGCTTACGGTTATCTTTGGCCGCGCGTTAAAGAGGGCCAACAGCGAATGAACAAGACCGATGAAAACCCCTATTCCGACTGCTCCGAAAATAGCCGCGAATAAAACGAGTCCCCATTCCGTGTGGCCGGACTTTATGCTCTTCACAAGTGCTATGATCATGCCGGTCACGACACCGTTCCAAAACAGGCAGAAGATAAGCATGCCGATGAACTTGGCCTTCGGCGAGCCCTTGGACTTCAGTGTGACAGAACCACTGCGCCGCCCCATGGCCTCGAGTGCGGAATCCGGCATCCAGTCCGGCATCGCTGGGACATTCTTTTTGCGCAGCTTCTTTCCGAGCGATGTCGCGAAAAGTGAGAGGCCGACTGCCACGAAAACGAACGGGAAGAGAATTACGAAATAGATGGGAGTAAAACTGCGTTGTATTACCGCATCGCGAGGGCTTTTGGGGTTAACCCAGCAAGAGCGTTTTGATCCTTCAGGATATTCTTTTACAATCTTGGCCTTTCCTGAACGCCCACTAGATGATCCACCCATGAATTGGTACCGGTCCGATGAATACGTGCGTCCATCCACTTCGTAGTGATAGGTCATCTCCACGGAGTAGGTTGTTCCGTCATCGCTCCTGTGGCTTTCGACGTGGCTGGAGTCTATTACGCACTCGACCTCGTTCCAGCCTCTTGCATCGAGAACCTTGAGTGCAGGGATAATGAAGAAAAGCGAAAAGCCAGCCCCGGCCAGCGCGAAAATGCCGCCTACCACCATGCCGACCGTCTGGGGGTTAGCCTTCCGCGCAGTCTTCGAGAGTGAAGTACTGCCACTCCTCTTACTGCGCCGCCTGCCCGTTCTGAAACGTATTCCCATGGTTTCGGTCTTCTTTCAGGTGATAGATTAAAAGAATAGTGACGAGTAGGGCGTGTGTCCATCACAACCGGGGAATTCGTACGCGACGTTCCCGTAGCTGAATCCGTTAGGATTCAGATGGATTGTTTAAAGTGAAAGTATCCAGCGTAGCGCCCGATTCCGATCGGGCGAATTCCCCATATGACGAGAAGGCTGGGGATGCTCCCGATCGGAGTCGGGAGCTACCGGAAGAACCCATTCTCTTATCCCCATCAACCATTAACCATCAACCATAGGGATTTGCGCGGCAGCGCAAATCCCTCAATGCCTGCTTGACTAGGCTGTCTTGCTCTCTCACGATATTGAACTATGAAAGATCTTGAACATATTCTGAAGAAGGTAGAGGCGGGTGAGCTGGCTGTTGACGAGGCGGCGAAGTTGCTGGGCCCGAAGTCTGAAGTCCTGGATTACGCGACTGTTGATACCGATCGCCTGCATAGGAGAGGGTTTCCTGAAGTAATCTACTGCCCGGGGAAGACATCTGAGCAGATCATCGGGATCATGCAGGCACTCATCAAGGCGGGCCAGGATGTTTTTGCCACGCGCATCAGTCCTGAACAGGCTGCGGCCGTAACGGACCAGCTGGAGACAGCCGTCTATCATGAGGCCGCCCGTTCTATTACCGTCGATGTCACCGATCGTGTTCCGGGAGTGGGCTTTGTCGCTGTTGTCTGCGCTGGTACGTCTGATCTTCCCGTGGCCGAGGAGGCCGCACTTACCGCCGAACGTCTTGGCGCACGTGTAGAACGAATATGCGATGTAGGCGTGGCCGGGCTGCACAGGCTCATGAAACATCTCGACCTGCTCAGGTCAGCGCGTGCGATCGTCGTCGTTGCCGGAATGGAAGGTGCCCTCCCGTCGGTCGTAGGCGGTCTGGTGGGCAAGCCGATTATCGCGGTGCCGACCAGTGTCGGATACGGAACGGGATTCAGCGGCATCGCGGCACTGCTTGCGATGCTTAACTCCTGCGTACCGGGAATCTCCGTGGTAAACATCGACAACGGATTCGGTGCTGGTGTGAGCGCAGCCTTGATCAACAGGCAGGGAGAGACGGAGTGATTCTGCGGTTCGACAGTGTGGGCGGAGCCAGCGGTGACATGATTCTCTCTGCGCTTGTCGATCTGGGAATCGACATTTCCGATCTGTCGAGCCGGCTTGAAAGCCTTTCCGTTGAACCTTTTGGTCTTGAATGTGAGTCCTGCCTGGACGGCGGATTCGCCGGCTCACGTGTAACGGTCAATATTCATGATCACGATCACCCTCATCGGCACCTGTCGGACATTTGCAGCCTGATCGGCGCCAGCGCCATGGAGGATCCGGTCAAGGATCTCAGCATAAAGGTTTTCGAGTTGCTGGCTGACGCCGAGGCCGCGGTGCATGGAACAACACGCGACAAGATCCATTTTCACGAAGTGGGCGCAATGGATTCCATCATAGACATCGTGGGGGCATGCGCGGCCGTGCACATGCTCGGGGTAGATGGCGTTGAAGTGTCGCCGTTGCCGTTGGGGCAGGGGACTGTCAATTGTGATCACGGTGTGATGCCACTTCCCGTTCCGGCCACCGCCGAGCTTCTTAAGGGCCGGGCTACGGTCAGCACGGACGAACCATACGAGCTTGTGACACCCACTGGCGCAGCACTGCTTTGCTGCTGGGCGGCCGAGATGCCGGTGCAATCCGGAGAACGCACGATTGAACGGACTGGTTATGGCTTTGGCATGCGCAAGCTGAAGTCGCGGCCAAACCTGCTTCGGGCCACACTCCTGGAGCCCAAAAGTGAAGCCACCGCCGGAGACGAATGTCTCGTGCTCGAGTGCAATCTTGATGACATGGTGCCGGAGCTTGTGGGGTCGCTGACCGGCAAGCTGATGCAGAAGGGCGCGCTCGATGTTTTCACAACGCCGGTTCAGATGAAGAAGCAAAGACCGGGCACGCTGCTTACGGTTCTTGCCCGTCCTCCGGACAGGGATACCCTTCTGGACATCATCTTTACGGAGACAACTACCTTCGGAGTTCGCGAGTACATAACGCAGCGCACCATCCTCGACCGGCGCATTGTTGACGTCGATACGCGGTACGGGCGGGTTCGTGTGAAAGTCGGCACCTGGAAGGGAAGAGATATCACGCGGGCTCCCGAGCACGACGACTGCGTGGCGTGCGCGGAAACCGCCGGCGTCCCAGTGCGAGAAGTGTACGAAGAGGCGCTGCGCAGCGTGGTGGTGTAGAAGCGGAAGCGGGCCTCGCCCGCGGAGCCGCTAGAGCCTGTCCGAAAAAGGTACTGGAGCCCGGCGGGCCTCCGCCGGCCGCGCAATGCCAGCGCATTTGCTTGCGACAATGACAACTTCATTCAATTCTGTCACGTGTATGCACATCCCTTGCTCCACGGCGGCGGAGGCCCCTACTTCGCCGAGGCTATGTAGGGCAGGCCGCCGCACTCCAGTGAGTGTTCCCTCGTATTCCAGCGCATCACACATTCGATCCGCGCCAGCGGAGTTTCTGGCGGAGGACGGCAAAGTAGCTGTGGCCCGGGAGCCTTATGAAACTAACTCCCTGGTTGCTGCGCCTTACCTTGATTTCGGAACCGCGTTGCAGCGGTTCACCAACCTGGCCGTCTACGGACAGGACGACCTGTTCGCAGTTCGATACACTTACGGATATCTCGCTCTGGTCCGGCACCACGAGAGGTCGTGAGCTTAGCGTGTGCGGACAGATAAGGCTGATGACGACCGCAGGAGTCGCGGGACTGAGAATTGGCCCACCGGCAGATAGTGAATGGCCGGTACTTCCGGAAGGTGTAGAGACTATGAGTCCGTCGCAGACATACGATGTTACATAGTCGCCGTCGATGCGGAGTTCAAGCGTGATGACGCGTGATGACGGTCCGTTGCTGACGACTACATCGTTAAGTGCCGTGTAACGGCCTCCGGTGCCACCGCCCACCACTTCACACTCAACCACGGCGGCTTCATCAATAACAAAGTCGTCACTGGCAAGGCATTCAAGCGCCGTGTCCAGGTGCTCTTCGGCAACACTTGTAAGAAACCCGAGCGACCCGATATTCACGCCTATGACCGGCTTATCCCTTCCGCCGAGCTCCCGCATCACCCGGAGCATGGTTCCATCACCGCCAAGGGCCATGACGGCATCCACCTCTTCCAGCATCTCATCGATAGGTTTCACGGGAGCATTCAGTAAAGACGCAGTTATGTCGTCCGTTACCAGGGTGATCCCCAATTCCGCCGCCCTGTTCTTCAAGGCACCGAGCACGTCGCCTGCCCTGGGCTTTCCACAGTTAGCAATGACACCAAGTGTTTTCACAAGTACTACTACTCCTGTTTTCGCCACCACGCGAGGAACTCTATGTTACCCGCTGGACCCTTTATGGGCGACTCGCACACACCGAGCCATTCCAGTCGAAGTTCCTTCGTCCCGAATTCCTTAATCTGTTCCACCACAGCCTGTCGAACGGCGGGGTCCTTTATCACCCCGCCTTTCTGAACCTGTTTCCGTCCGGCTTCAAACTGCGGTTTGATGAGTGTCACAAGTTCCGCGCCCGTGGCCAACATATCTATAACAGCGGGAAGAACTTTCGTCAACGAGATGAAACTCACATCTGCGACAGCAAACGACGGGGTGTCGGGTATATCTTCCTTTCTCAAGTACCGCGCGTTCACTCCCTCCATTACGGTCACACGCGGATCGTTGCGAAGCTGCCAGTTGAGTTGACCTTTGCCAACATCAACCGCGTATACCTTTGCGGCTCCGTGCTGGAGCAGGCAGTCGGTGAAGCCGCCGGTAGAGGATCCAATATCGATACAGGTCAGTCCCTCCACATCGACGCTGAAAGTTTCGAACGCGGCCTCCATTTTCTCTCCCCCACGGCTGACGAAGCGTGGAGTACTTTTCAGGAGCAGTTCGGAGGCGGTATCCACCTTGTGTCCCGGCTTCGTGGCGGGATGGCCGTTGACTAGAACCTGAGCGGCTAGAATAAGGCGCCTGGCCTGTTCACGGCTGTCAACCAGGCCACGCTCCACGACAAGATTGTCGAGCCTCTGTTTAGGCATGTTGAGACATCAGGCGGAGTTTTGAGACAAGCCGGCTTCAACGGCATTCGCAACGCTCTTTGCGGTTAGTCCAAAATCTTTTCGCAATATATCAACCGAGCCGTGAGGCACAAACCGGTCCGGCCAGCCGAACGGTATGACGCGCCCTCCGAAACCGGACGAGGCAAGGAATTCCTGGATCGACGAGCCGAAACCGCCCGCCACGGCCCCATTTTCCATGGTGATGAAGACCCTTGCATCGGCAGCCTGTTTCTTCAGCAGGTCGGTATCGAGCGGCCTGATGAACCGAGGATTCACGATGCCTGCCTCGATGTTCTTCTTCGCGAGTATCCCGGCAGCTTCTTCGGCGATGGGAATCATGTCGCCCAGCGCCCAGATCTGTACGGCATGGCCGGACTTGAGGACCTCGGCTTTCCCTATCTCCAGTATGTCGGTTTTCTCCGGGACCGGTGTCCCAGGCCCGGTTCCACGTGGGTAGCGGATGATGACGGGTTTCTCTGCGGCGAAGGCAGTCACAAGCATGTTGGCCAGTTCCGCTTCGTCTTTTGGCTGCATCATGATCAGATCAGGGACGGAGCGATAGAGCACTATGTCGAAAACCCCGTGGTGCGTTGGCCCGTCGTCCCCGACAGCGCCTGCCCTGTCCAAACACATGATCACAGGCAGTTTCTGGAGGCATATATCATGTATGATGCAGTCCACAACACGCTGTGAGAATGTCGAGTAGACCGCAAACACCGGACGGAGTCCCTTGGCCGCGAGCCCTGCCGAGAACAGGGCGCCATGTTCCTCGGAGATTCCCACGTCAAAGAAACGCTCAGGAAATCTCTTGGCGAACCTGGAAAGGCCGGTGCCGTCGCACATTGCGGCGGTGATCGCCACTATCCTGTCATCTGCTTCTGCAAGCTGTTCGATCGTTGATCCGAAGACCGATGAATAGCTAGGTACTTTGGCCTTGCCGTTGCCCTGGCCTGATGACACCTCGAAGCAGGATGTACCATGCCATTTTGCGGGTTGCTCTTCTGCGTAGGAATAGCCCTTACCCTTCTGTGTTGATACGTGAAGAACGATGGGGCGATCGGAGTCACGGGCAATCTTCATCGCGTCAAGGAGCTTGTCAAAATCATGACCGTCTATAGGGCCCACGTACCTGAGCCCGAATTCCTCGAACATGACGCTGCTGAGGAAGAGGCTTTTGACGGCTTCTTCAATACGATAATAGACAGAACGAAGCCACCCCATGTGCATCTTTGTGGCAACGCTTTCGACAGATTTCTTCCAGCGGTTATACCTGGGATTGGCGAGGAGACCGCCCAGGTATCTGGACATTGCGCCTACATTCTCCGATATGGACATCTCGTTATCGTTAAGGATAACGATCAATCGCCGCGTGACGTCAGCAAGGTTATTGAGTGCTTCGAGCGAAGGCCCGCATCCCGCGGCTGCGTCTCCGATGATGGCAACAACGTGTTCGTCCCCGCCCATCCTGTCGCGCGCCGCCGCCATGCCCAGTGCGGCCGAGAGTGCAGTTCCGGCATGCCCGGCACCGAACGCATCGTAAGGGCTCTCTTCGCGCTTGAGGAAACCGGACAATCCTCCCCGCTGGCGCAGCGTGTGCATCCGGTCTTTTCGTTCTGTCAGTATCTTGTAAGTGTAGCACTGGTGGCTAACGTCCCAGATAATCTTGTCTTCGGGGGGGTGGAAAGTCTTGAGAAGGGCTATGGTCAGCTCAACCACTCCAAGGTTGGCAGCGAGGTGACCGCCGGTCTTGCTTACAGAATCAATGATGAACTCGCGCACCTCGCCGGATAGCTGGATCAATTCCTTCACGTCGAGCGCTTCGAGATCCCCGGGTCTATTCACTTTGTCCAGAATCTTCTTCATATCCCGGCAGTATACGCACAACCCAAACGCGCGGCCAATCCAGAAAACTGAGAATGGTGCAGGGCGGATGCAAATGCAGAAAGTGGGTGAACTTCGAGTTCCATACTCTGCTTGCTGGAATCCCCGCCCACGAGGGGCCGGGCTTTCAGCCTTTTGTCGCCTCGTGAAGATGGCTATACTTGCGGCCGACTGTATTGCCTTGTGAAAGGGATTGCCGTGTATCGTACAACCGTGTTCGCTATTGTGTTCATTGCAGCGCTTGCCTCTGCCGAGGAGTTTTTTCCGAAGCCGGACTGGAAAGATGCCCCCAACCCACTAGCCAGTCCGGATGCGGTAGTGGGAGGCGAGATGTCCGTCTTTGGTGGCCAGACACCGAAAAGTTTCAATTACTACCTGGATCACAATACGTTCAGCGACGAAGTGTTCTCGGCCATGTACGAGACACTCCTGGGCATGCACCCGATTACGGCCGAATACCAGCCGGGTCTCGCGAAGCGCTGGTCCATATCCGACGACAAGAAGATCTTCACGTTCTGGATCGATGAGCGCGCCCGTTGGAGTGACGGCAGCCCCGTAACGGCCGAGGATGTCAGATGGACATACGAGGCCATAATGAATCCCAAACACATGACCGGCCCGCACAAGATCCCCATGGAGCGGTTCAACCCTCCTGAAGTCGTGTCGAAGCTGGTGGTGAAATTCACGGCGAAAGAAGTGCACTGGCAGAACCTTGGTGCCGCCGGAGGCTTTGCAATTCTTCCAAAGCATACTTTTGAGAACAACGACTTCAACAAGATCAACTTCACTTTTCCCGTCGTATCGGGACCGTATCGGTTGGGAGACATCGAGGAGAACGTTTACGCAAAACTGAAAAGGCGGGATGATTGGTGGGGACGCCAGATTGAAGGCAATCGAAATACGGGCAACTTCGATACGATAACGTTCTTTTTCTTTGCGGAAAGGGAGAATGCTTTCGAGGCCTTCAAGAAAGGCCAGATAGATCTCTTTCCGATATACACATCACGCTTGTGGGTCAAGGAGACAAGGGGCGAGAGATTTGAGAAGAACTGGATTGTGAAACAGAAGGTTCGGAACTACCAACCTGTCGGGTTCCAGGGCTTTGCCATGAACATGAGGCAGCCCCCTTTTGACGATATCAGGACGCGTATGGCCATGTCGCACCTGGTGGGCAGGGAACGCATGAATCGTACACTCATGTACAGTCAGTACTTCATGCTCCGGTCATACTATGAAGATCTTTACTCGTCCAAGAACCCCTGCCCTAATCCTTACTATGCATTCGACAAGGACAAGGCGCGCAAACTGCTTAACGAGGCAGGTTGGATCGCCAACCCGAAAACCGGCTTGCTTGAAAAAAATGGTCAGCCTTTCATGTTCCGTTTTCTCACCAGGTCCGCTAGCAGCGACAAGTTCCTGGCCATATTCGGTGAGGATTTGAAGGATGTCGGCATCGAGATGAAACTGGACAAGAAGGACTGGGCCTCGTGGTCGAAAGACATGGACGAGTTCAACTTCCAGATGACTTGGGCTGCATGGTCCGCGGGGATATTCAAGGATCCGGAAAGCATGTGGTCGTCCAAGGAAGCGACAAGGAAAAGCGGGAATAACATTACCGGATTCAAGAATGCGGCGGTGGATGAACTGATTGAAAAGCAAAAGTCGATCTTTGACGTCGGGGCACGGCACGAGCTGTGCAAGGATGTGGACGCGCTTGTAGCTGCCCAGTGCCCGTATGCTCTGCTCTGGTATATCAACTATGTTCGCCTTCTTTACTGGAACAAGTTCGGTACACCTGCCACCGTACTCTCCAAGTATGGAGACGAACGGTCTGCCTACTGGTACTGGTGGTATGATGAAGACGCAGCCGCCGACCTTGGGGATTCGATGGAAGACGGGGATTATCTGCCCGAAGTGCCCACGGAAGTTATTTTTGATGAAGTGTTTAAAGAATAGACGGAGAGAGATGAGCCTTCGTGTTGGTTTAACCGCGGAAGATTGTTAGATGGAACGGCTTGATTACTTTTTCAGGCGGTTGCTATTGGTGATTCCCACTTTTCTGGGAATTACCCTTGTTTGCTTCGCGATAACCCAGTTCGTTCCAGGTGGGCCGGTTGAGCAGATGGTTATGCAGATGAAGGGCCTCGGCCAGGGCGAGTCCGGCCGGGCTTCCGGCGAGCTTTCTGCATCGATTTCGGAGGAATACCGCAAGCAGATAGAAGAGCATTTTGGCTTCAACAAGCCCTTTCACCAACGCTACCTGAAATGGCTGATAACAGACCGGCTTGGGATGCGTATGGAGTCATACAAGTTCCCCAACAAGACGGCCTGGCAGTTAATCAAGGAACGACTGCCGATCTCCCTAATATTCGGTATCACCGGGTTTGTGCTTAGTTACCTGGTATGTGTTCCGCTTGGAATAAGTAAGGCGCTGAGGCACGGAAGCAACTTCGACTTCGCGTCCAGTGTCATCGTCTTCATCGGTTATGCGTTGCCGGCATTCGCGTTCGGCATGGTGCTGAAAATGGCATTCTGTGGAACGCTGGATAACATGTTTGACATATTTCCCGTGACGGGTTTTCAGTCTGAGGGCTTTGACGCTCTGACCCTGGTGGGCAAGCTAGGAGATCGTTTCATGCACATGTTCCTTCCCGTGCTCTGCTACGTGATAGGGAACTTCGCCGTGTTGACGCTCTTGATGAAGAACTCCCTCCTGGACCAGATCGGTAAGGATTATGTCAGAACCGTCTTCGCAAGGGGTGGTAGCCGCACACGTGCAATATGGGGGCATGCGCTCAGAAACAGTCTGATTCCCATTGCGACAGGCTTCGGAGGAATCCTGACGGTGATGTTTGCAGGATCGGTGATCATTGAGCAGGTGTTCGAGATTCCCGGAATGGGACGACTTAGTCTCGAAGCAATAGTGGGTCGCGACTACGCGGTATTCATGGGGATACTGTCTCTGACTTCGATCCTCGGCCTTCTCGGGAACATCCTTTCGGACTTCTGCTATGTACTTATAGACCCGCGTATCAACTTCCAGCGATGAAATTCTTAAGTAAATTCTTGAATCCCGTGACGCTTAAGCGCCTGCGCCGCTTTCGGCAAAGAAAGCGTGCTTTCTGGTCGTTCGTTCTTCTGTCCGGATTATGGATCGTCAGCATGGGCTCGGAACTGATATGCAACGATCGCCCCATCTATCTTCGTTACGAGGGAGAATCTTACTTCCCGGTATTCAAGTACTATCCGGAGAGCGAATTCCTGGAAGCCGGCAAAGAGACCCGCCCGGATTACAAGAAGCTGGAGCGCGGGCCTGATTTTGCGGATAGGCCGGATAACTTCATGCTGTTTCCTCCCGTAAGATACGGGCCGTATGAGAGTATTGACCCGGAATCTCTTTCTTCCCGCGAAACGGTTTCACTCTTGCTTAAACGAATTCCCCAAGTGGGAAACGTGAACGTTGATTCGCGACTGAAGATCCTGAGATCTACGTCGTGTGGCGTGTTCTTCGGGATGGAGGAGACGGAGCTTCGCGGGGTGTCGATCACGGACTACTGGCCCATGGACGGATCTTTTCTTCAGGCTGTCAAGGCCAGGTTTGACAATGCTGAATCTCCGGCGCTTGAGAGCACTCTTTCCAGGAGCGACGGAGATTTGCAGGGCACAATCCTGAAGCTGTCCAGTTTTAAGAAACGAAGCCGCTCTCCCTCGTCCGTCCGCATCAAGTTCTATGAACCTGTGGATGACATGACATCGGGAGCCACCATAGAATTCACAAAAGCATTACAGGTGGCCGGCGATCTTCCGGATCTGTGGAACCGCTTGACGGATGAAGAGCGGTCCGGGTTGGAAGAGCTGGTTGCAGGCTGTTTCGATGCGCCTGTCTACCCTCAGTCCATCACTGTCTCTGGAGAGAAATACAGTGTTGATATCAGGAGAAACGATATTGCCTGGCCCTATCCTCCGGTTGAAGGGCATTGGCTTGGCATTGACAGTGCGGGCCGGGACGTGTTCGCAAGGGTTCTGTACGGGCTCCGTATATCGATGACATTCGGATTGCTGCTTGTTCTCGTTTCCATGACCGTTGGAATTGCTGTCGGTGCTTTGCAAGGTTACTTCGCCGGTGCCGTGGATATTACGGGGCAACGGCTGATAGAGATATGGAGCGCAGTCCCGTTCCTGTATGTGATGATTCTTATGGGCTCGGTCTACGGAAGGAGTTTCGGGTTGCTGATAGTTTGTTACGGCATTTTCCGCTGGATTGGAGTCTCGTATTACTCAAGGGCCGAATTCTTGCGGCTGCGCGGCCGGCCATTTGTGGATTCGGCCAGGTGCATGGGAATCCCAACGGCGAAGATAATGGTCCGGCATATTCTCCCGAACGCGCTGACGCCTATCATAACATTCTTCCCGTTTTCACTTGTAGGGGCGATAGGTATGTTAGCGGCCCTTGATTATCTCGGATTCGGTTTGCCGCCTCCCACCCCGAGTTGGGGAGAGCTTCTGCACCAGGCTCAACAGTTCAGATGGGCGTGGTGGTTGATTCTGTATCCGTCGCTGGCATTGTTCAGCGTGATGCTGCTCGGCGTGTTTGTGGGTGAGGGGGCGCGTGATGCGTTTGATCCGCGGCCCTACAGCAAGATGGAATAGAGGGGGCTCAACGCCCAACATCGAACGCCCAACGCCCAACGCCCAAGTGGGGAGATTGGGGATGGGAAGGGAATGGTTAAGGGTTGATGGTTGATGGGTGTGGGAACCCACTCTGCCGAGGAGGGGGTTTGGGGAGATTGATGGGATGAGTTTGTTGGAGATTAGAGATCTTTCGGTTGTGTTCGATACCGATGACGGGGTCGTGCAGGCGGCGGATTGTGTCTCGCTGGATATACGTGAGGGCGAGGTGCTGGGTCTCGTCGGCGAATCCGGATGCGGGAAATCGGTTACGGCCATGAGTACTCTTCGCCTTATTCCCTCGCCACCCGGAAGGTTTGTGTCCGGAACGGTTATGTTCGACGGAAAAGATCTGCTGGCCATGCCGATTTCGGAGCTGCGCGAGATCCGTGGTAGGGAGATCGGAATGATTTTCCAGGAGCCCATGACAGCACTGTCTCCCCTGCAGCGCATCGGCAAGCAGCTCGTCGAGACGCAGCAGACCCATGGGCAGATAGACAGGAAAGAGGCACGGCGTGCCGGGGAGGAATGGCTGGCAAAGGTCGGCATTCCCGATCCGGCTGAATGCATGTTTTCCTATCCTTTCCAGTTGTCCGGAGGAATGAGGCAGAGGGTCATGATCGCTATGGCGCTGATGCAGGATCCCAAGGTTATCATCGCGGACGAACCAACGACTGCCCTGGATGTGACGATACAGGCGCAGGTCTTCGACCTCATGCTGGACATGAAGAAACGTGACACGTCTCTGCTTCTGATAACCCACGACATGGGGGTAATCTGGGAAATGTGTGAGCGTGTGGCGGTCATGTACGCATCGGAGATCGTGGAAGTTGGTTCGCGAGAAGACCTGTTCAGAAATCCGCTGCATCCCTACACGGAAGCGTTGCTTGCCTCCATTCCGTCGCTGGATTGCGAGAAAGGCGAATTGGAGACAATCGAAGGCCAGGTCCCATCGGCCATCGATTACCCCGTGGGATGCAGATTCAGGGAGCGCTGTAAATATGCCGTCGAACGTTGTGAGAAAGAACACCCGGACCTGTCCGTTGTTGACGGCCGCGAGGCCAGGTGCCTGCTTGTCGAAGACAGGATGAAGAAGAAACCGGCCGGAGATTGATGAATACTCTATTGCAAATAGAAGACCTGAAGACCTGGTTCCCGATTAGGCGGGGCGTGTTTTCGCGCACCGTAGGCCACGTGCGGGCGGTGGACGGAGTCTCGCTGCGGATCGGGCAGGGGGAATCACTGGGGCTCGTCGGTGAATCCGGATGCGGCAAGACGACACTGGCACGGACGGTACTGGGACTGGACCCGTCGCACTCCGGATCGGTTGTGTTCGACGGCACCGAACTGATCGGAAAAAGCGAAGGGGAACTGAGACCCCTGCGACAGGATCTGCAGGTCATCTTCCAGGATCCGTTTGCGTCGTTGAACCCGCGCATGACCGTGTCGGGTATCGTGACAGAGGGAATGGTGCAGCACGGGTTGACCAGTCCGCGCGAAAGGGATGCAGCCGCTACGAAGCTGCTTGAAGAAGTGGGCATGAACGAAGATGCGCTTCACCGTTATCCGCACGAGTTTTCCGGCGGCCAACGGCAGAGAATAAGCGTTGCGCGCGCAATTTCGCTCAAGCCTAAGCTCGTCATCTGTGATGAGGCCGTGAGTGCACTGGACGTTTCCGTGCAGGCCCAGGTGATAAACCTTCTGATGAACCTGCGGGAGAAACACGGGCTTGCCTATCTCTTTATATCCCACGACCTGAGCGTCGTCCGGCACATCTCCGACAAGATAGCCGTGATGTATCTGGGCCGGATTGTGGAATATGGCGCCAGCCGTGAGGTGATTGACCGGCCACGCCACCCCTATACGCAGGCACTTGTTTCGGCAATTCCCAGGGTTGGGGTGGAGAAGAAGGGACGAATCGTCCTTGAAGGAGATGTGCCCTCACCGTCACGCCCCCCGTCCGGTTGCAGGTTCCATCCCCGCTGTCCTTTTGCCATCGACCGTTGCAGGGAAGAGGAACCGCCCCTGGAGAATGTCCCCGATGATGACACCCGCCTGGCCGCCTGCATAAGGGTCGGGGAGATTGACGGCTGAGAGAGGGCACGCGGCCGAGGGGAGTCGCCCGATCGGAGTCGGGCGCTACGCTAGACACATCTTCCTAATCCCGTAGCTCCCGATTCCAATCGGGAGTAGCCCTGCAGCTACTTGCTGACGTCGACGCAGACGAGGGTTCCCGGCTGGTTGCGGCAGTAGATCTTGCCGTAGGCGAATACCGGGGCGGTCCAGCAGTCCTTCTTTTTCAGGATTCTTCCTTCCGATATCTGCTTGTAGCCGGTGGGTACTGCTTCGGCAATGAACAGCATGCCATTTTCGTTGAGCACGATCAACTTGCGATCCACCACGATAAGCGAACCAAAGTCGAGGTTCTTGGACCACTTCTCGATGCCGGTGGCGAAAACCAGGCAGCGTAGGGTCCCGCGTCCCGCGTTGCCGTCAATTCCGTAGATGTAACCGTCCAGAAGAACGGAACTGCTGAACATATTGCTCATGCTCTTGTTTTCCCACACAATCCTGGGCTTCTTTCCAGCGAAGTCAACAAGGGTACTGCCCGTTTTGTAGCCCGACGAGATGAACATCTTTGTTCCCGAGATGATCGGGTCGGCGGCGTTCACGTTGTACCTGGTCTCCCACTCCTTGTACCAGAGCTCCCGTCCATTGGCCGCGTCAACTGCATGGAGGCCTTTCTCTCCGAATATGGCAGCACAGGTTTTGCCAGCATGCCTGTAGATCACAGGTGTGGCATACCCGCCAACTCCCGGCGCGCTCGACCAAATGGTCTTTCCCGTGCTTCTGTCAAGGGCCACGCCGCGTTTCCCCGCGTTTATTAGAATCTTCTCATCCAGCATTATGGGCGATCCGGCCAGGCCCCATCGAAGAACATCGGCTCTCAGTTCCTTCGCGACATTTCTTTGCCACTTCACAGCACCGTCGGCAGCGTTGAAGCAGAAAACGTGACCTTCCCTGCTGAAAGTGTAGACCGAGGTACCTGTTACGAGGGGGGTGGCCCGGGGGCCTGAGTAGGATCTCGCCTTGCAGGCGTAAGTGTACTTCCAGATTTCAGCGCCTGTGTCCGCATCCAGGCAGAAGACGCTATCCCGGTTCTTCTTGTTTCCCAAAGTGTAAAGACGTCTACCGGAAATCGATGCGGCCGAGTATCCTTCTCCCAGTTCTTTCTGCCATGTGATCCTGGGTCCATCATTCAACGCTGCCGGATTCCAGTTTCCTGATTCAACAATGCCGTTGGCATTGGGGCCGCGCCATCGTGGCCAATCGCCGGACGTGGTGACGGAGGGCACTGTGGTTGCCAGCAGGAATGTAGTTGCGGCAAGGGTGCAGGTTCTTAAGGTAAGCCTGTTCGCGTGCATCTTCATTGTCCCTTGGGTATGCCGTTGCGCTCCTATGGGAGGGACGCCGGCCTCGGCGTCCGCGGGCAGCGAGGCCCCAGCACCAGAGCAAGCACGGTGCCGGGCAGGCGCTGCCCCTCCCCATTGCACCACTATGGGTGCCCTTTCAATCCCCGTCCTTTGGGCAGGGCTGTTCACTCATTCGTCACGTGAGCCTGCGAATTGCGGGTAACGATGCTCACGTGATTATTCTCCGCGGTCATTACTCCGGACCCTGGCGGAAAGGCGAACTCTTTCGAAGTCCTTTCCAGCGAGGCGACGAGTTCACTGGTGCCTATCTGAAAACGTGGCATTGACAGAAACTACGGCCTCAAGAAAAGCAGTGCAAGACGAAATGGCAGCTCTCTAAAGATCATTGACACAATGCGCTGGTGTGATAAAGTCTCGGTTTGGAGCGGTGAGCTCCCCGATACCTGGTATCAGGTATCGGAACGTTATATAACCGGGAGAAGGATCGTGGACAAGGAGCTACTCAGCGAACAAGTCCAGGTAGAGCGCAAGTTGTTCTCATTTGAGCTCAGAGAGAACCTGCGAGGGCGATTCCTGAAGATCACTGAGGATGTAGGGGGCCGGCGTGACACGATCATTATTCCTGCCACGGGGCTGGACAAGATAAGCGAGATCCTTGGACATGCTATCCAGGCATCTAACGATGCCGGGCCTTGTGAGGCGGACACACCCGTGTAGGAGTCCGTCGCGCTTGAAAGTTTTAATGTCCATCCTTGTCTCGCTGTGTTCAGGCTTTCTGGCATTTGCCGACACCTCAGAAGCAGAATCTCCACGCGATGCCGATGAACTTATGTCGGACGTGATCGCACATCTGCCGGCGCTACCGCTTCTCATTACCGGGGAACTTCACGTGCGCCGTCCGAGGGGTGTGTCTGTTCGCGACCTGAAATTCGAGATGCTTGTGAACTGGGGCACTTACCCGGCATCTGCATCCTACGCAATAAAGGACAAGAAGAACCGGTTGCTCGAGGAGTTGACTGTCATGAGAGCCAAAGGCGCTGTGCCAGTTTTCTCGCGAACCGCTGGAGATCCCCCGAAAGAAGTTGCAGTGGGCGACCTTTTTGCCCCCGTACAGGAGACTGATCTAAGCTGGATGGACCTGACTCTCTCGTTTCTCTGGTGGACCGGCGGAAAGCTCGTTGGCGAGGAGAAGATCAAGGGCCGGCCCGCGTTCGTTGTGGACGTTCCTGCGCCCGTTGGTGAAGCAAAACCACAATACGCAAGCGTGAGGTTGTGGATCGACGTGGCGGCCCGAATGCTGCTGCAGGCCGAAGGCCGGTCCGCCGACGGGACCATAGTGCGGCGCTTGTGGATAAAGAGTTTCAAGAAGGTGAACGAAATGTGGATGATAAAGGACCTGGAGGTACAGCATTACCCCGTTCTCCACAGGACAAAGTTACGCGTTCACGAGGTCAGTGAGGCAGGTGAGTTAATCAACTATGAATCTAATGCTGAGCATTGAGTGTATTACACTCGTGCTGCTTTTCTTCTGTTCGGCTTTTTTTTCCAGCGCCGAGACGGCTCTGTTTTCGCTGAACCCAATACAGATAAACCGCTTGATCAAGCGGCGCCCGAGTTCTGCCGGGATCATCCAGCAGATGCTGGACCGGCCGACGCAGCTGCTGTCCACTATCCTGATCGGGAACACCCTTGTTAACGTTGCTGCCTCGGGTCTTGGCTACGTAATAGTCCTTCACCTCCTGTCCTCGTACGCGGAAGTAGTATCAATTGTATCAATGACGTTTCTTCTACTCCTGGTTGGAGAAGTTGCTCCGAAACGGCTGGCGATGGTGCATGCTGAACGCCTGGCCGTTATGTATGCCCCTGCCTTGAACGGGCTCATCTTCGTTATGACCCCGCTCCGCGCCATGCTTGAGCGAGTCGCCGTCCTGATCAGGAAGGATCTGCACGCTGCCGACAGGACCTTAACGGAAGACGAGTTCCTGTCCGTTGTCGAAGCCGGAGAAGAAGCCGGCGTGTTGGACGAGGAAGAGCGCACGATGGTGGATGGAATCGTACGGATGGAGGAGATGCAGGCCAGCGATATCATGACCCCGCGTGTTGACCTGGTTGGTATCGATCTGGAAGATTCGTCGGAGGAGCATGAACGTGTCGCAAGGAGTGTTACGTTTCGGTACCTGCCTATCTATCGAGAGACCATGGACCAGGTTGAGGGGTTTCTTGATGTCCTGAAATACATTCTGTCAGATGACAAGGACGTAAGTAAGGCGACTATCCCTCCAGTATTCGTTCCGGAAACGGCCCCCCTTGACAACCTGCTCATAAATTTTCAACGGGAACGCAGAAACGTGGCTTTTGTCTCCGACGAATACGGAGGAACCGCGGGCCTCATTACGAGGGGAGACATACTCGAGGAAATCGCTGAGGATGTGGAGAATGAGTACGGGGACGAGCAACTTAGTCTTCAGCAGATAGGAATCAACCGCTGGCTTATAGACGGAAGTATCAGCCTTGAGGACGTCAACTATGAACTGGGATTGGAACTGGAGGCCGAGGGCGCCGACCGCATTGGCGGTTGGATAATGGCCCAGGCCGAGAGGATTCCACACGCCGGAGATGTCGTCGAGGCCCAGGGGTGTCGTGCCCGTGTGCAGAGGGTCAGAAAACGCAGGGTCACGCTGGTCTTTCTTGAAAGAACGCAGTTGCAGGGCGTAGCGGAGGAAGAATCAGGATGAGCCCTTCGACACAACTGATGATTATCGGGGTGTGCATGATCCTGGAAGCGTTCTTCTCAGGCATGGAAACCGGGGTGATCTCGATCCACAGGTTGCGCCTCAGGCATTCGGTCATGTCGGGATCGAAAGCGGCGAAGATTCTTTCGGGATACCTTGAGAATACCGACAGGCTGTTGGGAACCACACTTGTGGGAACCAACATATGTGTTGTGATGATTTCGGTTGTCTCGGCCAGCCTTGCCGTTCGCCTTATGGGCAGCGGTGGCCAGGCGGTAGCTACGCTGTTGACTGCCGTTACAGTGCTTGTCTTCTGTGAGTACCTTCCGAAGGCATGGTTCCACAGTAAGCCGCTTGAAAGGTGTTCACGGTTTGCGAAGTTTCTTCGGATGTCCGAGAGAATCGTTCACCCCCTGTCAGTGGCGATTCTTGGGGTAGTGCGTCTGTTCGTGCCGGGTGCCACGCGCATGTACTCCAAGTCGGACCCCTTCATAACGAAAGAGGAACTCAAAACACTGGCTTGGGAAGGCGCGAAGAGCGGAGTTCTTTCCAGTAAGGAAAGCACAATGATTCACAGGGTGCTTGAACTGTCCGGGGAGAGAGCCGACGACATAATGATTCCGAGTAACGAGATGACCGCCGTGTTCAGCGGGGCTACAGTGAAGGAATTCCTGGAGTTGTGCAGAACGTCAGGCTTCACGAGAATGCCGGTTCACGACGATGCCGCTGCCGATTTTGTGGGCATAATTAACGTGTACTATGTTCTGTCGCACCACGATCTGAACTATGAAATGCCGATAGCAAGCTTCGTGCGTTCGCCGCTTCTCATTCCGGCAGGAATGCCGGTAGATGAGATATTTCCCCGGTTGCGGCGGTCAAGGCAGCCTATGTGCCTTGTCAAAGATTCTGAGGGCGACGTAATTGGATTGATAACAACACACGACATTCTTGAGGAGATTGTCGGAGAGTTGTGATCAGTTCGAAACAAGATCCCGCATTACCTTCATGGGATTATCGCGATGGCTAGGGTAATCAAAGAGACGCACGAGTATGCCGGTGGCGCGCAGCCGGAGTTCTGTCCAAGCTGCGAACGCTACATCGGTCCGGTTTCAGTTTGCCCGTATTGTGATGCCGATGCGGCGGTGCCGCGCGCCATGCGCGTAATCAAGGTCTCGGCAGTCCTGCTGGCTTCGGCGGGACTTGCCCTCCTGTTCGTGATGTCGAGGAGCAAGGATGTTCCAGAGGTGAAGGTGTCTGAACTTACCCCGCTGATGAATTTTGGATCGGTGCAGGTCTCCGGTACGGTCTCCAGGAATGCTTTCATAGGCAGGGAAAAGGGAGAGATAGACTATATCTCCTTCCTGCTGAATGACGGAACCGGACGCGTTCGCGTGCAGGTCTATGGACTGACCGCGAAGGAACTTTCCGAGGCCGGGATGATTCCTCGACAAGGGCAGCAATTGAGGGCTGCCGGCAGCCTCAATGTCTCGGGCGAAGGAGATGTGAAGCTCAGGCTTCGCAGCGTTGGGGACCTGGAACCGATTGCTCCCGGTTCCGAAGAACGAGGCGGAAAGTAGAGACTGACTTGGCCGCCGGCGGTGAGGACTGACGCCGCACGAAGTAGAAGACACATGGACATTCTTATTATCATCGTAGCATCGGTATCCGCGGCTTTCGTGTCTGCGGTGCTGGCCTGTGTTCCGGGACTGCACGTCTATAACGTTATGGGCCTGGGAGTTGCCTGCGTTCATCTTCTCCAGACAAATGGTGTTGTCGTTCCGCCCGAAATCCTCCTGCCCGTCGCAGTTGGAATGATGGTGGGATATGCCGTCCTCAACACACTGCCGTCTGTTCTCCTTGCGGCTCCCGACGAGAGTGCGGCGTTTCTCGTGTCGCCCGGTCAGAAGTTCTTCATGACAGGAAGGGGTTACGACGCGGTTATAATGACAACGATAGGCGGAATCGCAGGGATCACGATCCTCCTTGGGGTAGCCGGACCCCTGGCGCCGCTGCTTCTGCCCGCGGCTCGTGCGGTGTTTCAGCCTCACCTTCACTGGATTCTATGGTGTGTAATAACGTTCATGCTGATGTCCGAATGGCCCAAGGGTGGAACACGGGGACAGGCAGGGTGGAGACGCTTTGTGGACGGATGGAAATCAACCGGGGCTGGACTTGTCACGTTTGCACTGTCGGGACTACTTGGATTCGTCCTCTTCTACGGCAGTCCCGTAGCCCTCCAGGGCTCCTTTCAAAGCCTGATGCCGGGCTTTGTCGGTCTGTTCACCATTCCGTGGCTGGTGTTGAATCTCGTCAATAAGGCAAAAGCACCACGGCAGAGTTTTCAGACATCGCGTCTCGGACCCGGGATGATGCTTAGGGGAGTCGTCGCAGGCGGGTTGGGCGGGGGATTTGCCGCGTTCTTTCCGGGAGTGACAGGGGGCGTTGGGGGCATGCTTGCGGGGCATGCAACTGCTACCAGAGATGATCGTGTGTTCGTGATCTCACAGGGAGCGTCGAAAGTCTTCTACTATGTCGGCGGGCTTCTTCTTTTCTTCGTTCCCGGACTCCACGTAACCAGGGGAGGGGGAGCGTGGATGCTTCGCGGGTTGTACCGCTGCCGGGGAACGGGAGATTACTTGATGGTGCTGGCTTCCATCGCCATCAGTGGGGCGGTGGCTCTTCTCATGGTTGTGCCATTGACCCGCATCACGATCAAAGTAATACGCCGCTTCGGGTTTCGCATGGTGTCGGGGGTATCGTTGATTGCAGTGACGGTTCTTGTTGCCTTAATAACGGGTTGGTCCGGTCTTTTCGTGATGTTTGTCGCTGGGGGAATCGGCCTTCTGCCGGTTCTCTTTGGCTCGAGGCGAATGAATTGTCTGGGAGTAATTCTTCTCCCCATTGCATGCAACCTCTCTGGGGTTGGAGAGTTGGTAGCTTCGTTCCTGGGGCTACTGTGAAAAAAGCTGATAAGGGCATTGAGAAGGGCACCCTGTAAGGGTGCAATGGGAGGGGCAGCGGCCTCGTTGCCCACGGACGCCGAGGCCGGCGTCCCTCCCGCAGAAGCGTCACGGCATAGCCAAAGAACTTTGATCCCGCCCGGGAAGGCGGCGGTTCGGAGAGTGTTATGAAAGGAATAGCTCATTTCTCCATAGGTGTTGCGATAGCTTCCTGCTTTCCCGAGGCGGTTCGGGAAGGGGCTTGCGGCAATCCTCTTTACTTTCTGCTGGGCGGGATATCTGGTTTGCTTCCGGATACTCTCGATTTCAAGCTGACCCGGTTCCTGTATCGTCACGATATGGAGGTCATTCCCGACCCCGACAGGAAAGATCCGGCAATGATTGCCGATGCAGTGGCGCTGGCCGTCCGCCGCTGCCACGAGGAGCGAAAACCCGTAAGAATCAAGCTGGGAACTATTCGCCTGGGAGCCGACCGCTGGCAGCAATACCATGTTAGATTCGATACTTCCGGGCGGTGCGTGAAGGTGAAATACGGCCACATTGTTGACACTGGAGGCAACCCGTTCCCCGGGCAATCTCGCGGGAAACCCAAAGAGGCAATGTCTCCACTTCCCTGCAATATCAGGCTGGAATACAATGCAACATCCAGTATCGATATTTTCGACGGTCCGGTATTCGAAATGGACCCTTGCGAAGCCGGCACAGTTGTTCCCCGCTTTATTCCCTGGCACCGGCAGTGGAGCCACAGTCTTTTTGCCGGCACGGTGCTCGGGCTTGCCGGTTGGTTTGCTTTCGGGCTGCTTGCCGGAATCGTTATGCTGGTAGCCCTGCTTGCCCACGCACTGGCAGACCAGTTGGGGCACATGGGGTCCAACCTTCTCTTTCCTTTTCGCAAACAGAGATTCGCGGGGATGAGGCTTATGCATTCGGGTGATGCGGCAGCCAACTTGTCCGCAGTGTGGTTCTCATGTGTGGTAATCTTCTGGAATCTGGCCCGGCAGGCTTCTCTTAAAGGAGGAGGGATCAATGGAGGGAAGCTGGTGTTCTTTGGTCTTTTTGTCCCGGCCTTTGCGCTGTGGTGTTATAGAAAACTCCGTTCAAACCATGCCGTTCCAAGGTGATACTCACAGATCATTGTCGTAGCTGAATCCGCTTGGCCTCCATAGACTTGGTGATGGAGGGTTCGGAAATCCATCTTTATCCTGATCATTGTCCCGATCGTTGTCATTCCCCATCATTGTCCTGATCGTCGTCCCGATCATTGTCGACGACGATCAAGACAAGGATCGGGACAACGATGAGGATCGACGAAGATCGTGACAAAGATCGCGACGACGATCAACCCCGTCTGAATTGCCTCATTTTACGATTTTCTCTTGCCGAACGAATCCAGCTACATCCATATACAAAAGGTGGCCGAGGTCCCGCCGAAGTGCTACTCTGCCTCGAACCGAGAACAGTAACAGGTGCGCGATGCGCGAGAGGGGGGCATACACATGCTTGAGAGTCATATTGTGACTGTTGGTGAAAAGAAACTGCAAGGTGTCAGGGTATCGTTGCCGAATGCACCGGTGCTGATGCTGGTTGGCTCCAAAGGGTTCTTGGGATGCGGATACTTCGGAGTGGACGTGGCAGACAAGGTCGGGCATGCCCTGGCGGTTGTGTCAGGGGTCAGCTCGTTCGATGACATGTTGGGTGCCACCGTGAAGGCCTTCAGCACTGCCGCCGGAGATATTGGGATTACCACGGAAATGACAGGTGCCGAAGCCGCCGAACTTCTGGCGTGAAACGGAACTTTCGATGCGCCCGGGGGGCTACTTCTTTTTCTTCTTCTGTGCACCGACCCTGGCCGGCGGCCCCACGTTGATTGATTCGTGAAGTCCCACGTTTTCGTCTGCGAGGCGCATCATGTATGCCTGGTTTCCGGCCCTTGGATCAAAATCGATACAGTAGACGGCAACGGGGCGATAACGCCCGAGCATCATTGTGGCGCGAATGATTTCCGGCCAACGGTGCATGCTGTCCAGCACCGGAGCACCATCCGAGAGAAGGTAAATGGTGTCGAGCTCCGGCAGGAGCATAGCCTGGCGCATGCCACAAAAGACACGTGTTCCCCCACTCATGTCCATGTCGTACACCCGCTGTTTCCCCAGCTTCTTGTTTCCCGTCAGGGCTCCGTCGTACATGATTTCGACGTCTCCCCCGAAATCCACGATGTTGAATTTCACATGCTCTGCCAGTCCCTCTACGGAACTTGTCATGTTCTCCTTAAGAGAATCTATTCGCGGCCCTCTCATTGATGCGGAGCTGTCCACAACATACGAAAAACTGTCGCTTACGATCTGAAGGCCGTAAAAGAAACCGAGTCCCGGAACATCCACATCCTGGACCCTTGTGGTTGAGCGGAACTCCTTTGACGCGGCTTCGTCCACCTGGAAAGATGCACCCTCCTTTCGCCACCATGCCGCCCATCCTTTCGCATCAGTCGCCTTCTGCTCGCCCGCGATGCAGCTCAACGCGTGAACTACGTCCTGCCGGAACCGGCCCTTTTCCTTGCCCAGGCGTTGGATCAGCGCTGGTACCATCTTAGCGTTGGGTATGGCGCCAATAGCATTGCACACCTCGACAAGGAGGGGCCACGAACAGCGCGGTAGCGCGTCGTGGAGCGATTTCAGAGATCTAGCCGACCCGATCCTGCCCATGGCCCTGGCAGCTTCAATTCTCACCCGGATATCCCTGGAGGCCATGGCCTGGTCCAGGAGAGCAACGAGAGTCTCGTCTCCGAGTTGTCCTATAGCCTGACAGACAAGAGCCGGCCCGGGAGTGTTGACGTCAAAACTGCATAGTCCGGGAAGGTCCAAGCCACCCATACCGCGAATCCTGCCTGAAGCCTTCTTGAAAGCCTCCTGTACTTCCGGCGCCGCTGGACTTTCACCGATCATGGCGCGGTAGAACAACATGGCTCCGGCGATATCCGGGGTTACTTTGGTGATACCCTTTAGCGCTTCCTTGACCGATTCGTCGCGTGAATATGCAGCCGCCTGGATAGCCATGGCAACCGCCGCAGGGTCACGGTCGCTGAAGAGAGCCGCGGGGATATCTGCGGCCTTAGGCTTGTTCTTTTTCTGGGCGCCCTTCTTCTGCCCCTTACCTTTCCGGCCGGGGATCTTTGGGTTGATCGGCTGGCCATCCGCATCGAAGTGCTGAACGCGAATCATGTTGGCTTCCTTCTCGTCGGCCAGGTAATCACCCAGTGCGCGTTGAAGAAGCGCCGCCGCGGCCAGGGCGTGGGCGCCCTGGGCGCGACTCTGGAGCAGCTTTTGAGCAATCGCATCGCACTCGGGATTCATCGAAAGAAAGAAAGCAGCGTTGTAGAAGTTCCCCTTCTTCTTTGCATACGCCTCTGCCGTCTTCAGAGTGAAACCGGCACCTTTCTCAGAAAGGGACAAAGCGGCCCAGAACGAAGTCGCCTCGTCACCGTGGTTGATGGCGTCTGTCCTGTCACCCTTGGACAGATCACGTCGGCTGCTCACCATCTTTGTGCCTGCAAGGCTGTCCGCGGCAAGCAGGCAAAGCAACAGCGAGGCCATGGTGCGAATGATCCATAAACGAGAAGGACGCATAGCAGATCTCCGGTTGTCTACTGTTGTCCGAGTGTATTCACTCGGTACTCCAAAGCAGACACAGTAAACCATATGGGGGCATAGGGAATCAAAACCGTTTTAGCTAGACCCCATCCGAAAAGGGTGCTGGAGCCCGGCGGGCCTCCGCCGGCCGCGCAATACAATCGCATTGACTTGCGGCACGGAGGAACTCCGTTCAATTCTGTCACGTTTATGCACATCCTTTGCTCCATAGCGGCGGAGGCCCGCCGCACTCCAGCAAGTGTTTCCGGGCGTTTCAGTACATCACCCCTTTTCGGAGAAGCTAGCTAGCGAAGAGTGAGTTCTGGCATCCCTGTAGCAGCGAACGCCAGCTCGCGGAAAGCATCGGGCGCTGTCTTCCTCTTTGAGGACACAGCGCCCGATCGCATTCACTGGTTTGTCAGTTGCTTACTCGGCGGCCACTTCGATGGAAGTCTTCCGCTTCTCCTCGTGGACTTTGGGAAGTCTTACCGTCAGCACGCCCTTCTTGAACTTGGCCTTGGTTTTGGTTCCGTCGACGTCAGATGGAAGGGGAATGACACGCCGGAAGGATCCGGACGACCGTTCGATCCTGTACCAGTTGTCGCCCTTCTCTTCGTGCTCGTCCTTCTTTTCCCCCTCGATCGTCAGGACATTTTCATCAAGACTCACCTTGATGTCCTTCTCGTCGACGCCGGGGATTTCGGCGGAGACCTTGATCTCCTTTTCGTTCTCGGAGATATTCACCCTCGGGCTGAATGCAGCAACCGTTGGTGCCTGTCCCCTCAGGGGAACGACCCCGAATCCCGTGAAAACATCGTCAAACAAACGATCGATGTCGTCGAACAGACCGTACCGGGTATGTTTCCGAACCGGCACTCCGCTCGCACATTTCTCTACCAGATTCCTCATCTCGCACCTCCTCTGTTTCGAGTTATTGTCTGGCACATGCGTTGTGCGGCTGTATAGATAGCATCGTGCATGCCAATTGGAGGGAAGGAATGGCGGTCTGGTTCTAAGTCTCTTATTACAAATCATTTAAGAAAGTAGATGATTCCAATGATACGGCATGAATAGAGACAAGATGACTCATACGGCTAGTTATCAAGGCCTGGACTATGTGCAAAAGTGGCTCATGTGTGGGCTTCTCAGGGCAGCAGATACATGTTCTGTGAGCTCACAAACTGATCGTCCACCTCGTAACGGAAGACGTGCTGGGAGTAGGTCCACCGCTACGAGGTGGACCATGCTGATGAAGCGCGAATTGCAGGCAGCACAGAAACTGAGTAGTGGGATGGGCCGCCCGGAAGAAGGTGTGGGCCGGGCGGCCCTGGGTCAGGGTGGGATGTGTCTATTCGATAATGTATGCGACTTTCTCGCCGATGCAGACGATCATTTTCTCGCCGATGGCGAAGAATTCCTTGAGCTCGGGCTTCTTCTCGAGAAGCACGAAGTACTCGTCGCTTGCGAAGGCTATCTTGATCTCCTTGATTCCCTCTTTGTAGGAGCTGTCAACCCATACACCGTGGATCAAATAGAACGTCTTCTTGCCAACATGGCGGACACGTGCGGAAGCCGTATGAACCCGTTCTTCCTGCTTGTACTGCTGTATTGCCATACTCAGGTTCACGGCGTCCCGTCCCGATTTCTCATCCATGAAGCGATTAGCTTCTTTCTTCTGTGAGCGGAAGAAACGCAAACGGTCGTCTTTCCTGCCGCCGGCGACGCGCTGCGCTGCCGTGCTGAGTGCCTCCTCAGCGTCGGCTTCGAATATCGGCACTGTGGCTGGTGCCGATTGGCCCGAGGCGTTTGAGAATCTGTCTGCGGCTGCCCCGTCAGCACTCTTCGCACGGAAGGACGAAATGGCATCAGTCATCGCGGGTCTACGTTTGGCTTCACTCTCTCTTCGAGCCAGGGGCTTGCCTGGACGTGCGATACCATGCTGTCCATACTGCTTTTCGTTTTCCAGCACGAGATACGATGTGTACGGAGTCATAATGCCGAATTCCTTGCCCAGCCGGATGACTTCTTCCTCCAGTTCCCCTTTCTCGCCATGCAGACGGATCTCCTCCAGGAGGTAGCCTACTCGCCGGGTGGCCCATAGCCGCGGGATGAATGTGTTATCGGTGTTCTTTGCTGGGAAGGTGACTTCGTATACAAATTCGCGCTTTTTGCCGTTCACTTCGCCTGTAAGGCGCACGGCCACGTGACCATCATCCTTGTAGCGTCCGAACACCGTCAACTGATCACCCGCAAACAGATCCGGTAGCTCCCTGGGGTGCAGTTGACGCGTGGCAATCTTGTCGATTGTCAGTACCGGTTTGCCCAGGACCGGCTGGCTTATCTTGTCGGACAGCGAGGAGACCTTGACTTCGATATCCTCGTCGGTCGTGACGTAGCGGGAAACGCCACCGTTTCCGCTGGATATCTTGTCGAGGAGATGGGTATTCACACCGTCGCCAACGCCAAAGACGAAGATCCTGGTTTGGTGCTGGTTCTTCTTGTCAACGTCTCCGGCGATGACATCGATATTGTCTTCTCCTATGGTGGGTTTACCGTCGGTCAGAAAGACAATGATGTTTGGGCGTGAACGTTCGTAATCGAAGGCGAGAGCCGCCTGCAGCGCATCATTGATGGCCGTTCCGCCCCTTGCTTCGATGTCCTTCACAAATTCAAGCGCCGCTTCCCTGCTCTTACCGTCAACCGTTACCATGTCCTTCTTAAACGGTTCCACATCGGTGCTGAAACGAATGATATTGAAACGATCACCGTCGTTCAGTTTTTCCACGCAGTACGCAAGGGCACTTCTTGCCTGTTCAATCTTCTTTCCGGACATGCTTCCGGAAGTATCGAACACGAAAGTCACGTCCTTCTTAATCACCATCCCCTTTGGCGGGGCAACTGACGGGGCCAGCATCATCATGAAATACCCGTCTTCGTCGCTGGTCGCATGTGTAAGAAGATTAAGGCCGAAATCCTTTTTCGACACGCCGTAGTAAAGGACGAAATCCTTATCCAGTACGCTCTGTTCTTCTTCGAAGCCGATAATGGCTTCGTGCTCGCCCTTTCGGCTGATTCCGATTTCGTGTGAAGGTGAGTAGATACTCTTTAGCGGGGTGGACGAGGTAACCCTTGCGGAAACCGTGAAGTCTTCCAGGAGCCTTGATGACTTCTCAGAGGTCCGCAACGGGTAAACCAGCTTATAGAGGCCGGCTTCGTATTCCAGCTCCTGGGAGTATTCGAGCTCGAATTTCTGTTCGCCGTTTTTCGGCACCGGGTAGACACTGACCCTGAACAGGTTCTCTCCCATGTGTTCCAGAAGCCCCGGGTCTTTCATGCGCCGCACGATGTCCTGGTAGATCTTGCGTGCCTTGCCTTTCTCAACTACCTCTCCGCTCATGCGTTTGCCGTTGATGTACATTGCGAAGTCAGCGATGGTCGCACCCGCCGGCAGGGGGAATACATAGACCGCCTCCAGGTCTCTGTTGGTACTGTTTTTGAAGACCTGTTCTATCTTGGCCGTGGCAACGCTGTCCTTTACCCGGATATCCACGCGCTGGTACTTGATCGCAAGCGGCGGCAACGACTTATCCTTCGGGATCAACATACCTGATCCGAGGCATACGCTGTGACTGACCGCCAACACGAGCAACATCACAATAACAAGTTTCTTCATCTCTCATTTCTCCTTTGCTTCAATCTGGCACTTTTTAAAAACTCCCTGACCTTCAACTCCCACACTCTCACACTCACATACCCACACACTCTCTTGCTACCGTCTCCTCATCGGGCGAATGGTATGTCCGGGGAAGAGCGCTGCGTGGACAACCCTGTCGCGCCACAGCAGGGCATCGCCTTCCGCCGCTCCGCGGACAACCAGGCGGGAACCTTCGCCCGGGGTTCCGGCACCGCTGAAACCTGAATGCTGAATCCTATCAAGAAATCTCCGTACATCTTCGGCCCTCCCGTCATGTCTCCTGAACTGCTCCCTGTAGGGCTCCGGCCGGAGGATCGGGTCAAGTGCATATGAGCGGCAGATCTTGTCCCAGAGGGCGGAAAGCAGGCGCGGGTCGGAGAAAAGGTCGCAGCCTACAATTCGCCGCCCGGACATGACAACGACGCCCACGGTGCGTCCGCCACAGCAGCGGCGAAATTCCGAGACATAATCTGACAGGCGTCGATTCACCTCTTTATCTTCAAATATCTGCTGATAATTACGGGTTCTCGATTGTACCTTGGCTGCATCCATGCGGCCCTCAATCTCCCGCCATATTCCTTCCTGTGACTCAGATTTGGAGCTCATCTGGCGCAGCGAGAGGTCGGCCATTGTCCTGGGACTGGAAAAGGACCCCGTGGACTCGGTCCATCGCTCCTTTTCCCCGCAGTAGACCGGCACGCTTACGAATCGAGAACGCGGTCCCAGCAAGACGTCTTCACGTACGATCCTGTTCTGTTTGCCGCCGGTTATTATCTCGCCGGACATGAGGAATATCCTGTGATCAGAATCGTTTCTCACACGAAGTTCGGAGACCGTTGCCCTGTCTTTCTCGTGTATGACAATCCAATCCCTGTTAAGCGCTTCATCAAGCGTACGGATATCTCTGCCGCCCGCGGGCCTGCGCATTACAAGGGGAAATACCGTGAGACCACGATAGCTTGTTGGGCTTCCAACTTCTACCTGCCCGGCAAGCCGGGTTAGAGCGTTCCCCGGTCTTGGACGGGGAGGTATCACTATGGGTGGCTCAACTACTTCCGGCCGACGGTGATCGCCGCTCTCTTCGAGATACGCGGCAGGGGCATGCTGGATACATGCAGTCAGAATGAACACCAATGACAGTAGAGTTCCGCATGTAGTAGGTTTATGGCTTCTCATGTCTTACTCCTCCCACCGGGACCCAAATTCCGGCTTTTCTGACTATTAGACGTCACCCGGGCACCGTATCTTCACAAAAAGTCGACTATTTTGCAGCTAGATTGGCGGCGGTCGGTCGTGGACGCTCTGGTTCCGGCAGATATGTGCTCTGCATACATCTGGTCCACCTCATAGCGGTGGACCTACTTTCCTCTCGGTACGTCCACCGCTACGAGGTGGACGCAGTTCAATCTTCCCCCCTTTTTGGCGTGACATGTCGCCGCTCCAATGGCATCAATATCGCTTCTTTTTGCAGGTTGTAATCCGGCAAGGGTTCTCTGCGAAAGCGGTGCGACTTCATACATACTGGAATAATCTATGAATAGAATCCTCTTTAAGAAACAATTGGCAGAGGAAATCTTCGAACTGAAGGTGGAGGCTCCTCTTATCGCAAGTGAGCGAAAGCCGGGCCAATTCGTCATGATCCAGTTGGATACCGATTTTGGCGAGAGAGTACCTCTTACAATTGCCGACGGCGATCCCGAAGAAGGATCTATCACGCTGGTCGTTCAGGCTGTGGGCAAGACAACTCACCATATAGCCGACCTGGAAACGGGTGACGTCGTCGAGAATATCGTGGGTCCGCTCGGTACGCCTACCCATATAGAGAAGCTCGGCACAGTTGTATGTGTTGGTGGTGGGGTGGGCGTGGCGCCGCTTCATCCGATTGCCAAGGCGCTCAAGGAGATTGGCAACGAGGTCATCGTAATAATCGGAGCCAGGAGCCGCGAGCTCATCATATTTGAAGAAGAAATGAAGGCCATTGCCGATGAACTGATCATCTGTACGGATGATGGTTCATACGGAATGAAGTCCCTTGTTACCGGTCCCCTCGAGGAGGTATGCAGACGGGATCCACAGCCGGCCATGGCGGTCGCAATCGGGCCACCGATAATGATGAAGTTCTGTGCCGAGACAACCCGACCGTTCGAGGTGCCTACGGTTGTGTCGCTTAACACCATCATGGTTGACGGAACGGGCATGTGCGGCGGGTGTCGCGTAACTGTGGGTGGCGAGACCAGGTTCGTCTGTGTCGACGGACCTGAATTCGATGGGCACCTGGTGGACTTTGACAACATGATGCAGAGGCTTGGTGCGTACAAGCCGATGGAAGAGGAAGCGCACGAGCAATGTCATCTCGACAAAGAGATTGAGGAGCTTAAGGAGAAATGAGTCATCCCGATAACACACAGCTGGTTGAAGATGCCAAGCGGCAGCTCGATGAAATCGTGGCAAGGGAGGACCCACTCAAACCCAAAGACCGTCTTGCCATTCCTTTCCAGGAAATCCCCTCCCAGACTCCCGAGGAGCGCATAGCCAATATGGATGAGGTAGCCCTGGGGTATACGCCGGAGCAGGCAAGGGTCGAATCGCTGCGGTGCTTCGATTGCAAGAAGGCCCCCTGCGTGGATGGCTGTCCGGTGAGACTAGATATCCCGGGATTCCTTCGTGCGGCCGGCGAAGGCGATTTTCGTGAAGCCATTGATATAATTAAGAGAAACAGCCTTCTGCCTGCGGTATGCGGTCGCGTGTGCCCACAGGAGACACAATGCCAGCTGCATTGCACCGTGGGCAAGTCGCTCAAAGATGTAAACAAGTCGGTCTCGATAGGCCGGGTTGAGCGCTTTGTTGCCGATTGGGAGGCAGAACAGGCCGAGCAGGATCTTCCGGAGGTCAAACCCGAGACAGGCCGCAAGGTCGCAGTCGTCGGGAGTGGTCCCGCCGGCGTGACCGTGGCAGCCGATGTGCGCAGGGAAGGACATGCCGTCACGCTGTTCGAGGCTTTTCATAAGCCCGGCGGAGTTCTTATGTACGGTATCCCCGAATTTCGCATGCCGAAACGAATCGTCCAGCGCGAGATAGACACGCTGAGGACAATGGGGGTTACGGTCGAGACCAATTTCGTTGTTGGCCGAACGAGGAAGTTATCGGATCTTATCGAGAAAGATGGCTTCGACGCTGTCTTCGTGGGAACCGGGGCAGGCTTACCCAAGTTCATGCGCATCGAAGGGGAGAACCTGGTTGGCGTGTTCTCTGCAAACGAATTCCTGACAAGGGCAAACCTGATGCGCGCATATGACAGGAAGAACGCCGATACCCCCATCAGCAATGCTCGGAAGGTGGCCGTTCTCGGTGGCGGTAACGTGGCAATGGATGCCGCGCGTACCGCGGTGCGCCTGGGCGCCGAAGAGGTACACCTCGTTTACCGCCGTACCGAAGTTGAGATGCCCGCGAGGGTTGAGGAGGTGGGACATGCCAAGGAAGAGGGCGTGATATTCCATATACTCGAGAATGCCAAGCGCGTAGTCGGCGACGAACAGGGACGGGTGCAGGCAATGGAGTGCCTGAAGTACGAGCTCGGCGAGCCGGATGATTCCGGAAGGCGCCGTCCGGTCGCGATCCCCGACAGCGAATTCATGATGCCCGTAGACACCGTGATTGTCGCAATAGGTAACGATTCCAATCCGCTGATCAAGCAGACAACACCGGAGATCGAAACCAACCGCTGGGGCAACATCGTAGTCAACGAAAACGGCAAGACATCAATGGACCGCGTCTACGCCGGCGGCGATATCGTCCTGGGCGCCGCAACGGTGATCCTGGCAATGGGCGAAGGCCGCCGAGCCGCCGCATCAATAAACGAGCTGCTTGCTTCGGAATAGGGGAGTCTAATGACCTGTACTCTGTTCCGGCTCAGCCTCGTCAGCATCCCCGTAGCTGAATTCGTGAGAATTAAGATTCCCTTGGCCCGGAACTCCCTTCGCAAATCATAATCGCACTCTCTCACTCGCCAATCCAAGCGGAGCTGCCTCCGGCACGACGGGCAACGGGAATCGCCCGATCGGAGTCGCGCGCTACGTCAGAATCTCCGTAGCTCCCGATTCCAATCGGGGTCGTGTGCCAAATCTTCTGCAATTTCAAGCGCAGTGTTTCAATATCCAATATCCAACAAGGAACTCCCAATATCCAAATGTGCGATGGTTGAGAATGCTTAGTCCGGAGGCAATCCATTCACCTATATCGCACACTTGATCCTTGGATATTCCTTGTTGGATATTGGATATTGAGGTCTCGGAGAACGCTTTCAAGAATGCCGTTCCAGGCTAAGAACGAAATTGCAGAACTTTCAAGACACAATCCCAATCGGGAGTCTCCCCCTCTTCCTTGGATGTTGGTTGTTGGGCGTTGGACGTTGGGCGTTGAACTTCCCTCCCCCCTAAACCCAAAGCTGCCTGTCCAGCGTGCGGTACTGGATGGCCTCGGACACATGCTCGGGGCGGATCTCTTCCATCCCGGCCAGGTCGGCGATCGTCCGTGACACCTTGAGGATACGGTCATACGCACGGGCACTGAAATGCAACTCCGTGATTGCCATTTTCAGAAGCTCCTGGGCATCCGGCTGCAGCCGGCAATGCTTCTGCACCTGCTTCGCCCCCATCTCGGCGTTGCAGTGAACCCCCTGGACATCTTTGAATCTTTCACGCTGACACGCGCGTCCTTCCAGAATGCGTGCCCCAATCTCCTTTGACGGCTCTCCATCCTTCAACGTTATAAGCTCATGATAATCGATGGTCGGCACTTCCACGTGAATATCGATACGGTCCAGCAGCGGGCCGGATATGCGGTTTCGATATTTCTGAATCTGGTTGTGCGAACAACGGCATTCACGTTTTGGGTCCCCGTAGTACCCGCAAGGACAGGGATTCATCGCTGCCACGAGCATGAACTCGCAAGGGAATGTCACGGTCGCGGCTGCGCGGGAGATTGTAACATTGCCGTCTTCGAGTGGCTGCCTGAGGACCTCCAGGACATTTCTGTGAAACTCCGGAAGTTCGTCCAGGAACAGAACGCCGCGGTGAGCAAGACTGACTTCACCTGGAACAGGATGGGTCCCTCCACCCAGAAGCCCCGCGTCGGAGATTGTGTGATGCGGCGAACGGAAAGGGCGTCGGGCCACAAGCGCCGTGTGCGCTTTGAGCGTGCCTGCAATACTGTGGATCTTGGTTGCCTCAAGCGCTTCTTCAAGAGTCATCTCGGGGAGTATGGAGGAAAGGCGCTTGGCCAGCATGGACTTGCCTGTTCCCGGCGGCCCGATCATAAGTAAATTGTGGCCTCCGCTGACCGCGACCTCCAAAGCTCTCTTCGCCTGCTCCTGTCCCTTAACGTCGGCATAGTCTTCCTGGTGATTGAGGCCTGAGGCGTAGATCTCTCCCATATCGACGCGGAACGGATGCTGTTTGAGTTCTCCTCGCACAAAGTCAGCCGCCTGGCGCAGGGTTCGTACGGGATACACGTCAAGTCCTTCAACGACGGCGGCTTCTTCGGCGTTTTCGGAGGGAACAATCATTCCGCGGTGGCCGCGCTTACGCGCGCACATCGCGATGGGGAGGACTCCCTTGATACGACGCACTTCGCCGCTCAGGGCAAGCTCGCCGACCATGGCAATCTCATGCAGCCGTTCGGCCTCAATCTCGCCGGAAGCCGCAAGCATACCGATGGCCATGGGCAGGTCAAAAATGGGGCCTTCCTTCTTCTTGTCGGCCGGGGCGAGGTTGACGGTCGTGCGCCCCTTGTGGGTTTCGAAGCCGGAGTTATAGATGGCAGTATGGACGCGGTCCTTGCTTTCCTTAACAGCAGCATCAGGCAGCCCGACGATAACAATCTGGGGATCCCCGCGCATGGCGGCATCGACTTCTATCTCAACAGGATAAGCATCAACCCCGTAGACAGCTCCAGAGAATACAGTGGAAAGCATCTATTGTCCCTCAGTCTTCAACGAGGGGATAGTAGCCCAGAGGCACAAGATCTGCCAAGGAAGATTTACGTGGAGTCAGCAAGGTATAACCGCGAATTAGTCGAATTAAGCGAATTGGGTCGGGGAGCAGGTCATGACCACGTTTGTAGTGCGCCGGCAAAGCGTAGCGGCGACGGCGCTTTGCCTTGCCTCGAACCCTGCACCTGAAGCGGTGCAGACAATCTATGAGCTATTTTCTCTGCTCGCAAGGTTCTGCGTCCCAAGCTGTTACAGGGCGGGTTAATTAGTCTTTACCCCTGCGAAACTGGAGTGTTGGAGTAGTGGAGTGCTGGGTCTTGAGAGATTAGAGTCCACGTTCCCTTTCCGACAGTACTCCACAACTCCATTACTCCAAACGTGTTACGCCTGCCCACCGTACGGCGCATAGGCCATGGGACATGGGCTCCGTCAAGGGCCACTGCGGAAAATGCTCATCTATCATATGACATTGGCAACTTGGCACTGCGTAGACTATCGTATGGGTTGGAACTGAACGCATATTGCGAGAGTATCTGGGTCCGCAGGTTCTATTTTGGACACACGATCCCCGAGGCCGGCAATAGCGGCGTGGGACAGGAATGCGCCGACTTCAGGGTCACTGAAGCCCGACAGAACGGTGACAAATGATAAAAAGGAACAAGCAACGACTTGGTATTCTGGCAGCGATGCTCATCTACATTGCGCCAGCGGCTGCGGACAGGGTGACGATCCTGGTCGTGGTTCCGGCCGAGCCGGGGTGGGGTGATATGGCGTACCTGGCCGCTGTGTCAGCGGGCATTGTTGCCACGGACGGCGAACCCTCGGTGATCGCCCTGCCGCCGGACGGTACGATCGGTGTCGAGCTCCACGATTATCTGAGTCGATACAAGCCGCAGGGAGTGTATGCGGTGGGTGCAGCGAAGCAGGGCACGGACATACCGGGAGAGTGGCGTCAACTGCCTGGCGGGTCCGCGGTATTGTCAGCCTGTCAGCTTTCAAAGACGTTCTGGAAGACCAGTGAGAGCGCGGTGATTTGCGGGAAGGACGATTACGAGTCGGGGCTAATGGCATCGTCGCTGGCCGGCAGGCTGAGGGTGCCCCTGCTGTTCGGTGACAACGGCGGCCTTCCGGCAGAGACGAGAGACGAGTTAAAGCGGCTGGGGGCAAGCCGGGCGATCATTGTGGGGCCGGGACTGAAAGTACCGAAACTCGATGTCACACATCTTGAGAACACGAGAGCAGTGCTGTCATGGCTGCGCGAGAATGGCAAGGTCAAATACATCGCGGCTGTCAACCCGACCGACCGCGGCCGCACGATCACCAGGAAACTATCGCTGGCCGGTGCCCTGCTGGCAGCCGCGCGCGGCGGGGTAACCGTCCCGGTGGTCCGTGAAACGCACTTTAAAACCCCGTTTATCGGGGAACCGCTTGAGGAAGTACCCAAAGGCATCCCGGGCTGGAAGCAATCGGACAAGAAGCAACCGGACAAAAAACGTTCGCGCAAGGAAGAACCGCGCGCGGGTATAATCAAGCTTGACGAATTCGAATGCCGCTTCGTCGTTACAATCAAACCATATCGTCTGTACGTTGACCTGAATGATGATGGTGCCTTTGACGGTGAGAGCGAGGGGCCGATGAAGCTGGGTGAGCTGGTGACACTGGCAGGCAAGTCCTACGCGATAAGCATGGGCTCGAACAACGGTTTCGGCAAAGGGGACGTCCGGTTGACCTGGCCCACGGCTGAGGACGTCTGCAAAGAGCTCCGCTCACTTTACGAGGTCCTGGGAGCGGCGCCTGAACTCCTGTGCCTGGTCGGATTTCCTGACGCGATCCCGCAGGCGGTAGTTCCCGGTGAGCCGTCAAGTCGTTACGGTGACGTGCTCACTGACTATATCTACGGCAATATTGACGAGGACCCGTTTGTAGAGATCGGGGTCGCGCGACTGGTGGGTGAGAACGCGGCGATGGCGACCTTGTACGCCAGTCGAGTGCTAACCTACGAACGATTGTCCGACGGTTTCTGGCAGAAGAGCATAGGCCAGGCACGCTGGGAGAACACTTACTGGCCGTTGTTCAGGAACTACGGGTTCGAGTACATGTACCATCATGACAAGAAGGACCTGGGCTGGCTCGTCGAACCCGGACCGGATGTCAGGGGGAAACGCGTCTCTGGAATTGTCAAGGGCTCGCCGCTCACCACCGTCGCCGCGATCACGCACACAAGTCACTCGAACTGGAAGGCGCTCGGACAGACATACAACTGGGATTCGACCGTACTGCTGGCGCCGTCACTGGTGGAGTCGTCCGGGTGCCTGACCTGCACGCTCGACCGTGATGCGGCCAACAAAACCGTGGTCGCCAGGATGATGCGGAACGGGGCAGTGGGTTACGTTGGTAACATCCGGCCCGGGATCGGGCACCAGGAACATCTGCGGATCGCGTTCTGGAACTCGGTTCTTGAGGGCGACACTATGGGCAAGGCGCACATGCTCTCACAGAACAGCACGATACTGGAGATGATGGATAAGGGACAACTGAAACGGGGCCCCTTATGTTACTCGCGCGACATCCGGCTGCTTGCCGGTGACCCTGCTTTTCGTCTCCGGGTCCCGTCCGCGCCGAAAGTGGCGCCCGCGAGTGTTGTGGTGGAGGATGATACCGTGACCGTGCACGCGCCAGCCAAATGGTGGAGGGTCAGCATCCGTGTTCCTGAAGACTGGAAGTTGTGGGCAGACAAGGAGCTTTTCACCTTCCGCGGCGCGGGAACATATGTCTCGAGAAACTGGACCGGCGCCGGCTACGGCCGTGAGCGCCATTGCATGAACGCCTGGATTCGTACAGACAGAACAATCAAGAGCATCAAGCAGGTTCAGCAGCCCCCGGAGCCGCTGGGTTGGTTTGATAAATACTGGGTCGATGAACACAGCGACGGCACCCGCACCTACGCCTGGCGAGTCCGGCTGCTGGACCTCAACCAGGAGACGGGAGAGGTCGTCAACAAGGTCGACCATTTGGATTATCGGATCGAATGGGACTAGCAGGAAGGGGACAGGTAGAAAGTTACAGGTTATTCTGGAAATGCCGATGTTCGGCTTCTTTATCCATATCAGGTGGCAGTTGTGTCTGCCCTCAGCATATGGAGGAAGCCATGAGACATCCATTCCAAGAGTTTGAATAAGTGCTGAGAAGTATCAGAGACTGGTATAAGAAGGTCAAATGCCGCCACATTTTGACAGTCTACCTGTCCCCACTCCCTTGCTGCTGCTCTAGATCTTTTTGTAGAACTCCTCGTATCCCTTGCGCGGTTTGAATCCGTAGAGCATTTCGTTGGCCTGATTGTTGTTCGTGAATTGCTTTCCTTTCCGGTCGAACTCGAGGTCGGCCTGGAGATACTGGCAAACCGTACCCATGACGAGTGTCTGGGACAGCGGCGCTGCCACACTGAAAGGGGACAGGGTTTTGCCGTTGCCCATGCAAGCCTGGATGAACGCCTGGTGACAGCCACCATTTTTCGGGGCCTCGCCTTTCATCTTGTCGCCGAACTCTTTTGACTTAACGTACGGATAGAGACGCGACCCGCCCCCATGACTGCCCCTCTGCACGAGGTATTCACCGTGCTTGCTGTGCAGCAGAGTCCCGGCCCCGCCCAGTTTCGGCTTGTTCGCCTTGTCTTCCTTGTCCTTGTCCCAGTATTTCTCACTCATTTCGGGCTGACAGTTCTCTCCATCACGCCAGTACATATCGATTGCCGGCATGTCGCCTCTTTTCGGGAACGACATCTGGATCTGCGTTGACAGCGGGTAGAGAACCTTGTCGGGGTCTACGATCTTGATGACCTTCATCTCTGAAGGCAGTCCCATGTTGAGGTAGTCGTGCGCGAAGTCTATGATGTGGGCTCCCCAATCGCCGAACATTCCTGTGCCGTAACCGTAGAACGCGCGCCAGTTAAACGGATGAATCCTCTTGCTGAACGGCCTGAGCTTACAGGGGCCGGACCAGAGGTCCCAGCTGAGTTCGGCAGGCTTTTCGTCTGCAGGCGGGTACTTGTTCCTGCCGACTTCCTGGAAGTATTGTTCGCGCTGGGCTTTGTTCATGAAGAAGAGGCTCGGGCCTTTCCATGCGTCGATCTTGATGATGTCGCAAATGACGCCGGTCTCAACCATTTTCTTGAACTGGAGAGATGCTGTGGAGCTGTGCCCCTGGTTGCCCATCTGCGTCACCAGGTTCCATTTCTTTTCGGCTTTCATGAGCAGTTCTGCCTCGTTGAACTTGTGGGTGAGTGGTTTCTGGCAGAACGCGTGCTTGCCGCGGCGCATACCGTCCATTACGGCACAGAAATGGATATGGTCGGGTGTGCCGACCGTGACTGCGTCGATGTCATTCTCCATCTTGTCGAACATGACCCGGAAGTCGTTGAAGAACTGGGCTTTCGGATACTGCTTCTTCCAATTCTCGAAACCGCCCCGGCCGGGGTCCACGTCGCAGAACGCGACCGGTTCTGCATCTTTCCTGCCGCAATGGCTCCTGATATCGCCGCCGCCCTTGCCGCCTGAGCCGACGCAGGCGAGGTTAACGCGCTGGGAAGGCGGCTTGTTGCCTTGGGAGTCTTCCTTGCCGAGAGCGAGGTAAGCGGGCATTACGGCGAAACCGAACGACGTGGCTGCAGACTTGCTAAGAAAACTGCGGCGTGAGATTTGTGAGCGTGATTTCTTCATGGTTCGTTCCTCAATTGAGTTCACATATTGGTATATTGATAGCTGTTCTTGAGGAGAGCTTCAAGGTGCGAATGCGGAATCAAACAACTGTGGACAGTGGGAATGTTCTCGCCATGCAGGGAGACTTTCTTTATTAACGGATCCATCATGATGATCGATTTTCTTGTCTTGAGTCTCAGTGCGGCGGCGATAGTTGTCGCGGTACGCTATCTGCTGGTTCCCGGAATCGGGCAGGTCTGTGCCGCGCTGAACTTTTCCATCAAGACGCGCGGACAGATCATCGGATACGCAACCAGTGTTCCGGAACTCACCATGGTCGTAGCCGGTGCAGTCGCCGGGGTTTTTGATGCCGGTATGTGGAATATTGCCGCATCCAATATTGTGAATTGGGGGCTGTTTCTCACGACGGTCTTCATATTCCGGCAGCAGTTGGATCTGACCCGAAAGAACTTCATCGATGAAATCTTGTTCGGCCTGATGTCCGTTGCCGTACCGTTGGCGCTCTGCCTGATCACACTGAATGTCAGCTACTGGACGGCGGCTGGGCTAATCGCTCTGTTTGTAGTCTACAAATATCTCGACCGGGTGATGAACCGCCCGACCCCAACCACCTCTGCGGCGGTACAGTCCAAAGGCAGTCTACGAAGCGGGAGTCTGTCTGTTCTGGCGGGAATCGCTGTTGTTCTGGGATCCGGAACCTTTTTGGGGAACAGCGCAAATGTCCTGATCACCACCTTGAATGTCCCGGCGTTGGCGGTCGGCTGGCTGGTCGGGCTAATCACCTCAGTCTGCGAGTTCGCATCGTTCATCGCAATCTACCGTGCAAACAGGCGCAAGGACGGGCCAAACTATATTGCAGACACCCAGGAGGCACTTGACGCACTGGTGGCCTCCAACATTGCTAACCTCGGGGTGATTCTTCCATTCGGAATGATCGTGTACCTGATCGTTCAGGGCCGGTAATAGTGGCACTTTTCGTCATTCGCTGTTTCGGAAATTCCACGCGTGAGTCAGAGCAAACTAACACCCGGGAAGATTGTCTGGCTGCAAAAAAGACTGACCCAACTGAAAGGCGAATAATCAAGCCGCTTTATCACTCTTCGCCCCTACGGACATTGGCTGATCATCAGCTCTGCATTTCAATGCCATTTGCGGATGTAAAACATGGACTCTGAAGGAAGGTGGCCTGTCTTACAGCCCAGTTTCGGGGTCAGAACGAGCACGTAAGGCTACTGAGGGGACTAGTTTGAGAAGCTAAGTCATTCTCAGGCAATGAGATGCCGTGGCTAAGCCACGATATGCACTAAGCCACGATATGCACGATATGTCACGATATGAGAATCGATAATGCGCAAAACCGTAAGACAACTATTTGAATTGCTGCTAGAATCCGTCGCATTCTATTCCATTACCAGGGCGAAACCATTGGAGAAGAAACCGGAGCAGCTCGAATGAGCAGTGGAAGAAGCAATTTGCTATGATTGAGGCTGCTGTGAAGAAGAGTCAGGAAGGTGCAACTGTTATCTTAAGGGCCTGTTGCCCAAATCGAAAAGACGCCTTCGGCGAGATGCTTCGGCAAGCTCAGCATGACAATTCCTTAGGAAACTCGACAATTCCGAAACTGTCATTCCGAGCGAAGTCGAGGAATCTCGGTTTGGGCAACACGCCGTTAAGGGCTGTGACCCCGATGTTCGAATCAACCATTATCCAGGACTGATCTATGTTTCTGAATCTACCGTTCGTATTGCAATCCTCCTTTGACCTGGCGGTGGTGCCGGTTTTTGTTAACGCGGGGGCGGCATTGATGCCCGCCATTATTGCCGGCCTGACGGCCGTTATCAGCGTTCTGTTGAATCCGAAGAAGCTCATAAAACTTTTCAAAGAAAAGCCTCATGTGCCTGTTATTGTTATTGCAGTCTGTATCGCGCTGTATTTCGGCTTCAGCCTGATAGGCGGGCATGCGCCGGAAGATGATCATTCCCGAACTCCTGTTACAGGTGTTTCATCCTCAACCACACCGGAACAATGGGTCGAGCTGGCGAAGAAGATATTGGAAGTCGAAGCGCGCGGGCCGGTTCAGCCGGTAAAGAATGGTTCGGATTCAAAACAGTCTGCAGTCAACCCGCCGACTGCTGGTCTCTCGGAAATGATTTATCGCGGGAATGCTCTGCGCAACGGGCATGTTGGGGAGCAGTCGCCGACACAACTCAAACTCTCCTGGGCCCATGAGGAGGAAGACTGCATGTTCTGGTCCTCGCCCCTGGTCACGGCCGACAGGGTATATGGCGCCTGGTGCTACCTCGACCCGCCGCAAAGCTACGGTGCCGTGGTTTGTCTCGACAGGGGCAGCGGCAAACAGCTCTGGCAGATCGAACTTAAACCTGACGGGAAGGAATTAAAGGGGTTCTTCAGCTCACCCGCGTTGACGGCGGACGGCCGCTACCTGCTGATCGGACAGGGACTGCATCCCGACTATGACAGCGATCTTGTATGTATTGATACCCAGTCAAAGAAGGTGAAGTGGATCTATTCGACACCTTTGCATGTCGAAAGCTCTCCCGCGATTTCCGGGGACATTGTCGTTGCCGGGGTCGGAGCGGTAGAAGATATTGCAACGCATACGCCAAAGAAGCACAAGGACCCGATAAAGAATGAAAATCCGGGAATGGTTATCGCTCTCAAGATATCTACAGGCGAGCTGCTTTGGAAAACAGTCGTGGCGGATCCCGAAAGCTCACCGGCAATTGAAGATGACCGGGTCTATATCGGCAGCGGGTTCAACGGCGCCGCGGTAGTGGCGCTGGACCTGAAAACAGGTGAGCAGGTCTGGAAAACGGACACACCATACCCCGCCACCGGTGCGGTAACTCTGACACCGGACGCGCTTCTTATAGGCTGCGGAAACGGTGACTATATCTTCCAGGCGAAAGAACCAGGAGGTGTGGTCATGGCCTGCGATAAAGAGAGCGGCAAAGTTCTCTGGAAGCAGGACATGGGCGACGCGGTGCTTGGTGCCATCGCGGTAAAAGGCAACGTTGCGATAGCCCCGGTACGTGACGGACGAATAGTGGCGCTCGACCTGGCCGCCGAGAGCCCTGACAAACGTATGCTCTGGAGCAGGCAGATCAAGAAAGGCTCAAGGGCATTGGCAGGCCCAACATTCACCGGAACCCATATCTATGCCATCACCCACGATGGATACATGTTTATTCTTAATGCAGGGGATGGTGAAGAAATCGAAAAGCACTTTGTCAATACCCAGCCGGGCGAGATGAATATGTGCCTGGCATCCCCGATGGTTGTCGACGATTCCGTATTTGTGGCAAGTGAAACCGGCGGTATCCGCCGGTATGATGCGGGAGGAAGTAAATGAAGGAACTTTCTCCGGTAATCAATCTTTCAGAGGCACGCAGAAATGAATCCTGTGGCGGAAAAGCAGTCAACCTGGGCGATCTTATCCGAGCCGGCTTCAATGTTCCGGCAGGTTTCGTGGTGACAACCGCGGCATACCGGACTGACGGCAATATGACCGACTCGGTCAGGGACTCCATCATCCAGCATTACCGCGAAATGGGTGAGCCGATAGTGGCGGTCAGGTCTTCGGCAACTGCTGAAGATATGGCTGATGCTTCAATGGCAGGCCAGTATGAGACGTTCCTTGATGTTCAGGGCGTTGAAGACGTCATAGCATCGGTCATCAAGTGCTGGCATTCTATCGATACACCTCGCACGCGGGCTTATCTCAAGGAGAACAATATTGACCCGGCCGATGTTGCGATGGCGGTGGTTGTTCAGGTCCTTGTCCCGGCGGAGAAGGCGGGCGTGCTCTTTACTGTTAATCCGCGCAACGGTAATGCCGGTGAAATGCTGGTTGAAGCAAGCTGGGGCCTGGGTGAAGCTGTCGTCTCCGGCATAGTTCAGCCGGACACACTGACCTTGAGCAGTGTTGACGGTCATGTCCTGGAGGCTGTTATCCAGGACAAGAAGGTCTGGTTCGAGCCCGGTGCCCGGAAGAAGACCGAGGTCCCGGATGAAATGCGAAAGGCGCGCTGTCTGACAAGCCATGATCTTGATCAGCTCCTGCGGCTTGGCCAGAACGTGGCCGCTCATTTTCAATCGGCACAGGACCTGGAATGGGCCATCCAGGGTGGAGAGCTTTTTCTGCTCCAATCCCGCCACATAACAACCATTGAGGATGTTCAATTTGTATACGAACAGCAGGAGCGGATAAGGGAAGGTCTTCGCGTTGAACTTAAGAATGGAGCAGGACCCTGGGTACGGCATAATATTTCTGAGACACTGCCGCTTCCAACACCGCTCACCTGGGACGTGATACGGCGTTTCATGTCAGGGCAGGGCGGGTACGGAGCCATGTACCGCAAGGTCGGGTTCGATCCGTCACCCCGGGCGATGGAGCAGGGAATGCTGAAGCTGGTGGGCGGCCGCATTTTCATGGATCTGGACAGGGCGGGCGATATGTTCTTTGAAGCTTTCCCTTTTCGTTACGATCCTGAATACCTGCGCCTTCATCCCGAGGCAGCGCAGGGCCCGCCTACGGTTCCATGCGGCGGTGCTCTTCAACAGGTGAAAGCCATGCGCAAACTTTCAAGGGTCAAGGCCAACACGATCAAGTTGGCTGAAAGTTTTGACCGGGAATTTGAAGACACGATCATGCCCGCGTTCGACCGCTGGGTCGAACAACAGCAGGCCATAGACCTGTCAGGCCTTAGTAACGAAGAGCTCTGGACTTGCTGGGAAGAACGTGAACGGAAGGTAATGGACGAGTTCGCGCCCCAATCGCTTCTTCCCAGCTTGATCGGAGCGATGGTGATGGCTGATCTGCGCGCGCTTATAGAGGAAGATTTCTGGGACGAGGACCCGGATGAGCTTCTCAACCTGTTCTGCACATTGCCCGAGGCCGATCTCACCATGCTGGCCAACCAGGGGCTCTTCGATCTTGCCAACGGCGTCTGTACGCGTGAGGAATGGCTGGATAAGTACGGACACCGCGCACCCGATGAGTTTGATCTCTCCGTTCCTCGCTGGGTCGAGCGTCCGGATGACCTGCAGTCGATTGTCGATATTCTGAAGGACGGTCAGCAGCCAATTGATATGCACCGTCGTCGCGCCGAGCAGGCACGCAGCAGTATGACTGAACATCTTTCATCCCTGCCGGGTCCACAGGCTGAAGCGATCAGGGAACAGGTAAGCCTTGCCCACCGCTACCTGTTGTACCGTGAGAACGGCAAATTCCACCTGATGCGCGGGTATGAATTGCTGAGAACCCTGGCCCTGGAAGCCGGCCGTCGCCTGGAGATTGGCGACCTGGTTTTCTTCCTCGAGAGAAGTGAGCTTAAACAGGTGCTGGAAAGCGGTTACGTTTCAATTGAGCGGCTTGAGGACAGGAAACGCAAGAGAGAGACGATGCGTAAGATCAGGCTTCCGGCGATGCTGGACGAGGAGAGCCTGGACGGGCTCGGGAAACCGGGCAGTCTCGAAGGCCATGGCAGAATCCCCGCGTTTTCACTGTCATCAGGTCATGGCCGTGGGCCGGTACGCATTGTTCATTCACCGGACAAGGCCGGTGAGCTGGGTAAGGGCTACATCCTGGTCTGTTCGAGCACGGACCCGAGCTGGACCCCGCTTTTCGTGAACGCTGCCGGGCTGGTCCTCGAATGCGGCGGTACTCTTTCTCATGGCGCGGTAGTGGCCCGCGAAATGGGAATACCCGCGGTTGTATTGCCGGACGCTATCAATATGCTCAAGGACGGAGAGGAAATTACTGTCGATGGACACCATGGCACGGTCCTGGTTGGAGATGCCGAGGAGATGGGTGACGATCCAAGACAGGCAAAAGACCCTGATGACTGTGATTTTGAACCATGCCGGCTGCCGCCTCCCGCGGGGCCGATAGAGCGACGCTCAGCTGTCATCCGCAATATCGGGCTCCTGGTATGGGGTGTTTTCTTTGCGCTTACCTACCTGGTATTCCCGAGAGAAGCGCTCGAACACAGGGTGTTTCATCTCATAGACTTCTTTCTTCTGCCGCTGTTGAGAGCGCTAGGCAAACCTTTTGTTGTCGGCCTGGTCGCTACAGTTGTCGCCGCCGGCTGCATGATCATACAGCGGTTTCTTACCGACACGCCGCGTCTTCGTGAAGCAAAACGCAGATCCAAACTACTGACAGAAGAAGCAAAGGGCCTGCCTAATGATTCACCGCGCGGAACAACTATTCAGAAGCTCGTCGCATCGGTCCAGAACAGGGTGACCATGGCTGCCATCGTTCCACTGGCAGTATTGCTCGGGCCGATGATGATGTCGTTCATGTGGTTTCCGTCCCGGGTAGATACCGCGGCCAGGAACGCCAAGCCGGGTTCATCCATGGTGGTTACAGCAGTAATCGAAGCTGAGAACCATAATGATGTAGAGCTAAGGGTCCCCGACGGTTTCGAGGTTGAACCAGTGACACCTGCGAAACAGCATACCACCGACTACCGCAAGCCGCTTGAACGATACCTGGCAAAACGACGGACAAACGAGCCGGTGCTTGAAGGGCGCCATTGGGCTGAAGGCATGATGGTCCAGAAGGCCTACGAAGACCATATAAAGCAGCTTGAAATCTTTCTCGAGAACGGCAGCTTCCCGGACCAGAAACTTGTCTGGCGGGTCAACCCGGTTGATGAGACTGCGGGCCGCTGGGTCTTTTCGCTTTCGCAGGGACAGGACAGTATCAGCTTTCCCGTGGTACAGGGTGACGGCTATCGGCCTGAGACCCGGGAACTGATTGAAGAACCAGGCAGGGGCGGACGCATCAAGACCAGGTTTGTCCAGTTGACACGCAACAATACGGCGGACGCGGGGATCAGGGAGGTCCAGGTTGTTTACCAGGAGAATCTCGCTAAAGGCGAGGGGACGTTTATGAAGCTTCTGGACCGGTTCGAGACGCCGACAGACAGGGAGCCCACCACGTGCGAAATGCTCTTCTCTCCCTGGTTGATATTCTACCTGATCATATACCTGCCGGTAATGTTCATCAGTAAGGCGGTTTTACGGATACCGTGATGATGACTGTTCTCAAACGACCTCAAGGGAGTAAAGATATGAAGACGACACTGTTAGTTCTCACGACAATCATCGGCTTTGTTTTGCCGGCCGAAGCGCTGGATATCAAGGCGATCACGGCTAAACCGACGGCAAACAGCCCGCAGTACGAGAACAAGAAAGCCTGGCCTGACCTTGTCGGTGACGAGTATTTCAGCAAGCAGAAGTGGGACAAAGCACGTCTCCTGATCTGGGCGCCGGCGGAGGGCGCAAAGAGGGATATTGCAGTTCCCGCTAGCTGGATTGATGCGGCGACAGGTAAGCCGGCGGATGCGATCCCGGATATGGATACGGACGTCATTCTGCCTGATGCCGAGAAATCATACGGAATAAAAGGCGGAGGCTTTGCCTGCAGGCACCTGACTGTCGGGCGAAATGTTGATTTTCAGCCTGGAGGAGGAAAAAGCTGTGATGTCTTCGGTAATGTATGGATTAGGCCTGGTGGAATCTTCTTTGTCTATCGGACGCTCAAGCTGACTGGCGCCTGCAACACGTTCTTCCGGAACGACTGGCCTGCGGACGGGAAGCTGAAAAAGCTACATGACACGGGCGGCATAACCCCCTTCGATTCCGGACTTGTAAAAAAAAGGGAGTCCAATCCCTGGAGCTGGCGTAATGATAAACACCCAAGCATATGCCATTTCTTTCAGCATGACAAAGCGGACAAGACAACGGAATTCATCGGGTACAGCAGTACCAGGGATGAGGCCAGGATTATCTCCGGAACTATGATCGTGGGGCGTGACAGCCGGTTTCTGAATGGCGGCGCGGCAATCATCGACGTTGACAGGGGCGCTTCGTTGGCACTGATGGACGGCGCTATGGCGGGTAAGGCAGTCAACCAGTTCGGGAGCTGCTTGAGAATGCGAGGTGGTTCGATTACCGCCGGCACGCCGGACCGGCCGATCAAACGTGATGCACGCCTGGGTATCGGCTACAGCAACTGGATGAACCTGAGTTTCTCTGACCAGGTTGTCGGCAGGCGCGGCCACCCATCTGATTATGGCCAGCCCTCAGCGAGAATAACAGGGAAGCTTATTGGCTATCCGGCTGAAGGTTCCGACGCGCGTCTGGTTTTCGGCTGGCAGCGCATCGGCGCTGGCGGCGGCGGCCGCGGCGTTAACAAAACTGACGCATTTAACCAGGACTTCGCCAAGCTGGTCCCCAAAATCACAATCTGGATGAATCCCGGCATGCAAGTTGAGAATGTTCGGTTCGAGGACCTTCATCGCGGCGGAATTGTGCTGATGGATGCAGCGGACGCGGCGAAATGGAAGAACGTTACCTACGGTGACGGCTGCCTCAGCAAAGCCCCCAAAGAACTCATTCGTGTGTACAAGGGCAGAATCGAGCGAGGCCGGCCGGTGGACAAACTTGAACCGGAGAAGAAATATACGTCGATGTAGGGGAGGGATATGGGATATAGGTTCGGGGTACCCCTTGATCGGCTGTTGAAAGAGCAAAACGAAAGAAAGACACGCCTTACGGCGTTAACTACAAACGGCTGCAAAATGTTTGTAGTTAAGCCCGTAAGGGCTGTAGGTAGGGCGCTCTCTCCGAGAGCGCCTCGGCTGCCTCGGAAGATGCCGCCCCACTAGAAGAAACACTAAGCCCAGGAACAAACAGATGAAAAGAGCAATATTAACACTGATTACAATCATTGCCTTCGCTCTGCCGTGCCTCGCATTGGTCAATCCTTCTCTCCAGCCAATTCATTTGCACAAACGCTATAAGGTTGTGCTCGCAGGCACCGTTGTCTCGGCAGAGCTGGTGGATGAGGATGAGGAAGTTGAGTCCGGCAAGGTCACTCTCAAGGTGAGCACGGTATGTAAAGGCGATTTTGCCGGCAATGAAATAGTTATCAATGTTCCGGCGTGGAAAGACCGGGGCGAGCCGGACCACGAGGCCAGTGAGGATTGGAATATATGGGATGTCGCGAATGAAGGCAGCACTTTCGTCGCCTATATAGGGAAGAAACGCGGAGGCAAAGATAAGATCCTTGTCTATTGCGGCGAAGAGCAGTGGCACCACGCACGAATAACGGATCCCGGCAAGTCATCTGCCTGGACCTATGAATACACCAGTGACGCTGAGGCCATGCGGGGCACATTTAACGGCGATTCCGCACAACTTGCCGATATGATGGTCGACGTCGAGAACGGGACAATGTTCTTTCCTGCTATTCCTATCGTCAGACTCAACCGCCACGTCACCGTTGGTAAGCTCGCGGGCACTGTACGCGGGGTGGCCCTGTTTGACATCGACAGTGATGGAGATCTTGACATTCTCGCCTGTTCAGAGGGCGGAATACGCGCGTACCTGCAGGACGCGCCAATGAAGTTCAGCGATGCAACGAAGAAGTTGGGCCTGGATGGTGTCTCAGGAATGAGCTGCGCGTTCGCCGATGTGAACGGCGATGGGCAGAGCGATCTCCTGGTTGACTCGCAACTGTTTATTAAACAGAAACAAGGTTTTGTCAGGGGCACGATGTTGAAGCTTGCGAAGGATAAGCCGCTCAGGGTTTCATCGTTTGTCCAGCTCAACGGCGATGGACAGGCGGATATTCTACTGTCCAGCGTTGGCGGCGGTCTCACGGCGCTTATCAACGACGGCAAGGGCGGTTTCAAAGACGCCACCGCCGGGCTGGGTCTTGCCGGTGAGGCCTGCGGCGCGGGTGGTAGCGGATACTACGCGCCGGGCGACTGGAATGGCGACGGCCGAACCGACCTTTATTATGCCACGGGCAAAGGACTGATTCTTGTCCAGGACGAGAAGGGAGTGTTCAACCCGGTAAAGCACAGGCTGTCGTTCGATTACCGATGTCCGCCCGACTATAAGCCTGGAAACACAGGTGCAGGCTGTTTTGGGACGGTATGGAAACAGGATGCGATGGACATTGTCAGCCCGGGCGACAACAGCATGACGATAGCCGTGGACCGTAGTGGCAAACTGGTTGACGTCACTGGTATGGGCAATGAACTCGTACTTCAAGCCGTGCGGCAGATTGCCACATTGGTCGAGGATTTGAACATGGACGGCTATGTCGATCTTTTCACGATCTCGCGCAAAGGGAATAACCAGTTTCACACCAATCGCGGTTACGGGTCGTTCATGGACCCGACGCTTTACGAGAATGCGTCGTTTGGCGCAGCTTACGAGAATGGCGCATGGGGTATCGCCGCCGGCGATGTGAACGGTGACGGCATGAACGATCTTCTTCTCGGCCACATTAACGGTGAAATCAATGTGGTGTTGAGCGATGCCGGAGAACTGCGTAAACCTGAGGAGAACCCGTCCTATCACGATCAGAAACTCCAGCAGACCTGCATCCTGTCGGTAACACTCAAGGGACTCGGAGTGACCGGGGCAGATGTGCGCCTGGTCGATGACAAAGAGAACACGGTCCTGAGACGTGCCGTAGGTACGCAGGTCCTGACCGGCTGCCGTGGGCCGAACACGGTTAACCTGGCCGTACGCGAGCCCGGCGACTATACGTTGCGTATCAGGTTTGCGGATGGCAAGGTGAAAGAGGAGAAGGTTACGATCGGCAATACAAAGCATATCTCACTGACCGCGAACAACGGTTGATGAACTGCTGAGGAAACTGGTTCTTCTCATCTGGGACGGACTGCACAGGAACTGATCAAAGGCGATCTTGGATCTCCTTGATTACTCACTCCACTGGCACTACCCTTCTACAACAAAAGACGACTTGTGTATCCTTGCTCTGAATGCAGGATGCGCCAAAACAGGCAAGGAGACATCATGCAACACCGACTGCTTATCGCCGTACTCGCCCTGCCCCTTCTTCTCGTTTCCGCCATGGCCGCGGAGAAGCCCAACGTGGTTCTGATCTTCATCGACGACATGGGTTACGGAGATGTCGGGTTTAACGGCGCGACGATCCCCAAGACTCCAAACATCGATACCATCTCCAAGGATGGCATGCGGTTCAGTGATTTCTACGTGGGTTGTGCTGTCTGCACGGGCTCACGGACTGCATTGATGACCGGTACGCATTACCGTCGCCTGAGCATGGCGGCTGTCAACTTTCCGAACAGCTCCAAGGGTCTGCACCCCGACGAGGTGACGATTGCCGATATGCTGAAGGAAGTCGGCTACAAGACTGCCTGCATCGGTAAATGGCATCTGGGCCATCTACCGCCCTGCCTCCCGACATACCAGGGATTCGATTACTACTACGGCATCCCCTATAGCAATGACATGTGGATTGACCCGGCCAACAAGCTGTCCAAGAACATCCTTCTGAGGGAGGACCTGACGCTGGAAGATCTGAAAGCCGGACACAAGAAGCGGAACTGGGTGCCCCTCATGGAAGGCGAAGAAGTAATTGAGTACCCGGCGGACCAGAACACCCTGACCAAGCGGTATACCGAGAAGGCAATTGAATTCATCACCGCCAACAAGGACAACTCCTTCTTCGTCTATCTCCCTCATACCATGGTTCACCTTCCCCTGGCGGTTTCCAAGGCTTTTGAGGGGCGGCATGACAAAATCATCCATAGTGCAATAGAGGAAGTGGATTGGTCGGTGGGAGAGATCGCAAAAACACTGACGAAGCTGGGTATCGACAAGAAGACACTGTTCATCTTCACGAGCGACAACGGCGCCGCGGTTGGCTCATCCCTGCCCCTGCGGGCCAGGAAGGGCAGTGTGTATGACGGGGGTATCCGCGAACCTACCTTCATGTGGTGGCCCGGCAGGATTCCCTCGGACACAGTGTGCAGGGAAGTAACGGCAAGCATCGACATTCTCCCTACCCTGGCCGGCTTGTGCGGTGGCAAGCTTCCTGAGAAGAAAATAGACGGGAAAGATATCTGGTCGTTGATGAGCGGAAAGAAAGACGCAAAAAGCCCGCACGACACCTATTGTCTAATGCACGGTCCAGGCACGGTTCGTTCGGGGAAATGGAAGTATTATCCCTGGAAAGAAAAGAAGGGCGGCAAGCGGGACACGAAGAAGGGACCTGTTTCGGAACACCCGGTACAGCTCTACGACACGGTGGCGGATATCGGCGAGACCACCAACGTGGCTGAGAAGAACCCCGAGGTCGTTACAATGCTTCAGAAAGCCTGGGACGCGCATGTGAAAGAGCTGAGTGCCAACACACGGCCCTCAGCGGCAATGATCCGTCCCAAGAATGCTTCCTCCTCCCAACGTCCGGGCGGGCAAAAGAAGAAACCGGCGAAGAAGAAGTAGGGAATAGGGGACAAAGGTAAACTGTCGAGAAGTTTCAACGTTCAGCTTTATCGTCCTGATTTCGGGCCAGATCTCCACCTACGGCACTGCGATGCGCACGTAGACCTTCTCAGCTAAAGGCGGGAGATCGATGGTTACGGACGACACATCAGAGGTGGCGTTAACCACAACCGGCACACCGGAGGTGGTAGCCGCATCCCAGGCAGCCAGATTAGTCGACATGTGACAGTTGTAGGTGACACCTGATGCACTCTGGAAGCCGAAGGTCGCCTGGTTGACGTCCAGGTCAATCTCAGTAATCTCCTCGATTACCAGGAGCGAAGCCGCATTGGTGGGATCGGTCATCAATATGATGATCTCAACATCGTCGTCAAAACTGTCGCCATCCGAATCGGCTTCATCAGGGTCCGTCAGATGGTCACGCAACTCATGCACGTCAGCCAAGCCATCGCCATCTGAATCGAGCGGAACCAGGGTTACCAAGCCGATGTCGTTTGTCACGCCGGCGGTCAGAACAAGGTTGCTGAACACCTGACTCGCATAGCCACGCTGTTCAAAGGTCAGGTCATAGGTGTCGGGCAGCAGGGGAACGGTAAAGAAGCCACTCGGGATCGTCTTGATCTCATTGGTGACCGGGCCGGACGAGGCGAATGTGATTCCGATCCCGGCGTTGTTCGTGTCGAGGGGCGCTACAGCCTTCCCGGTGAAGGTGCCCACCGAGGCGGGGTCCATGTAGAGAATGGCATCTGAGACGAGATTGGAATTCCCCTCCGCATCCTTGAGCAGAGCGAACACGAAGATCGGGGAATTGTGCACCGGAGGCGGGAGAAGTGGATGGGAGGCCAGGAACGGAGCGAATGGCTGCCATGGGGCCGGGCCGAGATCGGCGGATCGCCCAAGTTTCATAGTGGCGGCATCGGCAGTGGCGAAAATGGAAATGTTGACGTTCGAGGATGTGGTGATCGGCAGCCCGGCATCAAGAACAAGGGTCGCTTCGGGCGGAATGGTGTCCGCACGCGGCGTGCCGGAAAAGATATGACTGGGAACACCGCGCCGGCCGGATGCACTGAGCGGCACGACGTAATAGTAATACGTCGTGTAATTCGTCAGATTAGTATGCACGTAACTTGCACTGTTGGTCGTCGACGGGACCGTCGCCAGCAAAGCGAAGCCGCTTGCAGGAGAGGTGGAACAGTAAATCTCCATGTTGTCGTACCCCCGCTCATCAGAAAACGTAACGATGTTCTGCCCCGGGTGCGGCGCTGACGGATCGTCATGAGGGGCTTTGGGGTGGTTCAATGGATCGTTGACACGCACCCTGGCGACCAGTGGCGGAACGAAAACATCATCTGTATGGTCCAGGGGATTCGAACCGTTATCGACCTCGGACTTGTCGCTTTCGCCACCACCATCCGTGTCGACGGAAGTCGGTGTCGTACCCCGCATGTATTCATCACCGTTGCTCAAGCCATCGCCGTCCACGTCACCGGCACCGTCCGCAACGCCGGGGTTAAGCCCCGTGTGAAGATCTTCGTAACGTGATGGCATACCGTCGCCATCGGAGTCGCCTCCCAGCCCCTGCTCGGTCTCAAAGACATGGAAGGAGCCGTTATCGATCCGCGTGAAGGGCCGGGCAAGACTGTCCTGACCGTTGGCTATCGACTGTACATGGTAGCTTCCCGTTATGACGGGCGGATTGTTTTCATCATTTCCCCCACCCGAACCGCTGGCTTCGGTGGTGGCTGCGAACAAGCCGCTGTAAACCCCGTCATTTGCCGAGCCATCATACCCGTTGCCATCATCCCGCAGCCGCAGAAGCACCGGTGGCCTGGTGGGATGGGTAACAGTCGCCATGACATCGGCTCCGAGCACGGCGCCGCTGATATCGGTGAGCACGAGGGCGATTGGCATAGGGAGCCCGCGCAGATACAGCCCATCCTGGGCATAGATAGGGCCGTCGCCATGGAACTGAGTAAAGTACAGGCGGCTCTGCACGCCTTGACGGTTTTCACCCGATAGGACAAAGAGGTAGGAATGCGCACTGGAGCCGTCGTTGGTGACGGAGAAACTCCAGTTGCCGTCTGTCATGCTGCTCAAGCGATAGGTCTTGTAGAAACTGGGGTCCCAGTAGTGCCCCGATCCGGAAGGACTTGACGCCGTATAGCCTTCATCCGGCTCTGGCAGGGCGTTTGTCGCAGGGTCGACCACGACGAGATCAAGGTTGGCGGTGGCGGAATCGGCGTACATGGAGATAACGACATTGCTCAGCCCCCCTTCGGTCAGTTGCAGCACAAACGCGTCAACGCTTCCGGCCCCGACAGACGCTTCCCGCTGCATGATTCGCTCGCGGCGGTGAATTCGCTCACTGCTCTCAAGGAATCGATCGGCAAGCTCCAGGACCATTGACGAGCTGGCCCCATTAAGCGTCTGCGTCACGCCGGAGGACGCGATGCTGCCCTTACTTTCAGCCGCTTCGACCTCGTAATACCGCCCCGAGGTCTCGTTTGCGATGGACTGCAGGTGGTTCTTGTCAACATTGGGACCAAGTGCAATGGCCTCAACATGAGCCCCAATGCCGTTCAAGAATGCTTTCTGATCATCAAAGGTGCTGTCTTCGTTCTGATGCCCGTCAGACAAGAGGACCACCCACTTCTCAGCATCGGCGTTGCCATTGTCGACCATTTCCTTCGCTGCCCAGTACAGGCCATCCCCAATTGACGTCTTGCCACTCGGGACAAGCTTATCCCCAGTGGGGTTGCTTGTGTCGAGCATGAGATTGACCATGTCTCGCGCAAACTGATTTGTCAGTTGATCCATGGAGTAGAGCACCTCCCCGTCACCGTAGGAGGTCCCATCGGGCTCGTTGTTGTCGCCATTGAAGCGGACAATACCGATCTGGTCATCACTGCCGGAAGCGTCAACAAAGAGTTGCGCTGCTGCGCGGGCCGCCTCCACCCGCTGGATACCGCCCGATGTCCGCGACATGCTACCCGAGCGGTCGATCACAATCACCTGGTCCACCTCCAGGTGTTCATAGAGGACAGCATTCTCCTTCAGATCACTGGCGCTACCAAGCTTAACCGTCAGCGACTGCACCACCCCCGGGGGTGGGGATTTGACCGGCGGCTGAATGGTCAACCAGTACTCGCCAAGCACGTAGGCGGCACTGATTACCTCCGCTTCATTAGTAGAGAGCGTCGAGTGCCCCACGAAGGCGGTAAACTGTTCAGCCGTAAGTCCGTCCACCGACCCACTCCCGAGATAATCCGGGCTGGTTACACGCAGGCGGGCAATAAAGCGATCCGGGTTATGCGCATCCCCGACGTAAGCCAGATAGTTGTTGTTGGGCTCCAGAATATCGATGGTGGGTTGGAAGTAGCTGAAGGAGTAATCCACGTCCACCGTCAAGTAGGTCCAACCGTCTTCTGACGGTCCCGATTGGCCGTTGATGACGCCGATGAAGGTCGTATAGGGGTCAATCGTCGACTGCATCGTTGCATACTGGTAGCTGTTGCCGCTATCCGGCTCAACACTGCCCTTGGAGATCAGGTCAATCGCGCCACTCTGCCGAAGCCCGATCAGGGAGTACCAGGCCTTGGCCCCCGATTCACTCTTGGCCCAGAAGCCGACCCCATGCGCAGCGGAAGGCGATCCAGTGAAGTTGCAGCGCACATACTTTGCCGCCCACTTCTCCACATTGAGCGTCTGAGTCCCGGTGTTCGAACCGGCGCTCTGGCTGTGGGTGGCCGCAGGGGACGGGCGTTCATCGCTAGATGAGTTCAGAAAGTCTAGAGCACCGCTCGACGTGAAGGTGCTGCATATAGGCAGGGCCGACGTAGCCGGGTCTTCATCCACGTAATAGAACCGCCCCGGGGAATCTACATTGAAACTGAAACCTGAGCCCCAGGTCTGCGGGCTGCGATAACGCCGTGTCCAGTTGGCAATCGAGAAATCCTGAAACACTTCCTCGAGGTCGACGCCAGTATCGGTCGCCAGAGTTGTCCAGCGATCCTTAACGTCGAGCACGTCATCCATTGTGGAATAGATCCCCTCCTTGTTCTCTTCCGCAAGCAGGTAGAACTTCCGGATGACGTCGATTCCGACCTGCGGCTCCGTGCGCGTGCTGCCAAACTGTTCCATCAGGTACTTCCAGAACAGGGCCGACTCATACCCGTTGTTCCCCCAGAAATAGTCATCGTGATTATCCCCGCCACCGGTCGTATCCAGGTAACCACTGAGCCACGACGCCTGGGTCCAGCCGTAGTTCCCGGTAGACAGCAGGTCGTCCATCGACGAAAAATACGCATCCTGAATGGCTACAGCCGGGCCCTCAAAACCCATCGGATTCATGGTGTTCTTGGCGTAGCTGCTATCGGGTCCAATGTACTCGTACTGGCAGATATGATGCCCTTCATGAGTAGTGATACCTTTCGCGACCAGCGAGCTGTGACCAATTGCGTTCAAGATCGAAACAGGCAGGAGGATGCGCGTGTAGTTGGCCCGTGGATTGCCTGAATCCGCCTCGAGCTTGACATCTCGCCGGGAGGCCTTGGGTTCACGAAGGCTGTAATCGTCATGCTTGTCGTGAACGCCGTCACCCGTGTCGGGGTCGAAGTGGTCAGCGACATCCTGGGCATCGCCATCTGAAGTGTACCAGGCCGTGTCGGTGCTGTCCCGATTCCTGTACTTAATGGCGTAGTCGTGGTCTGAGGTGTGAATTGTCTCGTTGAGCGTTTTAGCCGAACCTGAACAGGGAACCAGGACGCTGAGGCTTATAAGAGATAGACAGTATAGAGAGAATCGGAACCCCTCTCCCTGGCGAGATAGCTTCATGACACAACACCTCCTCAACTCCTGCTTGCTGATTGTTAGCTCGCGTATTGAGAACGCTGCTCGTGAAGCTACACACCCATTCTGGATTCGGCAGGCAAGCAGGATGGATGATAGGAATGTGCTTTGCCACCCACCCGGTAATTTTGACCCCCGTCCAATAGCTTCCACTTCTTGGAGAAAGTTTGCCAGCGGAACAAGAAGAAATCAACGCCAAAACATCCTTAAACCGGCGCCATACAGGTGTGACCCTAATCCCTGGTGACCTGGCAGGTTTCAACCAGGTTCAGATCTGGAAGATGGATTTTGTCATATCAACCCATTTCCTGAGGCGGGACCTGTCACCGTCGATCGTGTAGACGTCCCTGTAAAGAATCTCCAGGTTACAATCTTTGGTGACCGCGTAGGTGTCTTTCATGTCCTTTTCCAAGGCTCCCCAGTCAGGATTTGGCCCGCTGATGTGAGCGGGAACAGGTTTACGTGAGTAAACATAGTTCTTCCCGAGCATCTCGGCGCTCTTTGCCAGGTCCGTCCAACCGGAAATGGAGACAGATCTTAAGTTGGGGATTGCGTCAAGGATCAGTTCAAGCCTGTCATCCACCCGCTCACAGCAGCCGTAGTAAACAAGGCCGAACTTCTCGCTCAGTTTCGCGAGGTAAGGTAATACAAATTCCCCGTACATCTCCGGGGATATGTTTTCCGCTTCCTGGGATTCCGCCCACCCCCAGAGGTTTTTCAACTTTACTTCTTCTGTTGAACCCGGTTCCGGAAGATCAGAGGCGTACCCGTAACTGCGGGGGCCTGCCATCTGGCTGTCCGTGTTCAGCGCGAGAAGGCCCTCCTTCTCGAAGAAGTCAAACAGCGCTATCCTGTCTTCCAGCAGGTAAGACATCAGCTTATGAAGCGCGTCCGGATGATCATAGACCCAGTAAAGCAAGCCCTGGTTTCCTATGAGCCTGTAGAGCGTCCAGGTAAGGCCGAAAAAGAAGCAGCCGTTGAATCCCACATCGCCAAATTCGCCGACTTCGAATTCATAGTTAAAGAAATCGAAGTTACCAAGCTTGACCGGCAGGATGCCACCCATAACATCCTCCAGCGTTTCTTTCATGTACATAGTCTTTTTCCGGTCAACGCCAATGGTCCGTGTACTCAGTTTATCGATGTCTTCC
>JASLPY010000249.1 GCA_030744755.1 Kiritimatiellia bacterium | reverse complement strand
GTAATCGCGGATCAGCATGCCGCGGTGAATACGTTCCCGGGCCTTGTACACACCGCCCGTCACACCATGGGAGTTGGTTCTACCCGAAGCCGGTGCGCTAACCTTTGGAGGCAGCCGACCACGGTAGGATTAGCGACTGGGGTGAAGTCGTAACAAGGTAGCCGTAGGGGAACCTGCGGCTGGATCACCTCCTTTCTAAGGACAGGGATCAGGAGACAGGCGTCAGGTACCAGGAGACTGGAACTTGGTCTGGATTTTGAACCCCGTATTTAGACAATAGAAAATCGTTCCATGAACGATTATTCAAACATCAGGCACCGCCGCCTTCGTTTCTCTTTCGATATCAGAGTTCAGCTGCCCTCGTTTGCTTTATTGTTGGGCGAGGGTGTCCTGACCCCTGATTCCTGTTTCCTGTTACCTGATCAGGGCCTGTAGCTCAGTCCGGTTAGAGCGCACGCCTGATAAGCGTGAGGTCGGTAGTTCGAGTCTACCCAGGCCCACCATTGTCAGGGGACAGGCGTCAGGAGACAGGTATCAGGAACCAGGAGACAGGAACCAGGAAAGAGGTATCAGGAACCAGGAAAGAGGTATCAGGATGGAGCTCGGTATTGCTGCCGCGGTGTCCTGACCCCTGTTTCCTGACGTCTGTTCCCTGACGGGGCTGTAGCTCAATTGGGAGAGCGCCTGCTTTGCAAGCAGGAGGTCGTCGGTTCGATTCCGATCAGCTCCACCAATTACGGGGGACAGGAAACAGGAGCCAGGTATCAGGAATGGCAATGGTGTTTGTTGCTATTCCTGAGCTCTGGAGACCGATCCGGTTTTGGGAGTTCTGAGGATCTTTGACATTGTGAAGAGGAAGTGAAGAAGGCGCCGTGCCGTGAGGCGCGGCTATGTCTTCTTTGCTGACAAGTCTTCTGACGATCGCGTGTGCGTATCGTTCGGTGGTTTGTTGGTTGCTCGTCGAGGCCTTGGTTTTTAACCCTCTCCAAGGTTTGAGCAATTTAGGCAGGCCATTGTGATGCGCACAAATATACATACGCGGGTTGTCGGGCATTCGAGGTCAGTCGGTTGTCGTGAGCCTTCCTGGTTCCTGGCACCTGTTTCCTGACCCCTGGTCCCCTGCTCCCTGCGTGTGGTTGAGAGTGATCAAGTGTCTGAAGGGCATTTGGTGGATGCCTTGGCATTGAGAGGCGATGAAGGACGTGACAGGCTGCGTTAAGCCTTGGGGAGCTGCCAGTAAGCTTTGATCCGAGGATCTCCGAATGGGGCAACCCACCGCTTCGGCGGTACCGTAGTGTGAATACATAGCGCTGCGGGGCGAACCCGGCGAACTGAAACATCTCAGTAGCCGGAGGAAAGGACATCAACCGAGACTCCGTTAGTAGTGGCGAGCGAACGCGGACCAGGCCAGTGGCCTGAAGGAAGCAACCGGAACGGTCTGGAAAGGCCGGCCATAGCGGGTGATAGCCCCGTACGGGTAGAGCTTCTTTTGGGTCCTTGAGTAGGGCGGGACACGAGAAATCCTGTCTGAACGTGGGGGGACCACCCTCCAAGCCTAAGTACTCCTCAATGACCGATAGTGAACAAGTACCGTGAGGGAAAGGTGAAAAGCACCCCGACAAGGGGAGTGAAATAGACCCTGAAACCGAATGCCTACAAGCAGTGGGAGCGAGGCTCTTCAAATCGCTTTGCGATTTGGCGAGCCCCTTTATCTCTCGCGCCGGCCGCATTCCAAGTGGAATGCAGCAGGCTCCGAGGGGGCGGCCTGACCGGCCGGCGGCCTTCGGCCTTGCCACGACGACAAGTGTCGTCGTCGTGGATGAGAGCTGAATATGGCCACGATACGGCAAAACGATTTTGTTGTGTCGACAGCCGGATGGAGCCAGGGTGCAGTGCAGCTGCACGCCGCGCCAACTGGCGCGCCCCCGTGGAGGCGTTTTGCATCGCAAAATCGCCGTGAACGAAAAAGGGCTCATCAAAATTGCGAAGCAATTTGATGAGCCTCGTGACCGCGTACCTTTTGTATAATGGGTCAGCGAGTTAGTGTTGCGAGCGAGCTTAAGCCGATAGGCGTATGCGCAGCGAAAGCGAGTCTTAATAGGGCGTTTAGTTCGTGGCATTAGACCCGAAACCGGGTGATCTAGCCATGGGCAGGTTGAAGGTGCGGTAACACGCACTGGAGGACCGAACCCACC
>JASLPY010000248.1 GCA_030744755.1 Kiritimatiellia bacterium | reverse complement strand
CTCCTGCATCCGGCCTGGATGTGGCACAAAACCATCGGCTTGGAGGATCACTGTCTCGGCATTCGCTACAACTTCCTGTCGCCGACGCCGATGCCACACCGGTATTTCCGTTTCCTGCAGATCATCTCGCCTGAATTCTGGAAACTCTCGGCAACCTACGTCGCCTCCATGCTGGGTGACCCGGTGGAATCCGAGCGGGCGAAGGCTTCCACTGCCTACAACGACTGCGAGGTCCCGCTCTGGCAGAAGGTCGACGAGCAGATGCAAGCCACAAAGCAGAACGTCTCCGTCGGCTGAGCACTGAGTACCATCCTACTCCCTGGCTCCGTGCCTCAAAAGCAATTCAGCCACGATCCGGTGCCCCTTAATTATTGCAACTTTCAACGGAGTCTTTCCCCGTTTTGTCCGTGAGTTTACATTCGCACCCTTGGAAATCAGCAACTCAACAATGGCCAGGTGTCCTCCCTTGGCTGCCCAGTACAATGGGGTGAGATGGTTTTTTGTTGACTGCGCGTCCACGTCGCTCCCCCTGGCCACGAGCAGTTCAGCAATCACCTGGTTTCCTTCAAGGGCAGTAAGATGCAACGCGGAAATCCCGTCGTCGTTTCTTTCATCAACCCGTACCCCCTGATCGAGAAGAAGTTTTACAATTTTTTCTCCTCCGAAAACGGCCATATGCAGCAGGGTGCTCCCAAAATTGTCTTTTACATTGATGTTGGCTCCGTTATCAATGAGAAATTCCGCAACGTTGTATTTCCCCTTGACGACCGCCCAGTGCAGCGCCGTCAACCCCTCTTCGTCCCGGTAGTTGATATATTCTCCACCGGCAAGGTGATTCCTGACCGCGTCAACATCACCCTTCGCGGCGGCATCGTGGAGCGGGGCTGCCATCGCCGAGGCCAGAACGGGGGCCGTCGCCAGAATCCATATTCCAAAGAAGCGGGCAAGCCGGGAACGGATCATTTGTTTGGAGGGACGTGAGCGTTAACCATTCAATTGTCTAAGGTCAACTGCTCGAAAACCCTTACTAATTCCTCGGTATCCCAGTCCCGCGCGCCGAGGGCCTTGTGCAGAATAATGCCATCCTTACCCACGATAAAGGTGTTCGGTAACCCGGCGGCCTTGTACTTCTTCCTGGCCACCTTGCTTCCCGGGTCCAGCAGCACGGGGAATGTCAGGTTATATTCCTCCAGGTAGGGTTTGATCAGCGAAGTGTCCTGATCCACGCTTATGGCAAGCATTTCAAAATCCAAATCCTTGAACTGCCGGTACAGTCTTTCCATGGAAACCATTTCCGTTTTGCAGGGAACACACCAAGTGGCCCAGAAATTGATGAAAACCACCTTCCCACGATAATCGAACAGTTGAATTTTTTCGCCCCCGAGAGACCATAAGTCAAACGCCGGAGCAAAAAAATTCTTTTCGGGATATTCCATTCCCGACGATGGGCCCAGTGGCCCATCAAGAGCGCACCGAAAACCCCGGCGGCTGACCCGGGTGTTATGCGCCCAACTTCGGCCCGCGATACGCATACCGCTCGCATTATTGCCAAAAGAGCCGCCGCGGAGAGCTCTTCGATGCCCCTTGACCGGACCTTTCGGGTTCCGGCGCGGAACGTTCTGGTAATAATTCTTGTTATACCAGTCTGAAACCCACTCCCACACATTTCCTGCCATATCGTGCAGCCCGTATCCGTTGGGTGGATAACTTCCCACCGGGGCCGTGGCCTTGTAGCCATCATCAAACTGGTGAGCCTTCGCGTAGTTTTTGCAATTGACATCGCAAAAGTTGGCCTTGTGGGATTCCACTTCATTGCCCCAGGGGTAAATGGTATCCACCTTTCCCCTAGCCGCTTTTTCCCACTCGGCTTCCGTCGGCAACCGTTTCCCAACCTTCTCACAGTATTCATTCGCCTCGGGCCAATTCACCTTTTCCACGGGAAGGTTTGCTCCCTTGTACCTTGAAGGGTTTTTCCCTATGATCCGCTCGTACTTTTCTTGTGTCACTTCGTATTTGTCCATGTAGAACGCGTCGATCCAAACCTCATGTACCGGGGCCTCGTGTCGATACCATTCCGGCTCACAACTTTTGGCGTGTTTCAGGCACTCCTGGTACCCGGTGTCGGGATCCATTCCCGCAGTGAAATCACCCGCCGGGATGAGAACCATGTCCTCGGTCAGTTTTGTTTTTTTCACGTGGGC
>JASLPY010000247.1 GCA_030744755.1 Kiritimatiellia bacterium | reverse complement strand
GATGATTGGGAAAAACAGGCTCATCTTGTCCAGAATGTAACGGCCAAAGTTGCTGCGACCAATCATGGCGAAGGTGAACAAAGTGGCGAACATGCCGGACAAGGTACCCATGGCGTTCAAGCGCACCGTGTCGCTGATGTCTAAAACTAATTGGGTGAATTCCGGAAGCCCTCCCCCCATCATCTCGGAGAATACATCCTTGAACTTGGGGATCACGAACACCAGCAGAACGCCCATGATGACGATCGCGACCACGAGCACTGCGATGGGGTAAAACATGGCAGCCTTGACCTTCCCCTTAATTCGCATCGCCTTCTCCATGAACTGGGCCAGGCGATCAAGCACTACTTCCAGCACACCGCCCAACTCGCCCGCCTTGACCATGCTCACGAACAGCTTGTTGAACACCTTGGAGTGCTGGGACAAGCCCTCGGAAAAGGTGCCGCCTCCCTCAATCACCTCGGACAATTCCCCCAGCACACGTCGCAGCGTGGGATTTTTCTCCTGCCTCTCGAGCACTCTGAGGCCACTCAGTAGGGGCAACCCCGCGGATGTCAACTGGGCCAATTGGCGGGTAAAGATGGTGAGGTTCTTTTCCTTAACCCTGCCGCTCAAGCCGGGGATTTTTATCTCCATGTCCCCGATGCCCTTTTTGGCCCCCTTTTTGCCCTGGGGCGCGCCTCGCTTAGCCTTACCCTTCTTTTTGTGGTCCTCCTTTTTGACTGGATCCACCTTGATGGGGGCCAGACCCATCTCCTGAAGGCGCGCCAGGGCCTCGGACTGGCTGGCAACATTCAACTCGCCCTTCTCGGTTTTCCCGCTCTTGGCGTTCAGTGCCTCGTATTGGAAAGTGGCCATATATGCGTCCCGCTTTTTTACGTGTAACGGAGCACCTCTTCCACGGTCGTATCACCATCGTGGATGCCGCGCAAGCCATCTTGCCTCAATGTGCCCATCCCCAGCTCGACGGCTTTTTGGCGAATAACGATGGTTGGCGCAACTTGGTTGATCAAATCCCGTATCTCGTCGTTGATCGTCAAGAACTCAAAAATACCGCGTCGCCCGGAATAGCCGGTGTCGTGACAGGATGAACAACCCCGACCGTAATGAAACTGGGAGTCGCCCATGCCAGACTGGGTCAAGCCCAGCAACTCGAGCTGCTTGTCGGTCGGTTCAAACGGGCTTTTGCATTTGCTGCAGATGGTCCGAATCAGCCGCTGCGCAAGCACACACAGAAGGGTTGACGAAATGAGGAACGGCTCCACCCCCATGTCCAGCAAGCGCGTGACGGCTCCCGCAGAATCATTCGTGTGCAGGGTGCTAAGCACCAAGTGCCCCGTCAGGGAGGCTTGGATCGATATCTGCGCGGTCTCGAGGTCGCGCATCTCCCCCACCATGATGATGTCCGGGTCCTGGCGAAGGAAAGCACGCAAACCAGCAGCGAACGTCATCCCGATCGCCTCCTTGACGGGAACCTGCATAATCCCGTCAATGTCGAACTCGACCGGATCCTCCACCGACAAAATCTTGTCGCCGATGGAGTTCACCTCGTGAAGCGCGGAATAGAGTGTGGTGGTCTTCCCGGAACCGGTCGGCCCGGTCACGATAAAAATGCCGTTGGGTGTTCTCGCGATTTCCTTGATATTGGAGAGCATATCGTCCGGGAAACCAAGCGCATCCAGATCCAGCTTGATCGCCTCGCGATCCAGCACGCGCAGCACGACGGATTCACCGAATTGCGTCGGCAAACAGGACACACGAAGATCGATCTTGCGGCCGTCAGGCATAATTCGGGGAATACGGCCGTCCTGCGGGCGCCGCCGTTCGTCCGGCTTGAGATCCGCCATGACCTTGATGCGGCCCACCACATTCGGCGCCAGGCTTCTCGGGGGGCTTGTCAACTCGTAGAGCGCCCCGTCAACGCGGGCCCGGATCTTGAAATCATTCTCGAACGGCTCGAAATGAATGTCACTGGCACGATCCCCGATGGCCGTCACCAACACGGCATCCACAAAGGCGGCGATGTCTCTCTCATCCCCGGAGATGTCGATCTGCTCTATGTCTTCAACCTCAATTTTTCCCTCGTCGGACGAGTCCACACCCATCTCCTTCAGGATTTCCTCAAACGCGGCTCCCCCGGCTGCGGCATCCGCCTCGTCCTCACCGTAATGTTCCTTGACTGCGGCAATTACCTGGGCCGGATC
>JASLPY010000246.1 GCA_030744755.1 Kiritimatiellia bacterium | reverse complement strand
TTCATGAGAATTCCTTTCGATTAAAAGTCTACTCGAAACTCTCATAACACCTGGATCAAATTTCGGGGTGCAAGCCAGGGCCATCACGGAGGGCCTGGGAGGCCTCCGCCTAAGCTGACCCATCAGAGCATCTTCTATCAGTTGCCGGGTGCTACTGTGATCTGGCTCCTCGCATCAAAACCCCGTGAAGAGTCTGATGACCAGTACGTTCTAAGGATTATCGGATTGGGAGAAGAGGGGAAGGCAGATAAGTTCAAGTTCGGTATGGCAGGGCCATCACCGAGCAAACTACTGAAATACTATCCCAAAGCGCTGACAGTATCGAAAGAAGGTCTGGTCGAGGTCGTACCACGGGATACGGACCGCGTGACCGGACAATCCGATTAAACAGCATAACAAGCGTGTGCAACGGACGCCTGCGGCGCCGATGACACGAAACGTTATGGGGAAAACGAAATGATGAACCGATTGACCATCTATGGCGGCGTGTTGGTTCTGTTGGCGTACTCTGCGGGATGCGTGGACCGCTCCCAGGGCGTTGCCTGTAGGTCCAACAAGTTGGAGAAGGCCCGCCGGGAGGCTGCTTCAATATACATCCCGGATCTAGACAATAGGAATCATGATATCCTGATGACTTCTTTGGGAGGCGCGCGTCATGATTTCCGCTGGCCAGAGAAGTCGGGCGGCAAGATTGAATCATGCCGTCTGACCGTGCTTGTACGTTGTGACGAACGGACCGCTCTGTTCCTGGCAAGGGTTCTGTCGGAGGCGTGTGAGGCATCGACCGAACTTTTCCCGGACTCCGCGAGCGCCCACCGTGATTCATCGCCCCTCAAAATCTGCGTGGGGGGGCGGAGCATTCAGGGGCACATTGCCGGGAATGTGATACGGTTCTTTCGCGGTCTGCTCCGGGAGTTTCGCCTTGTTTCAGGCGAAGGGATTGCCGAAGCCATGCAGCTTGCCCACAGGGCCGAAAGGCTGGCTGTTGCGGGGGACAAACCCGGCGCCATCTTGATGTACGAGGACGCCGTGGATAGATTCGTTTTGTGGGTGGAAGAAGACTACGCGGATATGCTTTCCGCAAGAATAGTGTTTGAGTTCGTCGGTGATTACGCGTACGGGGCAAATGAGCGTGGATTTGTGCTTCCGAAAGACCCTTTGAAGATGCATCGTTTAGCTTTCCAGCGGTTGATGAAGGAGTTCCTCGTTGACCCCGGAGATCTTAGCGCCCCTGTCATAGTGGCCATCCCCAGACATCCGGACCGAGAGTCGTCTAGGTATGAGAAGCATCCGTCCGAGAGCTTCCCCCCCGATGCGCGGAAATTCCTCATGGAGTACCGACGCAAGAGACAGGGGACATCACGAACTAATGGGCAATAGTTGATAAAGCGAAGGAACGCGGATTAAATACCATAACCAGCGTGTGCAACGGACGCCTGCGGCGCCGATGACACGAAACGTTAGCCTCAGGAGATTAGAAGATGAAAAAGATTGCCATGCTCATTTTGTTCATACCGATTCTTTGCGTTGCCGCAGTTGAGGCGGGAGGGGGAGACGCCAAGGCCCAGTACGACCTCGGGATGAAGTACGAAAACGGTGACGGCGTGCCGAAGGACCAGGCCCAGGCGGTAAAGTGGTTTCGCAAGGCCGCCGAACAGGGACTCGCCAAAGCCCAATACTACCTCGGAGTCAAGCACCTTCTGGGCCAGGGGACACCGCAGAGTTTTGCTGAGGCCCGGAAGTGGTGGCGCAAGGCGGCGGAACAGGGTTTAGCCGACGCACAATCCAACCTCGGTGCGATGTACGACCGCGGCGACGGTGTGAAGAAGGATTTTGCCGAAGCCGTGAAATGGTATCGGCGGGCCGCGAAACAGGGAGACGCCACGGCCCAACTCAACCTCGGTACGATGTACTACCGCGGCAACGGTGTGAAGAAGGATTTTGCCGAGGCCGTGAAATGGTATCGGCCGGCCGCGAAACAGGGACTCGCCGCGGCCCAAGACAACCTCGGAATGATGTACGAAAACGGTGAAGGCGTGCCGAAGGACCAGGCCCTTGCCGTAAAATGGTTTCGGCGGGCCGCGGAACAGGGGTTCGCCCAGGCGCAGTACAACCTTGCCCGCAGTTACGACCTTGCCCGCATTTACGCCAAAGGCAAGGGCGTGCCGAAGGACCAGGCCCTGGCCGTGAAGTGGTTTCGCAGGGCGGCCGAAC
>JASLPY010000245.1 GCA_030744755.1 Kiritimatiellia bacterium | reverse complement strand
AGTACACCTACTATCAGGAGATGAGCGCCGTCGAGATCGGAAGCATCATGCAACTGGGCGAGAAGACAATCAGACGCCGACAGCAACGCGTGAAGAAGATCCTCAAAGATACCATGCGGCAGATTGGCGATGAGATTGATCTTGCGCCCGACGTCCTCTAACAAGTCGCGGCGTATTGCCATACGCGAACATGGTGCATGTTTGACCCGCTCATTTTCGCGGTGATCCGCCTTCCGCATCCGCTTGTAGTCTCAGACGGGCAGCTTGAATCCAATGTCGAACAAAGTAATAAGGCTCCTTGGGCTCAGCAGACGTCAAAGCTCGCAAGCTCTCTTTCCCGCCAAGCTGTCCCAAGGCCGCCGCCGCATAGCACCTCACGTCCCAGAAGGGTGAATCCGACAAGTATCTTGCGATTACCGGCACATCTTCGTGATTCCCGACCGTGCCCAATGCGGTAAGAGCCGTTTTCACCACTCTCCTTGCCTTGCCCGCCTTTTCTCCACGAGCGGCCTGGAGTATTTTGCGAACAGCCTGTAGAGCGTTCTTATCCCCGTTCGTGATAACTGCATGGAGCAGATTCTCCGCACGTTCAGCATCACCGGGTTTCGGCACACCAACAATCCTCTCTGCAGTCTCAGCCAATATCTTTCCCAGCAGCAAACTTGAACCATTTCCTGACCTCGCAAGCCAGCGAGCTGGCAGACAATATCTACAAGGCAGATGTCCCGCCGCCATCGCCTTCTCAGGACTATCGTACTTCACAACGCTCGATTTCGGGGCCAGTCTACCGCGGCTCGCGGGAAGCGACCACGGACACCCGGCCACATGGAAGAGAACGAACGCAGCCTCCCATCCCGATGAGTACTTTCGAGCAACAAACGCCCCGTCACCTGCAAGCAACAAGGCTTCCGTAGATGCGATCTCCGCCTTACGCTTGAAATACTCTTGTGTTCGCGTCTGCGGGGATGTGCGTGTGGAATAGGTCGCCAGAAAATCCTTGTACTCTCGTATTACGGCTTTCAGGGCAAGTTTCTGGTCGATCTTTCCGGATCCAACACTGAATCTGTCGCGTTGGATCTCCATCATGCGAGCCACAAGCCGCCGTTCGGCAAGTCGCCAGGTCCGCATATCCTTTCGCACGCAACTCCACTGGTCCGCCAACGCCTCCTCTGACCCCAACACTTCCTCAAGAGCCCGCAATGAGCCAGTGAAGTAGCCGCCAATGGGAAGGTCACCGTACAGTTCGACACCGCGCTTCGACAGAATTGCGCATTTGCTCCACTCGCCGCGCCCGACAGCGGTAGCTGCCGAAGTGGCCAGGACAAAGCCATATCGTTGAACCCACCTTGCCCGAAGCCTTTGTGCACCGGTGGACCGCATGCCGTTCGGGTTAACCATCTTCGACGTCACCTTCTCTTTGGGAACCATTGATGGATCTGAGGAGAATATCTCGCACCAGAACTTCATAACCTCATGGCCGCCCAAGATCCGATACGTGCCGCCCACGGGTGTCTTGCTGCATCGTTCCGTCACAGCGGCCCCCTCAAACAGGCAACAAAATGCATCGGGCTTTGCCTTTCCCGGCAAACCAAACGGGGCGTAAGGCAGCATGCGGGAGAACCAATAGGACAGAGCTTGATTGAATGCGCCTTGATCGTAGAGCTTCTTGTAGTGGGCAGGCTCGAACTTCAGGCAGAGATACTCGTACATCCTCGGGTCCCTGGGCTGGCACGGCCAGTCGGGAAGAGCCATCTCGAATTTTGCAAGTCGATTCACATGTCCCCGGAAGGCATCTTTATCCAGCTTGGAGAGTGTCTCACGAATGTCCTTCAAAAGCCTGCCGGCGGCTTTGTACTTTGGATCGGCTTTCAAGGCCTTTTGCACCTCAAGCTGAGCCTTCATCAAATCACCATCGTCGCTCATGACGATCGCTCGGCCATAGGCCGCCGCCGCCCGCACGTTCTTGGTGGGCACAACACTCATGTCCAGACTCTCAACCTTCGACAGTTTCACACCGAAGGCGTCGATGATCTTCTTTGCCAGCTGTTTCTCCAAGTCCATGAAATCATCGCGGCTTCCGGCCATCTCGTGCGAGAACAACACCGAACCTGTCTCTATATGCACCAAGCGTGCATCCATTCGCATCTTGTCCTCACGAACAAAGAAACTGCCGAGAAGTACGACTTTTGCGCCAAGCCCCTTGCCGAGCTTCGCCGCAGTCTTGG
>JASLPY010000244.1 GCA_030744755.1 Kiritimatiellia bacterium | reverse complement strand
TTGCAGAGATCGGATTCACCTATCCCCGGCCAAAGGGGGAGGCCATGGAGATCCTGGGCCGTGTCCTCAAGGGCAAGGACTGGAAGGCAATGGCCTTCAGTGAGCACGAGAAGGCTTGACACTCCTCCGAATGAAATTCGGGGGATTCTTGGAAGAGCAAGCATGAAAGAGGTCATGCTGTTACCTCCAGGGGGTGTGCCAGCACCCCGTTGACGCGCCCTGTAGAGTAGACTGGGGGCGCACGGCCGAACCGTGTCTCCCCCAGCCCCTCAAAGAACCGTACGTGAGGTTTTCCCTCATACGGCTCCCCTAATGCATTCACACAGCATCTATCACCCGTAGCATACCGTGGCATCCTGCCATACGGCAAGCCCGAAGCGTTCTACGAGCGCCTCGTTCGAGAGGTCCCTGTACCTCCCAATACCACTTTTCACCGATCGACGTCGGAGAAATCTCCGGAACCGTGACAGGAGATAGAGCTGAACCTTGACATAAGTCTTGCTGGCATGAGAGTGCCGAAAGTAGTTCCACCACCCCCCTACCTGCCGATTCAGCATCCTTGCCACATCCTCGGGTGGGATGTAGAGCATATGATTACCTGCACATATACGGATCTTCTCCTTGATGCGCTTAACCGACTTCGGACTGGGGAAGTAGTACGTCTTCTTCTTCCCCCACTTCTTCGAGTGCCGTCGTATGAATCGGAACCCGAGGAAGTCAAACCCGTCCTCCGCACGGACGATCCTTGTCTTCCTCTCGCTGAGCTTCAAGCCCAACCCATCAAGAATATCCCGCAATACAATGGTAGGACCCTTGACGGACTTATTCGAGAGCACGACAACATCGTCCGCATAGCGCACTAGTCGGGCATTCTGGCCATGACGTCTCGTCTGGCCCCGCGCCACCCATTCAACGTCGAGTTGGTGAAGGTAGATGTTGGCCAGTAGCGGTGAAATAACACCGCCCTGGGGCGTGCCCTTCCTGACTGAACAGAGAGTCCCGTCTATCAGGACTGGCGACCGAAGCCACTGCTTGATGAGCTTCAACACGTAGCCGTCCGAGATGCGTCGGGCCACTGCCTTCATCAGCCCATCATGCGGTATCTCGTCGAAGCAGTGTTCGATATCAGCATCCAGCACATGCTCCAAACCGAAGTTTAGCCATTTGTAGACCGTCTTCGTGGCGTCATGGGGGCTCCTCCCGGGCCGAAACCCGTAGGAGAAGTCCTTGAAGTCCGCCTCGAAGATCGGCTCAATGACCAATTTCACCGCCGCCTGGACTACTCGATCACGGACATTCGGAATGCCGAGAGGACGGGTCCCACCGGACGCCTTCGGGATGTTCACCCGAAGCACCGGGCCGGGACGGTACGTCTTGGTCCGAAGCTCTCCTTGGAGCCCGTCCAGGAACTCATCCACTCCTGATTCCTCAATCTCGCTTGTGGTCACACCATCGGGACCGGGAGCGCCACGGTTCGCCTTGACGTTCTCCCAGGCCCGATCCAACACATCCCTCCTGTACACCTTATCCCGGAGGAGATAGAATCTCCGCCCCGGGCCGGATTTCGCTGCTGCATAAAGCTTGTCCTGAAAAGTCCGGACCTTATCCTCGGGCATGTGACACCTCCAAGGAGGAATATGCCAACCCTTGTTTCTCGGACAAGCGCTGCAAAAGCGCGGCCCCTTCGCTCGGTCGGGGTTGTGTTGTCCCCGTCGTCATAACTACTATGGACCGCTCCGACTTCCACACGAGGTGTTCCGCTCCTAAAGAGCGGTTACCCGGCAGGGACCGGGGCCTCGCCTGGATCTCCCATGCTTCACTTCGGATGCTTTCCACGCATGCCGCTCCTGATACACCGGGGAGCCAGCTCATCCCGTTCCCAGTGACCTCGGGAGAAAGATGGGATGTCTGTTCCTGGTCTGTCCCCAATCTCCCAGCGGTTACCCAGGTGTCCTGTCCCGCGATAAGCTGTACCAGTCTTCACCACCTTCAGAGAGGCTCGACGCTCCCGATTTCCCACCAGGATGGGAGTACGTCGTGACGATGCTACTTGTGGATTCATTCGCATTACGGCCTGCGTGTTCGCGTAGACCCCCCGAAGGGGCCATTGTCAGGAGGCTTCGCCGCAGGCGGTTGCCCAGCTGCGACGCTCCCCTCGCTGTCGGGCCGACAGGCTCCTGTCCGAGTGGGACTTTCACCCACAATCACCCGATGCTATTCATGGCACACCCGAAGACGACGCCTATAT
>JASLPY010000243.1 GCA_030744755.1 Kiritimatiellia bacterium | reverse complement strand
ACCAGTTGCTGTTTCTCTTGCTTCGTTCTCGGGCAGATATACCGGTAATCGATGTCACTGACCCACGAGAACCATTGCTTGCGGTCGCCCCATGTTCGACGAAGGCGGTTCTCTCTCTGTAGCTTCTTGAGATCTTCTATTTCTTCCCATACCGAAGGCAACGAGTCATCTTGCAAAACGATCATAAAGTCCCAGTTGTTTTTGCGGCATAACTCCATGACCGGACCATTGGGATAAAGCCCATCGAGCAAAACCATGATCGGAAGGCGTGCAAAACATTCCTTGAGCCGCTTGGCCAGCCGCTGGAAGGCCCTTTGTTCGCAATCCTGCTTATGGTTCTTGTCATCCCCCTGTGTATAGCTGAGCACCTCGCTGAGCAGGGGAATAACCATTCCATTTTCAAACGCCAGGTTCGCCTCCAGCACATAAACGGAGTATTGCTTTTTCTCCTCCTGCTCCTCTGCTTTTTCTTCGTCCTTTTTGCTTCTGAGCTTGCGTTCCAGGCATTCTTCATCCCAGAGGTAAGATCGCTTGAACTTCTGTGTGCCGTCTATGGCAATCGGATAACAGCCTGCTATCAGATAACGCAGAAATTTCTTGTTGCGAATCAAATGCCGGATCATTTCAATGTGAGCCTGTTCAATCTCACTGACGTCATCAAGCTGCCCCAGTATCCGGGCAAGCGTGTCATGATGCGGAAGATCTTCGAGCTCGGGAAAGAGCCTGCGCAGGTTGGCCATAAACATCGGGCGGGTCATCTCGCGGGTTGCTTCACGCCGCGACGCCATCTGAAAAGCAAAGCACAGAATCCCGTAGATCATCAGTACGCTCATCTTATGCCGGATTTTCTTCGGGTTCCTCGGATCCTTGATCTTCTTCAGTCGCTTCAACAGCACCGGCAACATGGTCCGATAGACTTCGACCTGTTGAGTTACCGCGTCGAGCCTCGCTGATCTCTCTTCCTCTTCGTTCTGGTACGGGCATTTACGATTCGAAAGGGTCCCACCCGATGGCGCATCCAACCCGGCGGCCTTCTGAGTGTCGCGCAATTCCCGTTGCGCTTTCTTGCGTTCTTTTCTCTGCTCCTTGATGGTTTCTCGGTTGAGGCGACGGCTGGGCTTGCTCATTCCACCACCCTTCCCTGCAAGGCCCCGGAGCACAGCCGCTCTCGGAAATCCTTTGCAAGCGCTTTTACGTAGATCCGTTTCGGTGTGCTTCTATAGGCATGCCCCTTACGGCACAACCCCTGGCCCGTGGTCCGTCCCAGTTCAATCCAGCCGGCTGCCCGGTAACAGGTTCCTGAGAACTCAGCCGGATCCACAAACGTCTCCATCAGCAGGGGCTCATAGCCCCAGCGCCGCGGCCAGTCTTCCCGCACACGCCTTGCCAGTTGACCCAGGACATGGCTGGCAAGATGCCCGATCTCCACCCAGGGAAAGATCAACAAGCGCGTGTTGTTAATCACCCAGGGCAGATTTTGTTGACGTCGCTGCTTGCTCCATCCAATCCACTCGTCCCTGGTCTTGATCGCTTTAGCAGCTCCCGCCACCAGCACGCATCCCAGCCATCCTCTCTCACAGCCGATGAAGTAGCGAAGGGTGCATCCAAACGGCTTTCTGTATTCCAGGTAGTGGTATCGATCAAGGTATTCATTCCACAGCTTGGCTCGATCTTTCTCTTCTACAAGATCCAGTCGTACCGGGCTTACATCTCCCAGCTTCCCGACAACCGCCTCATCCGGCGCGGCTGTGCGCGGCGTGTGTTCAGCCCCGCGCACCCGTTCCGTCTTGGGCCGCTTCTGCCTCGCCGGCAGTTGGAGTTCACCGTTTCGCTCCAATTCCTCCAGCACATTCAAGCACGCCGTCGCCTTGCCCGCACCCGATGCCGTCACCCAGTCCCAGTGCTCACAAATCGTCTCGGCTAATTCCGCACGGCTCAATCCCCAACACAGCTTCACCGTTTCTCGGGCAGCTTCGAGCTCCTCCGAGCTTATCTCTCGCCCGCACCGAACCAAACCCCTCGACTCTTCTTTCCCCATCATCATAGCGCGATCCTTCTCCTTCCATCCTCGAACCCACGCTACTGTGACATAGGCGATTTTCTGTGTCTACCCCCCTTTTGCGAAAAAGTTTCTTCGCGTTTCCTCGGAAAACCCCGCTAATGTTGGCTTTCCTGACTCATGCGTCAGGGCTGAGTGAAGTCTCGATCTTTTTTACGTGGGTCAACTTATCTGAGCACAGACGGGTCAATTTATCTGAGCGGTATCG
>JASLPY010000242.1 GCA_030744755.1 Kiritimatiellia bacterium | reverse complement strand
AGGTTTGAATATTTCACGATCTCTTACATGAAGCTGTATTCCGCCGCAGATCTCGCCGTTCCATTTCTGGAACTGGGGTTTGAAATAGTGTGGGCGGAAGAACAAGCCGGGAAGGTTTTCTGCGTTCAGGGTCTCTGAAAGTGTTTCGGCCTGGATGTATGGGGCGCCGATCTGTTCGAAGGGTAGGGTGGTGCCGCGTCCCTCGGAAAGCAGGGTTCCCTCGATGAGGCACATTCCCGGGTATACGGTCGCTGTCGAAAGCGTAGGCATGTTGGGCGACGGGGCAACCCAGGAAAGGCCGGTCTGGTCATACCACATCGTCCGCTTCCAGCCCTGCATGGGAATGACTGTGAGGTCGCAACCGATTTCAAAATGCTTGTTGTACAGGTTCGCCAGTTCGCCCACTGTCATTCCGTGGCGGTTGGGAAGCGGATACTGCCCGACGAAGGAGCGGTATTTCCCACCCACGAGATTGCCTTCGACGGTCACACCGTTGATGGGGTTCGGGCGGTCGCAGACGATCATGCGCGTGTCTGTTTTGGCGCAGACCTGCATGCAGTTGGCCAGAGTGTAAATGAACGTGTAATAACGCGAGCCCACGTCTTGGATATCGAATATCAGATTATCGAGTCCACGCAAAAGATCGGGCGAAGGGGTGAGCGAAGAGGAGTCGGTGCCATAAAGGCTCTTTACGGGAAGACCCGAGGGGAAATCAACATGGTCGGCAACGGCGGCCATATCCTGGTTCACGCCGTAGAGTCCGTGCTCGGGCGCAAACAGGGTGACCAGTTGGAACCGGGTTAAGCTATGGAATCGGGGAATTGAGGGATATCCGTCGCTGGTCTGGCTTGTCTGATTCACGATCAGACCAAACGTTTCCCCGCGAAGATAGGCTTCCGGGTCTGTTAGGAGCCTGTCGAGCCCAAGGGTAACCTGTTTCATATTTGAATCCTTTGTCCTTCGTCCAGTTCCAGCCTGATTATGTTCAAGGATCAAGTGTAAAGAAGATTGCGGGTGGTTTGCAATCCTCATTAACAGGCCAAAAAAAACCCCGGCCCAAAGGCCGGGGTTAGTTGTTCAGGTTCAAGAGGGGAAAAAGGGCTACATCATTCCGCCCATTCCACCCATTCCACCCATACCACCCATACCACCCATACCACCCATGCCGCCACCGGCCGGGCCGTGCGCATGTTCTTCCTTCTCTTCCGGTAGATCGGTGATCATGGCTTCCGTGGTCAGAAGCAGTCCAGAGATGCTGGCGGCATTCTGCAGCGCCGTGCGTGCGACCTTGGCAGGATCGATGATCCCAGCCTTGATCATATCGACATATTCCCCGGTTTTTGCATCGTAGCCGGTATTGCCTTTGAGGGTCTTTACCTTCTCGACAATGACAGTTCCTTCTTCGCCAGCATTGGCGGCGATTTGCCGGATTGGTTCCTCGATTGCCCGTCGGATGATTTTGACCCCCAGCAGGTAATCGTGGTCGCCCTTTAGTTTGTCCAAGGCAGAGGCAATTCTCAGCAGGGCGATGCCACCGCCGGGGATGATTCCCTCTTCAACCGCGGCCCGGGTTGCGTGCAAAGCGTCTTCCACGCGGGCTTTCTTTTCCTTCATCTCCGTTTCCGTGGCTGCGCCGACTTTGATGATGGCTACGCCGCCGACCAGTTTTGCCAGCCGCTCCTGAAGCTTCTCCCGGTCATAATCGGAGGTGGTTTCTTCGATTTGGTTCCGAATCTGCTTCACTCGTGCCTGGATGTCAGCTGCTTTACCTTTACCATCAACGATAATGGTATTTTCTTTGTCAACGGTGATTCGCTTGGCTTGGCCCAAGTCGTTTATATCAACGTTTTCAAGTTTCACACCGATGTCTTCGGTGATGACGTTGCCGCCGGTGAGAGTGGCGATGTCATTGAGCATGTCCTTTCGCCGATCGCCGAACCCAGGCGCTTTAACCGCGCACACGTTCAGGGTGCCGCGCAGTTTGTTGACGACCAGGGTTGCCAGCGCTTCGCCGTCAATATCCTCGGCAACGAGGATCAGCGGCTTACCACCCTTAGCGATTTTCTCCAGAAGTGGAAGCAGGTCTTTCATGTTGGAGATTTTCTTTTCATGCAGCAGGAGGTAGGCATCTTCCAGAACCGCTTCCATCCGCTCCGAGTCGGTTACGAAGTAGGGGGAAAGGTATCCACGGTCGAACTGCATGCCCTCCACGATCTCCAGGGAGGTGTCCATGCTTTTGGCTTCTTCAACCGTGATGACGCCATCCTTGCCTACTTT
>JASLPY010000241.1 GCA_030744755.1 Kiritimatiellia bacterium | reverse complement strand
CTCTTCTTCAACAGCAGGGCGACCGCGATACGCGGCTACCGTCATCGCCGTCCGGGTAATGACAATCTCGGGTCTCTGACCGTCGATTTTCAGCTCGATGCAGGTTGCAGCAACGGCTCTAAGCTGGTATTCCGGAGCTTGTGCCTATCTTAGTTGAAATAGTTGAGGCTCCAATGTAAATTGGATACAGTAGTATCGACCAAAACACTCTGTATCCTCATCCAAAGGAGCCCGTGATGAAAAAAGTATCGCCGAACTCCCGTGAAGTCAAGTCCATAAAGCAAGTAGATTTCGCCTCCACCCCTGTCTTTGAGGAAGAGCTGAACGCCTTAGATATTCGTATTGAGTTGATCCAGGCTTTGATTCCTTTGGGTTTGGAAGCCGTCGCAGAAGAATTACAGAATGAAGTCACCCGTTTGGCAGGTGAGAAAAACAGTCGCAAAGGCTCAAAAACTTCCAATCGTCGGTGGGGCAGCCAACAAGGGTCGGTGTATTTATCGGATCAGAAAGTGCCCATATCTGTGCCGAGAGTGCGCGATGTGGAAGCCAAAGTGGAGGTGCCTTTAGACGTCTATCACCGTTTTCAGAGCCCACGCGGGATGGATGAAGGGCTTCTGCTTCGCATGCTCAAAGGGATTGCCACCCGATCCTATGAAGCCTGCGCAGAAACGGTGCCAGAGGCCTTTGGCTTATCTTCCTCGACCGTTTCGAAGCGGTTTATCAAGGCCTCTGCAGCAAAGTTGAGACAGTTTCAGGAACGTTCCCTTAAAGGCTATGATCTGGTGGCTTTGTTTAGGGATGGGAAAACCTTTGCCGACCAAGAAATGATCATCGCCCTTGGGGTGACACTTGAAGGGGACAAGATCCCGTTGGGATTTGTCCAGGCGGCCACTGAAAACGAACGGGTCTGCCGGCAGTTTATCGATTCCCTCATCCAGCGCGGGTTGCAGTATCACCAGGGGCTGCTTTGCCTTATAGACGGCTCGAAGGGCTTGTATAATGCCCTCACCAAGGCATTGGCTGGATATGTCGCCATTCAACGCTGCCAGTGGCATAAACGGGAGAACGTGATTGCCTATTTGCCCAAAGGGGAGCAGGAGGAGATGAAAAAAGCCCTTCAGGATGCCTATGACCGGGAGACCTATCAGGAAGCCAAAGCCGCACTCAAGGCCCTCAAACCCGCCCTTTCTTTGATGAATGAATCGGCCCTCAACAGCCTGGAAGAAGGACTTGAAGAAACCCTCACCCTCCATCGGTTGGGACTGATGCCACAGTTGAAGCTTTCCTTCAGAACCACCAACTGTATCGAATCCCTCAACTCTATGGTGGCACAATTGACAAGAAATGTGAAGCGATGGAAAAACTCCAATCAGAGGAATCGGTGGTTAGCAACGGCCCTCTTGGATATCGAACCCCGATTGAGAAGGATCAAAGGCTTCAGGCTGCTCCCCCTGCTCAGACGCGCCATACAAAGTGAACTCAAACTCGAACCTGAAGTCCAAGACGCTTTTGCCGCTGATTGACACGCCTCATCTGTTTCAACTAAAAATAGGGCTTGACCCGTGGGGCCGGCAAGGGACAGTCTGTCGCGAAAGTACACGGGATCGAGCAGGTGTTCACGCTGGATGCAGACGGCCAATTTGACCGGCCCCGATTTTCCCGACTTATGTTTTCAGATCGCCGACCGGCATTCCGGGAGGTGTTGAGGCGGGGAGAGGATCTGGAATTCCAGACAGAAGATCTGGAGGGGGCCAGGGCGGTTTACCGGACGGCGCTGGGAGAAGCCGAAAGCGACGTTGAACGGGTCGAAGTGTTGAACGCCCTGGGGCGCCTGGCCAGACGAAGTGGAGATCTGGAAGGGGTGGAGGCGACCCACGCGAAACTGAAGGCATATCCGCTGGTGTTCGACGCCGATGGGGCGCATCCGCTGAGTTTGAGCAGCCTTCGGCTGGCGCAGGCGTTGTCGTTTGATGGGGCGGCCGGTGTGATTCGGGAATGGTCGGAAGCGGTGCAGAGGGGGCAGGTTCCGATCTATCCGGGCTGCCGGCAGGTGGTGGGGATGTTTCGAGAACGGATCGGGCGGAAGAAGGCACGGGGGGACCGGATTCAGGACGTACAGAATCTGCTCGACAGCGTGGTGGACCTGGTGGATCTGGTAAATGTCTATCCCCGGTTGCACAGGGCGGGCCCGGGACGGCGGACGTTTCTGTCCGGTGTGGACGAGGGCGGGAAGAGTTATCTGGTCTACCTGCATCCAGAAGAAGACGGTAAGGCGACCGGTGTATCTCTGGATCTGGAAGGGTTGAGAGAGGCGCT
>JASLPY010000240.1:1092-2317 GCA_030744755.1 Kiritimatiellia bacterium | reverse complement strand
AAATCCTGCTCCTTCTGACCAGGCCCGGCGCCGTCCGGCTTCTCGTGTCATCGGAGATTCTCACAGAATACCTGAAAGTTCTTACCAGGGAGAAATTTGGATTGCAGGATGAAACTGTTGCCATCTTACTTCACAACTTGGACGGTCTAGCCAAGACAATCATTCCTAAACAGAAACTCGATCTGCTTCCGGATCCCGACGACAACAAGTTTCTTGAGTGCGCCGTTGAAGGCAAAGCCTCGTACCTGGTAACCGGAAACATCAAACATTTCCCGTTTTCCGTTTACAAGCAGGTCAGAATTATCACGCCAGCCACATTCATCAAGAAATTCAAATAAGTAGAATCATGTCGACAGAAAAGAGGGTTTCTGAACTTATTGGAAATTCCTTTTCCGCCAAACCAAAATCCGACCCTCCGCACTGTCTCTCGCGTCTCAAAATGTGACACCTGTCTCCCTGTTGTGTATCAAATCGACACAATTGCCGGTTGGCACCCTATCACCAACCTCATGATACCCCCTGGTCGCGGCTACCGGCAACAAAAAACTGCGCCAAACATGAAAACCAGGCATTTTCGGCCGCAGTGATGCAGGGGATGTGGGGAAGTGTTGTTACGAAAAGATCAGGCGGCAGCCGCCACCGGTAACGGCGGCGGCCGGGTAGCCCCCAGCAGGGCCGGGAGCCGAGCTCGGTGCTCGTGCAGAAACTCATCTATCTCCGACTTCATGGTATAGACCTTCCTCATCCTCATCTTCACTCCGCAGCGAGGACACAGGAGCGGATCGGCCCCGAAGATCTTCCATATCAGCCGCCGCCAGTTCCGGCGGTACGTGCTGCGCTCTTCGAAGTCCGCCTCCACTACCTCGGGCGCACCCAGCTGCTTCATCTTCTTGCGCTTGCCGCGGGCGGCGTTGGCGTAGATCCCGTAGTACCGGATCATCTGCTGCCCGGGGTCGGGGATGTGCTGCATCACCCGGGCGATGAACTCCAGCGGATCCAGCAGCTCCAGCTGGTTTTTGACCGCCACCCGATGCCCGGGCAGCTTCGAGCGGCGCTTCACCGGTCCCTTGTAGCGGATCAGCACCTTCTCCCGTTTCTCGTCAAAAGAGAGTATCCGCTTCTCGCTGATCGGCATCTTGGCGATATAGGAGGCCATGCGCTTCATGAGGTTCCTGTTGCCCCGGTGGTCCTGGATGAAACCGTTGAGCATGAAGCCTTTCGGGTA
>JASLPY010000240.1:0-1082 GCA_030744755.1 Kiritimatiellia bacterium | reverse complement strand
GAGGCCATGCGCTTCATGAGGTTCCTGTTGCCCCGGTGGTCCTGGATGAAACCGTTGAGCATGAAGCCTTTCGGGTAGCGCTTCCTCAGCCGGGCGGCCCAGTTTCGGTCGATGGCTCCCTTTCCCACCAGCACGGATAGTATCCGGTCCCGCCAGGCCACCCGCATGATGTCGTAGTCCATGAATCCGGCCACGTAGTAGTGGTTCTTCTCGTCGTCTGCCAGGCAGCCTTCTGTAGAGAGAATGTGAATGTGAGGATTGTGTTTCAGGTTGTCGCCCGCGGTCTGTATCACGGCCACGATGCCGGGCGTGGCGTCGCCGTGGCCGCAGGAGTGTTTCAGGCACTCCGTGAGAAAGGCGGCGGCGGTGTGGGACAGGACACCGAGCAGCTTCCGGTCTTTCTTGAAGACCCAGCGGATGCACAAGGGCACGGTGAATACCCAATGCCTGTGCCGGACGTTGAAGATGACCTCCTTGAAGAGCCACTCCACCCAGGCCTGCTTGCGTTTCTCGCCGCAGGTCAGGCAGACCTTGCGCTTACAGGTGAAGGGGACGAGCCGCGAGGTGTTGCAGTCGGGGCACTGCAGATGCCCGAATCCGGAGCGGGGGTCCGAGCAGCGCAGGAAGTCCCTGATCGTCTGCTCGGCCCACTTCCGGTAATAGCCGTAGGTCTTCCCGAACTTCTCGTCCCAGACCTGACAGAACCGGTCGAAGTGCGCCAGGAAGATCCGGCGGAACTTCGTGCCCAGGTGGTCGGCGGGCGTGTATTGTTGTGTGGCTGCCTTGTCCATGGTAGCCCCTGGCAGGAGCGAAAATCATGCCAGGGGTGTAATGCTCCCCCGAAATCAAGCCACCTTTTGTAGTTTTTGAATCCGAAATTCTTCCGGACTCTTGTAATTCAACGCCTGGTGCGGTCTTTTGGTGTTGTACCATTGAAGCCAATTTCTTATCTCTTTCCTTGCTTCAAACCGTAGGGTAGAATATATTCATGGAGAAAAACCTTGTGTGGCGCGCGACGGATTCTGGTGGCGGAAGAAAAAGCGGGAACTGGTACTGGACTGTTGGCATTCTTGCTTTTGGAG
>JASLPY010000023.1 GCA_030744755.1 Kiritimatiellia bacterium | reverse complement strand
TGGGATACGAGGCAGGCATCGCTACGCGGACGGCGGACCTTTCCCGCTAACGCCTAGCGCCTAACCACTAACCACTGTGTTCTGCGCTCACAGCGCAGAACGCTCTTTCTTCTAGTGTGTCGAATGTTGGCCTGGATTATGCTATTATCTGAGTCAGCTATGAAGAAGATATATGCAGCAGGTGGATTCTACCTCTTAACCGGCCTTGCCCTGTTGGCGATGCAGTCACCGGAGCCCGGGGATATAGAGAAGTACAAGGCTGACGGTACTTTCGAGGCGAGGAGGGCCAGGGCAGACGAGATTGGCAATCACCGTGTCCATCCCAGTCTGGCTGCCAGGGCGATCAGGAAGCTCGAGATCCTTGCCGGAAGGGGGCAGGATCGCGCGCCGTTGCCTGCCTGGCAGGGGATGCCGACCACCGGAACCAACGAGATGCTGGTCTTTCTTATCGAGTTTCCCGACTACCCCAGTGCCAATACTGCATCGAACATCAACAACCAGATTTTCGGAGCCGGAGATCCAGGTAACTATCCCAGGGAAAGCCTGACACAGTATTATCTTCGTTCCTCGTACAACCAGCTCCAGATCCAGGGCAACTGTCTTGGTTGGTACGAGATGTCTCACGACAGGAGTTGGTACACCGATGAGTATGGAGAGGGTAACTACGCCAATTATAAGATCGTGGAAGAAGTGGCCAATCACTTCGATGCAACCCATGATTACTCCCAGTACGACAACAACGGCGACGGCAAGATTGACTACTTTGCGGTTATCTGGACGGGACCGGATACCGGGTGGGGTAACTTCTGGTGGGGGTACCAGTGGAGCCTGTCTACCTCGCTTGTCCTTGATGGTGTTCAATTCTATGATTTCTCATGGCAGTGGGAGTCGCGGCCTGAAGGTGGAGACTTCTCGCCGAAGGTCTTGATTCACGAAACCGGACATGCACTGGGCTTACCCGATTACTACGACTACGATGGCTCCATCGGCCCTGATGGCGGTGTTGGGGGGCTTGACATGATGGATGGTAACAAGGGGGATCACTGCTCCTTCAGCAAGTTCATGCTGGACTGGATGACCCCCATGCTGGTCAATACAGGCCGCCAGACTAAGACCGTCCGGGCCCTGGCGGAGTACCAGGATTCAGTCGCTGTAATGCCGGGGTATGACGGTTCGACGCCTTACGCCGAGTATTTCATGGTGGAGAACCGTCACAGGACGAACAACGACGCAAACATGCCATCGGACGGCATGCTTATCTGGCATATCGACGCGACTCCCAATGGGTCCGGCAACAACTTCCTGTATGACAACTCATACACTTCACACAAACTCCTGCGAGTTCTGGAGGCAGACGGCCTGGAAGAGATAGAAACCGGCAATGGCTCTGGTGACGCGGGCGATTACTACAACCAGGGTGAGAAGCTGACGCCCGCCACCTCTCCTGACAGCTCTGCCTACGACGGTTCAACCACCTACGTGAACGTTACGAACATCTCCGCCGATGCAGCCAGCATGACGGCCGTCTTCATCGCCGATCCGCTATACTCCCCCACGGTCATAGGCAGCAGCGAGGATTCGCTATCCCAGATGATCAACCATGGAGAGAACGGTAGTGATATGCCGGTCGATATGTGGGTTTCGGCTCCTTCGGGCACATTCTACACGGTCACTGATGACGCCTCCTGGCTCTCGGTATCGCCATCGCTGGGCATTAGTTCGGGCGGGCATACTACACACAATGCCCAGTTCGGGACGTCCGCCCTGGAGATGGGGACCTATGGTGCCACCGTGAGTATTGTGGCACTCGAAGCTGAGAACTCACCCTTCGAAGTTGATGTGAGTGCCAGGATCGTTGGAACAAACATCCCTGCGGCCACCGATTTCACGAACGCGGCCTGGCGGACCGGCGGGGATGGAAATTGGATTCAGCAAGTTGACTTGAACCATGACGGAACTGATGCGGCTGAAAGCGGCGATATCGACGATAGCGAGGGTACTTGGATAGAGGTGGATGTGGAGGGTCCCGGAGATCTCGATTTCTGGTGGAAAGTGTCCTCCGAATCCGGCTGGGACTATTTCCGTATTTACATAGACGGGGCGCTTCAGCCAGCCGCTATCTCGGGGGATTCGGGGTGGCAGGAGGTAGAGCTTGCTCTGTCTCCTGGATCCAATACCGTTAGGTGGTCCTATGAAAAGGACAGCTCTGCATCGGCCGGTTCTGACACAGCCTGGCTGGATGACGTGCGCTGGAGTCCGAATAAGGACGATAAAGATGGCGATGGGATGTTGGATTGGATGGAAGACATCGCCGGGACAGACCCAACCAATTCGGAGTCTATCTTTGTGATTTCTGCCGTGGGGCAGACTGAAGATGCGGATGCCGTCGTCATAAGCTGGCAGAGTGCGACCGACCGGGTATACTCCGTTGAGATGGCCACCAACATAGTTTCGGGATTCAATCCCCTGGTCTCAGCTTTGCCGGCAACTCCGCCTCTCAATGTTTACACGGCTTCCATAGCTGGAGCGGAGATAGTGTATTTCCGCATTACCGTTTCCGAACTGGTGAGCGGGAGTGATGTGACCATGGTCGAAGAGTACTTTGCTTCCGGAGGAACTCCTGCCGGCTGGCAGGTGACTGATGAGGCCGGTACAGGTGCCATTTGGGCTTTCAACGATCCTGAGGGTAGGGGCAACAGGACTGGTGGGACAGGAGGATTTGTCATTGCTGACAGTGACCATTACGGGCAGGTAAGCATGAAGACCTCCCTCATTACCCCTTCAATGAACTGCTCCAGTCTCAGTAGCGTTACTCTTGAATTCAAGGCGGATTACTATTCTTACTCAGGAGGCGAGGTCGTTCATGTCGATGTGGTATCGGGCACCTCGACGCAGACCGTGTGGTCGAAGACTTTGTCTTACTTCGGCCCGCGGGCCGAGACGGTAGATATCTCTACAGAGGCCGCGGGCAAGAGCGACGTGACCGTCCGCTTCCACTACGAGGCTTTCTACGACTGGTGGTGGCAGCTTGACGATGTCAAGGTGACCGGTTCGGTTGAATAGCCCGCCTCTTTTTGTTTGATCTACTCGTTCCTCCTGTTATCGTATCGCCCTTTCGGTGAGGTCATCAGCATTATGAAAATAGCATCTACAGGTCTGGATCTGCCGGAAGGCAAAGCGAAGTACGATGATCCAACGGTGATCGTTCTTACGGAGAAATTCGAACCAAAGAAAGTGTCGCCTTACTATTTTGAGTTTCTTCCGGATGATTACGAGGAAGCCGAGGCGATTGCCATCTCAGAGGACTGTATACTTGACCTCCTGATTCTCGACATCGAAAAGGTCGAGAACCGGTTGGAGCGTACGGAAGACGATACGGAAAGCAAGCTGCTGAAGCGCTGCCTTCTTCACTTGGAACAGAGCGTACCGCTGTGTGATCTGGATACCACGCCGGAAGAGGAGTCTGCCTTGAGGGCGTTGGGGTTCCTGAGTTTCAAGCCCGTCGTTGTTCTCGGTGGCGCCGCCCAGGACACTGACGATGTTTGCGCGGCTGTCCTGAAAAAGGCGGCCATGATGTTTTTCTACACTGCTGGTAAGCAGGAAGTACATGCCTGGCTCGTGGAGAGGGGAGCTGATGCTCTGACCTGCGCGGGAAAGATCCATACTGACCTGGCACGGGGTTTCATCAAGGCGGAACTGGTGGATCTGGACGACCTCCTGTCAGCCCACAATTTCAATGACGCCCGCTCCAAGGGGCTGACACGCCTGGTCGACAAGGATTATGTTCTGGGTGACAACACTGTCCTTGAAATCCGTTTCAATGTCTGAGTCCAGAATCGAATTCCTCTTCTACCTTCTCTCAGTGAATGTTGTTCCATGTGAAAGAAATGCCGTGCGGCTTTATCTGCCTGTCAGGCCGTCTAGACGTTCATCCAGGATAGCAGGCGGTCAAGATCTGCAGGTTTGTCGAATGCAGGGAGCTCAAGAGAATCTGCGCGTTCCCGCATGTCCTCCGTCCAACAGCCGGAGATCAGGCCCATCTTGTCTATCAGGCAACAGTTCTCCCTGATTTCCTGGATCAGTTCGATGCCCGTCTTCCCCGGCATTGCCAGATCCGAAAGAAGAACATCTGCGCATGCCTGAGAGCAAGGGGCAAGTTGAGCACAGGTGTCTTCAAGAAACTCGGCGGCACAGGCGAATGTCCGAACAGAGAATCCCTGCGCCTCAAGCAGGCGCTTCAGAACTGCTCGTATTACCTCGTTATCATCAAGGATGATGACCGTTTTACTGCCCTTGTTATTGCTCTCTTTGCTTGCGATCATAATGTACTTTCCATCTACATGAATGATAGGAATGTACGCGTGGAGGAGTCAATAGGGGCATTTCCCATTTTGGGGTTAGGTCAACCTCCCATTGTGGGCTAGGTCGACTTCTGAGATATCGGGGGTGGCCTGAATTACTCAGTTTCGAGGCAGCCGAGTGCCAGAAGTGCGTAAAACGTGTACTCACAGTCCGCTACGTTGTCGAGAAGGTGACCGCTGAATCCGCCGTTTTCCGTCCATAGCATTTCGATGAAATCGGTGGTTTTGTCTCGCAATGGTGACAACGAAACTGCGCTTCTTCTCAGCGCAAACAGTGCAACAGCAGTTGAGAGAAGATCTGGCGCAGGTGCGGACGGTGATGCAAGGAGTCCACCGTGGCGCGATTGCCGGGAAAGAATCCATTCAGAAAGACGTGGGTCCGTGGCATTCCCGAGTTGAGTTCTCACGATCACGGCAGCTGCCGTAGCCGCCGTTGAACCTTCTTTCATCCCCGGTTCATTTGAATAGGCGCCATCGCAAGCCTTGCTTTTTTCGAGGCTGTTCAGAATGTTGTCACCGGCAGGAAGTGCCTCGCGGGCGTCTTCGTATGCCAGGAGCGCAAGAAAAGCCGCATATGGGCTACCTTCGGAGCTATTCCTTTTCGTGTGGCTATATCCACCGTCTTGTGAGCGGTATTCTTCGATCCGGCTGAGAACAGCATCGAGGCGTCCTGGGGTTGCAGCCTTGGGAACGGCGCTCAGTGAGCGGGCGAGGCAGACGAGATGCACGAAATCGAGATCTTCGCCATTCCCGAACTGCCTGAGGTAGTGAGCGGCAAATCCTGGCAGCGGACCCGGTTTGACTGCCTGCCTGCATGCACCGCCGAATACTCCGTAGTACAGGTCTGACTCACCTGATCGATTCTTGAATCCTCCATCAAGCCTGACCTGTGAGCGAAGGAATTTCCGGATGCCGCGAAGAGCGTCTTTCGTCATGCCATTGACCGCCAGCAACAGCAGTTCCTGCATCTCCATGCTACATGTTCTGTTACCGGACATTGCTGCTGTGCCTGTACTCAATCCCCGTCCAGGATCCTCGTGATAAGCCTGCGGAGCAGTCCCTTTAAATGCGCATTCTGCAGCTCCGCCAGGGAACGGATCGCATGGTTCTTGTGGTGTTCGAGAAGCTGGTTCGCTCTTTCCGTGAGCTGTGGGTTTCCCAGCAGGTTCCGAACTCCTGCAGTGAAGTCCTCCCCGGGCCCAGGGGCCTGCAAGCTGATGACGCGTGCGCGTTCTCCTTCGTCACCTTCCCAGTAAGCCAGCGATAGCAGCAGTGATGGCCCCATGGTACCGGGACGCGATTCTCCGTGGTCTTCCTGCAAGTCCTTTATGTCATCCCTTATCTGGTAGGCAATTCCAAGTGACTCGCTAAACTGGGCCAGAACCCTGCGGACAGTTGTGTCACCGCCTGCATAGATCGACCCGAGCTGGAGTGCTACCTCGAAGGCTGGTGCCGTCTTCCTTCGGAAGATCTCCAGGATATCTGCGGGCGGCAGGGGGGTGGAGCTGCCGTTGCACGAAAGCTCTTCTCCCTGCCCAAGACAGAGCATGCGGTGGCCATGGGATGCAACCCTCAGCATGTCTACGATCTGTAGTGGCTCCGCATCGGTTTCCGAGATAAGCCGGTAACCATCACCTATGAGCAGGTCGCCGGCGTTAAGGGCAACGGGGACCCCGTATTCCTCGTGAAGGGTTTGCTCGCCATATCGCGTAGAATCGTTGTCTTCGATGTCGTCGTGTATCAAGGAAGCCTTGTGAAAACACTCCACGGCGACTGCGAGCTTGCTGAAATCATCGGGTAATGCGCAGTCGAATCCTTTCAGCGATTTGTATACGCACGCGCATAGAAAGGGCCGCCACCTCTTGCCTGCCTTGGCCAACCATGACACGCTTATGTTCTCGGTGATCGTGCCATCGGTTCCCAGGATTTCCTTCAGCTTGTCCAAGGTAAACCAGCACTCCACTTCCTCGCGCAGGGAGTCGAGATCCTGCCTTCCGTGCCACCGGCCCGGCAGCTTGAGCCGCATGGCTTCCCTGACCCAGTCCGTATCCATCGTGGTCTTTATGCAACCGTTTGTGATGAGAGGCACGGCGAAGCCCGGGATCGCGTGCGATGCCATGTGAGGGAACGAACGCTCGAGAGCGCTCAGGCAGCTCACTCCTATGACCGCATCGATCTTTCCTCCCTCGAGAAGCTTGGTCACGACCGTGGTGCCTTCTGCCACCAGGACGACGTATCCCAGCTTCTCGGCTTCTTTCTGTATACCACCGATAGGGCATTTACCGCATTCCTCGCAGAGCAGGCCGAATTCATCAATCGTGGCCGGGCACTCATCCTTATCCCGAAGGCATTGCGGCAGAAGGAGGACGCGCCGTTCATATGGTACCGAAGCAAGTGTGTCTTTCCAGACTTCGTTGGCAACAAGGACAGTTACGAATCCGGCGTGCGAGGGATCTGCGGCTGCCGCTTTGCATACCGCGTCTGTATGCTCATGAAGTTCCGCCATGGACAACGGAGGAACGAGGCTGCCGGTGAGGACATAATCCTCCGTTGCAGCCCTAAGCCGTTCCCTTTCCTTCCGTTCCTGGGGAACGCTGAATGATGTCGTCTTGTCTGTCATGTCAGTCGTATGTATCCCGTTTGCAGGCGACACGTGTTTTTCTGCCTTTATCCGTATGCCCCAAAACCGAAGAACCAGTGTTTCTTCGCGAATCGATATGCCCAACTCTTCTCAGGAATCTCTTCGCCGGGCATGTGTTGGCTTCTGTGCGGCAGCATGTCTTCCAGTTCCCTGAAAGCCGTGTCGCGGCCGCTCGTATCCTCAGCCCCGTTCCCGGTCAGAAATTCCCTCAACAATTCAGGATTCTCCATAATAATGCAGCCTTGGGTAGTCTTGCACGCCAGATTTCTGAAGTTCCGCAGAAACTCCGAGGTCGAGAAGCGGGCATGCAGGTCAGTTGCATCGCCGATGTTCTCGGCTGCAAACTGAATAGGCGGACATGGCTCGATGTCTCCGGCGGGGCTGATATGGTGCCCTATTCCGACCGCGGCCGGGCACAGGGCCTTCCCATCATGGTCCCAGTATGCATCGACTATCAGCATTGGCGCACGGGTGCGAACATCAACAATGAACCGCCGAAGGTCCAGTACCTGTCCGGGATCGAGGGCCAGTTCGGGTGTGGGGTCAGGACCTACGGGCCGGTAAATGTAGTACCACAGATAATGAACGCCGATTGAAGCAAGCTGGTTTACGAATGCTTCGGTTGCCAGGTCCCCGATGTTGGATTTGCATATGCTTGTCGCGGCCCCGATGACGAGCCGGTGTTTTCGGCATATCTCAATGGCATCAATGGTGCGCTGATAGACATCCTTGCCGCCCCTGCGCACATCGCTGACCTCCACGTTTCCCTCTATGCTGATGAGCGGGCTTACATTTCCCAGTTCCCGCATCCGGGATGCCGTCGCGTCTGTTATCAGGAGTCCGTTTGTAAAAAGCAGGAAGTAGGCGTCGGGATGTCTTTCAAAAAGATCGAAGAGGCCCTTATGCATCAGTGGTTCGCCTCCAAGAATGCCGAAAAAGTATGATCCCTTCTTCTTGCATTCCTCGACAACACGGTCAAGCGTTTCGATGTCCAGTTCCCTGGAAGGGGATGCCTGGGTGACCCAGCAGCCCTGGCAGGAGAGGTTGCATTTGTCTGTGACGGAGATGAACAGGAACGCCGGAAAATACTCGCCAGCCTTGATACGTTTCTGGAATTTGTCCACGGCCCGCATGCCCTTGAATCCGAAATTCCAGCAGAATTTCCATAGCAGCCGCTTGTCCGGTTCTCTCATCATTCGTGTTAGAAAACTCATATAAAAGATAGATTCCTATAGGTTCGGGATTGACGGGTGCTGACTCAAGATTGCCGGTTGGGGTTCTGCTCGCAGTTGACATCGCACGAGCTACAAGCGTTTCGCTCTTCTTCCGCTTTCTTCCTGTTTCGTTTCATTAACACCATTTTCTGTCGTTTGCGCCGCCGTTTTGCAAGCGCGGCGTAAGCGTCATTGCCGAGAATCTCATCCAGGTTGAGCTTAACCTTGGCGCGTTCTGTCGTTTCGTCGACTATCTCTGTTCCGTTGAGCGGTTCCTCGTTAAGCTTCGGAAACATTATAGCTATTTCCGGGCAGATTCTAGCGCAGGCCGGGCAGTTGTTCTTGCAGTTGCTTGGATTGGCCACGATTACCTGTCCGTCTTCGTCTGTCTCGTATACGCCGAAAAGGCAAAAATTGAGACATTGTCTGCAGTTGGAGCAGCGGCTGTAATCTATTACTGGAAACCACGGTACCCAGTCACGGGTTGAGATGGAAAATGGGTGTGGCGTGTCAGACGGAGAGGGACTGTCGAAACTCTTGAGAATAGAGGTGACGTCATCGGTGCGCATATCCAGAATGTCGACGGCAGCAGACCTGTCGACACCGGCCGAGTGAAGAAGCCAGCGTACGGCTCTGGGATGACAGGCGATAACGGTTACATCCCCTGATGAAAAGTGTTCAAGCAGAGTTGTATCCTTCGCGGCGGCCAATTCGCAAAGGTCAGTAATCTCCACCAGTTCGATCTTTGCGGTCGCAAGCGCAGAAAGGATCTCTTGCTTCATCTCGCCGGACAGCATGTCCGTATATGCACAATGGCAGAACAGGGCTTTTTTCATAAGGCTTGTATTCTCTCGAATGTTGCCCGAAGAAGAAAGAAAAAGCTGCCGGCCTCTGTTTCCCGTAAACATCTCTTATGTATGTTGCGTTCGGCGAACATCATCCCTCAGACAACAACCAGAATGGGAGCGTCAATGATACCTGAGATTACGCTTCAGCTATACGGCGTTCGCGAGCAGGCGGAAGCAGATTAGGAAGGCCCCATGCCCCTTGATTAATCGAAGGCCGGCTGGGTCCGTAGCGCTACAGAACGAGGTTGATCCCGGCACGGAGGAGACCGAATTCGAAACGGTCGTCATCACCGAAATGGAAATTGCCCTCATCGTTGTCGACGTCTATGAACGAATAGCGGAACTCCGCGAAGAGCTCGAGATGTGTTGCAAGCAGCAGCTCTAAACCTGCGGCAGCGTGGAAGCCCAGTGAATCATCCACCTCTTCTGCGATCTCATCGAAGAAGTTGTAGTTGCCACCGGCACCTACGTACGTGTGAACGTTCTCCGCGATGTCCCCGCCGATACGGACTGTTAAGGCAATCGTGGAGACTTCGAGGTCCAGATCTTTCCCTTCGCGTTCTTCCGTCCAGGTTGTGCCGGAAAGTTCGAGCGAGAGAACAGAATTCACTTCTGCGGCAATCTGACCGCCATAGCCGATTGTTTCATCATCAATATCTCCTTCTGCCGCATAGGCCCCGTGTGCTCCGATTTTGAAGCCTTCCGCGATCGAGTACGTGGCCGCGAGTGTGAGTATTGCCATGATTAGAACAAGCTTCTTCATTTTGCCTCCAGTTATCCTGGCTGGTTAGGGAATGTTGACGACTTTCAAGAGAGTAGTGCCTGTTGAGACTGGAATCAAGGGGCGGTTATTCATTCTTGATAAAGCAGGTAATCAGGAAGTCGCCTCCACCTTGTCGGCTATCGCGACGAGTTCAAGGACCAGGGAGCGGGAATCCTCTACAAGGTTGGACAGGGTGGTCGGTGGATAAGGGCCCTCTACGTAAACAACTGACGAAGACGTGATGTCCAGATCGCCGCTTCTTCCGTAGATGCTGTTCTTCTCGCCTGCAAAAGAGACGAGGGCATCCCTGGCATCGGAATCGAGATGACTGGCAACGTCCTCATCATTCTCTCCCCGCACCCGGAACAGGTTATCGAACCGCTCGTCTCCCGTTTTCACATCCTTCGTGTGGAAGAGACCAAAGGCCTTGATAAAACGCATTGGCCAACTTTCCTGGAAAACGCGAAAACCGGATGGGAGATTGCCGGTAAAGAACACTGATATGCGGATGTAGCGACTGTGAGTTACTTGCAGGAGAGCGACGTGTTCAAGTTGTACGATGTCCTCAGCCTGGTCTACGCGCACAAGGTGATTCCCATGCATTCCCCTGTATTCTTCCGCCTTCCTGTTTGGCGTCATTTCTTTCAGGATCAGGTTCATGTCCCGGACCTTGTCTTTATCCAGGAAGAATCCTCCACAAAGAGGGCAATAGTCGAACACGATATCTGACACCCGCAACAGGTTAACCTTCTTCATCGGCTGATCGGGGCATTTCGGGCAGGCACGCCGAGGAAGCTGTTCGGCATGTAAATCCTTGTCGATCGAGAGTGCTTCGATATCTCCGGCCATACCCGTGGCCAGTGTGTTGAGTTCCGTTTTGTCCAGAAACACGCTCCCGCAAGCGTCGCAAACGTCAGTCGCTATGTCGTCGGCTATGAGTTCTGTCATTTCCTGCCCGCAACTCGGGCACACCAGGTTTGCCATTGCGTGTCCTTTCATATCGCGAGTCAACCGTACATACGGAGATGTACCGGTTGGCCGGCTCGCAGTCATGTACTTACGGTTGGCAGTCTACATCAACTCCCTAACGTGTCACAGGCGAAAAGTGAAGAGCTGGGTGGGGAATTCGTCTTGAAAAACAGTCTGTCTTCTTTCATAGTCTCCCCAGCGGGGAGCTGAATTCCTTATTGGGAGTTTTGCCCACCAGGAACTCGAGGAGAGGCAGGTATGGACCGACCAATTGAAGGCGCGCCCTACAGGTGTCACGTTTTCGTATGCGTGAACGACCGACATGGTGCGCGGAAATCGTGCGCGGATGGTAATGCAGGGGAAATCAGGCTGAAACTCAAGGAAGCCGTAAAGGCGAAAGGTTGGCTGTCCACGGACATTCGAGTATCCCAGAGTCTCTGCATGGGCCTGTGCGAACGTGGTCCAAATGTCTTGGTTTATCCCCAGGGGATGCTTTTCTCGGCTGTCAGATTGCAGGATGTAGACGCAATACTCGCGGAAATAGAGAAGATAATGGCAACGAGCTGATCATGCTGTTTCGGGAGGCTCCCTCCGCACGGGAATCCTTGACTCACTTCCTGTCTGGAGCGTGAGCTTTATGACGGCACCCAAAGACTCGAGAGGCAGAGCCATCTGCGTTGTGAAACAGATCAACGGGGGCAGGGTGAAACGGGGGCACGAGGTTTTGTTTACCCCACAGCATAAGGGTTTAGGCGCTAGGTGTTAGTAGCTAGGATTCTGGAACAGCGCAAATCGACCCCACCGCCTTGAGTCGGATACGAGGCAGGCATCGCTACGCGTACCGCGGACCTTTCCCGCTAACGCCTAGCGCCTAACCACTAACCACTGCGTTCTGCGCTCACAGCGCAGAACGCTCAGGCAGGCTTCTTGCTTGGATGCTGCCGTGAAGTCAGGTATAATACTTATGATGAGTTGAGAGGAAGTTCTACCGGGAAGGAGTCTTCCCATGACTCTTGTTCATTCCTTGGGGTATGCAGCGCTATCGGTTTTGATAATGCTTCCGGCGATGGCACCGGGTGCGGGAGACAGGCACCTCGTGCTCATGGACCTTGCGCGACGCGAGTTTGGATCGCTTTCAAAGACAGAAGCGTACCTTATCCGTTCGGCAACTGATGGCGATCCTGGAGGAACAATGCTGGACGAGGGCCGGGAGGAGATCCCGGGGGACGGCGAATTGCAGGACCGGCGGGTACCGGCCCGGACGGTTGTCTGGCTCTGCACTGATCCCACAGCTTCGCAGATGGTAACCCAAAGAGGCATCTGGTTTGACGGACTCCAGATTGACGGTCGTGTTGACCTGCGCCTGGCCAAGATTTCTTTTCCACTGCTTTTCCGAAACTGCACATTGCCGGAAGGCATGGACATCAGTGGTACAGAGTTGCGTGCTCTTCACTTTCTGGATAGCAGCTGTGGGCCGGTTGCGGCTTCGGGCGTCAAAATTGAACAGAGCCTGATACTGCGGGGTTGTCAGTTCGACGGCGGCTTCAACCTGGTAAGTGCCCAGGTGGGAGTGGCTCTTGATTTGCGTGGCACTCAGTTGATGCGGCCGGGCGATGAAGGGATTGCGCTTGCCGCGAGCTGGATCAAGGTTGGCCGAACAGTATTCATGGGGGAGGGAACCGAGGTCGTTGGCGAAGTCAATTTCGACGGTGCGGAAGTCGGCGGGAGTTTCGAGTGCCTGGGGGCCCGCTTCACCAATGGCGTCGAGGCCCTGAGGGCAATAAGCGCGAAGGGTATCAATGTCCATGACAGCGTCATTATTGCGGGTGAGGGCCTTGTGGCATTCGGCGGTGTTGATTTCGGGAGTGCAAAGGTAACTGGCAGGTTCAATTGTTCGGGCCGGATATTGAATCCGTATGGGCCCGCGATTGTGGCTGACCGCATCATGGTGGAAGGAGGCATGCAGCTGGCGCAGGATTTCGAGGCGATTGGTGGCGTCTCGATAGAAGGCGCTTCCATTGGAGGGACACTTGACTGCAGGGGAGGTCGCTTTCTGAACGAGGAAGGTGTCGCCCTGAATGCGGCGCGTATACAAGTTGGCGCAAGTGTTCTGCTTCGCGACAACCTTGAGGCGTTGGGGGCAGTGCAACTGAGTGGGGCGAGTATTGACGCGGATCTTGATTGCCATACCGGCAGGTTTATGAATCCGGATGGTTTCGCCCTGGTTATGAATGAGATTCGCGTTGGAAACAGCGTAAGACTGGATGACGGGTTTCACGCAAAGGGAGAGGTCAGTATTGTCGCCGGGAGAATCGGCGGTCATCTTGTGTGCAACGCAGGGGTGTTTGATGGCAATCCCGGGAGTTCTTTCGCTGCGAGGGACCTTAAGGTGGGCGGAAGCGTGCACCTTGAAAACGGTTTTCGGGCCGCCGGCACAGTCGATTTTTCCGGGGCAGTGGTAGACGGCTTCTTTACGATGCTGAGCGTTGGGCGGGTGGAGGGAATGAGCCTGGATCTTCGTTCCGCAAGCGTTGGGACGTTGTGGGATGACGAGCAGAGCTGGCCTGAACCCGGCAACCTGATGCTCCAGGGGTTCATATATGATGTTATTCACGACAAGGCTCCTGTTGGCGCTTGGCCGAGGATCTCGTGGCTGGAGCGACAGCCTTCGGATTCATTCAAGGCCCAACCGTACGAACAGCTTGCCAAGGTGCTTCGAAAGGGCGGGCATGAGGCACAGGCAAGGACGGTGATGATTGCCAGGAACCGGGAAAGGTGCAGGTATCCCATGACTGTACCTCAATGGTGCTGGTACGGCGTTTTCGGGCCCATTATCGGGTACGGATACCAGGCTTGGAAAGCGCTGTGGATCGTTCTGGGGTTCTTCCTTCTCGGCGGGGTGCTGTTTGGCGGTGGGTATCAGCTTCACCTTATAACACCTTCACACGGTTATGAATGGAGGCACGACACCGAGAACAATGAAACGCATCCGCCCCATTACCCCCGGTTCAATTTTCTCGTGTACTCCATTGATGCATTCGTTCCGCTGATTGACCTGCACCAGGCGAAGTACTGGCTGCCCAGCGCCAACCGCGGCCGCGTTATGCTGAGATTGGGCGATTACAGGGTCCGCATGGGTGGCGTGCTACTAACGTACTTCTGGATTCACATAGTTGCAGGCTGGACGACGATAATTCTTCTCCTGATGGGGCTGAGCGGTCTCTTTCAGTCGTGATGTGGATACGGGGCGTCCTGCTCCGGGCGAAACTCACCTTTAACGGCCTGTTGATCAGATCAACCTTGATGTGGCAGGCTGTCTGAATTCTAGCGAATTCGGCTACTTGAGAGGTCTTTCCTAACTGAATCCGGCAGGACTAAGACGGATCTGGATTTGGGCAACAGGCTGTTAAGTATTGAATACTGGTGCCCTCGTATGTCATATCACTGGTTGGGAGTGAATAGAAAATGATTAGACCCAGGAAATCAAAGCTGGATCCACAGAGAAGAGCGCAGATCGAGGCCGAGCTCAGACGCGACCGGAATTTGAGGCAGAAAGGGTACCGGGAACGGGCGCTTAAGCTGTTTTCTCACGTCTGCGGAAGTTGTGGGCGCGAGTTTTCCGGAAAACGCCTTCGTGAGCTGACCGTGCATCACAAGGACCATGACCATACGAACAACCCGAACGACGGCAGTAACTGGGAGCTGCTCTGCATCTACTGTCACGATAATGAGCACGAAAAGTTTCGGATGGCGGGTTACGGGGGAAACGGTGGCACGAAAAAGGATACGGGCCCCTCGATTGCTAATCCTTTCGATGGATTGGACGGATTGTTCTCAAGCGATTCCGAAGACTCGGATGCAGAGAAGGGTGAGATGTGATGAGGTGCCGCGATTCTTTGTTGTTTGCAATGTGCGTAATACTGCTTGGCTCGGGGTGTGGGAAAGAAGTTCCACATATCGCACAGATCACTCCTGACTCGAAAGTGCTCGCTTTCGGAGATAGTCTTACGCGTGGCACCGGGGCATCTAAGAAACAGAGCTATCCTTCCGTCTTAGCCGGGTTGATCGGATGTTCTGTCATCAATTGCGGTGTGCCGGGAGAATTGACGTCCGACGGCCTACGGAGGCTGCCATCGATTCTGGCGAAACACCGGCCCGACCTTGTTATCCTGTGTCACGGTGGCAACGACCTGATCCACAGTCACGATGCGAGCGAGGTGGCAGAGAATCTTGCGGCGATGATTGAGCTTGTCCAGGGAAGGGGTGCTGACGTGATTCTGCTCGGAGTTCCAAAACCGGGTCTGCGTCTCAAGACAGCATCCTTTTACGAGGATGTTGCAGAAGAGTACAATGTCCTGTGCGATTCCCGGGTGGTGACAGAGGTCCTGTCCAGTTCGTCGTCGCGAAGTGATCATGCGCACCCTAACGCAAGGGGCTACAAGAGAATGGCGGCAGCCGTGGCCAAGTTAATAGAGTCGGCGTCGACACAATAGCCAGTGACCACTGTGATTGGAACGAGATGACCGCACGCGGTTGAACCGGGAGGAGACAATATGCGTGAAGCTGTTCGAGGCTTTGGGCTTCTCACGATAGGAAACGAGATTCTTGACGGACGTGTGACCGACCGTCACTTCGACTACGCGCGAAGCCTGTTGGCGTCCCGCAATCTGGATCTGACTTATTGCATGGTTCTTCCCGATGACATTGCGGTGATCAGCACACATATATCATGGGCGATGGACCAGCCCGAACCGTTCTTCTCTTGTGGCGGGATCGGATCCACTCCGGACGACCTCACCAGGCAGGCGGCGGCGGAAGCAGCAGGTCTGGACATAGAAAGGCATCCAGAAGGCGAATCGATCCTTAGGAACCGATGGGGAAAGGAAGCGACGGATGCCAGGCTTCGGATGATCGACTTTCCCACCGGTTCAGTGCTTATTCCGAATCCTGTAAACCAGGTTCCGGGGTTTCGTATTGCGAATGGACATTTTCTCCCTGGTTTCCCCGAAATGGCCCATCCGATGATGGAGTGGATCCTGGATAACTGGTACGAAATAGGGCAGGAGAAGACAGCTGAGAAACTGGTGCTTACGGACGTGCGCGAGGCCGATATTGTTGATGTGATGAAGGCTTTCCTGGCTGGGCACGACAATGTCTCTTTCTCCAGCCTGCCCAAGTACACTGAGACAGGCTGTGAACTTCACCTGGGCCTCAGGGGGGCACCCGCAGCGGTTAAGGCCGGGATCAAAGATTTGGCTGCAATGCTTGAGAATGGAGGGTGTAATTTCTAAAACTCTTGTAGTCCTGTTTTTCGATCTCTAAGATGCAGAGGCAGAGGAACGGCGGATTGGATATGCGATAGAGTTATAGCAGGAACCGCCGCAAGGCAGAAAGGGAGGTAACTCGTGATATTGACTAACGTTGAACAGGTGCCGGGTAAAAGCACCCTCGAGCATTACGGTATGGTGTCTGGAAGTACCGTGAGGGCAAAACACGTAGGGCGTGATTTCATGGCCAGCCTCAAGAATATCGTCGGTGGCGAGTTGAAGGGCTATACAGAGCTGCTCAACGATTAACGCAACCAGGCCACGCAGCGCATGCTCGCGCAGGCAGAAGAACTCGGAGCGAATGCAGTAGTGAACGTACGGTACAGCACCTCGTCAGTTGCGCAGGGAGCTTCAGAGATCTACGTTTACGGCACCGCAGTAAGAATCGAGGACTGAAATGCCCGCAATTATTTTGAATCTGGGAGTGCCGATAGGCTTCATTGCCATCACAATGATCATCGGTATGATCCTGGAGAAACGTCACTTCCGTCGCATTGAGGCCAGGGAGGAGAGATTTGCGGACATGCCTGTCTTGAACGGAAAACAGTTCCCGCTGGATCGGCCGGTTCTCGAGAGCAGGTTGGTTTCCGGATCTGTTGTGGTGTCAATCGACTACTTCAAACGTTTCCTGGCATCACTTCGCAATATCTTCGGTGGAGAAGTCCGTTCATACTGCAGCCTTCTGGATCGCGGCAGGCGCGAAGCCATTCTTCGCATGAAAGAGCAGTTTCCCGACGCCGACCTCGTGATTAATCTGCGCGTGGAAACCAGCAGCATATCCCAGGGTAAGAAGGAGACTATTGGTTCTACCGAAGTACTGGCCTACGGCACAGCAATGAGATTTGCGGATTACGTGGAGCAATGAAGATAGTAAACCGCAGGCTGCGAGAGACCGCAGACGAGAGTTCTGCTCGTCACCAGGCGATACCGGAGCTGCGTCGTCTCCTCATATTCGTAACGCTCCTTGCAGTCGGACTTTATCTTACCATCGGCTTGATCGTTGACGCTGTCGTCCCCAGGATATCTTTCGAGACCGAAGCGAAGCTCTTTGGAAACCGTGGTATGTGGCCTCTCTACGATGAGGAGGATGACGAAAGACTCGGGAGAGTTTCTAAAGTGCTGGAGGCCCTGCGGGAGGACTCTGCTGTTCCGCCGTTACCTTACGCCCTGATGGTTATAGAACACGATAAGCCCAATGCATTTGCGTTTCCCGGCGGAACCATAGGGGTTACGACGGCGCTGCTGGACGTTCTGGAAGAGGACGTTGAACTGGCTTTTGTCATCGGGCATGAGTTGGGTCATTTTTACAACCGCGACCACCTTCGGGGAATGGGCAGGGCAATTGGAGTGGGGCTGACCTATGCCATCCTCTTTGGCGGAGAGATGGGTGCCAAGTCCCTGGGCAACGTTCTGCAGTATGTCCTGCAGCGAGGCTACTCGAGAGTGCAGGAAGAGAACGCGGATTCCTTCGGAGTAGGGGTGGTCTTCCGTGTCTATGGAAAGACGGATGGCATAGAGAAGCTGTTCGAGATCCTGGAAGGGAAGAAGGATCTGCCTGAATGGGCCTACATGTTCTCGACCCACCCTTCCCCCAGCCAGCGAATCCGTGATCTGAAACGATACGCTGACGAACTTTCCAACTAACTTCTCAGTTGAGCAACTCCATGTTCTTCTGCATACTTCGACTGGGAAGGAGGAATGTATCCAGGTAGTGGTGAATTCGTGGAGAATTAGAATGATCTGACACAATGATCGTGGGGGAGATATGAATGCAGCAATTGCGAAGATACAGGGGTTGATGGTTTCTTGTGGAGCCCAGGTGCTGGTAGCAATCCTGATTCTCGTTATAGGCCGCTATGCGGCGTTGGGAATCCGTACGTTACTCGTCAAGATAATGAAGAAAAGCAAGGTCGACGAAACACTTATATCCTTCGTCGCAAGCCTTTCACACATAGCTATCATGGCCTTTGTTGTGATTGCAGCATTGGCAAGGATGGGGGTCCAGACGACATCATTCGTGGCGGTTATCGGTGCCGCAGGCCTGGCCATAGGTCTGGCCCTCCAAGGCTCGTTGGCCAACTTTGCCGCCGGCGTTCTCTTGATTATCTTCAAACCCTTCAGGGTTGGCGACTACATAGAAGGTGGCGGGACGGACGGCGTTGTGGAGGAGATTGGTATCTTCGTGACTGAACTGAAATCGCTCGACAACAAGAAGGTCATAGTTCCCAACGCCAAGATGACCGGTGACAACGTAATCAACCATTCGACGAACGAATTCCGGCGGGTCGATCTCGTTGCCGGTGTAAGCTACGGTGACGATCTCGACAAGGTGAGAAAAGTGCTTGAAGAGATTTTCGACAGTGAGGAGAAAATCCTGAAGGATCCGAAACCCATGGTCGGGGTTCTCGAATTGGCGGACAGCAGCGTGAATCTCGCAGTTCGTCCGTGGGTCAAGAGTGCGGATTACTGGGATGTATTCTTCGCCGTCCAGGAACAGATCAAGAAGCGGTTTGATGCCGCAGGCATTTCCATTCCCTTCCCGCAGCAGGATGTCTACATGCATACGGCGGAAAGCACGGCTTAACAGAAACCATAGTTTTCCAGGAAAGCGCAGTGTGTTCTCTCTATATGGGGTTCCATCCCCATGTGCCGGCCTTCCTCTGTCAGCACACTGACCACGACGTTACAAAGAGTCGACGGGATTATAATAGCGCGCTCCCCTGATGTAGCCTACCGTTGCTGTATAAGCATGAGGTCGTAGTACCAGGTAGGAGGCTGAACAATGAACTTTGTGAGGATTGTGGGCAGCGCAGTTGCCGTGATGTGTGCCGTTGGAATCGTGCGCGCAGACACGTTCATGTTGAGGGACGGGGCAGAGGTTGAGGGCACCGTTCTGAGAACGTCTGCAGATGGGCGCGTGACCATAAGGACTGCTAAAGGTATTTCTACGTTTGGGGTATTGGAATTCAGCGATGAGACTCAGATCGAGCATTTCGAGGAACTCGCCGAAAGCATACTCCTGAGAATGGAGGCGGTCGATGAGGGACAAGCCAGTGCGGATGCGCCGGTTAAGGCGAAAGCAGGTTCGAAGAGACACAGAGGTACAGGAGGAAAGCTGAAGGCGAAAACGCCGGTAAGTCTTGCCGTGATGGGAGCCGGAGCTGTGTTGTTCGTGATTGGCAGTCTCTGGTTTGCCATTGCAACGTTTTCTGTATCCCCTCTGTGGGGTATTGCACTCATATTATCCAGCGGAATAGCGAGCCTGGCCTTTCTCGTTCTCCACTGGGATGATGCCAGGAATCCTTTCTACGCCATCGTTCTTGGCGTGGCATTGATTGTGAGTGGAATGATGCTGCTGTAAATGTTGCCAGGAGGAGTGAGGCGAAGACCGTGCTTCTTTCAAGCGTCTAGGTGCGTCAGCGGTGCTTTACCGATTGAGTACACGTTGAACCCCATCTCGTAGAGCTTCTGATGGTCCAGTATTCTCCGGCCGTCAAATGCAAAAGCCGGTTTCAACATGGAATCGAATATCCGTTGGTAGTCCAACTCCTTGTAACAGGACCACTCGGTCATTATTGCCAGGGCATGCGCCTCTTCCGCCGCCCTATATGGATCTTCCTCGTACGTCACCCTGTCACCCAGGTCGCCGAGGTCGATGCGGGCATTGTCCAAGGCTCTTGGATCGCTTATGACAACATTGGCACGCTCTTCCGCGAGCTGTTTTGCTATACGGATCGCCGGGCTTTCCCGCGTGTCTCCAGTATCTGCCTTGAATGCGAAACCGAACAGCGCAATTCTTTTTCCGGAGATCGTGTTGAACATGTTCGAGATCACACTTCCTACAAAACGATCCTGCTGGTAATCATTGATTTTCACGACCTGGTGCCAGTACTCGGCCAGCTCGTGCAATCCGTAGCTTTCGCACAGGTAGACCAGGTTAAGGATATCTTTGCGGAAGCATGAACCGCCGAATCCAACGCTGGCGTTCAGGAAACGGGGTCCGATACGGCTGTCCCTGCCCACAGCGGATGCGACTTCTCCGACATCGGCCCCGGTTGCTTCGCAGAGTGCAGACAGGCTGTTAATTGAGCTGACGCGCTGAGCAAGCAAGGCGTTCGCGGCAAGTTTCGAAAGTTCGCTGGACCACACGTTTGTCGTGATAATGCGTTCCTTCGGCACCCAGCGCGCGTAAATGTCAACGAGCGTTTGCATGGCCTTCCGGCCGGCCTCCGTGTCATGGCCTCCTATCAGAATCCGATCAGGATTCTCCAGGTCCTTCACGGCCGACCCTTCTGCGAGAAACTCGGGATTCGACAGCACTTCAAAACTGCAGTCGCTATTGCGGGAGTTCAGAATCCTGTTCATGGCATCGGCTGTGCGTACTGGTACGGTGCTTTTTTCGACAATAATCTTGTCGGATCTCGCATGCGCCAGAATATTTCGGGCAGTTTTCTCCAGGTACTGGAGATCCGCCGCCCTTCCTGATCCGTGGCCAAAGGTTTTCGTGGGTGTATTCACGCTGACGAAAATAATGTCGGCCTCTTCTATGCCTTTTCCGACGTCCGTGGAGAAGAAGAGGTTTCTGCCGAGACTTTCGTCCACCACTTCCTTGAGCCCGGGTTCGTAGATAGGGAGCTCATCTGATTGCCACGCAAGGATTCTTTCTTCGTCTATATCAACCACGGTTACGGTGATGTCGGGGCATTCTCTTGCGATCATGGCCATGGTCGGCCCACCGACGTAACCGGCACCTATGCATACTATCTTCACGATGGTTCCTCCTCAGTGATATCGAAAGATGTCAGTATTCATCTTCAGGGCAACCATACTATGAAAGGAGACTCACTGATAGCGCGTTTTTATGTTTAACCAGTGAAATGATATTGCGAAGGTCAGTAATTGCACAGCGAGGAAAAATCCTTGATACTTGACGCACGAATCCAGATCTTTGCGGAAAGTTCGAATGGGGTCCATAATGTCGGAGATTGTGGTCAAGAAGATTGCATCGCTTACACTTGCCACGCTTATGTCACTGAGCCAGTGGTACAGTGACGGGGTCGCGTCTCTCAAGAAGGAAGACTATAAGGGTGCGGTTGCGGCGTTCAGTCGCGTAATAGAAGAGCAGGTTGATGAGAATCCTCTGCTTGAGACATCGCTCCTTATGAGATCCCAGGGCTATGCGAAGCTGGGGGAGAAGAAAAAGGCGATTGCCGACCTCGAGACTCTTCTGAACGGGGCCCCGGATGGAAAGCTTGCGGCTCTTGCGGCTGCGGAGTTCAAGGAACTCAGCGGAAAGGATTGGCTGGGCGTGGACCTGTCTACACCCAAGAAATCCTGGGAATCATTCCTTTCGGCCATGCTACGGAAAGACGTGAAGGCTGTTAAACGTTGTTGTCACGGTGAAATGGCCAGGGAATTGCCGCAAATGCTCGAAATGGGGCCAGAGCAGTGGATCGAGGTGTCGGCCGAGATTTCTTCGATGGTATTTCAAAGCGTTACTTACAACGCGGCCAGCAACAAGGCCTGTGTCGTGCTCGCATCTCCTGATGAGACAGAAGAAATCCTCATGGAGAAAGTGGAGAAGAAGTGGCTGTTCTCGCGCGATTTCGACGGTCGGGCCCGCCGTGAGTTTGATGTCAAACCCGCAAAACTCGGGAAGGTCATAGGACAGAGCTGGGCGGATGACACCAACAAGCTCCGACAGCTTGACGCGGCAATAGAGCAGTACACGTTGGCTTCGGGAGGACGTCCTGTAAAACTTGCCGATGCATCGGCCTATGTGAAAGATTTTGCCGCCACAAGCGTGAGTGCAGTGGACGGCAAACCATTCCTGTTTGCCAGGGGCACTGATCAGAGAATGTGGGTGTTCATGGCTACTGCGGTTGACGGGAAGCGACAAGGCCTTATGAACGGCAGAATAGCTACGGTGTCCGATAGCGAATTCCGAAACATGGCGAAAGTTGCCGGGCTCAAGATTCCCGTGGACTGGAAGAAGATTGCAGTTTCGGAAGATGAGGCCAAGGAGATCAGATTGCTCATAGGCCGGCTAGGCGGGAGTACGTTCAAGGAGCGCCGGAGTGCCTACAAGAAGTTGAAGCAGATCGGTTCAAAAGCCGGTGTCTATCTTGAAAAGGCCGCCAATAACGCGGATCCAGAGATAGCCATGCAGGCCAAGAAGCTTCTTTCGGAACTGTAGAAAGGTTTAAGAATGCGTTTCAATGCATGTTGTTTGAGGATCAGCACATATTTCCAGTTGCGGGGAATGGGGAGGAAACAGGCGAAGGCCTTGGCGTTAACCGTTGCTGCAGGCCTTCTGTCTCTCCTTCTCTCCACCGCTGAGGAGCTTCGGCCGGAAAAGCGATTCGCAGGTATTGCCACTGCGGTTTCCAGGGAACTTCCGGCAAAACACTTGTCGGGCAGACAGCTTGATGACGAAATTGCAGGGCGCGTTCTCGAAAACTACCTGCGATCGCTGGATGAGTTTCACATCTACTTTCTTGAGTCCGACATAGCTGACTTCGAATCCAAACAGGATTCGTTGGACGACCGGCTGAAAGAAGGCGATGTCGCCTTTGCATACGACGTATTTGCGATATTGAAGAAAAGGGTGGCAAACCGATGCGCCTATGTTGAAGAACTGCTCAAGGGAGATATCGACATTGCAAAGGAGGAGGGATTCGCCTGGAAGCGGAAGTACAGCCCCTGGCCCGCAAGTAACGAGGCATGGGACGATACATGGCGCAAAATCGTGAAGAACCAGTATGTCCAAAGGCTGGTAACCAATGCCATGACCGACGAGGAAGCCGGAGAAGAGGGGGAATCGAAACAGGATTCTTCCGGGGATGATGAAACTTCAGAATCTGAAATCAAGGATTCGATAGCGGAGCGCTACAACCGCTATCTTGGGTTGTTGAAGAAGTGGGATTCCGAAACCATACTGGAGTTGTACCTGTCGTCCTTTGCCCTCGCCTATGATCCTCACTGCCAGTACATGTCTCCCAGCACGGTAGACAATTTTGATGTCGCGATGAAGCTCTCGCTGGTCGGGATCGGGGCAATCCTGCGTCCTGACGAAGGTGCGGCCCTGGTGGTTCGCCTTGTGCCGGGTGGTCCGGCGGCAAGTGATACACGCGAGATAAGGCTGAGGGAAGGTGACAAAATCATTGGTGTGGCCCAGGGTGACGAGCCGCCCGTGGATACGCTCCACTGGCCTCTTCACAGGGTGGTCCAGAACATAAGGGGCAAAAAGGGTACGAAGGTTGTTCTCACGGTTATGCCCGCTTCGGATACTACGGGGGGTACAACAAAGAAGGTTGATCTCATACGCGATGAAGTTAAGCTCGAAGACCAGGGAGCCAAGCACGAAATCCGGGACATCAAGATGGCTGACGACGAGGAGATTTCGCTCGGGCTTATTACGCTACCTTCGTTTTATGGCGATATGCAGGCAGCGATGGATGGCATTGAAGATGCGACCAGCGCGACGCGCGATGTAGCCGGGAGCCTGCAGGAGCTGAAGCAGAAGAATGTGAAGGGCGTTCTCGTAGATTTGCGCAACAATGGTGGAGGAGCACTTCGCGAAGCGGCCACGTTGACGGGGCTTTTCGTAGAGAATGGACCGGTAGTTCAAATAGTGTCACGCGATGGTATTACGGTATTGCCGGATACCGACCCGGCAATCGTCTACACCGGCCCTCTTGTTATCCTTGTTAACAGGAACTCGGCATCTGCTTCGGAGATATTCGCGGGAGCACTGCAGGATTATGGACGCGCTGTCGTGGTGGGTGATTCCAAGACCCTGGGAAAGGGAAGTGTGCAGGTCATCAGGCCCTTGAGTGATGACAAGAAGATCGGATCACTGCGAGTAACGACAGCGCTCTACTATAGGATTCTGGGCAGCTCAACGCAGTTAAAGGGAGTGTCCGCGGACATAATACTGTCGTCACCCTTGGACCGGTTGGAAGTCGGCGAGGATTACCTGCGGAATCCTCTCGAATGGTCAATGGTGCGTCCACTCGGTTTTGCGCCATTCTCCGATCTCGCCGACGCCTTGATTGTCCTGGGTGACAATTCTGGCGACAGGTGCGCAGAGAACGAAAGGTACGGCGCGTACATCGAGTTGCTCGACCAGGTTGAAAGCATGGACAGGATGGAAGAACTGCCTCTTAGCCTTGATTCGAGGATAGAGCTGGAGCGGAAACGCAAAGAGGTACGGGAGGCTGCCTTTGGCGAGGCACACTCCGAGGATGAAAACAAGGACTCAGACATCGTCCTTGCAGAAGCACTGAACATCCTTGCCGATCTGACGGAAGTCTTTCCTGATGTGGAAGTGAGCGAGGAAGCGATTCGCCTGGGAGATAGCTTTGGGGCAGCGAAGCAAGATGCCTCTGAGGAACTGCGTGAAGAAATACTTCTGCTCGTGAAGCAACTTGGGGATTCCGACGCTGCTGTCCGTTCTCGGGCGAAGCGAAGACTGAAGGAAATCGGCCACAAGGCCGTACCGTTTCTCAAGGATTACAAGAAAAGCGAGGACCCTGAACTCAGAGAAGTGATACGGGAACTTCTTGGAGAGTGAGCGAATGCGTTAACCGCCGCTGCCCCCAGGGTCTTTTCCTTTGGAAGGTGATCTGAGGGTTCGATAACTTTCGTTGTCTTGATCGTTGTCCGGATCGTTGTCCGGATCGTTGTCGATTTCCATCACTGTCTCGATCCTCGTCTCGATCGTTGTCGATGATGATCAAGTCGAGGATCGGGACAACGATTATGTTCGACAAGGATCGTGATAAGGATCGGGACAACGATCGTTTGACCCGCGCCCCCAGCGGCCAGATCTGACTTGTGTTCTGTCACTGTTTTCTGTATCATTCCTTGCAGATTCGGACGAGGCGCAACTGGTGGGTAGGTGTGGGCATTATTATGGAGCTTCTTACCCAAGAGCGCAAAGCAATAGCAGATTTGTGCATCGCAATGGTTGTGTCATTGCTTTTCGCTGCGCTGAATGTGGCCCTCACTTTCAACGAGGCAATCTACCATTTCTTTGCCGATCGGTTAACCGCTACCCTCTCCAGCCTGATCGTAAATGTCCTGTTCTTCTGGCTGGCGTTCATGCTGTGGGTAGCCTTTTTCAGATGGCGGAAGGAATCCCACAATCGCCAGGAGTTGGAGAATGTTCTGTCGAGCATCAGTCCTGATGCCCTTATCGTTATCAATCCGAATAGACAGATAGAGATATGCAACGAGTCGGTCACACGGATATTCGGGTATAGAAAGTCCGAAGTGCTGCACAAGCAGACGGACTTGCTCTACTTTGATAGAAGGGTCGACAAAACGAGAAAGGGTGAGATACGTGATGCGCTTGAGCGGAATGGTTTTCATATAGGAACAGCCAAGGGAAGAAGGAAGGACGGAACCACTTTCCCCCTCGAGATAATTACCGGTCATTTGAGTGGCCGAGCGGGTGCGGTGCTCCTCCTTCGTGATATTTCATATCGCGTCAAGGCTGAAGAGGAAAGACTGGAACTCGAAAGACGGGTTCAACAAAGAGAGAGGCTCGAAAGCCTGGGGGCTCTTGCGGGAGGGATAGCTCACGATGTCAACAACCTGCTGATGGGAATCATGGGAAACTCGGAGCTTGTCTTGACGGAGCTTGAGGACGACAACAGCCAGGTAGAACGGCACACTCGGGGAATCAAGAGTGCGGCCGATCGGGCTGCCGATCTTTACAAGCACCTGCTCTGGTACTCAGGCAGATGCGGGTTTGTAAAGCAGGCAGTAGACATCTCCCGTATCATCAATGATGCGCAGGATCGCTTGAAGCAGGAGGGTGGTGGGAGTCTCAATCTCGAGTTGAGGTTGGCGTCGGGGCTCCCCGCAGTGGAACTGGATCCTGATCAATTTTCTCACGTTCTAACGAATCTGGTTAAGAATGCCTCCGATGCATGTGATGGGGATACCAACCATGTCGTGATCAGTACAGGCTTGCGAGAGTTTGATAAGGAGGAGCTGCAAATGTGTCATCTGGCGGAGAATGCCATTCCAGGTGATTACGTGTTTGTCGAGGTCGCAGACGATGGTAAGGGTATGGACCGGGGAAACATTTCTCGCATTTTTGACCCATTCTATTCCACTAAAGTCACAGGTCGTGGGCTTGGCTTGGCGGATGTTTTTGGGATTCTCAAGGGGCATGGAGGCTTTGTTAAGGTAGAAAGTGAGATGGGTAAGGGGTCAACATTCACACTGCTCTTCCCGGGCAGCAGTGAGCCGATCATGTCATCGGAGGAAATCTGCGAAACTCGCGATACGGTTTTCTCTGGAATAGCTCTGCTCGTCGACGATGAAGAAGTGGTTCGAAGCGTCTGTGGCGATATGCTCGCCTTGTTGGGATTCGACGTGCTTACAGCCGAGAGTGGAGACGAAGCGATTGCTATCTTCGAGGACAAGAAGGACGAGATAAGCGTTGTGTTGCTGGACATGACCATGCCCGGGATGAGCGGAGAGGAGACCCTACGTCATATGCAGGCCATGCATGAGGACGTTGTCATCGTGTTTTCCAGCGGATACAACAAGGATGCGGCTGTTTTCAGAGATGCGGAGCAAGGCCCTTCGGGCTTTATTCAGAAACCGTATGAATTGGACGTGCTTCGCCAGAGAATGAGCGACGTTCTATCCCCACGTCGCTCCACCGACTCGGGCGTTCAGCGCTGAGATGGACTTCCCTCATCGCCTCATCCGCCATACAGCTGCGCAAACCTCTTGAAAGACCGATCGTACGTTCTCTCCACATCGTCCGGAAAGACGCATGCTGGAAGCTGTTTCATGCTCAGGTGATACTTCAGGCACTCGCAGCAGACGCCTTTGCGTGAGCATGGCTCGTACGTACAGTTGCAGTGCGACATATCTACTTTGGTATGGGGGCATTTTGCCATGCCGCTTATCTCCTTATCATTATGCGTTTCAAGTGTGAGGAGATGATAGCAGGGAATCTCGTGAAAATCGAGCTGTCTGTCCTGCTGCCTCCCGGCACGTGAGAATCGTGACACCCCTGTGCGGCGCTGGGATCATCTAAGAAGTTTCTTGCCGAAGAAAATGAGGCGCGTATGCTGTTAGTGAATACAGTCCACAATACAAGTTGGGAGATATGATCATGTTCGCTTCTATATCGAGAAGTTGGGAGTTTGCAAAGATGAGTTACCATTTGCTTTGGGCGCACAAGCGCCTGTTGGTGTTTCCATGCATCTCCTCGGTTGCCGCCCTGGCCGTGTCTGCAAGCTTCATCCTGCCGTTGTGGCAAACGGGTGCGCTTGCGGAATGGGCCGAGTTCATGGATCAACAGGCGGCTTCCCAGGGCAATGCAGTCATGTGGGTGATAGTCTTCCTCTTCTACTTCTGCAACTACTTCGTAATTGCTTTCTTCAACACGGGGCTGATTGCCAGTGTCCTTTCGATTATCAACGGAAACGGTGCATCCGTCTCCTACGGGATTTCCTTTGCCGTGAAACGCCTGCCGCAAATCCTGGATTGGTCTTTTGTTGCTGCCTTCGTCGGAGTCCTGCTGAAGGCGATCGAGAAATCAAACAAGAAAGCCGGCGCAATCGTGTCGGCGATTCTCGGATCGGCATGGACGGCCCTGGCTTACTTTGTTGTCCCGGTGATAGTGCTGGATGGCGTTGGCCCCATAAAGGCGTTCAAGCGGTCTGCGCAAACCTTGAAGACGACCTGGGGCACAGCTTTGGTGGGCAACTTCTCGCTGGGCTTCTTCAGTTTCCTGGTAATGCTTCCGGTAGTCCTCCTCGTGGTGGTTCTCTTCGGAATGGCTGTCGCGGCTGAGTCCGTGGTAGTCACGGCGTTTGCGGGGGCTGTTGCAGTCCTGGCAATTGCGCTGGCCTGCGCGGCTACGAGTGCAGCCGACGTCGTGTTCAAGGCATACCTTTACACATACGCCACTGGAAGATCGATACCCGAAGACGTTGATACCACGGCATTCGGCGACGCTTTTCGTGCTCGAAAGTGACACTGCCGGTAGATTTGCCGGCAAGAAATCTCACAGCCCATGACCATGCGAATGGAGCGGTACTGCCTGGGCATATGAAAGGAAGAATGTATGACCGAGAATAATGTTGAGATTACCAGCATTGAAGAGGCCAAGGCGAAGATTGACGAACTGGAGAGAAAATTCGATGAGGCTGTCGACATCATTCTGAAACGCGATGCTCAACTTGAGGCAAGGGAAAGAGAGATCATGACGCTGCACGAACGCCTTGGCGAACGTGAGGGAGAGATAAAGTAGCTCTCAGATGAACAATCCCATCAGTTTGCTCATGAAGAACTGGTACGGTTTCAGCAGGTAATGTCCAAACGGAATAATGCCGAAGTTGGCTAAAGTAAGTATGCCCACTATCACTGCGGCAACGACAATGCTGATCTCCACAACGCGCATACTGCTCGCTCCCGGCCTTGCAGCCTGGGCGTGTCCGTTCTCCATCAGGCCCTGTTCAGCTACTTCCCAACCTGGCGGCGGCTCGCTCTTCACGTTTCCTGACACGTAAGCGTCGATGATCTCTATGACTCCCGCAAGGGAGTCCTTTGAAGCAACGTGTCCTTTCTGAGCCAGGATGTGTTGGATTACTTCACGGCGTGCATTGGCCGGGCACCCTGTCATAAGTGCTGTATCGTGGCTCATCATTCCAATGTCGGTTCGCCCGTCTCCTATGGTCAGGATTTCGTGTGGCTGAATCCCAAGGTTCTCGGCGATGCTCCGAATAACAACTGCCTTGGAATGCGAGATGGTCCTGATTTCGAGCTCACTGGATCGCCAGAACACGCGGAGATCGGAACTGTCGGCGATGACCTGGGATACAAGCTGTTTAACGGGCGCCACATCCTCCTGCGCGGAGAAAAGAACCCTCACTTGTGACTTCGAGATATGTACAGTTCTGGTGTTGCTTGCGATCCCCCGGATCTTGGAGATCAGCTTCTCAACATCCTTGGCTATCTGTGTTCCGCGCCGGTGCTGCTGAATCATGGTGCGGATACTAAGCAGGAGTTTGGGGTGCCATATTCCAGTCCAGTTCGCATATACGTGTGAGTGACGAGTGATAATTATGTCGGGAGAAACTCCCATGCTCACCATGGTTCGCGTGACTTTTCGGAGGCTTCCGAGGCTTCGGCCACTGCAAACGACCCAGGCCCCGCCGGATTGCCGAAGCTGATCAAGCCTAAGCAGAAATGGTGGGTAGAAAGGTTTTTCGTTACCGTAACGAAAAACCGTCCCGTCGAAATCCGTTACCAGCAATCGAATAAGCTTCATATGACTCAATGGATTGGAAGTGTTGACCCAGTAATTCATGTATACTATACCACATACGGATGCCATATCGCCAGTCCTCAGAATACTAGAAATCCCGTTTCCCGTGCTTGCCATGCCGTGTCACCGGGCCTCATAATGTTGCCTGTTTTTCTGACCACTGTGAAAGATTCCTTATGAGTTCCCATGAACAGTTCGAGCTTTTCCAGCCACCAACGGAGCAGGATCTTTTGCGGGTGACCAGCTTTCTGAATGCTGCCGGCAACATCCCGGTGCGGGTGGTGGTTACGCGCAATCGCGTTACTATGATATCTATTGCTTTCCAGGATGACGGAACCGCCGTTGTCAGGTTGCACGAGCAGTTTCTCCATGCGCCGCCAGCGGTTGTCCGGGCGCTGCGAACGTACATCCGTACGAGACGGCGTGCGGCTTGGGCCGTAGTGTCGGACTTCGCGCAGGGTATTGTGCCGGCGCCGGCGGATCATGCACGACCTACTACATTGAAAACGCGTGGGCAGGTATATGACCTGAAAGCGATCGCCAGGAGTGTCAACAGCGAGTTCTTTGGTGGCCGCGTTTCCTACAAGATCGGTTGGGGTAGAACACGTGCCCGGAAGACAAGGGGTAGGGGACGTTCGATCAGGTACGGCTCATGGGATGCCTCTCATCGGACAATAAGGATCCACCCGTTGCTCGACGACACCAAGGCCCCATTCGACTTTGTTCGCTACATTGTGTTTCACGAAATGCTTCATGCCCTGGTACCATCGAGTAGACGAAACGGTCGCCGGCTTGATCATCCGCAGGAATTCCGCCTTCTCGAACGGAATTTTCCGGAATTGGAGAAAATGCACCAGCTCGCCAAAGTGCTTGTCAATCGCCTGTTGGATTAAGGGTATGGCAGGCGCCCGTTCTGATTGTGCCAACTGAAAGATTTGACGAGAAGGTGGCTTGTCCGTATTATTCACCGGATATGAGTTTTAACAGTAACATACCACCATCCGTGATCAAGCGGATGACGAAATACCTGGCATACGTTCAGGGTTTGAATGCCGCGGGGGTGGAATGGGTCTCGTCCTCAGAGTTGGCAGACACACTCGGCCTGACTAGTTCGACAGTCCGGCAGGATCTCTCGCACGTTGACTTCTCGGGCACCTCTAAAAAGGGATATGAGACGCAGGGACTGGAAGCGGAGCTTGTTCGCGTTCTTGGCACTGATCTCACGTGGCGAACGATAGTCGTCGGGGCGGGAAACCTGGGGAGGGCATTGGTTCTTCACGAAGACTTTGCGGAACGTGGCTTTGATATCTGCGGCATTTTTGATTCGGACAAGCGGAAGGTCGGGACCGCCGTTGGTCATCTCAATGTACAGAACATGGATGAGCTTGCCGGTACCATAAGGTCGAAGAACGTGCGCATTGGGGTCATAGCTGTCCCGGCATCGGTTGCCCAGAATGTTGCCCATCTGCTCATTGCTGCGAAGATCAGGGGTCTACTTAATCTCGCCCTGACACACATCACTGCTCCGAAAAGTGTAGCCGTCGTAGACGCCCGCATTGCCGCAAGCCTGATGGAACTGTCATACGCCATCAAGTCCCTGGGCACGAAGTAGCCATGTTGGACGTTGGGCGTTGGACGTTGATACCCCCCTCTCCCTACGCCACCACAAGCCCCTCCAGGTACTGGATCCACCTGTCCATTCCTTCACCGGTCTTGGCGCTGAGTTCAAAGAGGAATACCCCGGGGTGAACGCCCCTCAGGTACTCCCTGCATTTGGCGGCGTCCCAGTCCAGGTACTCGGCAAGGTCCATCTTCGTCAGTACTACAACGGGAGCCAACGAGAATAGGGTAGGGTACTTCGCCGGCTTGTCTTCGCCCTCGGTCGTGGACAGGAGTGCAATTTTGAAGTTTTCGCCAAGGTCAAATGCCGAAGGGCATACGAGATTCCCAACGTTTTCGATGAATACCAGTTTTGCCCCGTCCGCGGTAACTTCCGGCAGAAGCCGGCCCACACGTTCGGCATCCAGGTGGCATGCGCTGAGGGTTTCGATCTGACGCACCTGCGCCCCTTTTCCCTCAAGGCGGCGCGCATCATTGTCGGTCTGCTGATCTCCCGTTATCACGGCGCAGGGAACGCTGCCGTTCAGACGCTCAAGTGTGCGCTCGAGGAGGAAAGTCTTGCCGGAGCCGGGGGCCGAGATCATGTTCACCGCAACAACTCCGTTTTCCGAGAGCCAGGCACGGTTCTTCTCGGCCATTTCGTCGTTTGCCGAAAGGATCTTCTGCTCCAACGTAAGTGTCCGGTCATGTTCATGATCGTGGTCATGATCATGCGGGTGATGGTGATCATGTGGGTGGCTATGCTGATGTTCTTGGGCGGCTTGGCCGCAACCACAGGTTGTGCACATTTTAGTTCTCCTTTCCCGCCTGACTCCATTCATGTCGCCGCGGCAGGTCGATATCCCTATTCGTTGTCCTGAATCTCAAGCGACTGGAGCATCAGCTCTCGCCCCGATATCACATTCACATCTACCGCTCCGCAGTATTCACATGCGAAGAACAGTGATTCGGGTTCTGAAGCTTTGCCGCATGCATTGCATTCAATTCGTGCCTGTACCAGCTCAACAACCAGGTCTGCCGTTGAGCAACAGCCATCTTCCGAGGCGAGAGGAAATGCCATCTCGAGTGCTTCTTTGTCCACACCGGAAAGTGTTCCCACGCGCACGTTGACTTTCGTGACTCGGGAAGCAGATTCCTGCTGCATGGCGCGTTCGACCTGTTCAACAAGAGCCGTGGCTATCGAAAGCTCATGCATTAGCAGATCCTCGGCAGGAGTTCACCGCGAGGGATGTCCACAAGGCGGTGGCCGCCAATCAGCGTGTTCATTACAACTCTCTCGGCCTCGTCCGTGACTTCGCCGATTCTGCAGGCCGACTCTCCTTCCGGCATGTCGTGCCACCGGGCCAGTATATCGTCGGAAACATCTGGGGAGCACATGAGAGCCATTCGGCCTTCTGAAGCCACGTGAAGCGGATCCAGTCCGAGCAGCTCTACAACCGCCTTCCCTCCCTGGGAGAGAGGGATTTGAGTTTCGTCCAGCATGATGCCCGTATTGGTTCCTTCCACCAGTTCATTCAGAACTGCCGACAGTCCTCCACGGGTGGGGTCCCGCATTGCATGGATGTCTTCTGCGATGTCGGAACAAGCTGCCACCAGCCTATGAACCGGCCCCGTGTCGCTCAGCGGTCCGTTCTCGATCTCGATGCTTTTGCGTGAAGCCAGTACTGCCAGCCCGTGCTCAGCAATCGTGCCGCTGACCAATACATGGTCGCCCCTGGTGATACGGTGAGGCCCAAGTTCGAAACCTGGCATCTTGATGCCGATGCCGGCAGTGTTGATGTAGAGACCGTCGCATTGCCCCCTTGCAACGACCTTGGTATCTCCCGTAACGATTGACACACCACAGTCATTTGCCGCGACCTGAACGGAATCGAGTATCTCGCCGAGTTTCGAGATGGCAAGGCCTTCTTCGATGATGAGACCCATTGAAAGCCATCGGGGTGTCGCGCCGCACACGGAGATGTCGTTAACCGTCCCATGTACCGCCAAATCGCCGATATTGCCACCGGGAAAGAACAGTGGTTGAACTACGAAACTGTCCGTGGAAAAAACAATCTCGCCATCACAACGAGGCAATGTGGCGGCATCGGGTAGGCCTTCGAGCGCCCCACCACCGAAGCGAGAGACGATTTCTTTATCAATAAGTTCGCGCGAAAGACGTCCGCCGCCCCCGTGTGCCAACTGTACAAGATTGTCTGTATCCAAATTCATTCCGTCCTCTTCTATTCCCGCTAGCGGGAGTACTTGAAATATGCCGCACAGGTTCCTTCCGCACTTACCATGCAGGGGCCGATGGGGTGGTCAGGATGGCATCCTTTTGCGAACATTGGACAATCGACAGGGGTGCATTTCCCCTTGATCACTTCGCCACAGATACATCCTGGGTGCTCCCTGCCCGCACCAATGGTCACTCCCAGCCTGTCCTGTGCGTCGAACATGGCAAATTCCTTCTTAAGCACCAGTCCGCTGTCGGGAATTACCCCTATGCCGCGCCAATCGGCATCGCCAGGGATGAGGTACTTATCCATCAGTGCCCTGGCCTTGGGGTTTCCGCCCCCTCCTTACGACCCGGGAGTACTGGTTCTCAACGAATGATTCTCCCGCCACGACTTGCTTGAGGATCCCTTCCAACCCCATGAGAATATCGAGGGGCTCAAAGCCGGCTACGATGCAGGGAACGCCGGCCGCTCCCGAGAAAGGCTCATATGCCTCTGCTCCTATTATGGCGCTTACATGCGCCGGACAGAGGAACGCGTTGATCCGCAACTCAGGATCAGCCAGCAGGGCCGAAAGCGCCGGCGGCACAAGTTTGAATGCCGTAAGAAGCGATATGTTCTTGATGCCGCGCCTGAGTGCCGATTCAACGATGCTGACAACGGGGCCTATGGTGGTCTCAAAACCTATTGCGAGGAATACGACTTCCTTTTCGGGGTTGCTTTCCGCAAGGGATGCCGCCGCAGAGGGCGAGTAGCATACTTCCACGCGCCCGCCTTCTGATCGGCACTCTGCGAGGGTGCTGTCCGAGCCAGGAACGTTAATCATGTCGCCGAAGGTAGCCACGATGGCACCATCTCTTGCCAGGGATATGGCAGCGTCTATATAGCCTGGGGAAGTAACACACACCGGACATCCCGGGCCGCTTATCAGGTTTACATTGTCCGGCAGAAGCCCACGTATGCCATAACGTGCGATGGCCATCGTGTGGCTGCCACAGACTTCCATGACGTTGACGTGCGCGTCCCTGGATCTGAGCTCGGCACCCAGTGATCCAATACGCTGCGACAGCACAGCGGCCGCTTCGGGAGCTCTGAATCCATCAATGTACTTCATGGTTCCTTCACGAATCCGGCTGGATGCCGACTTTCGCCATCTCCTCGCGTTGAAGCTCTGCCAGCTCTCCAAAAAGAGCGAGCCTCGCATCGGCCTCGTCTCTATCCAGTTTCTCAATTGCGAAGCCGGCATGTACGACTACGAAATCGCCCTTGGATGGGTTCTCGATCAAGGACAGGTCGACCTCGTGCAGGCTGCCGTCCAGCGACCCTTTGCCCATGCCGTTGTCGTCGATTTCTGTAAGCTCCATTGGAATTGCCAGGCACATTATGTGTGTCTCCCTGCGATGATGGCTTGCCCGAATGCTATGCCGCCGTCGTTCGGTGGTACTTGTCTGTGAATCAGGGTGTTAATTCCCCTATCTGAAAGTGCTGTTACCAGGAGATTGTTCAGTATCCTGTTCATGAAGACACCACCACTCAGGCCGATGCATTCTTCCCCGCATAAGGAAAGGCCGTACTCTATCATCTCGAGGGCCGCGCGTGCAACAGCGTGATGAATGGCAAGAGCCCATGTCTGCCGCCTTTCGACGATTCTCCCCGGGTTTTCGGCCATGGCTGCAAATGCCGGAGTCCAATCTATGTGGAGAACTCCCTCTTCCTCTGCCGTTGTATAGCTGACTTCCGGCAGGCCTGCGTGATCTGAGCATTCCCTGGCAACCGCTTCAAGTCGAATCGCCGGTTGGCCCTCATAAGTGATATGCCTCGGCGCGACTCCCAGGATGGCGGAAAATGCGTCGAAAACGCGACCTGCCGCGTGAGACAATGGCGCATTGATCCCGCCATTGCATTGCCGGCTCCAGACGTTTGCTTCCTCCTCTTCGATTCCAAGCAGCGAGAACCAGTCGTTCGTGAAAGGAACATCTGCATGGATCCATCGGCCTATTACCTGCCTGGCCGGCTGATTAACGGCGGCATCGCCGCCGGGCAGGGGAACAGGGGAGAAGGTAGCCAGGCGCTGGAACGCGTCCGGCTCTACGCGGATGAGCTCGGCTCCCCAGATTGTACCGTCACCTCCGTAGCCCGTTCCATCCAGGACCAGGCACAGCCCGCTCTGCCTGCCGTGCTCCGCCAGGCATGCGGCTGCATGGGCATGGTGATGCTGAACGCGTACCAGAGGAATGCCGAGATTCTCCGCCATACGCTCGCCGGCTATGGTTGAGTGCATGTCGGGATGCAGATCAACGGCCAATGCTTCCGGTGTCTTGTCGAGGAAGCCAGGGAGGCAGTCTGCGACCTGCCTGAATCCATCCAACGCTTCCGGTGTCTCCAGGTCCCCTATGTGAGGAGAAAGGACGACCTCGTTGTCATAACCAATGGCTACCGCGTTCTTTGTCTCGGCCCCCAGGGCAAGTACGCAACGATCAAGGGTGGGCGCGACGGGGATGGGGTGGGGTGCATAACCACGTGCTCTGCGCCAGACTTGGGCCTTGTCGCACTGTACGATGGTCAGTGAGTCATCGTTTCGCAGGTTGATTTCACGGTTATGCTCCAGGAATCTGTCGGCAATGCCGGTGAGAGCCTTTTCTGCCTCGGAGTTCGATAGGCATATCGGTTCCCCTCTCTTGTTCCCGCTTGTCATTATCAGTAGTTCGAAACCGCCAGTGCCCTCGCCGGGGGCGGGTGCGAGAAGTAGCTCGTGAAGGGGGGACGTGGGTAGCATCACTCCCATGGTGCCGGTGTCGGGGGTTATGAGGTCGAGGGGCAGCAAGCCTTCTTCAACAATGCAACTCTTGACATCCACGATCACGATAGGCCGCTCGCGGGATTGTAGAACGGGTATGGCGGCATCGGGGACCTCGCAGTACCGCATGATTGTCTCCATGTCCCGGGCCATGACGGCAAATGGTTTGTGAGGCCGGCGTTTCCTTGTGCGAAGGTTCTCCAGGGCTTCCCGGTTGAAGGCGTCGGCTGCAAGGAGGTATCCGCCTATTCCCCGGACAGCCAGTATCAGCCCGTTTGCGAGCGCAGTTTGCGCCCCGGCAATCGCATCACCGTCGATACTGCAGGCTGCCGCATCTTTCAAGGCCGGGGATGGGCCGCATTCCGGACAGGCTATGGTTTCTGCATGGAACCGCCGGTCCGATGGATCCTCGTACTCATTCCTGCACTGTTCGCACAGTTGAAACGGTTGCATGGTGGTGCGTTCTCTGTCGTAGGGCATGCCGTTGACCACCGTGTAGCGCGGCCCGCACAAGGTGCAGGTTGTGAATGCGTAGCGATAGCGACGGTTGTCAGGATCGGCAATCTCGTCCAAGCATTCATTACACACCGCAAGATCAGCGGGTATCGTGATGCGAACCTCGTCATCGCTGGAACTTTCGATGATGGAAAACCCATCCAGTGCCTCAGCGTCAGTGGTGCCGGCTGTGTCGACAAGCGTGATGGCGGTTATGCGCCCGGGTTCTTGAACGCGTGCGGGAAGATGATCAATGAAGCGACCGATCGTCTCTCCCGGACCCTCCAGGACAAGACGCACCACCCCGGTACGGTTCTGCACCCAGCCGGCCAGACCTGCCTCAACGGCAAGGCGATAAAGGGTGGGTCGGAATCCGACGCCTTGAACGATTCCCTCAATGTCGTAAGACTTCCTTGTAACGCTTTCGACCATTATGTTCGATCCAGCAAGCTGCCGTGCTGCTTCAACGCCGGGCTAATCACAAAAAACAACGCCCGGCGAGGGTTCTCCTTCGCCGGGCGATGTTCACAAAAAACACGCACCTTCAGATTTCGGCGCTAGCGCCGTATTAACCGTTGAGCTTCGACTGCAGGGTAGACAGCAGAAGATCAGGCTCAATGGGTTTCTGGAATACGCCCGAGAGCCCCAGTTCGCCGTAATCGGCGCATATGCTCAATGCGTCACCCACGGAACTCAGCATATAGATGGGCGGGGTCTCTCCAAGTGCCCTTATTTCCTTTACGAAACTCGTCCCGGCATCGACTTCTTCCATCATGAGATCGACAATGATCAGATCGGCCTTGTCTTCCTTGTAGGACACCAGTTCTTCTTCCGCACTATCCGCGGTGTTCACGATGTAGTCCTCGGTTTCGATGATAGTTTTGACCGACTCAAGAAAATCGGAATCGTCGTCAATACACAGAATTACGTTCTTGCCATCCTTCATTTCAGAACCTCGTTTCTCCTTTTATGCGCATACCATGACGATCTTAGCCTATAGCACTAGCCGCGTCACCGTATAGATTGTTTTGAATAACTCCTTCAAGAAAAGATATTGCCGACTCCAGGTTGGCAGCGGCCCGTTCCGAGAGCTCTTCGCCGAAATCATTGAAGTCATAGCCCCTGATTGCAAGCGTATATGCCTGGGCCTTCTGGCCAAACATATCCTCCGCAAGTGCTACGACAGATTCGGGTCTCATGCTGTGAGTCGTGAACGTGATATCCTCCGATGCCTCCACCGACCGGAAGGAGAACGGCTCCTTTCCTTTAACGGACGCATCCACGAAGATCACCACGTCATACTCTGCAACAGCCGCCGCATCCTCAACGAGGAGCTGGTAGTCAATATCCACGGTAACTCCGGGAATGCCCCGGGCCTCAATGGCCTGGGCCAATGCGGGGCCAAGGCCATCATCGAGCCTTCCCGGGTTGCCGTATCCTATCAGGAGTACCTTTGTATTAGTCATTCAAGGACATACCTTTTGCCTTTTTGTCCAGCAGTCGCCCGTCGCTATCGATAAGCTCGATCACGAGAGGCATCTGTCCCATAGCATGGGTCGCGCAGGAAAGGCAAGGATCATAGGCGCGTATCGCTACTTCAACACGATTCAACAGACCCTCGGTTATCTCCGTTGCTCCGGAAAGATACTTGCGGGCTACGCCTTCGACCGCAAGGTTCATGGGGGTGTTGTTGTTGGTCGTGGAAACGATCAGGTTACACATGGTTACCTGGTCATTCTCGTCGACTTTGTAGTGATGGAACAGTGTTCCTCTCGGTGCCTCTATCAGGCCAACACCTTCAGGACGCCTTTCACCCTTCACGATGAGATCTTCGCCCTGGAGATCCGGATCATTGAGAAGTTCTTTGATCTTTTCGGCCGAATGAAGCAGTTCGATCATGCGTGTCCAGTGGTACGCCATCGTGATGTTGTTGGGCTTGCCTTCCGTAACCGCCATGAACTCCTGGCGCTCTTTCTCGGCTTCCGGAGTGTCGATGAAATCACACAGGTTTACACGGGGCAGCGGTCCAACACGGTACCATCCGTCCTCCGGGCCGATGGACTTGATGAAGGGGAACTTCATGTAGGACCAGGGCTTCACTTCCTCGGCCACGTAGTCGAGGTAGTTCTGGTAGTCTACCTGGTCGAATATCTTGTTGCCCTGTGCATCGATAGCCCGGAGGTTGCCGTGGTACAGGTCCATAGCCCCGTCTTCGCGGACCAGGGACAGATGATTCGAGTCGAAGGAGCCGAAGTCGGCGACAGTCTCAAGGTTCTCTACGGTGTAGTCCTTTGCGACCTTCACAGAGGCCCGTGACCACTCCAGCATCTGCTCGATATCCTTCAGGAACTCGTCCCGCTCTTCGATGCTGAGGTTCTTGTTGATGCCGCCGGGGATCGCCCCGGTGCCGTGAATCTTCTTCCCTGCGGTGGCTTTGATGATTTCCTGGCCGTACTTTCGCATCATGACGCCCTGGACTGCAAGTTCGGGGAACTTGCGGGCAACACCCACAACGTTGCGGATCGCGACATCGGCGTCAAAACCGAACAGCAGGTCCGGTGAACAAAGATGGAAGAAATGCAGCGCATGCGACTGGAACATCTGCCCATAGTGCATGAGGCGGCGCATCTTCTCTGCCGTCGGTGTCAGTTCATCAACTCCGGCAACAATGTCCATTGCCTTTGCGGCTGCCAGGTGATGACTCACGGGGCAGATACCGCAAAGTCGCTGTACAAGCACCGGGATTTCCCAGTACGGGCGACCCTGGATGAAACGTTCAAAACCGCGGAACTCCACGATATGGAGTCGCGCTTGCTGAACCTGCTTCTCATCGTCGAGCAGGATTGTGACTTTTCCATGACCCTCAACGCGAGTCACGGGCTCGATAACTATTTTTCTCATATTCTCGGGAGCAGACATCTTCAATTATCTCCTCAATCGTACTTGATTAATTCGTACGGAAGTTCCACTGGTTTGTCGGTCAATAACGCTGTCAATGCCGCCCAGATTGTGTCGGCCGGCGGCGGGCAGCCCTGCAGGTGATAGTCCATCTTAACTACTTCATGACAGGGATATACTTTGTTAAGAAGCAGCGGAATTTCCGGGTCGGATGGATATTCGCCCGAAGGGTTGTGTACAGAAGGTCCGTTCCTGTAGGCCTCGTCAAAACATTCCTTTAGCGGAACGTTGTTGCGCATTGCAGGAATGCCACCGCAGATGGCGCATTCGCCCAGCGAAATAAGAACGTCGCAATGCTTTCGGAAGTCCTGCAGAACGCGAACATTCTCTTCGTTGCAGCATCCGCCTTCGATAAGGCCAACTGCACAGCGCCCCGTGAATTCCTTGATGTCGTCAACGGGAGATTTGTCGAAGTCAACAAGGTCGATTAACTGAAGAATGCGGTCATCGATATCCAGAATGGACATGTGACAACCGAAACATCCAGCCAACGATGCGGTCGCAACCTTGGGTTTATCTGTAGACATGGTGTCGTTTCCTCTTCTCTAGTTGCTTTCAGCTGTTGCTTTTGCTTCTTCAATATCAGATCCAATCGGCTTGTGGTCATAAGCACGCTGGCCGATAGGGATCTCGTATCCAGTACGTTTCTTGATGATGGCGCCGACTGGGCATATGTCCGTAGCCTTGTCCGTCACGTCCATATCAGTGTCAGAAAGCTTGGCTTCAGAATTGATCCAGACTTTCTTCTCTTTGCCGCGCCCAACGAACTGGAAGACGTTCTTGTCATCCAGGTCTCTCGATGCGCGTACGCACCGTGCGCACAGGATGCAGCGGTTGCGGTCGATCATGATGTCAGGGTGTGACCCGTCAATGTCCTTGTCAGGGAACTGGTACGGGTGCCTGGGCACCATGATGCTCAGCCTGTAGGCCATGGCCTGCAGTTCGCAGTTGCCGCTTTTCTCGCAATACATGCAGTAGTGATTGCCCTCGACAAACAGCATCTCCACTATGCTGCGCCGATTGTCCGTCAGTTCCTCGGTCTCGTTCTCTATGATCATACCGTTGGCTGCCGGCGTTGTGCAGGCCGCCTGGGGACGACCGTTAACCATGACCGTGCAGATGCGGCAGGCCCCGAACGGGTTCAGTTCCTTGTGTGCACAAAGCCTGGGGATGTAAACCCCCGCAGCATCGGCTGCCTGAAGAATCGTCTGTCCAGGATCGGCCTGGACTTCGACACCATCTATCGTGAAGGTTATTCTGTCACTCATCATGCTCTTCTCCCGGTTCTAGTCGTTGTAAATGGTCGATTCGCGACCGATCAGGCCCTTTGAATCGCCAAGTGCTTCCTGGATGTCGAATGCTGCCTTGAAGCCTTCCTCTTTCTTTTCTTTGATCAGGACTTCGTAGGCGGGGCGGAAGTTCTTGAGAGTGCTCAGGACAGGATTAGGGGAGGTCTGGCCCAAACCGCAACGGCTTGTCAGTTTAACCGTCTCACCCGTCTTCTGCATGTAGTCAAGGTCTTCCATTTCACCACGGCCATCCAGGATTCTCTTCAAGTGTCCCTGGAGAAGAACATTGCCCGCCCGGCACGGAGTGCAGTAGCCGCAACTCTCTTCAACGAAGAAATCCATGAACTTGGCCGCTATCTCAAGAATGTTCCTGTGGGGACCAAAAACCATTACCGAACCACCCGTTGCCAGGTCGTCGTAGCAGATGGTCTTCCCAAAGTCGTCAGGGCCTACCATCTGACCGGAGGGTCCACCAACCTGGACGGCGGCGGCGTTTTCTCCACCGGCAAGCTTGAGGAAATCTCCGAGGGTGATCCCGAAGGGCACTTCATAGACACCGGGGCTTGTACAGTCGCCGGAGACGCTGAGCAGCTTTGTCCCGGCACTTCCCTTGGAGCCCATTTGCGCGAACCATCCGGGACCCTGATCCAGGATACGTGCCACGCAGCAGAAGGTCTCTACGTTGTTAACTGTCGTAGGTGACGCCAGGTAGCCCTTTTGCGCGGGGAACGGAGGACGGTTCTTCGGGTCGCCCCGCTGCCCTTCGCAGGAACTGATCAGCGCAGTTTCTTCGCCGCATATATAGGCGCCTGCGCCCATCTGTATGCGAATATCGAAAGCGAAGCCCTCCTTGCCGCCGATGTTCGTTCCCAGCAGGCCCTTCTCGCGGCGCTTGCTCAGAACGTCCTCAAGGAACGGGAGGAGGTATGCGTATTCTCCGCGCAGGTAAACAATGCCTGCATCGGAGCCGACTGCATAACCGGCGATGGTCATGCCTTCGAACATCAGGTCCGGACATTCCGTGAGGATAGTGCGGTCCTTGAACGTTCCCGGCTCGCCTTCGTCGGCATTGCAGATTACGTAGCGTTTGTCTCCCGTGGAGTGACGCGTGAAGTCCCACTTCATCCCTGTCGGAAATCCGGCACCGCCGCGGCCGCGAAGCCTGGAAGTCTTAACGTCGCGGATGACTTCAGCCGGAGTCATGGCGAGAGCCTTGTCGATCGCAGATCCCGAGCTGAAATCGCTGAAGACTACTGGGCCCCTCTTACGAATGTTGTTTGTGACCATCGAACGCACGAGGTCATTGGCGTTATTGCCGTGACCGAAAGTCGTTACCAGGTGGGCTGGGGCACCTCCCTCCTGCAGGATCTTTGCGATGGCGCGCGCCTTGGATTCGTCCAGGTTCGTGATGGGTACGTCATTTACGATGGCTGCGGGTGCCTGGTCGCACATTCCTATACAGGGAGTACGTTCAAGGGTAACCTTGCCGTCTTCAGTGGTTCCGCCCATCTCGACACCAAGCTCTTCGGCAAAGGCGGCAGCAACATTTTCGGCCCCCTTCATCTCATCGATGATGTCGTCACAGATACGGACGACAACTTCGCCCTTGGGACGAGAGGAAAGGAAGGCGTAAAAAGATACTACGCTCTCTACCTCTACTCGGTAAGTGCCGAGCTGGCCGGCAATGAGGTCAAGCGTTTCGCTGGAAACGCATCCCTCTTCTTTCTGAATTGCACGGACAATGTCCATCATGCGAGTTCGATCGTTACCGAACTCTTCGCATGTGGAGGCCACAAGTGCTGCGAGGCTGTCGCTCATCTGTTGCTCCTATTGCGGGATTAACCGTTGTTCGCAGACGTGCCAAATGCACATCGAAATACAAATGAAATGACTTGGAAGAGAGCCGAATAGACCTTCCTCAAGTAAAAAGCGTCAAAACTTTAACGATAATGCCTGCTATTTGTCAAGGGGAAATGGAATCTTTTTGTGATGTTTTTAACGCAAGTGGTTTGAATCTCCTAGAACCCAAGTCTGAACGCCAAACGCCAACGCCGGCCGCCTTCCCCGTAGCTGCTCCCATGAGGCTCAAAAGCCCCATCCCGTAGCTGAATCCGTGAGGATTCAGATACCTTGTACAACGGTGCCGGCAATTTCTCGAGTCACTCCCGCCCCAACCTCTCCTTTATCCGCAGCGCATGGAATATCGACTTAACATTCGGAATCCACTCCGGCAGCAGAACAGTGATCGCGATGTTCTCAATGCCGGCCAGTGCAAACACGGCGGTCGCGAAGCGAAAGGGAACCACGATCTGAAACGCGAGGAACGGAATAACCGTTACAGCCATTACAACGGCTGCAAGTTTGGCGCTCCACGTGTGATAAGCGGCCACACGTCCGTATTTCGTGAGTCCAGCGAGAACCGGCAACGCGTAGCTCAACACCGCTACCACCACGAATCCTATTTCCCTGCTCAGCAATTCGGGCCACAGGCGCCAGGCGCAGATTGGTAGAGCGATGTAAATGGCAAGATCGGCGAAAGTGTCGAGCCGGGCCCCGAACTCCGAGACAAGTCCCATCCGCCTGGCAAGAAACCCATCCAGAACGTCGGTAGCCAGGGCCAATACAAGGCAGGTAATGAATGCAGTGGGTTTACCAGTTGACGAGAGAACGAAAAGCACCGGGACGGCCGCAAACCTGAGCAGGGTGACCCTATTGGGCCACGTCGACATCGCACGACGCCCCGCCGACAGTTCTCCAGACTCCTTCACGTTCACAATCGCCTCCGCGCTGAGTCAGAACCAGTGCCGCTAGTTTACTCCCTCAAGTCCATGCAACGCAAGCGGGCGCTCAGCGCCATCATTTCCTCTTTGCCTTTTCAATTTGTTCTTGAATTCCTTCTGCTGTTAAGGCGGATTTACCGGCAGTCCCGGGTGAATAGCGAGAATGCCTGAGATAATCATAGGCCTCGCTGCGAAGATGTGCACACATATCGTGCCCTAAACGGCGCTCACGTTCGGCACGTAAAGCACTAATGTCAATAGGAGCCACCACAATTTTCTCCCCAGGTCCCGGGTCCGCCTGTGCGAGAATACGCCCATCGTAATCTACCACCATGCTGCCGCCTGGCCAGCTGAATGGCGGATAATGCTCTAAAGTAGCTCCCTGGTTTGCTGCCACTACATATACCGTATTCTCAGCGGCACGCGCGCGGTTGAACAGGGTCCACCAGTCCATAGGCGGAGTGGCTCCCCAGGGATCCATATAGGCCGATACCCTAATGACGACGTCGGCACCGTTGAAAGTAATCTGTCGAATAGTCTCAGGGAAGAGCCAATCGTAGCAGATCGCAACGCCTAACTTTCCGATTTCCGTTTCTACGACCGGAAACAGATCACTCTCATACTTCTCAAGATCATGGGGGCTAGCATGCAATTCCCATGGAATCCATGGGTTCACCTTTCGGTACTTGGAAAGCACACCTTCCGGTCCAATCAAAGCTGTCGTGTTAAACAAGACATCAGGGAAGTCTTCGTCTGCTTCAATAAATGTTCCACTCTGAATGTAGCAGCCGTATTCGCGGCATAATTCCTGATAATGCGCAGTATGTTCATTGGGCACTGGAACCGATAGCTTGTCACGAAGTTCCTTCACTGTACCGTATATCGGCGCCGCGTGGGAGAATTCCGGAAATGCCAACAGTCGAACATCGAAGAACGGCTCATAGCCTATGATTGTCTGCTTGGCCATCTCGCACATACGCTTCGTACGCGCTCCAATCTCCTCTCGGTCTTTCGGACACGGAAAGCTCGTCTGACATGCGGCTGCATAATAGTTCATGTTGTCTCCACTACAATGGGTCAGTTCAGTAATTTGTAACTCTTCTGATTCCTCTACGCCTAATAGGGATAGCGCTCACGAGCTCTCGCCTTCCTCAGCACTTTTCGTATCCACAAGCATCAAGGATTTTAGCGGTATGACGCTTTCTTGAAAACCTCAATATTCGTTTCGATACGGGATGCAGGGTCGCTGAGTAATAGTCACGAAAGGCAAGAGTCAGTATACGCCCCTGACGCTCCCAAGGCCTCTCCGCCTTAATCAGGTAGAACAGGGAACGGTTTGTGGCGCCCATGTCGATGATGTTGGTGTAGGTGTCGGTTGGTGGCCGAAGGCCCACCTTGGAAGGGAGTCTAAAGGGAGTAGTGGGGAAGCACTGTTGTGGACTGCACCGCGGCACCCAACTCCGTGACTGCCTTACTTCAATCTCTTTCGCTCGTGGTGTCCAACAGCTCGGCCTGCTTCGCGCGCAGGTCCGCGAGTTCTGCGCGGAGGCGTTTCAGTTCGAGGACTCCTTCGGCCAGGCCCTGTCTTCCGACACCGCTTCTGTTGGCAAGAGTATCAATGGCCTCTTCCGTCGCCTTGATCTCCTCTGCGATGGCTTCTTTCGCCATTGCCATAGTCTCTTCTGTTTCCTTCCCTATCGCCTCTTCGAGCGGCTTGATCTCCGTGCTGACGGATACTTCCGGATACTTCTGTTGAAAACCCTTCCAGTATTCGAGCTGCTCTTCTGCCGGCAACTCTTTGAAGGCCTCGTCTTCGAGCTTTGCCGCCTTTGCTGCTGTTCCTTCCTGAATGCGTTTCTTTCGGGCAGCGGCCCTGGCGGCTCGGTTGTCGGCTTCGCGTTTGAGTCTCTTTGCTGTCTTTTGTTCGGCCTCCTCAGACGAAACAATACTCAACTTTGTTACTTTGCCGTTGGTGAGACTGACTGTTCCCCGCTCATATTGCATTATCAGTAAAGTCCCACTCCGCAGCATACCGCTTGGCTTGCCCAGAACTTCAAGTACACGGTCAATGTTGTCTCCCAGCTCTACCTCATCCGCCAAAAGCTGGCCGGTGAGAATCGTTATGAGGATGAGAGCACACATGTATGTTCTGTAAGGAATGCGTTTTGTCACGTGGACCTCCTTTTCATACGAAAGGTTCTCATAGTCAGTACGGCTCAGTGGCCAGAGATACGAATCTCTAGTGGACCGCGTTCTACAACTCAGAAGAGAATAGTCATCCCATCCTGCCCTAACGAGATGCTAGTATACCTGCTGTGTGGAGACAATAACAGCGGTTATGTTGACTCAACATAACCGCCGCACCTGAACTACGCTCCCTTGGCATCTGGTCACGCCTGGCAATCGGGACCTGCCAAGAAGCCGTCAGCCCGGTCTTGAGTCAGACTCATCATAATCAGTGATCGTGATCGCTGTGGTCGTGGCCGTCATCGGCCGTATGGCCCTCAGGCAATTCGGCTGCTTCGGGTTCCCAGTTCTCCGTTTCATTGGGCTTGGCAATACCTGCCGCCTCTTTCTCGGATCTGTCCGCCTTGCCACAGCCGACGCAAAGGCCGGCGACAATTATCAGCGTTGCGAGCATTAGGAATGCGTCCTTCATCGTTTCTCCTGTCTTTGTGTGTCCCCGCCTTAGGCGGGTGTTGAGAGCACGGTCCGATAGCGAATCGGACCCCCTCTGCTTCCTGTTTGAGTTGTGTCCTTTTTCGGTACCCTATCCTGCGGCGTGCCCAGATATGTCCAAATGAAAAGAGCGTGGCCATTTCCTCTCCATCCAAAGGTATGCCGCCGGGATGGCAAACAGCGTTACGACCGTGGATGTGGCCAGTCCGAACACTACTACGATTGCCAGGGGTCGTTGCACCTCTGAGCCTGTCCCCGTGGCAATAATCAGCGGAAACAGTCCGAACGCCGTTGTCACGGTTGTCATAATCACCGGTCTAAACTTGGATCGACATCCGGACAGAACCGCATCCAGCAACTTCGTGCCTTCCTGGCGGAGTCGTTCGAACCGTGAGATTAGAACGACTCCATCAGTCAATGCAATACCGAACAGCGCGATGAAACCAATTGATGAGGGGATGCTGATATTCTCCCCGAAGGCAGTCAGAGCCAAGATGCCACCGACAAGGGCCAAGGGGACGTTCAACATAATAAGCAGGGCCAGGCGCACAGAGCTGAACAGCCCGTATAGCATGGCCATCACGAGGGCTAGGGTGAGGGGTATGATGAACGCTAGTCGACGGTTGGCCGCCTGTTGCAGCTCGAATTGGCCTCCCCAGTCAATACGGTACCCTGGAGGAAGAATGTCCTTGGAATCGACGGCCGCCTGTGCATCGCGCACAAATGTTCCTACGTCGCGCCCCCGGACATTGCACTGCACGGAGATATAGCGCTGAGTATTCTCCCTGCTTATCTGTCGCAGGCCGGTAACGGTTGTGATCTCGGCCAGGCTGCTCAGGGGAACGTATGAGCCAGTGAGTGTTCGGATCAGCAGGTTGCCGAGCGCTTCCCTGTCCTCCTGGTACCGTTTATCCAGGCGAACAAGTATCCTGGACGCCATTTCTCCTTCAAACACGTCCCCGGCAACTTCCCCTGTCAACGCCTGGTGTACAATTGTCTGGACCTCGTGCTTGTTGAGACCGTGTCTTGCCAGTCTCTCGGAGTTGAGTAGCACTTGCATCTGCGTCTGACCGTCGGTCTGTTCAACGCGCTGGTCCGCTACACCGTCTATTCCGGAGACGATGTGCTCGACTTCTGCCGCGATTGCCTTCAATTCCTCCATGTTATCGCCGAATACTTTCATGACAACCTGGGCGCCAGATCCTGCGATAAGGCCGTCGACCTCATGGGCGATCGGCTGCGAGAAGCCGGCAGCAATACCGAGTGTGTCACGTAATCGCCTGTCGAGTTCGCTAACCACCTCTTGCTGGCTCCTTCCCCTTCGCCAAAAGACGCGCGGTTTCAAAGTGATAGTGATGCAACCGTAGTTTGTGTGGTGCATATGCGGGCCAACTTCTCCATAGCCAATATCAGCGATGATATTCTTTATCTCCGGGATATCACCTCCGATCCGCGATATGTCTGAGCAAGAGGACTTGATTTCAGCGAGGGACACATTCGGATTCATGTAGGCGTAGCAGTTGATCGTACCTTCCTGCAGCGTTGGTACGAACTCGCGGCCCAGCCTCATGAACCCCCAGGCGCCGCCTACAAGAGGAACGAGTAGCAACAGGAGCAGTGCGAATGGATGTTTAAGCGTCCGGTTTACCATTGCTTCATAGCGGTCCAGGATCGGCCCGAGCATTCTTCCAGGACCGTGTCCGGAGCGCCGATGGTCAGCACGATGCAACAGTCTGAAGAAAACAGGCGCCACTAGAAGCGCGTAAAGCAGTGATCCAGCCATGGTTGCAACGACGGCAAAAGCAAGAGGTCTGAACATTTTGCCCTCAATCTCTCCCAGCGTGAAGATGGGCAAGAAAACCACGCTGATTACGGCTACGGCGAAGACTATGGGACGACCCACTTCCTGTGCTGCTTTCAGGACTGTGTTCTCGTCTTCCCTAATTCCGGAGGGCGTTCCTGCCGCGGTCTGCAGCTTCTCGACCATAATGATCGTCGCGTCAATAATCATGCCCAGAGCGATGGCCATGCCGCCAAATGATATAAGATCCCCCGGCATACCGCTTCGCTGCATGCAGACAATCCCGAACATGAGCGCGAATGGTAGCGAACAGACCATTATCAGCGCGTTTCGAAGGTTTCCGAGGAAAAGGAATGCGACTACTGATACGAGAATCAGTCCGAGTAACAGGGCACTGCAAACCGTGCGGATACTGTTTGCCACCAGGTCAGCCTGATCGTAGTAGGGTACGATTCTGATTCCCTCCGGTAGGGTCTCGTTGATCGTAGCTATCCGGACGCGCAGGTCTCTGATTACTTCAAACGAGTTTGCGCGGTGCAACTTGTAGACTCCGCCAAGAACGACTTCGCGTTCACCATTAAGTATGGCGACTCCCCGGCGAAAGGCCTGCCCCAGGCTGACTGTGCCGAGATCCCTGACGAGGATCGGTTTTCCATCGACACTCTTGACGACAGTATTGGCAATCTCATCGACCGTACTGATGCGGCCCAGGGAGCGAACAATGAGTTCTTCGCTGCCGCGAGTGACAATGCCTGCTCCGACGTTCGCATTGTTCAGCTCAATTGCCTCGCTCACATCTGACGGGGTGAGTCCATGTGCCAGCAGACTTTCTGGAGAAAGCTCGACCTCGTACTGACGCAGAAAGCCTCCCTGGCTGATGACTTTGGCCACCCCGGGCACAGTTTCGATTCCGCGCTTTACAGTCCACTCGTGAAGCGTCCTCACGTCTGTAATATCCCGGTTCTCTGCGTCCAGGTAATAGGCAAGAATCTTGCCCATGCCGCTGGCGACCGGCCCCATTTCAAGCCCGTGCGGCATGTCTACACCTTTCGGGATGCCTTCCTCCGCGAGTTTGAGACGCTCCGCAACCAATTGCCTGGCGCGGTATATGTCCACGTCGTCCTCAAAGTAGATGTTGACCGTTGAGAGGCCCAGGGAAGAGAGCGAACGTATCTTCTGAACCCCCGGGATGCTGCGCATTGCCGTCTCCGTCGGGCGTGTGACGAGTTGCTCGACCTCTTCGGGAGCCATCCCGTCTACCTCGGCAAACACCTGAACAAGATTCGGACTGATGTCAGGAAAGGCGTCGATGGAAAGCTTAGACAGTGAGAATGCTCCCAACGCGCAAACCGCGACGGTGAGCATGAATGCCAACAGCTTGTGCCTCAATCCTATGCTGATGATGTTTTCGATCATGATCGGATCTCCGTGAATCAGTGTGAGTGCCCGTGGTGAGCACCCAGGTCACCCGCTGCAGATTTGATGTACTCCGCCTTCAGATGGAAAGCGTTGACGGCTGCAACTTTTTCGCCGGGTTGCAGGCCCCGCAGGATCTCAGTCTGCACCGAGTCGCTACGGCCGGTTTTCACTTCCCTCATCTCGAAAGCTCCCTTGCCCCATACGAAGACACAAGGATGATCGTTTATAAGCTGTACGCTTGCCTTGGGTACGATCAGCGCCTTTTCATTGGACGGCACATGGATAACCGCCTCGATGAACGTGCCGGGCCGAAATTGTCCACTGGTGTTATCCAGGGTAGCACGCGCCAGGGCTGTCCGGGTTTCGGGGGCAACGACAGGAGAAACAAACTGGATCTTGGCCTCGGATTTCGATCCATCCGGAAGTTGGACCTCTATCGGATACTCCTCCCGAACTTCGGGAATGCTCTCCTGGCTGATGGCCAGATCCACCCATACGCTGGACAGATCCGCGATCGTGAAGACTTCGGAAGTACTTTCAATCGACTCACCCAGTGCTATGTGCTTCTCAATCAAGGTGCCGGCGAATGGCGATCGAAGTGGGTACCAGGCAAAGCGTTTGTCTTTTCCAAGTGCCTTTTCCAGTGAGGGCAGTTCATCCTCCTTGCAGTTTGGATTGTTACACAGGCATGGCTCGAGACCCGATGTCTTGGGAACAAGCGATCGGAGTTCGGCAACAACCTTCTCATCGGCACCCTTCAGTCGCAGTTGTTTCTCCGCTGCAACGGCATCGAATTCGGCAACCTGACGTTCCTGCGCGGCTTCGCTATAGGCGACCAGCGTCTCGTAACGCGCCGTATCCATTGCCGCCTGAAAGTTGGCCCTTGCCTGTGCCAGTTTGGTCTCTGCGGTAAGCAGATCCTGGGCACTGCTGATCTGCTTGGCGCGTAACGTAGACTCCCGCTCATGGGTCGTCTTGGCGGATCGGTGGGTCGCGTAGGCCGTTAGCAACCGACCTCGGTAACTTCCCATTTCGAGCCCATCCAGCGTCTTTATCTCCTCTTCCCCAGCCCCCTTTTTTAGAAGCGCGATGAGACGGGCTACGTTGCCAAAGATCTCTTTGGCGCGGGGTAGCCTGATCTCGCAGCATCCTACCTCTGACACTTTGGAATAGAAATCAAGCTTGGCTGTCGCCAGTTCGTCACTCTCGATCCAGGCAAGCATTTCCCCGGACTCGACATTGTCCCCGACTTTGCTTTCTACTTCGCGTACGATACCGGAAGCGCGTGGAACGACGTGAGCAAGACGGTCGGAATTGATCTTGATCTCTCCCGGCACACGTATCTGCCGCCGGACATTACCCTTTGCGGCAGGTGCGATCTTAATGCCCAGACGTGACACTTGCTCCCTGGTGACAGGCACAAGTTGGGGTTCAGCGGCTCCATGCCCAGCTGCGTGTGTTGAGTGATCATGACCCGCGTGCGAGTCTTCTGCTTCCGCGCACACGATAAGAGAAGAAGCGGCGAGTAGCGCGATTCCCAACAAGGTGATCGCGAAACTCGCGTTCCTTTGAAAAGTTTGGACCTGGTGCATTTGTCTATTCCTTTCGTTGTTGGCTCGTCATTTCTTCGATGCTTGTTCCGGTAAGCCTCTGGATTTCTGCAATAGCAGCATGGTAGCTCGACAGTGCGTCAACAAGTGCACCTTTCGCCTCAAACAGACTCCGTTGGGCGTCCAGCATGTCCAGGAAGTCGAACTTGCCTTGCCTGTAGCCCTCATGAGCGGCGTCAAATGCCTTCTGTATGGCCGGGACGACCTTGGATTTCAGTGTCTCTGCCTTCTTCTGGGCCGCTGTCAGAGTCGCGTGCGCTTCAGCAAGTCTTGTGGACAGGGCCATCTCCGTGCCTCTGCGTAGCGCTTTTGCCTTTGCCAGTTGGTGCTCTGCAGCGGCAATGTTACCGCTATTGCGATTGAACACAGGAAGCCCCGTTTTGACTCCAAACGCCAGTGCATCAGTGCCATCCTCTTCATAACTCAGGAAGCCTATCTCTGCCTTGATGTCTGGAATTCGGGCAGCTTTTTGTGAGGAAAGCCCCGCCATGCTCAACTGCAATTCGGCGTCCAGGCGGGCTAGATCAGGATTCCTCGATAGGTATGAACTCAGTGCCCGCAGGGGAGGGATTGCTTCAAGGATGAAGTCAAAATCCCCCTGTACTGTTCTGAAACGCGGATCGGTGTCTCCCCACATTGACGCCAGCTTCAGTCTAGACACGGCAAGCCCGTTCACAGCTTCGGATAGGCCGATGCGAGTCATCTCCAGCTCAGCGGCAGCCTTTGCTACCTGGAATGGAGGTTCCTTGCCGGCCTTTGCTCGTTCGCCCACTGCTTGCTCTGTTTTCTCGGCCAGTTCGACGCTGGATTTTGCAAGATCCACCCGGCGTTGGGCGGCGATGACATCGACGAAACGCTGTATCGTAGATGTGAAGACATCGAGACGCTTGCTCTCATAGTCCCATCCCGCCAGTTCACCCTTTGACTCAGCAATTCGGGTTCTCCAACGGCGCTTACCTCCCAGTTCAAGAACTTGTGAGAGAGCGACAACCGTTTCGCTGGAGTTATAGCCTTCGCCATCGCGATCATATTCCTCTACCTCCAGTTCGATCATGGGATTGGGAAGGGCCCGTGCCTGAATGGCGAGAGCCTCCGTTACGCGTACTTCATGCGAGAAAGCTTCGAGCCCGGGGTTTCGCAGCAGCGCCAATGCCAGTGCCTGCTTGATAAGTAGGGCATCGGTTGGCTCGGATGTCACGGTATCCTTCGCCTTGTGCGTGTCCTGGCCAGCAGAGACGTACTGCGCTCCCAGCGGGCGTGCGGCAGGTGCAAACGTTCTCCTGCCGGTGGATGCACAGCCTGTCACGCCGATGCAGATTGCGCCGGCAAGCAGAGAGTTATATATAGTCCGTAACCTCATCAATTCCTCCATTAATGTGTATTGCTAAATTTCACGTAAAGCTGGTGAAAAAGTAAGCGGAACCTATGCCCGGTGATTGAAGTGAGCTTGCCTTGGCCGGGCGTCGGCAGACCGGCATCGCAGCTACTGCGTGTGGGTGCCGGTAGTGGATAAGAATCAGATGAGCAGAACTGTCGTTCGTTGCGAAAGCAGAAATGCGTAGGAGTCCGACAGGGCGGCCTGCCGTTTAAGATTGCTTTGAGATGCTCGGGTAGTCAGCTCGTCAACAGTGACTGACGGGGCTGTCAATGGCCGGATTATCGTCTCTTCTGTGGTGCGTTTGTGTCTCACTGCCTCTGTGAGCTGCGACACAATGTCCGGCGAAAGTGGCACATCGATACAGTCGCCACAGCAGCCTTTGGCATCATTTACGCGCATTTGAACAGATTCATGTGGCATATTGGCGTGGTCATGCGGCTCCTGGTTGCAGTCGTCATGATTGGCAAACTCTAGAGAAAAGTGCCCATCAGCACCGATGCAGAGCACCATGCCCGTTACGCTTGAAGCCGTTACGGAGCAGGCTATCCAGACAATCGCCAGGATCTTCAATGCTTTGCGCGTTTCCTTCATAAGGAGAATAACTGTAGCAATTCGCGCACCAAGTCGGCAAGGTTGAAGAATTCGCTGTTTATAGCGTTCAGGTTGCTGTGCCTGTCTTCGGACGATTCAGCCGCGTCATGTTCCATGCCGTCGACGCTTGAAGGCGTAGGTGTGGGAGTAGGGGTTGTCCTTATCTTGTTGACGGTCTGTTCAAGTCTGTCAAATCCCTTCTGCCACTCGTTGAGACGGGTGATACCCTTTCTATCTGCGACTGCCATGAAATGTTTGTACACCTCTCGGGCGGATTCATTGACCGGCCAGTCCGCACCTGCAGCCGCTTTGCGGTAATGCTCCCACCTCATCATCAGTGCGTACAAGGTCGGGAGTTGAACTACCTGCACACGATGAAGCAGGGCCGGATCGTCTTTCACTGCATTCTCTGCCTCCTTCAGGTGTGCCCATCCCTGATTAATGACAGCAAAGGAAAGGAATTTCGGCGCCTGTGTCGAGAAGCACCCGAGCTTGTCGCCAGACGCATCCACCGCGTCATGCATGACATCCAGGTAGGCTCGAATGTGTTTCCCCCCTGGCCCGTAATAGCCGGTGAGAAATGCGTCTATAAGTTCCTCTGCGTCGAGTTTCGGATTCCACAACAACTTGGCAAGGACCCAAGCTCGGAGCTCCGCCATCTCCGCACCCATCGTCGTGTAGGCGCCCTGTTCAAAAAGGCCCCTGACGCCGTTAGCGACGAAGAATTTCACGTTCGGTCCCAGTACCCTGAGATTCGGGTGGGGGAGGATGTGATGCTTGAAATTGGTTGTATAATCCCAAACGTAGAGCCGATCGCAGATCTTCGACCAGCCGATGATATCGTCGCGGAATCTGCTGTTCCGGTCATCGGATAGAGGCTTGCTGAACGAGCACTCGATGCTGCATAGCCGGACGATCACGTTGTGCCGCGGCCTTGCCTTCAGCGGAGGCTTCCGGGTGTACTGGTATGCCAAGGTGCTGATTGTCACGTTTGGGAAATCATTTTCGATATCCGCGGCTACGGCGTTTACAAACCGCAACATCGTCCCTGCGTGACTTCCCTCCTCCGCATCAATGGCCGCGCATCTTTTGCAGGTGCAGCAATTGTACCAGTCGTTCTGTGACACGCTCGCGGTTGTGGCCGCGGGATTCTGTTTCAGACGCTCGCGAAGGTTCAATACAAGTTCCTTCTGCATATCCTCGTTGGTCAGACATAACTGCGAGCGGTCCCGCATTCGCTTTCCCTTGATTTCGCTGAACCATTCGGGATGCTTGTCGAAGTACTTATCCGGAGGAACCAGCCTGTTGAAGGTATGTACGTGACCCTCGTAGCTGAGCTTGCCACCCCTTTTCTCGTCGAGACGTTCGGAGTTCCCATTGCATTTGTTTCGTACGGCAAAATCCCCGTCGAACGCATCCATCCAGAAAGGTTCCCGGTACTCGAGCACCGGGATGTAGCGGGTGTTCAGTTCGCCGGTCTTCAGCGTCGTCTTTTTCGGGATCGTCGAAACCTTCGATGACCACCAGCGGCAGCCCACCTGCTCCTCGAGAAACGTGTAGACTGCATAGAGCGTACCGCGCGGATGCCCACCAGCCAGAACGAGGTCTTTACCCACCGTGCGAATCACGATCCCGTCGGATCCGAGGCCCTTCGCCAAGAAATCCGGGAAGGCTTTCTTTGCGGCTCCCGGACCGACGAGAATACGCCCACCGCCTGCGGCTGTACCAGGAACAGGAAACTTAGCGCCAGTTATCTGTTCAAGAAAAGACGACAGTTCCTCCGCTGCATGCACAACCGGTGCAGAGGCATCGACGGCAACGATGATGGACACCTTCGCCGTCCCGTTTTTAGCAATCGTGAGAGCCGATGCGGGGGCGGCGGTCACCAGGGCGCACAGGAATGCTGGTATTAACGAATGCTTCACATGACATTCTCCTTCCTTTCGGGGTAACTCGCATTTTAGTCGCCCCGGTTCCGCAGTGCCAGTGTTTTCAAGGTGCGGCAAGGAAAACCAGTGCTGGCCATTTCGAAAGAAAAATGAAAAAATCCGCACTGATCGCATACCACTGAGATTCCAAGGGTGTTCTAAGAACTTTTGCGCAGTCTGATGACAACTCCATGCGTCAATTCGCTGACCAGGAAGGTAGCGGACTGACTCTCTCGAACTTGAGGTCTTGATAGAAGTGAGAATACTGAAGTCCACGCTGATCATCGTACTGTTCCTTGCACTGTCACTGCATGCTGCCGAGAACGGAGATTCCGTTGCAGGTGCTCTCCCACCCGTCGAGAAGGTAAGTATAGGCCCGGGACGTGCGTTTCACGTTAACGGCAGGCCCTTCTTCCCTCTAATGGTATGGCTCCAGGACGCGAAGAACTTCCCCGCCGCTCGGTTGTGCGGCATGAATACAGTCGCCGGTTACTGGCCCAAGTCCAGCGGCACAAAGGACGTCACGGAATACCTACCCATGGTGAAGAATGCAGGTTTTTACGGTGTGATGCCTTTTCATCGCGATTTGAAGGGTGACCCATCTCTACTAGGGTACATTCACGGGGATGAACCGGACCTCCCCCGCAAAGTCTCTGACGCACAGGTTATTCCGGCAAAAGGACTCAGGATCAACCGCCGCACGCCTCTTTCGAAACTGCTCGACGGCGTCACGCACAGCTGGTCTGTTCTTGATCCGCTCGAGAACGCGGAGATCACAATTCAAACGCCAACCCCTGTTACGGTCAGGAGTTTAGCTGTGTGGCTCACGGTCTCGAAGGGACTGGCACTGGCACGCGAGATCCGTTTCGAGGCCAACGGGAAGGAGATTCTTAAGGCCGTACTGAAACCCGAGAAAGGACAGCAGAAATTTAATCTCGGTCAGCCACAGACCTTCAGCAAACTTCAGATGACCGTGACGGCTATCACGCCAGGCGACCAAGTATGGGGCTCAATGGCAGAGATCGAGGGTTTCGACGATTCCGGCAAGAACGTTCTACTAGCCGCGCCACGTACTGTTCCGCGCGCCACGCATCATGAAACCATGGATCACTATCGTGTAATCAAGGCTGCTGATCCGTCACGACCGGTATTCATGACTCTCACAGGCAATTTTCACCCGTTCTTCAAGAAGTGGCCTGAAGAAGAGCGAGAGGATTTGTACGGTGGCTACATCAAGTCAACGGATGTTGTCGGCTATGACATCTATCCGATCTACGGATGGAACAAGCCGGAATGGATTCACCTGGTACAGGAAGCCACGGAGCTGCTTTGGCAAATGGCTGACCCGCGACCGGTGTACGCCTGGATCGAGACCAGCAAGGGCGGGCAGTGGACGGGACCGTTGGACAGGCAGAAGGAGGTCAGGCCCAGGCACATTCGCGCCGAGGTATGGATGAGCATTTGCCGCGGTGCAACGGCGATCGGGTACTTCACGCACATCTGGAAACCGGGGTATAACCAGTTCGGTGTTCCCGAAGCCAACCGCAAGGCGCTGCGAGAAATCAACGATCAGATCACACGGCTTACGCCGGAGATTCTTGGCGCCCAACCCAAACAGCGAGTCTCGCTGGATAGCGGAGGGGTCAAGGTGGATATGATGGCCAGGAGGGGCGGCAAGGACCTTACTGTTTTTGCGGTCAATTACGATGAGCAACTCAAAAAGTCAGAGGTGAAGTTCATGGTGCCCGGCCTCAAGGCGGGAGCGGAAGTGGGCGTGGTTGATGAGAACCGTACGATACGCTCAGGAGCGGGTTCCTTCACAGACTCCTTCGAACCACTTGCGGTGCACATTTACCGGATCGAGGACTAACAGAAGATCCGAAGGCTGCCCCGGACTCCCTTATTGGCTGCCTACACCTTTGACCCGCATCCGCAGTCCAAAAAGGTCCTTGCTGGTCGTGATGAATAGGGTCCTGCGGTCGGGGCCTCCGAAACAGACGTTGGCGGTCCAGCCGTGTTTAATGGGGATGTGCTTGATCTTTTCGCCCTTGGCATTGAAGACGATCACACCCCTTCCTGTAAGATAGATGTTTCCTTCGTCATCAATCGTCATACCGTCAGAGCCCATCGAGCAGAATAGCCGCTTCTTCGTTAGCGTGCCATTCTCCTGAATGTCATACGCGTAGGTCTTTCCCGCCCCGATGTCGGCGACGTAAAGGGTTTTTCCGTCGGGTGTGCCTATCAAACCGTTCGGTTGCTTGAGATCTTCGGCGACTCGAATCAACTTCGACCGGTCGGGCGAGAGGAAATACACGGCTTGAGTATCCTGCTCGCTCGGACCGCGCTTCCAGTACTTACGTTTATAGAAGGGATCGGAGAAGTAAAGACCAGCGTCCGGCCTGATCCAGAGATCGTTGGGAGCGTTGAGAAGCTTGCCCTTGTAATCTTTGACCACCACATGGACTTTCCCCTCGGGATCAATCCGCCAGAGTTCGTTTTTCTCGTCGGCGCAGGCCCATAGGTTGCCATTGGCGTCAAAGCACAATCCGTTCGACCGCCCGGAGGGCTGCATGAACGTGGAAAGCTTGCCTTCAACGCTGTACTTCAGGATCCGGTCGTTGGGTTGGTCGGTGAAGAAGACATTTCCCTTCGTGTCACAGGCCGGGCCTTCCGTGAAAAGGAATCCGTCGGCCAGCTTCTCGACCTTGGCGTTCGGGGCGAGAAGTCCTTCTGCTTCTTCAACCGCGTTGGCCTCTTCTCCTTCCATGCCGAATGTTAACGCCAAACAGATAGACATGATTGCAAGTCGGCTAATCATCTTCTGATCTCCCCTGGTTGGATGTCGTTAATCTTCTACGATGATCCTGAAGCCTACATCCATAACACGTTGCCACTGTTCGTAGGCAACGCGGTATGACGCGGTGGCACGTTTCGGGCGTTCATGCCATGAGCCGCCCCGGGCAACCTTCTTCATGGCTGAGTCATCCCCGTTGCGTCCATCATCCGCGTAGGGGTAAGGGCGATACGAGGATCTCGTCCACTCTGAAACGTTGCCATGCATATCTTTCAGTCCCCACGGGTTTGACCTGTATGTGCCAGTGGCGCAAACCACCTGGTTTCCGTCATCAGATCTTGTTTCACAAGGGAAGGGAGTTGTGCCGCCCTTCTTGCCCTTGATCCTGTTCTTGAATGCGGTCATGTCCGCGAGGTTGGCTTTCTTCGAAAAATCATCGTCTGTGGTACCGTACCACATGTCGGTACCTGACCCCGCGCGGCAGGCCCATTCCCACTGGGCCTCGGTTGGGAGGGTGCATTTCTTCCCCGTCTCCTTGCTTAACCACTCACAGAACTCCATGGCTTCCTGCCATGACACGCGTATCACAGGCTGATTCGGCAGGTTGGCTGGGTAACCCCTGGTATTGTGGTCCTTTCCACCCATATCGATATACTTGCTTTCGTGTTCGGGTTTGAAGCGGCTGAACAGTTCGTTGGAGGTCTCAAGCACAGCCATCCAGAAGGGTTTCGCGATCTTTACGGCATGTACGGGATACTCGTCGTTCGCGCCGTCATGACTACCCATCGCTAATTCACCGGACGGTATTCGCACCATGTCAATGCTCGCTCCGCATTTGAGCCTGAGAGTTATCGACGAGTCGGAGCCCTGCCTGTTCTTTGCCTCCCCAGGTGTCATAGGCCAATCGGATAGCTTGGGGCCCTCCGTTGAGCGTTTTGGGAGGGGGGCAGGCATTATCGGTTTGACGGATGCCCTTTTCTTGAACAGGCCTGCTATCGATTCGAATTCACCTTCGACATCCGTGTCAACATTGGCATAGATCTTCGCAAGTTCAACGCGCCTCTCTCTTTGATCGTGTCCGTAACGGGGTGACGGATTCCAGCTTCCGCGATGGGGTGCGTTCAAGTCCACCCACGTCGCCAGCCTGCTCCAGGCTTCCTCGTCGAGTTTGACGTTGTGGTGTCCCTTCTCGAGCATCTGGAACAGTTCACTTGTCTGCACGTGGTATTCCATGGGCGTAGTGAGATGGTAATCGCTTTCAGGTCCGGGCCGCTTGGCGTATTCCTGCAGGGCCATGTAAGAAGCGTCCTTCAGGTAAGGTATGTAGCGGTCTTCCGGCACTTCCTGTGCCGTGAAGTTCGGAATCTCCTTCCCGTCTTCTCTCGGCTTGCCGTTGTGGCATCCGAGACAGTACTTGTCGAGCACCGGCTGTACTTCAATGGCAAATGAAAACGGCCTGGCGGGACCGTACCATGGTTGGATTGCCGATGGCGCCCTGGCGGCGGCGATAGTCCTGCGGGGTGGTGGAGCGTCACTCGGGTTTTCGTGGCAGCCATTACAGGATACTGTCTCGCCTGGCATTCCAACAAGCCAACTTCGCATTATCTGAACCGCGCGGCCTTTCTCGTCAAGAGGCTGAAGCGAGACCGGCATGTTGGCTGGTATTGTGAAGAGGGCCGATCCGTCCTTTTCCACGGGTACCGTGCCGAGTATTCGTTTTATGTCCCAACTGCTCTCCATGCCGACGCTGGCGTGTCCCCCGGTTCCTATGAATCCGTAATGGTAGGTGAAGAGACGAAGGCTCTTTACTTTCCCCCGGGGCACTCCTTTGAGTCCGGGGCCATAGTGAACATCACCCAGGAAGACAGTTGCGGTCTTGCTGCTGGGGTCGATCCTATCGGGAATCACGGGCGGAACGGGTGTCGGGCGGTAGGGGATCGGCTCAAACAGGGCGGCGCCCTCTACTTCCTTCAGAAGCACCATGTTGTCAAAGACGTCAACGAGATAGATGCCCCATAGAGAGTCGAGCTTCTTCTTCATGCTGACAAGGTGGTAGCGATTGCTCAATGGGTAGGGATTCAGGAAGAGAGGCAGGGCGTCATCCACCAGCCTGTCGATTATCACCGGTTCGACTTTCTTCCCGTAACCCGGGATCTCCTGCACTACACCGTCGGCCTCGAACTTGCTGACTGCCGTATCGAGTATCAGGAGGCGGCCACAGCGCGGCACGCCGTGATGTCCGCCGGCTACACCTATGACCTGTGTGGGGAATCCGGGTATAGGGCGCGCATAGAAGAACGCATTCGGAAAATAGGAGTTTGAACCGTAATGCTGCATCTGGGCAGTACCATCGGGATTGCAGGTGAAGAGGATTCTCGTGAAGTAGTGAGGGGCATCAGTGTATTCCCACCTGAGATACATGAGCCGCCCGTCAGGCAGCACCGTGGGGCACCAGTCACTGTCCTGTTCAAACGCGAGCTGGCGAATCGCCTTGGTCTTCGGGTCAAGCTGGTAGAGGCAGGCCATGGGTTTGCTGCCGCCCTCGCAGGGGAGTCCCTGGTAGCCTGCAGTGGAAGTTGTGACGATCTTGCCGTTCGGCATGTAGCAGGAATCGAAGTAGTCGATGTCAGTAGTGTTGGTGGGAGTCAGTTGAATAACGTCATCGTCGTCTTCCGTGAACTCGTAGAGGTTCCATTCATCCCTCTCGTTACCGGAAGAGAACATTATGCGCCTGCCGTCAAAATGCAGGTCCATGTCCGAGACAATACGCCTCTGCTCAGGATCATAGATAGTCTTCATGGTCGGTTCAGCGCGAAGGTCAGACAGCACTTCGATGGTATCGTCCCATCCTGTACCGGGTTGCGGTATAGTGTCGGCAGTGTGTGAATTGAGCGAGGGCAGGCCGAAAAGCGGTCCATACCTTCTCTTGGTCTTACTCTTGTGGCTTGCCCGGGCCTTTGCGACAGGGCGTTTGACCAGCAGGATACGATCAAAATCAAGAAGCGGATTGGCAAGAAGAGCTTCTCTTTTGAATGCCTGGAATTCCTCAGCCCTCTTGAGAGCGGCAGGGGCTGATTTCGAGACACCCTCTATTATGCCCGGCATTTCAGCCTCAAAAGACTTCAGGCGTTTAAGGTATTCCGGGCCTTTGCGGTACTTGTCGGAAAAAGTCTTTGAGAGGTCTTGTATGGCGAGCCGGAGAGGAATTACTGATCCCTCAAGGGATTCCACCAGTTCTTCGAGGGGCGCAGCGGCCCGGAAGATCTCACGCAGTCTTGCGATGTCTGCGATTGTCCTGGCATTCCGGGCCAATTCTTCGACCATGGGCTTCGCGACCGGCCTGGTTGCTGCCGCGTAACGTTTTGCCAGTTCCTGGTAATCCCCCGGTTTCCAGGCCTGGTCATAGATCCGACAAACGAAGATCTCATCTTCTATCTCTCGCCCTGCACCCTCTGTTTGGGAGAAATCACTTGAAAGGAAGTCTTTAAGACGGTCTACGGCAGTGACCTTCTGGAAGGAGAATCGATGGGGTGAGTATACATCTATGCTCAGTGAAGCCCGCGCGTTGCCCCTGAGTTTCGGAAAGAACGCAGAACCTTCGATTGTTCTGAATCTCCCGTCAAGCTCCATGCCGACATCAATTCCACCAATACTGACCTTCGAGTCACCGACCGAGAGCCTCACTCTTGCCGTCGGCGAGTGGGGATACTTGACGCACATCTCCCTGAGTTCTTTGTTCTTGAGGGCGCGCGTATTTCCTTCATTGTCCTCCACTTTCAGATTGGACAACGTGACTTCCGAGTTCCTTCGTCCTCCAAAGACAACCTCTTTAAGACCCGAAACGTTAACCTTGAACTCAACCTTCTTCTCGCCTTTGGGCAGGATGATGTCCTGCGGCTTGAATCGTGAAGCGGCCGGATCAGCGGCGCGAGCAGCAGTGGCTTCACTCTCCAGCTTTGCGTACTTGGCATCAATCGCCTCGCGGGAAGCGATCATTGTCTCCCACCATGTTCCCTTCTTTACGTAGCACTGAGGTGCCTTCTTCTGGGCAAGCACTGTAGACGGGGTAGATAGAACTGCCACAAGCAGTAACGTTGTCAGGCTATGTATTCTGCTCTGTGGTTTCATAAAGCTTTCCGATTAGTTTCGTTTGGGTTTTATTGGACTTGTGTAGTGTCTCCGTTTTTTGCGTCGGATGCAACACTCAAAAGCGCTAGAAGACAGCTTCTTTAGTCGTGAGAATGGGGACAGGTACCGTAACCCTGTGTGCGGAATGGTGTAGCGGAAGTCACAAAGACTTCCGACTCCCATGACATGGTCTTTTCTTCTCCCCTGCTTTAAGGCTGTCAGATTCTCCGGTAGCCTGTGTAATATATGCGGAAAAGGGCTGTTGTATGTGAGGAGTCGCTCATGAGATGGTTCCAAATGGAGAAGGGATAGGTAACATGAGTAAAGTGGCTGCTATATCCGCCGGACTGATACTCGCGCTGACCCTCGCATGGGCCGGTTGTGCTGAAGCCGGGAATTGGTCCCGGTTTCGCGGTCCGAACGGCAGCGGTATCAGTAAAGCGACTACCATCCCTGTGAAGTGGGGGGAGGATGACTACAACTGGAAGGTGAAGCTGCCGGGCTGTGGTCACTCCTCACCCGTAGTCTGGGAGGGGAAGCTCTTCATCACCTGTGCTGACGCCGAGACCGGACGGCGAACTCTTTTGCGGGTTGATTCCATCAATGGCAAGCAGATCTGGCGACGGGACTTTGCATCAAAGACGCACCACTTACATAGCTTCAACAGCTATGCTTCTTCCACACCGGTGCTCGACGCAGAGCACGTCTATATCGCCCGGGCTACTCCCGAGGAAGTGACTCTGCAGGCGCTTGATCACGAGGGCCGTGATGTATGGCGCCGCAGCCTCGGGGCTTTTGACAGCATGCACGGCAGTGGGTCGTCACCCATCCTGTTCGGAGAGCTCGTGATCCTGGCTGTTGATCAAAAGGGCAAAGCATTCATCATCGCCGTGGACCGAAAGACAGGAAAGACCCGATGGAGACTTGAGAGAAGGAGCGGTCTGACCCCCGCGTCCACACCATGCGTACAGGAAGCAGATGGCACGCCTCCCACGCTTATCTTCAGCAGCACTGCCCACGGCCTGAGCGCTGTTGATCCCACGACCGGCAAAGTCGTCTGGGGCCTTGAGAAGGTGTTTCTTGATCGCTGTGTTGGCTCACCGATCTCCGCCGGCAGCCTGGTTGTCGCATCATACGGCTTTGGCTCTTACGGAACCCGACTGGTCGCTGTGCGGCCCGGCTCCAGGGCTCATGGTACTGAGCCGAAGATTATTTTCGATAAGAAAAAGCCGGTGTCGCTGGTTCCTACGCCCATTGCTAAGGATGGCCTTCTCTACCTATGGGTCGACCAGGGGAGGGTGATATGCCTCGATGCGGTAAGCGGCGAGAGTGTATGGGATGAAAAGATAGACGGTAAATTCTTCGGATCACCCGTCTGTGTGAATGACCGCATCTACTGCATTTCGATGAAGGGAGATGTTGTTGTAATTGCAACGGGCAGGCAGTTCAAGCTCCTTGCCCGCAACGCCCTCGGTGAGATGAGCTACTCGACGCCCGCCGTCGCAAACGGGACCATGTTCCTGAGGACCTTCAACCACCTCATTTCACTCGGAGGAACGGGTGTTCGGTAGGATGAACTGCTGACCTCCCTGGCGTTGAAGCCTATGGCGTCGGCTCCAGGCTGATGCTCGCTGTCAGAATCTGTCGTGCTCGTCCGGTTCTCGGTCGGGAATCTTAGTGAGGGCTTCCTCGAACTTCCCCGTCCCGATCAGGCGGAGCATTCGGAACGAAGGGCCTCGCTTTGATCGCAAGGCAGAGATGAGCACATTCGAATCCATCACCACCTGGTATGAGCCATCTGCGTTGTGAAACAGATCAACGGGGGCAGGGTGAAACGGGGGTACGAGATTTTGTTTACCCCACAGC
>JASLPY010000239.1 GCA_030744755.1 Kiritimatiellia bacterium | reverse complement strand
TCTTTCCAGTACAAGACCCGGTTGTTACCGGTATCCGAAACGAACAATCCGGTGTGGCCGCATACCACGTCGGTTGGGAAATACATTCCTTCGGGACAGGCTCTCCTGGACCCTTTCCCCGCGTTGGGATCCCGTGAAACAAAATCTTTTTGTCCAATCACCACATCGGGGGCCTGACCCGTTTCACGGGGGAGGCTGTTCCAGATAAGAACCCGGTTGTTGCCCTGATCGACGACAAAAATCCTTTCTTCTTCCGCATCGAAGAACACCCCGGTCGGAAAACTAAGCGAGTCTGCTTGAACGTTTTCGAAGTCGCCCCGGTTGGGTTGCCGCTCGTCCATGCCGGACTGACCCAGGGAGAGGTCGGCGTTCCAGCCATCGCTAAAGGGAACTTTTTTCCAAATCAAGACCCGGTGGTTGTCTTTGTCGGCCACGAACACGTGCTGGTCGTCGCCAGAGCAGATGCTCATGGGATAAAACAAAGAGCCCGAACCCACCAGCCCTCGGCGGTTGGCCTCGTTCTCTTCCAGATTGTCCTGCCCCATGACAAGACCCGGCACTTCACCGTCTTCAGAGGGAAGACCGTCCCATCGAAGCACCCGGTGGTTGCCGCTGTCGGCGGCATACAGCTTACCGTCAATCACGCAGAGTCCGGTGGGCATGGACATCGTATCTTCCTCAGCTTTGCTGATGGTGAATCCATCCAGATTTTCATCACCGAGTCCCGAGGTCATTTCGTCTAGGGTCGTAGAGAAGCCCCGGTTCTCGAGGCAGTCCCCAAAATCTTCCTGGCCCAGAACGACGCTGGCACACTCGCCGTTTTCCTCCGGAAACCGGTCCCAGACCAGCACACGGTGGTTTCCCTGGTCGGACACAAACAGCATATCGCCGTATTTACAGACACTCTGCGGAGCAGAGAGCGTATTGTCACCTGGATCATCAGCACCACGGTTGGACATGATGGTAGTAAACTCGCCCTGCCCGATCACCAGATAGGCCCCCTTCTCGGGAACGGTTTCTTCGGCGACCTCTTCGAGTTCATCTACTTCATCGGACTCGTCAACTTCTAACTCATCCGTCTCGTCATCTTCTTCTGCTTCAACCAAATCGAGTGGCTCTTCTTGGTTGGTTTCTTCTTCGTGCTCTTGACTTTCGTCCGCCATACCACACACCTCCACACGATTGATTAACAACACCCTAAAATAAACATCCCCCCTCGGGGTAGCAATTCGAGATTGATCCCAATACTATAACGATTTTGCGCCGCAGTTCAAGGCAAATGGAGCCGCTGCCACATGGAAACCACTTTTCGCCCATTGCGGTCCTGGTAGGAACCATCCCAGATGGCAAAAGCCACCAGAACCGGGTTGCCTTTCTCGAACCGCTTATCCCACTTGTTCAGGGAGTCCAGAGTTCGGTAAAAAACCACGGACCAGTGTCCGTCCTTCCAAACCCCCTTGCCCTGCACGTTCTGCTTCGTCAGAGGCTGAGGGGTCAGGGTACCAAAACCTTCGGCATTTAACTCTTCGATAGGAACATCTCGGAACGGATTCAGTGCGTCGACCGGGTTGACCTCACCACCGAAGATCATGGCATCGAGATCCATTCCCTTGGTCGCGTACTCCAGTTTTTCCTTAGTTTGAATTTCCGTCTGCCAGTCAGCGCGCCACTGCCATATGTTGACCACCTTACCCCGGTTACCCATTCCGAAGAACGGTTCGTTGTGTCCGTGCGTGTGAAGCAACACATCGCCCAAAGCAAACTCCATCGCCACTGCATCCTTGAAATCCTGATGGCGGGTGGACGAACGGTCAGGAACCGGGTCTTCCCACTCCAGCCGAAACGCCACGGCCTCTTCGTTAACCACCGACTGAACTTTAATATTGGTGATCGGGTTCTTTCGAGCATTGAGCGGAATGAGATGCACCACCCTTTCAGGAACTTCCTTCCAAAGCTCGTGGGCCGGATCCGGCACGATTTCGGCATCCACCGCTGTGGAGTGGAGATCGATTTCATAACCCGCTTCCTGAAACCGGTCCAGTTCAATTTTTGACCGGAGTAGAGTAGCAAGATTCCAACGCTCTTCATCGGTCAGGTGGCTGTAGGTTTTCATAGGAGTCCCATCGATCCCGGTGGTCAGGGTCATGTAGATGTCTTTCGTTTCGTAGCCGAACTTATACGTGTTGGGATTGGTGAGGTCATACACGAAAACCCGGTGATCCCAGATGTCATAAAGCTGGTCGGCATTTGCACCCCCTCCCTTCAAATCGGTACCGTGACACCGGGCGCAACGCATTTCCTTGTACAGTTTCTTTCCGGCCTTGA
>JASLPY010000238.1 GCA_030744755.1 Kiritimatiellia bacterium | reverse complement strand
AGAGTGCGTTTGATGTCCGGATGTATGGTGGAAATTCAATACGCATATCTTTAATTTCAACCAAACTCTACTATTACCTCCTTATTGGTATCCAGGAAAACTTGATCTGCATCGACCTTGATCATACCAAAGCGAAATTGTTTCACTTGCAAGGAACGATCTGGCAAATCCATAATAAGATCGCTTTCTTCATATCCGCTTGCCGAAGTCCCATGTATTTTGGGGGTGGGACTAGTGCGCCCGGGGGACCTACTAGTGGACAACCTGGGCGCGGTAGTGCGCCGGGGTGGGACTAGTGCGCCCGGGGGGCCTACCCTTCATGAGCATCCAGTTCCTGCATCTCGATCAGGTCAGGATTCCTATGTATCGAAGGGCGGCTCCTTGGGTGGGTCTGGGGGGCTTAAGGGGCGTCCATGGCGAGGCGGAAGCCAATTGTTGCATCGGGTCGCGTTGGATTTGCTCCGCTTCCCGTCAGCGGGACTCCACACTCCGTATGCTGCCGCTGGAATCGGTTTTGATCAGCAGCAGATCAGCATGAGGACTTTGCCAGGAATCCGATTGTCCGGCGATGATGTAACCGTGGTCCGCGGTCTGCATCACGGAACCGCCCCGGTAGCTGTGGCCCCCCCCATCCCCGTAGATTCTGCCCCATTGTTCATTCCCCAGGGAATCGGTCTTGAGCAGCCATAGATCGGTGCCGTTCCGCTCATGGGAAGCCTGCGAACCGGTCAGGACGAAGCCGCCATCGGCGGTTTGCCGGACGGAGCTGAACGCGTCATTTCCCTCCCAGCCGAAGGTCCGGTTCCATTCTTCGTTACCCTTTGAGTCCGTTTTGATCAGCCATCCGTCTTGGCCGCCGCGGCCGTAGGACCGAGTCAAGCCCGCCACGACAAAGCCGCCGTCGGTGGTTTGCCGGACGGAATAGCCCTTGTCTTCGGCGCTCCCCCCGTACTTCCTTTCCCACTTCAGGATCCCCCCGGAATCGGTCCTGATGAGCCAGACATCTTCTTGCCATTTGGTATTGTGGCGGGAGCGGGCGAAACCGGTGACGGCGAATCCTCCGTCAGCGGTCTGGATTCCGTTCAGGCCGATTTCATATTTCCAGGTCCCGAAGTTTCTGCTCCAATCCATGCGTCCGTAGTCGTCCGTTTTGATCAGCCAGACATCACTGCCGCCCAGGGTGGAGGGTTGGATATTGGTGGAAGCAAGACCGGCGGTGATCAGGTAACCGTCAAAGGTCAGGGCAACGGAGTATCCATAATCATTGCTGTTCCCACCAAAGGTTTTACTCCAGGATTCCTCTCCGCTGGAATCGGTTTTTAGCAGCCAGACGTCCGTTCCGCCGCTGGCGTAGGATTGGGTCACGCCGCAGAGGATGAAACCGCCATCGGCAGTCTGTGCCACCGATGTGGCCACATCGGGTTTAGCACCGCCATAAGTCTTCCACCAGACTTCATTCCCGGTGGAATCCGTCCTGATCAGCCACGCGTCTTCCTCGACACCTACTCGGCCGTAAGATCTGGTGCCGCCGGCCACCACATATTCTCCGTCGCCTGTCTGCAGGACGGACAGGCCCCTGTCGGCATGCTTTCCGCCAAAGGATTTCACAAACGTGACCGTTGAAGGAGGTGGTTTTTCCTCAGCCGGACGGGCCGCTTCGGTTTCAGCCGCGGCCTGCCCCCGTTGCAGTCTGCGCAACTTGATGCGGGCCGCCCCGGCAAGGCTGCTGTCAGGATACTCCTCGAGAAAGAAACGGAAGTCCTCCGCGTCTTGCGAACCCTTCACCAGTTTCCATGCCTCCTCATCGGCGCGGATTGTTTTCGGCGCTTCTGATGAGGAGGGCTGAGGTAAAGCGACTTTTGCCACTTGCTGTTCCAGTTGCTCCTGTGGCGGTACGAAGAAGAAATCCCCGGTAAGAGAGGAAGCGTCCCAGGGTACTTGCTTATTGTCGCTCTTGACCTGCACACCAGACCGCACACGCTTAAAGACCTCCTCAATTTTGAGTCCAGGGGCTTTCATGTGCCTCACCAATTCTCCAGTATAGAGACCATTATCCCCTGTACCATCCGAGGCAACACTTCCCGGTGAAGTTGCATAAGCTATGAAGGTCCCGGAGGGTGCATTCAGTGTGGCCAAGCCTTTTGAAGCACTGCGGAAACTCCTCGCAAAAGGGTTGTTACGGCAGGCATCAAGTATCACCAGATTCATCCCATTGTTAGCGGTCTTCATTTTTGCCAAGACCCTTCCTGCCTCCACTGCTTCATACTCAACGTCTGCTTCAGCATCCACCTCAGCATCCACAGGGATGAGATAATTACTCCCTTCGACCTGCATCCCGTGTCCG
>JASLPY010000237.1 GCA_030744755.1 Kiritimatiellia bacterium | reverse complement strand
CGCAAGGCCAAAATAATCCTGGTTGGCGCCGCATGTATGCCCCATGGTGCTGCAAAATAGACCCTAGCAATACAGGAGAACAATCTGCGCAGTTTTAAAACCGCCCTAGACAAAGTAAATTGCCGGCTATTCGATATATATACCTTCACACGTCAATTAGAGGGTCTGCGGTGTTTTTATGAAATATCTTTTTTCCATGGTGATTTGGGGCGAGGAATACGTACGGGAATTCCTCGAACTCTCCCTGCCGTCCCAACTCGCCGAAGGCAATATTGACGGCTCCTCCTGGCATGACGGTTCCGAATATCTGATCCTGACCACAAAAGCTGATGCCGAAATCATCAAGGTACATCCAGCATTTCACCTGTTGCAGCAACGGCTCAAGGTCCGCTTCGCTATAATCAAACGGAGTCCCAGATCCGAGATATACAAACTGGCCTCCCAATGCCAGATGGAGGCCATCCGCGTGGGCGAAGACTTCGACGCCGTCTTCTTCTCCTATCCCGATTTCATCTGGTCCCAAGGCGGCATGAAAAACGCGGCGGCGCGAATCGCCGAGGGCCACGACGCTGTCCTCTGCCCCGTTCCTCGCGTGATCACCGAGAATATGGAAGAAATTCTTCCAAAACTGCGGACCCCCGTGCCGGCTTCACCAACACCATCCGTCCTCAACCTTTCCTCCCGTGACCTTGTGTCACTTTCCCTGGAACATTTGCATCCCATGATGGAGGATTTCCGCTGGGATGCGGAGAAATTCTCGGTTTTTCCCTCAACCATCATGTGGAAGATCCCCGATCAGGGAGTCTTAATGCGTTGTTATCACTTGCATCCCCTGGCGATCCGTAGCCAGCCCGAAAACATCAATTATTACGTAAAGTTTTCGGTCAGCCTTGACGAGGAGTACATGCCTATTCTCTTCAAGGGTGACGACAACATCCATTACGTGAAGGATTCCGATGAATGCGCCGTCATCAGCCTGTCCTCCCGCGAGACGGTGTTTTCAGCCGAACCCAATCGCCCACCACCAAGCGTGCTGGTCATGGCGCGCTGGGCGGAGGAATACGCCTCGGTTCTACACCGTTCCTGTGTGAAGCATTCCCTGCGCTGGCACTATGTGCCCGTTGATGAGAAACCTTGGGAAGCTGCTGAACTGCAGGCGCAAGAGGTTGTCTCGGCGGTGGCCGAAAGACTTGCCATTCCAGGAGAAATCCTCCGTTTTGAGGATGTTCCTGCATCTGATGCTCGTTTACGCCGAAGCAAGCGTTTTTCTTGCTGGCGTCGGCCTAGGTACTCCATCCCTTTTTTCTTAACGAACTTAAGTGCGACCGACCTCTTAAAGGTGATTGGTTTGCAGTCCGTAAAAACGGTCATCCATTATCTCCGGAAAGCTTGCCTGACCTGGCCGGCGCTCTATCGCCTGATCACCACTATCCTTAAATCACCCGTTTTTAGGTGGCTTGGAGGGATATGGGTGTTAATAATCAAGAGATTTAAAGGCAAACTTGTTGCCGAGAAAATTTTGCGGTTTCCTCTCCCCGTTTATTTCCGTGCCTTGCTGTCCAAATCCAGGTTGCTGAGCTGGCTTTTGCTGTCTTCTGACACCATGTTCATACGCACCGACGAACATCACTATAGCGCTGAACGGCGGCGCTAACGGTTCTTGCTAAAAACATGCCGGAAACAAATCATTCCCTGTTTGCAAAGATATAGGGCGTTCCCTGCTATACGGCTTTGTTCGCAAAAGAGGGACTAAGACGTCATGATCACGCAGCAAGCTCCAACGGCTGAGGGCGTATCACCTCTGCCCAGCCTGTCGGTGGTGGTGGCCAATTACAACCAGGCCCACTACCTTCCCAGCACGCTTGAGGAGCTAGAAAACCAGAGCGTGCGGCCGCTGGAGGTGATCGTCGTCGATGACGCCTCCACCGACGACAGCTGCGCAGTGGTGAAAGATTTCTTCACCACTCACTCTTATGTGCGGCTGGTGCGGCAGGGAAAAAACCTCGGGGTCAACGCTACCTTCAACCGTGGCCTCGCCGAGGCCAAGGGCGATTATGTCTATTTCTTTGCTGCCGATGATCACGTAACGCCAGACTTCATCAAAACCTACCTCTCCCTGCTGGCGCGGCATCCCAAGGCGGCTTTCTGTTTTTCAAATCCTGCCGAAATCCCGGGCGAGGGCGGAAAACGCAGGGATTTCTCCCTCTTTATATCTGAAACGCCATGCGTTTTTCCCGGCCCCGAAATGATACAACTGCTATCCCGCAATTTCTTCACCTTCACCTCCAATTCGGTGGTTTACCGGCGCGATGCGCTCATGGAGACGGGCGGCCACCCCGAGGCACTGAACTGGCAGGCCGACTGGTTCGTTAACCATGTCCTCGCC
>JASLPY010000236.1 GCA_030744755.1 Kiritimatiellia bacterium | reverse complement strand
AACTGGTCAGAAACATCAAAATCTGCGTGGGTGTCATTTTCCCCCACGAACCCTGACACGACCGTGTACCAGATCGCAAGTGAGGGGTTTCGCGATGTCACCCAAGGCATGCGGTATCCATTGTCCACGAGTGTGTCGCACTCCCATCACAGGCGATCGGAGTGCTTTGACCTCATTAGTGTGAAACACGAACTCCTTCTTAGTCACGGGTTCGAGCAGATTCTTAGCCAGAACCCAAACAAGCTGATGCTGGAGCCGATCGATCGAAAACTCGTTCGGTTCGCCAAGCAATGCCTGACCCGAAAGAAACGCCAGGGACTCCGAAAGCTGCTTGATGAACTTGAGGTGACTGGGGCAGAAACCGAAGAGGCTGAGGAACTCGTTGAGGCCATCCAGAGAATCAAGCGTGTCACTGAACACCAGGATGCCGCTTTGGAGACCGTCAGCAAGGCCCTTGTGGATTCGGGCATCCTGGGAGAGGATCGTCTTCGTCGGGCGGAAAAGGAGTATGCCGAGAAGTACGTGCAGGAACGCACGGCAGAACTCCAGGCCAAGATTGATTCTACAGTGTCAATGGAGCGAGATAAGGCACGGGAGATCGAAGGCAAGCTCAAGGACCTGCAGGCCAGGCTCAAGCAAGAGGAGACCGAGGGGCGTGCAAGATTGAAGGCGACGCTCGGCGCAGAAGAAAAACAAGTTCATGAAGAAATCAAGAAAGAGAGAACAAAGCTTGAACGCGACAAGGCCGAACTCCAGCGGCAAGAGGCGTTGTTGAAAGGAAACCTCGAGAAAGTGACGCAAGAACTGCGGGATGCAGGTGACGATGTCGTTAATCGCTTCCTGGCCATTGCTCCGCTGCTTGGCTCCGCCATCTTCGCGGCGCCACCGAGGCCGACAATTGAAGCGGAGCAGTCGAGCAACGCTTCGCAGGAACAACGCAAGGTCGAGTTCGCGCTACCGGCGTACATCAAGGCGGCCAGCAGGGCAGCAGATGATGGGGTGACCGAGGAAGCCTTCTTTGGCCGTTTCCTGCGTGTTGTGGAGGACAACGGCTTTGCGTACAGGGCATTTGACCTGCAGCGATTTCATGTGAGCGTGAAGTGCGGGGACCTGACAATCCTCGGCGGACCGTCGGGCACCGGTAAGTCGTCTTTGCCGGCCCTCTACGCACAGGCGCTGCTGGGTGATGACGCGGGTAATGGTCGCGAGTGCTGCCTGATGGTCAATATTAACCCATCGTGGATGGACATTCGCGACGTTCTGGGGCATATGAACACATTGGAGCGGCGATTCTACCCGGCAGAGTCCGGCCTGTTTCAACATCTGATCTGTGCCCAGGAGGAGTACGCGGCCAAGCCTGCGGCCACGGGATTATACCTCACATGCCTGGACGAGATGAATCTGTCGCAGGTGGAGCATTACTTCAGCGACTTCATGATGGCTCTGGAACGCAGAGGCGAGCAGCGGGCGATTCAATGTTTCTCCCCGGACACGGCCGACGAAGGCTGCCCATTTCAAACATGGGCCCGGGTAAACCTGGCACCGTCACTCCGATTTGTGGGTACGGTCAACTTCGATGAAACCACGCGTCTACTTAGCGATCGACTGCTCGATCGTGTCAATATGATCCGCCTGGCTTCGGGGTCGCTACCCAGCGTCACCGGCACGGGAAACGATTCCCTCGCTCCTGCGAAAGGTCGTATGATAACGTTGGCAGATATGCAGGCTTGGCAGGCTGAGTCTGCGTTGCCGTCCGAGACGGCGGCATTGCTCGATGCCATTAGACCGCTTCTGTCGATGATGGGGTGCCCGTTGTCGCCTCGAGTATGGCCCCGTCGAGCCGAGTGGATCGCCGATCCGAACTTCAGGGCCTGGGATATGAACTTTGGGGCGGCACGCTCTACGTAGCGGAACGAGAATAGCTGGGGGCAACGCCGCATCGTGTTGATCTGTGACCAGGAAATGTACGGCCTTCCGGTAATGGAAACGGCCAGCTCGTTGGCTGGCCGCTGTGTGACTATGACACGGGGTTCTGTAACGGCCTGGATCATTGTCATCTTCCTCCCGCCGGCTGCAGCGACTTGAGGTGATCGATGATCGCGGAGGCGTCCCGGATCGACAGCCGGTTCAAGTCCCAGCCGAATTGGCGCTGGCATTCGTCGGCCGGATCGATTCCGAGCCGTTTGGCGATGGCGTGGATGGCCCGCAATTGTGACTGCGTCATGGGCGCCACCTGGCCGTTGCCTCCATTGCCATTCCCGCCATTACGGCCGTTCCCGTTGCCACCGGAGGCAGCGTTGGCCTGGCTGCTGGCGGAGGCGGGCGCTGGCTGTGACGCCTGGCGGATCATGGCATGCTCGGCCTGTTGGTACAGGTCCCCGATCTGCCGCTGCAGGTCGTCGGGGCGAGCCAGCA
>JASLPY010000235.1 GCA_030744755.1 Kiritimatiellia bacterium | reverse complement strand
AACGCCATCTGCGCACTCTTGCCCGGCCGGAAGCCGTAGCTGTGTGGGCTGAAGCCTGGCTCGAACAGAGGCCCGACAACTTGTGCGATTGCCTGTTGAATCACCCGATCCAGCACCGTTGGGATACCCAGAGGCCGTTGGCCTCCGGAGGCTTTGGGGATCATCACCCGACGAACAGCCGCCGGGCGATAGGCGCCCTTGTACAGGGCCGAGCGTATCCGTTCCCAGTGGTGACGGGCGAACTCCGGGACAGGATCTGCTCCAATAGACTGCTCTGTGCTCCTGCATGCTGCCCGTCCGAATCCTCCAGCCGGTCTGCTCGCCCGTTCGGGTTCAATGCAGTCGGCTGCGGTTCGGCGGTCGAGGAACACCCGATCGGTTCGGGCCTTCCCGCCTTGGCCTCGGCGGTACTATGCCCTCTGCTGACTCCTCCACCCTCAACCGGGCCGTTACCGGCCGGGCCGCTTTCCGATTGACTCGGACCGCATGGTATGGAGGTCTCCCCGGATAAGAACGCGAACTCCAACTGTGCAGCCTGAGCACTTTTTAAAAAATCCCTGATCCTGAACCATGGACGTTGGTGTGTTGTGCCACCTTATCCGGACCATTGGCCTTATATGCTCTTTCTGTCCGTAAACTCACAGTCTTGATCTCCGGCTTCCTTCCCACATCTCCTCGCGAAGATGCAGTTGCCTTCGTCTAGTACTTCGTTTATGCTCGATACATAAACCGGTTCCCGTACAGGGGACTTTAACCCCAATAGTTCGCGCCCATGCCGGGCGTACACAACCGTGTGCAACGGACGCCTGCGGCGCCGCTGACACGAAACGTTATGCTGCGGGCCCGATAGTAGAATAGGGATCAGATATGGTTGCGAGATCAAAGCGATGGCGAATCTTGATTCTTGCGGCGGGTTGCGCGGTTATTCTGCTAATGATCTGGGCGGGGTGGCGACGGTACAATAGTGAGTTACAAAAAGAAACGAAACGACTGATTCTGGCTTCCGATCGTGTTGTAGTTACAACCCTTCGGAGAAATGATGACGATATACACGAGAATGAGACATTCCGTGTTACGGAAGAGGCATTTCGGGAACAGTTGGCCGGCGCCATTGAATTCGGCGATGTTTACCTTGCTTCGTGGGCAATCTCGGCAGCGGAGGCTACGAAGTTGGAGTTCTTCGAGTCGGGAATTCGTACGCTGGTGTTGACGTTAGCTGGCCCTCCCGATGACCTCAGTGGAGGTCGGATAACTGCTATTGTTCAGTATGGCGCTAATCCGAAAGAACCGATCATGGCAGATTGTACAGAAGACATCTATCACATAGTAAGGAGGAAGGCCCGGCAAATAGAGGCGCAAAAGGAATCACAAGAGCGATAAAGCTCAGGTTGCTGATTTATCACGTGCCGTCAAGCGCTCGCCAATTGCCAAGCCTTTTCCCTTGCCCCCAACTGATCGACGCCGGACAATGTCACCAGCGGGATGCACAAGGCCTTGTCCCATGTAAATGTCGTGGGGCCGGGCGGTCCGATTGAATAGCATAACAAACGTGTGCAATCCCGACGTACCCCGATGTGCTTCGGGACTTGTAGCATCGGGACCGGCGGCGCCGATGACACGAAACGTTGGCCAGAGAATGAAAATGAAGATATTGATTCCCAGCATCTTAGTCATCAGCCTGTCCCTAATGGGCTGCGACATGCGTACCATGGCAGCCGATTCCGAGGACAAGGATCAGAATCTCCTAAAGGCCAAACGCGAAGTCGTCGAGGACTGGAAGGACATGCGGTTCGGCATATTCATCTGTTGGGGACCGGCCAGTCTAACGGGTAAAGAAGTCGGCTTCGCCCGAAATGGCCTCCGCCAGCCTTTTCCGTGGCGCGGCAGGCATCGTCGTGGCACAGTCCCCGCCGAAGTTTACGACAACCTCTACAAGAAGTTCGATGCCCCAAAGTTCGACGCTCAAGAGTGGATCAGCCTTGTCAAGGCCTCGGGCGCGAAGTACATCATATTTCTCACCAATCACCTGGCCGGGTTCTCGATGTGGGACAGCAAGCTGGACGACCCAGACATCATGGATAGTCCTTTGGGTCGCGACGTGACCGGCGAGATCATCAAAGCCTGCCAAAAGGCAGACATCAAAGTAATCTTGTACTACTGCCAGGTCGACTGGACCCATCCGGACTATGCCACGGAAAACCACGATCGCTACCTCAAGTACTTTCATGGCCAGATTCGCGAATTGTGCAGCAACTATGGCAAGATCGACGGTTTCTGGTTCGACGTGGGTGGTTCGCCAGCGACGGCCTGGAACTCCGAGAGCCTGTTCAAGATGATTCGCCGACTCCAGCCGGACATTATCATCAATAACCGCTGTGGTCTTCGGGGCGACTACTCCTGCCCGGAGCAACATGTCGGC
>JASLPY010000234.1 GCA_030744755.1 Kiritimatiellia bacterium | reverse complement strand
GGTGATTTCGATATCTCCGACTTTGGTCTAACAAAACCACAGCAGAAAATCATTCTCGCGTGGCAGAAGAAGGTAGTCGAGGAACTGGTCAAGGCGGGTAAGCCAAGGCCGATGGCGCTCTCGCTGGCGCGGCTGGCATCGATCAGCAAGATCGAAACCATAAAGAACAAGACGATGGAAGCGCCGGATGGTGGCGTTCGTCTCCGTCAAGAGCCGGGCGCTCACGAAGGGCGCATCCATATCCCCGCATATCAAAAGATACGCTCCCGTGTTATCCACCTCCAAAGCAAGATGGCGGAAGGGGAAGATCTCGCTGCTAACCAGTCGCAGATGGAGGGGATGAACGAAGCACAGGAACTCGCTGTTCTCTTGGAGCAGAAGGCAAAGATAGAGGCTGGTGAACTTTCGTTGAAACAATCCGTTGCTGGGGGGATTCAATCCATTCTTCGTCCAGGCCGCGGCAAGAGCGCTACACAATACACATATATGTATGCGTTATACCCACGACTGACCGAGCGAGACGAGTCGGGCGCCAGAATTTTCGACGCGGCCGAATCCGCGAGACGAGAGATCGAAGATGCGGCCATAGCCAGCGCCACATTACGCAAGGCGGGGACAGACGAAGAAACCGGCCTCATAATCACTCAGAAAGAAGAGGTTGCCCGCGAAGTGGAGTCCGCCCGCGGCAAGGCGGATCGTCAGATCTCTGCCCTCGAAGCAAAACTGGCTGGTCTTTACGACGCCAGACCCAAAGAAGGCAAAGCGGCGCCGGAGATTGAGGGCGCGATCAAGGCAAAGCAGGCAGAAATCAAAAAAGCGCGGAAGGCCAAAGACAAGGAGAAGGTAGCAGCGCTGACTGAGGAGATGAAAGAACTGCGTGCGGCACGGAAGCCAGCGAAGAAAGACGAAAAGATCGAAGCGGAGATCAAGACAACCAAAGACGAGATACGGGCCATAGACAAGGCCGCCAACGAGGCTGAGATCAGTCGTCTTGAGGCTTTGCTTGAACAGCGTCAACTGGGCGAACCCACCAAAGGCCGGCCCGTTACTGACATCGAAAAAGAATTGGCCGCGTTGAAAGAAACCGCCAAGACAGACTACTTCAAACGTAAGAAGGCCGCCCGCAAAGAACGCAAAGTCGAGCGTGATTTCTTTAAGTCACGAGAGTGGCAACAGTTGCAGAAATTGTGGGGCGATCGATTCCGCGGAGGGAATCTAACCCTCGTCCAGGCCAAACAGAGAAAGATCGTCACCAAACTACGCGAGGAATTTGGCGATCGTTTTGGGGTTGTTTACGCCAAGGCGAAGATAGCATTCCTAGCCAGGGCAGAAGACCACATCCGCTGGCGCAAAGCGCGGGGGGAAGACACAAAACCACTGGCCGAATATGAACGGATGTGGCATGAAGCGTGGGGCGATAACACCCTGGATCCTGTTGATGATCGCGTGTCGCACACAGAGGTTGCCAAAGAGGTGGTCGATAACTCGCATCGTGAACAGGCTCAGTTGTCACAAGAGGGGCAGTCAATAGCCGCGGCGGCTGCGGAATTCGTGCGAACGGGGGATAAGGCCAAACTCCAGGCCGCGATCGAAAAGGCAAGAACTAGCACTTCACCTCCCACTGATACCAAGCCCAGGGGCAAAAGAACTCCCCGAGTCATCGTTCACCAGGGGATTGAGATCGATGTCGAGAACGATCTGCACTATGCGCCGATCCGGGGTACTGATGACACCATCAATTCGACCGCTGTGTTTTTCCATGCGGGCGGCCCCGAAGTTGCCACCATCACCAAGTGGAAGAACGGCTACCTGATCGAGTCAACCGATGGGGATAACGTCCTCTTTGTCAAAGACCGGGGTAAGGTCAAGGACCGTATTCCAGAGGTTATTTCTGAGGACATCAAGGCGGCGGCAAAGACGGGACGTCTTGCGCTTTCCCGCGACATGGACGAAACCCTCTCATACCCCGAACCCAACTGGCACGAGACGAACACACACAGGGGTGCGGACCTAGAAGATGCGAGCGCACCGGAGCCCAACTCTGCTGATATCGACTCACCCGATATTCTCGCAACCGAACTTCGCGCAATCTCTGTGCCGAAGGGGAAACAAGTCGCTATCCAGTTACTCTCCGGCAAATTTGCGGGCAACGTCCGAAGAGCGAGCGATCGCCAACTCGACGCCGGCAGAACTGTGGGCGATGTTTTAGGCAAAGCATCAACTGAAGAATATGTGATTGGTTACAGTGACGCCGGAAGAATCGGGCCGGGAAAAATTCAGAGCGCCTTTGTGCCGTTAGACCCGGGCGCCAACTTCATCAAATCCGAAGATGTGTTGTCCTCGATGGGGGGCACACCAAAACTATCAAACCAAGCCACTGGTGCAGCCAAGAGTTTGAAGGCTCGACTGCCAGTAAGGGTGCATG
>JASLPY010000233.1 GCA_030744755.1 Kiritimatiellia bacterium | reverse complement strand
CTTGAACCTAGAAATACCATTAATTGATCCAAGGTTTAAAATAATGATAATTATACTAAATCAACCCCATCCATAACTAACCTAGTAAATATACGCATAAATCTAATTGTTTAAAAAACAAGATAAATAACTGATATCATTAAATTAAAATGATAATTAATGGTAAAAAATAGGGAAAAAGAGGAAAAAATTAATTTATTGTATTTATTAATTTATTGGATACATGTAGATGTTTTTCCCATCCGCGGAGAACTTTCTGAAAGGAAATCTTCACAAAATTGAGGAAATTAAAAATAGAGGAATTTTAAAGACCAGCGAATCCGTTTGGATTTCAGTTTGGAAAATCTGAAGACAAAAGACTGGTTTCCGGAAAGGCACGCTCAAGGATGGAGTCGATGTCGACATTGGCAGGAAGGGTGCCGTAGGTTCCGGACCAACGGTCTCCGAGACGTGAGAAGCAGAATGCGTCGGCCACCGCTGGGGGAGCGTGTTGTACCAGCAGTGCTCCCTGGAGGGTGAGCGCCATGCGTTCGGTGATGCGCCGGGCACGCAGTTCAAAGTTTTCAGGATCTTCGATTTCCCTGCGGCATGCATCAATCGAGGCATCCAGGTGGCGGTTCGCACCTCGGGTGGTTTCGAGTTCATCGAAGAAGGCCGGAATGCTGGCCTCTTCACGGATCATCGCACGTTGGACATCGAGACAGATGACGTTTCCGGAGCCTTCCCAGATGCTGTTTACTGGAGCTTCACGGTAAAGCCGGGGCATGATCGATTCCTCGATGTAACCGGGTCCGCCGTGGCATTCGAGGGATTCACAGATGTGTTCCGGAGCACGTTTGCAGATCCAGTATTTGCCGATGGCCGTCCCGATTCTTGCCAGTGCCGATGCCGCGGGGTCCTGAGGGGCTTCGTCCATGGCGCGTGCGAGCCTCAGGGTCAAAACCAGGGCTGCTTCTGCTTCGATGGCAAGATCCGCCAGCACATTACGCATCAGGGGCTGGTCGATGAGTTTTTTCTTGAAAGCGTTTCGATGGCGGGTGTGGTGGACCGCCTGGACCAGTCCCTGGCGCATCATTGCCGCTGAACTGGCACAGCAGTAGAAGCGGTTGCCCTGGACCATATCGATGATCGTCCTCACCCCGCGTCCTTCCTCTCCGATCATCAGGCCCCAGGTATCCTGGAATTCCATTTCTGATGAGGCATTGGAACGGTTTCCAAGTTTGTCCTTCAACTGCTGGATGAAAAAATGGTTCCGTTCTCCGTCAGTTTTCCAGCGTGGGACCAGAAAACAGGAAAGTCCGTCTTCCGAGTTGGCCAGCATCAGGAAGGCATCACACATCGGGGCGGAGCAAAAGTATTTGTGCCCGGTGAGCAGGTATTCTGCCCCGGGCCCCTTCCTGCTGCCGCAGGCCACGGCACGGGTGGTGTTGCTGCGTACATCAGAACCGCCCTGCTTTTCGGTCATGAACATGCCGACGGTGACTCCGCTTTTCCGGGTGACGGGAATGTCTCGGGGATCATAGCTCGTGGAAAGCAGCCTCGGGATCCACTCATCACCGATGCTGGGGGTCCACTTTAGTGTCGGCACAGCAGCATAACTCATGGCCATCGGACACATCACTCCCCCTTCCGGTTGACTCAGCATGTATGTCAGTGCAGCGTGCACCACCTGTCCTCCGGGCTGGGGATGATTCCAGGCGAAATTGGGGACCTCATTGCTGATCGCAAGCTCCATCAACTCATGATAGGCAGGATGATACTCAACCTGGTTGATGCGGTTCCCATAGCGGTCGAAGGCTTTCATTTGCGGAGGATTGCGGTTGGCCTGTTCCGCCTTCTCGAAGACCTCGTTATTACCGAAGGTCTTGCCCATCCGCTGTAGTTTATCCAGTGCCCAACCCCCGCCTTCTCGCAAGACTCCCTCCCTCAGGGCAGAGTCGTTCATCCAGAGATCCTGATCTCCCAGATGGGGAGGCATATTGAGTACTTCGTGGGTAGGAAGATCCGTGAGAGGCTTGAAAGGAATCATGAGGACCTCAATGCTGAACGTTGATCGATGCAGAGGAATAAGTTCTTTTTATTAGACACGCGAACTATGGCCCTTTGCAAAGAAAAAATAGTTGTCCTTTGGCTCGGCCCCCTTCGTCTGTTTATTTTTTTATGGAACGCTAGGGCAGGCACAATTCAGAGTGACTGCTTCATGTATTGAAGTGCAGCCCTTTTGGAGGCCCTTTGGGCTCAGCGATGGTCAAACCTTTTCTGGAAAAAGTTTAGGGATAATGGCACAGGATTTTTGGATTAAGAAAGAAGCTTTCGGCCGAGCATTTTCGAAACCGCAGCTGCAGAAGCAATGGCTCCTTCGTGAAGTCCATTATTAAGGTAGGCCCCGGTATAGTAGGTATGATTCTCCCCGTTCGTCTCCCGGATTTCCTGGCGATAGTGAATGGCTTCT
>JASLPY010000232.1 GCA_030744755.1 Kiritimatiellia bacterium | reverse complement strand
TCAATTTCAGGATCAGTTACCGCAACCTGCTGGATAACGAGTTGCTCCAGACAGATTTCGAGAATGAAGTCCACGTAAGGCTACCCCATGAAGCACCCGGGGTTGCGGTACAGACTCCGACACAGGCACTGGATACGGAAATCGTCAAATTCACCCAATGGAAACCGAAGAAATTGCCAGATATGGAAAAGGCAAAAGAATTCGTTGAATACCTCCAGAAACATCGGGAATCATACCTCAAGTACCCCCAGAATGAGGAGATTCTGGATTACCTGCGCAACAACAGTGCGAAGTTTGCCTTCCCGATGGCTTACGAAATCCCGGAAGAGCCCCTTGAAGTTCTGGACAAGTGGCGACTCCCGGAGAACCTCAAGGGCAATGTTGTCCTCAATGATAACCGCAAGGACGTTCTGGAGACGATTCTGGAATCAAGGTTTGACCGTAACCACGTGATTCTTGGCGAACCCGGCATTGGCAAGACCTCGCTCCTGTTCGAGATATTTGACAGGATAATGGCCAACCATCCGGCAGCTATACTTTCTACCGCGAACATAGGCACTGCCCATCAGGAACTCGGGATGCCATTGTTCTATGATGACCTTCCCGAGGCAACTGACCTGCTTGACATTATCTACAACGAGAAACCCAAAGGCCTGGTCGTGACCGCGCGAAGGGCTGACTGGGAGGGACTGCCAAAGGATTTCCAGGACCTGTTCCTGCGACACACGATTAAGGAGTTCAACAAGAACGAGATGGTGCAGGTGTGTACCAGCATGCTGAAATTTTCTGGAATTCGATACGGCAAGACCGCGCTGGAGAGGCTGGTTGATTATTCCGAGGGGAGTCCGATATATGTCTGGTGCCTGATTAACGAACTTTCATCTGCCCAGATAAACCGACTCCAGGATGATTACATCACAGAGAATGCCGAAAAGGGAATGCACAACTACATCGTCAAGCTGATGCAACGGCTATTGATGGTCAAGGGAAAGAAGGAATTCAAGCCAGGAGGAAAGCATGGACTTACCTGCCTGCTGTTCCTTTCAAGGCACATTATCGAGAAAAGGTGCTCACCCCGGTATTTCTGGATTGCCGGCAAGAAACTGGCTCCATTTGTCGAGGAGAAACTTAATGACAAGTACAGCCCGGATTTGTTTAACGCGGTCCAGCAATATGTCTCTGGCCGGGGGAACAATATATCATTCCCCCACGATACCTGGGCTGATGTCCTGGAGGGAGAAGGGAGACACAACCCCTTCAAGGCCACCATAGTGCAAGTAATCGACGAAATTGAAGGTAAAGCCATATTCAAGGAGGTAAAACTTACGGCCGCCGAGGAGGCCTGGGCACTCGTCGAGGACAACTTCCGTTCAAACCCGCACAGGAACGCCACAAGATACTTGACCATGGCGGAAACGTTGCTGAAGAATTTCAGAATCAGTGAACTGAAGAGATTTGACTGGTTCCCGCTCGAGGAACTGCGTGAAACGGCCGCCCAGTACACTCACATCCCGGTGGGACGCAATGTCTGCAATCTGATTGACAACGCCGCCTCGAGGAGGGGCACCACCATCACCATCAAGGATTCCATAATCAGTCGCTCGAATCTTAACCTAGGCAAGCTTGACGCGGATGTTGATGATAGTGTATTGAACCGCAGTTCATAATCAAACTGTTTTTACAGAAGATAGAACCATAAATGCTTATTTATAACGGTTAATAGTGGCGCCGTGGTCGACATCACCCAAGGACTGACCGTGACCGCCCGAGTTGGTTTTTTTCTTGCCAGATATAACGCCTACAGATTCGACAGCCGCAAGGAGGATGATGCCAGCATTCGCAAGTGGCTGGCGACCAAGCTGGAGACTGCCCGCAGCCGGGCGACTGGGGCCATGAGACTTGCCTCGTCAAAGGACGACGCGGAGACGGCCACGCTCATAAACGAGATTATTGATGAGCTTGACCTGTTCAAGAACGACGCCCTCCTGGCCGAGACCGGGGCAAGAGGCAAATTCTTTTCATCAAAGAGTACAGCGACAGTCGGGTCCTTAAACAAACTGATCGAGTACGATGCCAAGATTCTGGAGCGGGTTGAAAAAGGTGCAAGAGCCATCGAAGCCCTGGAAGAGGCCATTGCTTCCGATGAAAGCGGTGCGGCAAAGGGCGCGACCAAGATCAGGGTCGCCTTCTCATCGGCTCATGCCGACTTTCGTGAGAGGGTGAAATACGTCAGGGGATTTGGATAGAATGCCTAAAATCGAACACTGGAGAACAGACCCGGATGAGGAGCTAGCGCGGCTAGTCCAGACCAACGAGATGACCGACTTCTGGACCTCGAACATTGACATCGTGGTAGGTCCAGGCGAGTCCGCGGTCATAATCAAGGACGGTTCCATCGAGGAGGTCCTGACCCAGCAGCGAATCGAGAACCTCGCCGGCGGTTTCAACAACTGGCTCGGAGAGAAGCTGAGGTCCAAGGAGCAGTTCGACATACTGATAGT
>JASLPY010000231.1 GCA_030744755.1 Kiritimatiellia bacterium | reverse complement strand
TCTTCAGAGCGAAGTAGTCGAAGTCTCTGAAGCCAAAGGCGATGCGCTTGATGACTTTGATCTTGTTGTTCATGCCTGAGGTATTGTCAAGAGTTGTGGATGGGGGTTTCTGGGCAGAGCGCATCTTGGGCGACCGGGTAGAAATTAGGCCGCCTTCTTCTGCTCTCCGTCGGCGAAACTCTCTCCTTGCACGACGAGCGGGATCAGGTTGTGTCCGTTTAGTCGGCGCCAGCGCTTCTCCGCCCCTGTTGCCAGTTTGAAGACCATCGTCAAAGTGGCGGTTCGCGATCCGCAGCCCTTGGTCTGGCGACTCCGGTGTCGCACCGTCGAGAAGGTGGACTCGATCGGGTTAGTGGTGCGGAGGTGGAGCCAGTGGGCGGCGGGGAAGTCATAGAAGGTGAACAGCACGTCTTCGTCCTTCTTGAGACAGCCACACGCCTTCGGGTAGCGGTCCTCGTAGAGCGCAAAGAAACGATTGTAAGCTTCCCCGGCGTCTTCCCGCGTGGGGGCCAGGTACATCTCGTGCAGCAAGCTCTTGGCGTCCGGCTGCACGCGTTTGGGCATCTTATCCAGGATGTTGGCGGTCTTGTGCACCCAGCACTGCTGGGCGCGTGTCCCGGGAAAGACTTCCGGTAACGCCTTCCAGAAGCCCAGGGCACGATCCGCAATCGCCAGGCAGGGATCTTCTTCCAGCCCGCGACGCTTCAGGTCGAGCAAGAGGTGTTTCCAGCTCAGATGGCTTTCCCGCTGCCCGTCGTGGATCGCCAGAAGCTCCTTGTGCCCATCTTCCGTGGCGCCCACGATGACCAGAACGCAGGGCCGATCCTTCTCCAGGCGCACGTTGAAGTAGATGGCGTCGGCCCACATGTAGACGTAGCGCTTGCCCTTGAGATCGCGCTTCGACCAGTCTCGGAACTCCTGTTCCCAGACCTCCTTGAGCCGCACGATGTTGGCCGGCGACAGCCCGGACACGCCCTTCCCGAGGATCGCCTCCAGGGCCTCCGGGAATGACGAGGTCGAGACCCCTTTGAGGTAGAGCGCCGGAATCAGTGTATCGATGCTGGGAGCCCTTCGCATATACGCCGGCAAGATAGCGCTGCTGAAGTGTTCGGCTTCACGCCGATCGTTCACCCGAGGTTGCTTGACCGGGATCTGGCCACCTCCCGTGACCACCTTCCGTTCGCAATGGCGTCCGTTCCGAACCACCAAACGCTTACCGTCCTTGTCCTTCAGATCCTGGAACCGCTCGATGTATTCTGCCACTTCCAGCTCCAGTGCCTCCTGCAGCATCCGCCGAGCTCCCTCCCGGCAGATGGCCTCCAACGTCCACTGGGTCACACCTCGGGCTCGTGTCGCAGTGTCAACTTCTGTATATTCTTCCATGAGAGCGTATCCTCCTCCCCTCTTCCGAGGGATCTTGGGTTATGGGTCTGGTCACCCAAAGGATACGCTCTTTTTCTAACCTGTCTACCACCCTGATTCTGACCTCATCCACAACTTCCTAACATAACTCGGCAACAAGAGATGACGACGCTGTTGTGGATCTGCGTCGTCATTGGCTGATCCTTATCCATATTATTGGGAGGGTAAATTATGAGATCCTATCGTCCGTTGGTTGCCGTTGTTCTGGTTCTGTGTATAGGCCTGTTGTCCGCTACGCCTGTTCCGGCTCAGAACAAAACAAACAGAACAACAAAGAAACAAGAAAAACAAAGACCAAAAAACAAAAAACAAAAGCGATCTGCTAAAGCAACCAAAGCTAGTGGTTCTGTCAAAGAGCGAGTCGCTAAACTGCGTAAGGAGGGCAGGGAGAAAAAGTGGACTTTCGAGGTGGGCCCTACCGGGGCCATGAAGTATGAACTTGGAAGAATCGCCCGTCTCAATCTGCCGAGCGATTGGCGTAGCAAGGCCAAAAGGCAAAACAGGCTGGCCACGCAACTCCTGGAGATGGACGACAAAGCGCGTCAGGTTTTCCAGAAAAAAGACACCAAATTCAGACTGCCCGAGTTGCGTATAAATTGTGCCGCAGGGCGTTCACGTTTCTCTTGGGTCAGTCGGGGCAAAGTCACACCCATCAAAGATCAGGGTGGTTGTGGTAGTTGCTGGGCGTTTGCGGCCATGGCGGCCTATGAAGGCAGCTATGCCATCCGGAACAACGTGCATATTGACACGTCTGAAAAGTACGTTGTTGACTGCGCCACCTGGCCGTCGGGGAACGATGCCGGCAGTTGTGCAGGGGGATGGTATGATCCTGTTTTTACCTATATGTTGACGGACGGTATCGCTACAGAAGCCGCTGTGCCCTACGTCCCGGTCGATGGCGTCTGTCCTGGGGGCGTAGCTACCCCGTACCGTGCCGTGGCCTGGGGTTTTGTGACCGCCAAATTTAATATCCCGAGTGTTTCCCAAATCAAACAGGCGTTGTGTGAATACGGGCCGCTGGCGGTGGCGGTTCGCGCTACGCCCGCTTTCCAGGCGTACACAAGCGGGGTGTTCAACGAGGACAATG
>JASLPY010000230.1 GCA_030744755.1 Kiritimatiellia bacterium | reverse complement strand
TGTAGTATAAGATACTACACTATTCGGGCAAAAAAAAGAACAATATGTCGCAAACCCACTTCTGTTTCGTGCACCCCACCCCAAGAGCCGCCTTGACACTTTCCACCCATGGGTGGATACTACGAAACGCGTGTGAGTATTCCGAGAAACTTCTCCCGGGAAAGCGGGGATAGCCAGCATAAAACGGCACTCGGCAGATACGCAGGGAGATTGCAGTAATGATCGTTAGCGCAGGGTTGCGGTCCCGTATTCTATCATGCTGGTTCCTTCTGGCATGTTTCCTGGCGGCACATTCCGCACGGGCGCTCGAGGGGTTCAGTTTCGTCGGCAAGCACGCCCTTAAACTGGACGAACCTAGCCACATGCTTGTGCTGGGCAACCGTAGTATCGTCATCCATGACGAATCCTCGCGGGCATTCGTGTTCTACGATGCCGCGTTCAAAGAAACGAGCCGAGTGTCTCTGGACGCTCAACTCGGATACTCAATGAAGTCCCCGAAAGCTATCATCTTCGACACCTCCCGTGAACAGATCTTCGCGCTTGATGCCAAAAAGAAACTGATTCACATATTCAGGTCGGACGGCAACCTTGCACGCAGTATCGACCTTAACATCGATAGACCGGTACGCTTGTCTGATCCTTCGGCGATGGCGATCGACGGGAGCGGACGCATCTTCATCGGCGACGAGGATGATGACAACATCAAAGTATTCTCCATGGAGGGCATGTACCTCTTTTCCCTGCAGATACGTCCAACCCTGAAGGATTCGAAACCTTCTTTTGAACCCACCGACATGGTCGTGCTCCCGGACGGATCTCTCGCCGTGCTTGAAACCGACAGACGCTGCTTGCAGACCTTCTCCAGAAGAGGATTCTTCCCCGCACGGCGGATGTTGGAAGGAGAGTACCGTACACTCGCGAAACTCATTGCCACCCGGACCGGGGAATTCATCAGTTTCGACAGTCGAGAGCAGAAGATCTATAAATGGAATTCGACAGGCAAACTCACCGGTCTATTCGGCACCAAGGGCACGGGGCGTGGCGGATTTCGCGAACTCGTCGATATTGCGTGCGACCTGGAGGGGAATATTCTTACGCTCGACCGCGACAGCCGGGAAATCCAGATCTTTGCTTTCCAGACACCCGCGATTCCATTGGAGGGAAGCACCCCAACGCCGCTCTATAGCGTGAGCCCAAGAAGTGCCGACAAACTCTCCCTGAGGCTGGTTGCCATGCTGCCGCAAGCATTGATCTACTTCGATTCCGCAAAGAAGGAGGTCCATACGCGAAGCGGAGAGGATCATCACATCTTCAAGAATGACGAATTCAAGGATATCTCAACAGCCTACATGTCTCCCGATCGGCTCTACCTCTTCGATCGTTCCCGCCGCAAAATTTATGCTTTTCGCACCGACGATCAACAGCTTGATTTCGAATTCGGACGCGCCAGGGGCAGCAGTGGCCTCGACGACGTTGTACGCATCCTGCCAGGTTCGGAAGGGACCACGCTGTACCTTGCGGATACCGGCGATACGAAGATCAAGGTGTTCAGCAAAGACGGAATCTTCGCGACGAGTTTCGGAACCAGGGGCAACAAGGAGAGTGCACAGATAGGCCACCTGTCGGACATGGCCTGGTTCGATGAAAAACTTGCCGTTCTCGACGACGCCCGCAAGATGATTCACCTCTACGACGCCAACGGAAGGCTTATCAGCAACATACGGCTGCGGCTGCCGAGTACAAGATCTGAACTGACATCCCTGACGACGGATCCCAACGGTTTTCTCATGGTCCTCGACGAGAGGAATGCAACCGTCTACGTCGTAGACAAAGACGGCGAGATCACGTTCACGTTTGGCAGCGGAGGCAAACGCAACGTGGACTGGCGCGGTCCGAAAAGTTTCATGATAGATGCCGACGGCATCTTGAGACTCTTCGATGCCGGCCCGGAAGCACGGCTCCTGACTTATGCGGTCCGAACTCCCGGAACTCTCAGCCAGGTTGAAGCGGCAATAGCTACGAACTACCGTCTAACAGTGGAAAAGGGATTGGAACCTTATCTTGCCGCGCTACGCGCCGGCAACCTGTCGCCCTCCTCCACGCATGGCAGGGCCATGCAGCTTGCCGTCAGGGCAGACACGAAATTCGCGGGGACATTCCTGACTGACACTCTTCGACACAGGGTGGAAATCTTTCTCCGCGATTACCTGAAGCGGAACCCCGGAGAGGCGGATGTCCGCATTGCTTTGGCCGAGGATTTGATCCGGCAACTCAGAACTGAAGAGGCTATTGCCCTGCTTAGCGTCGACCGGAAAGAACATAGAGATGCCCGTTGTGAAGCCTTGTTGAGCAGATACCGGGAGGAATTGGAGGAAAGCGGACGTGCCAAGTCAGTAGTCTCGATATCGGACTGTAAAGTACCGGTGATGTTGGCAGCGTTGTGCCAGAACTACTATGACAAACCGGTCATCAAGCTGACGCTCTCCAACAACCATTAAGCCCGGTCGATAGCAAACACAAAAACGCCCCTTGAACGGATTTTCTTTCTTCCGCCTTTTCCG
>JASLPY010000022.1 GCA_030744755.1 Kiritimatiellia bacterium | reverse complement strand
TTGGTGCCAACGGGAGTGACTTCTCATCTCTCTCAAATGGCAAACGTTGCATGAATCTGGATTAAGGAATGCCGGGGTCAGGGGAGCATTCCGCCAGATTCATGCAACTTCTCCGGAAGCAGCGTCCCATCCTCAATTCTGACCTCCGTGTCCTCGGGAACTCCAGCGCGGGAGCGCGGGTGGTTCAATCTCTCCTCATCGAGACGGGGCGAGCATTTCGGGAGTTATGTTAAGTAGTTCTTAGCCCTGTCTCTTCATCCACAGAGACTCACGGTATCTACTCAACATAATCCCGTACTCCGCATAACTGCGATATGTGGAGGCCAACATAAGCGCTGTGAGAGATTTCAACCGCGGATATCGCGCCCCGCAGTGGCGGGATGCAAGCAGATCCTGTCAAAAAGAACTACTTCTTGAAGATGTAGATGAGGTTTGGTTCGGAGCAGATGTAGAGGTTGCCCTTGTCATCCATCGTGATGCCTTCGGGTTGGCCGATGTCCGCTGTTAGGCCCGCGGACCCTGCGGTTAGCTTGAGACGTGCTACCTCTTCGCCATCGAGAGTGCATTCTACGATGCATTTTGACTGGTCACTCAGAATCAGCAGATGGCTTGTGGCGGCATGGAAAAACAGCCCCGCGACATCTTTCATACCATGGCTGGTCTTCTCCAGGTCCCACGGAATGTCTATTTCCAGTTCACCAGCCTCTGTGGGGAGTTCTACCTCGTAAAGTTTTCTCGGTTCCTTTTCTTTGACGATAAAAAGACGCTTGCCGTCACTGTCGCTGGCAATACCTTCGATGCCTCTGTTTTCGGAAGGCTGAGGCTCAACCAGAAACTTCAAGACCTTCTGATACGAAACCGATTCTGTCTGCGGTCCTATCTCCACCAGTACCAGGTTGCGCCTGCGTTCCTCAATAACTGCAAAGGTCTGTCCTTCAATCCAGGCTACACCCTCAGTATCCTGGAACCCCTGCAGCTTCACGGTCCGCTTCACCTTTCCGTCCATTTCAAGTTCGATCAAGGTTGGCGGATTGTTGAGTGCAACGAACAAGGAGCTGGTTTCGGGGCTGAAGGTTATTGCAGAGGCATCATCGTCGACCGCGGGAAGGATGATCGCTTCACCGGCAACCTTGTACTTGTCCAGCCCGACCTCCTCCTGTTCTGCTGGAGCGATGCAGGGGATGAGCAGAGCGAGGAGGGTCAATAATGCCAGGGGAACATGAACAGTACGCATGTAGATGATCCTTTCCGGTGTCTACTCCGCATCCCAAAGGATCGCAGGATGGTAATATGCCGGTACCCCAGCCGGTGGTGAATCATCCCACCATTCATTTGTTCCAGACGGGGCCCGCTCGATGCTGTTGCTTTCAATCAGTTGCCATGCGCCCGCCGGGAGATCACCGGTCATGCGGTACATGCTGAAGGGAGAATTCGTCATTCCGAAGTTCGTAGTGCCATACCAGCTCACCATGTTGGACCCCGGCGTGTACAGGACATCGAGCACCGTGAAGACGGAGTTCGAGTCGTTGGGCAATGTGCCGGGCGGATGCTCTTCCCAGTTCAGGGCACCGTCCCCGTCCCAGTCTTCCAAGTCAGCGACCTCATGGTTAACGACTGTGCCGGTGGGACAATGATCGTCCAGCCACGAGTATGGGGTTCCGTGTGACGTGTATTCTTCGGTAGGGCCTTCCGAAGTGAAATTCGCCAGGATACTGCGAGCCTGATCTATCGTCAGGGTCAAGGGGTTCTCGTTCACATCTTCGGCAGGAACGTCACCGGTCCAGCCATCAAATACCATGCTCGGGTTCGGCTGGGCCGTGATCGTCACACCGGCACCGGCATCGTACCAGCCATCTCCCAGGGAAACCGAGCCGCCTGCCCCCGCCTCAGTGTCCAACAGGTACCGGTAGCCCCATTCCCAGGTCAATCCCGAGTCCTCGTTCATGGTGACAAGTACGCTGCTCTCGGAACCCGTGGACGATACCGTGCCAGTGCCGGAGGACCAACCCGTGCAGACGAGCTGGGTCGTGGCACCGACGGCAACGGGCGAATTTGTTACGCTGCAAAGAACCTGTTCTCCGTAATTGTAGGAACCGCTACTGGGTATATCTGGTTCGCCCTGCGCCTCCGCGTGAGTGGACGCAATTGTCAGATCATGCGTTGGTATATTGGTACTGTCGCTGATCAGAAGATCGTCGATGGTGCCGACGCCCTGCATGCCAAAGCCATCTAGCTTATCGGCTGCATAGAAGTTGTCGGAATCGGAACAGAAGAACCAGCTTCCGCCGAGCTCCGATGGGTCGGGTGGGGGAGGGAACACAAAACCGGGAACCTGGTACCCATCGGCATGCGTCAGCAGCGTTCCGTTCAGCTCAACCTGGAATAATTTCATGTAGAAGCCGGAAACGTAAGGGTTCTCAAAGGTTTTATAGTCGATGGTGATCCTGACCCGGCTAAACTCGCTCGTGGACACCGGTGTATGTGATAGCTCAGTCCACGCCTGGGAGAATGGGTAACCTCCGCCCGCGTCTTCCCAATCATACTCCCCATGATAGATCACGATATGACCTGCCTTGTTGAAGTAGAGCCCATACTCAGGCGTGGCCGTGGTTGCGATATTCTCAGGTTCATCACCCAGAACCGGTTTGAGCATGAAATCCACGTATGCCTTCGTGGGGCCGTCGGTTCCTGTGAAGCGGTTCTCTGTCGGGGCATCGAACGCTGCAACATTGGAGTGGGTGGCGTCGGGGAAGGGGAGGTCGCCGGAATAGGTATAGCTTTCTGCTGTGGCTGTCAGGCCGAGCGGATCGCCGCTATACCAGCCATTTGTACCTACCAGGTCTTCTCCGTCCTGGTGGAGCTCGAACGATTCGGCATAGGGGAACGTGTTTTCCGTGTTGGCAAGAGCGGGAAGGGATACAGCAAAGAGAGCCGCGGCGGCCAGCAGCGGGACAATCGCCGCAAGCCTTGTGCTCTTTCTCTCTGCTGAATGCTTTTGCATGTTAGTACCTACTCGCAAATCCCATGTGCTCTACCAACCGAAAATCACTGTTCCGACGGATGGCGTGCTCAAGACTTCTCCATATGTCACAAAACTGGCGCCGGGTTTCTGACTGTCCCAGCACGCCTTGATCCAGTCGGCCGATCTTGCTGAGTCTGAAACGCGTATCTCGTCAAACGTTCCATCAAGAAACCGGGTCAGATCACCGCCGAAGAAACCCTTTTTCCACCGACAGCCAACAGTCCAGATATCATCAGAGGCGAGAGCAATAGAACTAGTGTGTGATCCCTTTTCCGTTCCGTCGATATACAGATCGCCATCCGTTCCGGTTCGCGTATAGAAAACATGATGCCAGGCATCGTTGTTGATTGTGACGCCTGTATCAATCTCTAGCGAAGATTCCCCTTCCGTGAAGCCCAGCACCCCTGCTCCTACATTTGATTCAGGAGGAGGAGGGGGACCAAGGTGCAGCAATGCCTTCTCAGCTTTTGTAACCGCATTGATGGCCGCGAAGGCAGAGCCAAGTCCATCTTGCTCTCCAGTATCCAGGGTTTTGATCCAGCCGCTGAGCGCAAAAGAGCTCCCCGAGATCGAGGAAGCTACTGTGCTAATATCAACATAGTCATTGTTGCCGTCCATGTCCTGGGCCGTAGATATGTGGCCGGGCGCATTCGTATTCCCGTTTCCAGTGCCATCGTGACCGTTTGCCGTGGCATCACTCGCGTTTGGTTCGGTCATGTGCCACACACCCGCATAATCCGAACCCCATGCGCCCCCGTTGGTCGTGTAAGCCGGTTGGCTGAGGCCGGGGTTCCCCCAGTACATCTTGATGAGGTTAGTGTTGCTCGCCAGTTCGCCTACGTTCACCCAGATGTACGAGTTGCCGGAAGGGTTCCAATCTTCAATCTCGTAGGCGAGCTCGATTCCGCTCGCGTCCGCGAACCGGAGATCGCTGCCATCGGCCTTGAACTGGCCGTAAACGAAGTCGGTGATAGCGGTGCTGAAAATCAGGAGAACGGGGAAATCCGTGAGAGTCTCGGAACCGGCGTAACCGGAAAAAGTTACATCCCTGTTGTAGGGGTGCTGTCCGGTGTTGAGTGGATCACCCGCATCACCAGGGCAGATGGATGGCAGCGCAAGCCACGTGGCTGCAGCGCACAGTACTGCCAGGAGAGTGCCTGACACACGATTCGCGTGTCTTGCAGGCGATCTGACTAATTGAGCTTCTTTCATTTGTTCCTTGAAACCCTGTGCCCTGGAGGGACGCCGGCCTCGGCGTCCGCGGGCAGCGAGGCCCCAGCACCAGAGCAAGCACGGTGCCGGGCAGGCGCTGCCCTTCCCATGTCCCGATCTTCAACTACTCATATTATATCGCGATGCCAGTCGGGTGGGCCATGAAAAAACGCGGCATGGCGTTCCCACCATGCCGCGCTTTAGATTCATCCCTTCTACGAGAGCTTCGCCTTACTCAACTACCCAGATGATCGTTGGCTGGTAGTATGCCGGCAAGCCGTCGGGAGCCGTCGTATCCCAGTAGATGTTGGTACCGTCGGCTGCACGAGGCAGCGTGTTGCTCTCGATCAGGTCCCATTCGTCCGCGGTCAGATCGTTCGTGCTGCGGTACATGCTGAACGGCGTTGTCACGCCGAAGTTGGTTGTACCGAACCACACAACCTTGTTGGAGCCGTCGAGGAACATGACGTCGAGTATCTCGAATACGGAGTTGGTGTCATCCGGGAGCGTTCCCGCGACACGTTCTTCCCAGTTAAGGGCGCCATCGCCATCCCAGTCCTCAAGGTCGGCAGCGTCGTAGTCGACTATGGGGTTGGTCGCATACGTATCCAGCCAGTCATGCGGCGTGCCGAGACCGCTTGTGGCGACGAAGCTGGCGACCAGTTCGTGTTCGCTGGTCACGTTGAGGAAACTCACGGAAGAAACCGCACCAGTGCTGACACTGTCTACGAGGACGTCGTCAATTGCGTATCCGGGATCTGGCGTGATTGTGAAGGTTACGTCGTCGCCGTCAGGAATCATTACGTCGCCACCGGGGTAGATGTCGCCGCCCGTACCCGCGGTGGTTGCGACTTTCCAGCGGGTTGAAGCAAACACCTCACCGTTCGTTACGACGAGATCGTCAATCTTGCCTGTTCCCTGGACTTCGATTGCGTTGACTCCATCCGGGCCTGTCAACGTTGGTGCGTTTACCAGCACAAACCAACTGCCGTTGGTCCAGGGCGGGGGGCCGTAGTCCGGTTCTACACCTGTCCAGAGTTTCGGCGAACCGTAGAAGTTGGAAATAGCCCCACCTCCATTGAGAGAAACCTGGAAGAACCGGTCCTGAAATCCCTGTCCGTAGGTCGTAGTCCTGTAATCTAATTTCACGGTTACTCTTGCCCATTCGTCGGTGCCGACCGGGTCATGGTCCAGTTCGGTCCATCGTACTGCCTGGTCAGAACCATTGACCCAGTATCGATGCCGAATTACCATGTGACCGTTGGTGTTGAAGTACATGGCCAGCTGAATTTCATCGTCGACCTCCGGCTCGACTGCGCTACGCAGCGGGTTAACCATGACATCGACCCAGATGTTCGTGTCCGTGAAAGGGGAGTTGTCAAGGAGGTTTGAGACCGTGTCGCTTATGGCTAGAATGTTAGTGTGAGTGTCGTCGTCAAGAGGTTGCCTGAGAGGGAAATCGTAAGACTCGGTCATCACGACTGCACCCGTCGGAGCCGTGCCGTACCAGCCATTCGTGCCTGTCAAGACGGTCCCATTTGTATATGATTCAAAAGAATCGAACGATTCGCCAGGGACGGAGTTTGTCGTGTTAGCCTGTACGGCTGCTGTGCAACCCAATACTGCAATCAAACTCCATACTGCGAATCGCAAGTGTGAACTGAAACGTCGTGAAGTCATGTCCGCCTCCTGAATACGAATAATCCCCCTATGAGCAGACGAGATACTGCATCATAATTTCACCTGTCCATACTTAAACATGCGGCATGTATGCTTGCCAGAACTTATTACTACTTCTTACTAATAGAAGATTAGCGTATTCGTCACTCCCGTGTCAAAGGGTATTTGGTACTTTTCCGTTGTTTCCCGCAAAAATAAGGTCTGTGGGGTGATTCGGTTGGTTCTTGAGGCAGACGCCCGAGTAGAGCTTACCCGTGAGGAAAATTGCCCACGGCAGCCCTGAAGTGCCTCAAAAAACTCCCACGGCGATCCTATTGTGGTACAGTCCCGGTGTGATCAGGTCTGAAATGCAATAGAACAGAGGAAAAGGGCTGCAGTGGCTGAAGAGGCAAACAAGAGAGTTCTAAACGTGCGCGACCTGGGGCTGATGCCCTACGAAGCTGCGCTGAATGTGCAGGAGACTGCTGTAGAGGCACGGAAAGCAGGCGAGGCACCCGATCTCTTACTCCTGGTTGAACACGAGCCTGTGTACACGCTTGGACGCAACTCGGAAGACGACAATATCGTGGCCGGTGCTGAGAAACTGGAGGAATGGGGGGTCGACGTTGTCAGAACCGGCCGGGGGGGACAGGTAACTTACCATGGGCCCGGTCAGCTGGTCGGGTATCCCATAATCAGCCTGCATGGCAGGGAAGGGGTTGCCTGGTACGTCAATAGCCTGGAAGAAACGCTGATACGGACGCTGGCCAACTTTGGCGTGGATGCAACGAGGGACCCGTCCAACCGCGGCGTCTGGGTCGGAGGCGAGAAGATAGCCGCCATCGGCGTGCGTATCACGCGCGGTGTCACGATGCACGGTTTCTCGTTGAACGTTGATGTTAATATGAATCACTACGGAGGAATCATCCCATGCGGGATAAGGGGCCGTGGCGTGACATCTCTGCATCTGAAAACACCGGATGTGTCGATGGATGAAGTGAAAGAAACCGTTATAGAGTCATTCCGCAAGGTGTTCGACTATGAACGATGATGCAGGAGCCACCGGGGCAGGTGTCGGCAAGCCCGACTGGATTCGAGTCCGTATACCCTGCGGGGTGAACTCCGGCAGGCTCCGGGACCTCGTCGAAACGCAGGGGCTCCATACGGTGTGTTCGGAAGCCCTTTGCCCGAACCTGGGCGAATGCTGGGAGCACGGACGGGCTACGCTTATGATACTGGGAGACGAATGTTCGCGTCAGTGCAGGTTCTGCGGTGTCCGGTTCGGAAAGTCGGGAAAAGCAGATGCAGAAGAACCTGGCCGCGTCGCCGAAGCGGTTCGTCAAATGAGGCTGAACGATGTCGTTATCACTTCCGTAACGCGGGACGATCTTCCCGATGGCGGGGCATCCATATGGGCGGAAACGGTGCGGGCGATCCACGAAGTGTGTCCTGAAGTACTGGTAGAGGTGCTGGTCCCGGATTTCGCGGGAGACGAGTCCGCGATAGGGCTGGTCCTGGACGCAGCTCCCGAGGTGTGGGGTCACAACCTCGAGACCGTACCATCCCTCTACTCCCAGGTCAGGGCCCAGGCCGACTACGGGCGATCGCTTCGCGCGCTTTCTCTCGCCCACGAACGGGGCCTTGTCACGAAGACGAGCATCATGCTTGGCCTGGGGGAAGAACTTGAAGAAGTCCTGACCGTAATGGCCGACGCGCGGCAGACCGGATGTAATATAATGTACATTGGCCAGTACCTGCAGCCCGGCAAGGATCATCTGCCCGTTCAGCGGTACTGGGAACCGGCGGAATTCGATAACCTGAAAGAACGCGGGCTGGCCATGGGGTTCGACGTAGTGGTGTCAGCCCCGCTTGTACGAAGTTCTTACTATTCCGATGAGCAAGCCGAGTTTCTCCTGCGGACTCCAGACCCTTTTTAGTTCGACCCCGATTCCCAGCCTATCTATGCTGCCTCCATGCAGTGTTTTGACGCCAGTACAATATCGAATGTCTACGAGGCCGTGAGGGCCGTCATGGGCACGAGCTACCTTGCCATGTACTCGAGCGTTTACGGTGGAATCGTTACGGATGCGGCATTAATGGCAGTACCTATAGACGATCACATGGTCCACCGGGGCGACGGCGTATTCGAGACAATGAAGTGTGTTGACGGTAGTGTATACAACATGGCTGCCCACCTGGATAGACTCGAGGAGTCGGCGGAAACGGTCGCGCTTGAATTGCCCGTCGGGTCCGGCACTCTTGGAAACCTGATTGTCCAGACCGTTCGGGCCGGCGGCGAACCCAACTGTGTCATTCGGGTTCTGGCTTCGCGCGGTCCGGGGAGTTTCGGGGTGAATCCCTATGACAACTGCACCCCGCAGCTATACATCGTGGTAACCCGCCTGGGACCGCCATTCATGACCCTGCATCCTGAAGGAGCGACGTTGAGGACATCCTCCATACAGTCGAAACCGCCGTTCCTGGCTGGCGCCAAGAGCTGCAATTATCTTCCGAACGTCCTCATGCAGAAGGAATCCGTGGACCTGGGCGCGGATTTTGTTGTCTCGTTTGACGAGAATGGCTTCATGGCTGAAGGGCCCACCGAGAACGTCGGTATCATTTCTCCCGACGGGGAGCTGCTCTTTCCCGCCCTTGCAGGTATTCTGTCAGGAACCACGATGCTCCGTGTAGTGGATCTAGCCGGGCGGCTTGTTGATTCCGGTGACCTGAAGGCTGTCTGTTACCGGGACATCTCAAGGGAAGACGTTAAGAACGCGGCCGAGATTCTGATAGTGGGTACGACAAGAAATGTCATTGCCGTTCGTGAATACGATGGAAGTCCGGTTGGTGGCGGCAGTCCTGGACCGCGAGGCAGGAAGCTGGGCGAACTTCTGCTGAATGATATAGCAAATAATGAAGAGGTCCTGACGAAGGTGTTCTGAACATCTCTGGTCGACCGGACGACATCTGGGAGCGGGGATACTCCCGATCGGAACCGGGAGCTACGTGGATTCGATGTAGCGCCCGACTCCGATCGGGCGAGTCCCGCCAGTGAATAGCAACTTTTTGGAGCTCGATTATGCCTGCGCATGATTCGAATAGCAAGATGCACGAAGAGCGAATGGCGCGCTTCGTTGATTCCGGCCTGTACCTTGTTACTTCCTCAAACATGTCGGCCGGCCGGACAACTCTGGAAATCGTCGAAGCTGCACTGAGTGCCGGTGTAAGGTTGATCCAGCTCAGGGAGAAAAACATGCCGCTGAAGGATCTCGTCCCGCTGGCCGGGAAGATTCGCGGTATGACTGCCGAAGCTGGAGCTTTGCTGATAATCAACGACCGCATCGATGTAGCAATGGCGGTGGGCGCAGACGGTGTTCACCTTGGGCAGGACGATTTTCCGATTCGCCATGCGCGCCGGTTGGCTCCTGACATGATCATCGGGGCTTCTTCGCATTCGACCGGCGAGGCGTCTGAAGCCGAGCTTGCCGGGGCATCATACGTCAATATCGGACCTCTTTTCCCTACTAATACAAAGGAGTGGGTGAGAGAATACCTCGGCATAGAGGGGTTGGAGGCGATTTCCGAGGTCCTTTCGGTGCCGTTTACCGTCATGGGGGGCATAAAACTCAACCATATTGAAGCCCTGAAGCGCTCCGGAGCCCGCGTAATGGCTGTTGTCACGGCGGTTACAGCAGCCAATGACCCCGCCACCGCTGCGGGGGAACTACTAAAGAGAATACGGGCACCCCTTCCCATCAACCATTAACCATCAACCATCAACCATTCCCCATCACCATCCCTTATCTCTTGCCGTAGAGGCTTTGCATCTCTACTATTCAGCTACAAGGAGGTGTCGAGAATGACTAAAGTAATCCGTAATTCGGCCATTCTGGTAGCGTTAAGCGCATGTTCAATCATTCTGTGCGGTTGTGATGATGGCTCCTCGCCGAGCGGTAACGATTTCCGTATTGAACCTTCCCGCGTAACACTTTCTCTAACGGAGGAAACCGTGACTCTGACGGTCATTGGAGGACTCGAGCCTCTGACCTGGGCGGTAACCACCAACGCATTGGGCACGGTGAGTGGTTCGGGCCGCACGGTGACGTATACACGTACGGACCTGACCGGGGCAAACCACGTAGAGGTAACCGACAACCAGACATGGACAGCCACCGCGATCATAACGCAGATGGGAGAAGAGGAAGAAGAGGAAGAAGATGAGCCACTGACCGTGTCGCCAACTTCGGCCACCCTCGATTATGATGGAGACCAGGTCGTGTTTACTGCCTCCGGAGGCATTGAGCCTTACTCGTGGGAGGTCGGCGACAGTTCGTTGGGTACTGTATCTTGGGATGCGTCAAGCACGGCCATCTACACAAGGAATACAACGGGAGAGAACACGGTTGTCGTGTACGATCACGAAGGGCACGCAGCATTGGCGGAAGTGAATCAACCGTAAAGGGAGTAGCACACCAGTTCTATGAAACCAATTCTTCTCCGAGGCGGCCCGGCTGTCTCAGATTTTCGTATCTCGCCACTCATTGATTCTCTCAACACCGCACTTCCGGAACTGGGTGTCTCCGGCATCGAGACCCGGTTCGTTTTCTTTCTGGAGACGGAAGCTGATCTGAGCGATGACGTGCGCGACAAGGCCTATGCCCTTCTCGCGGCGGAGGGTGATTTCAGCCTGGACGACGGTTTCCTGGTGACGCCACGGAAGGGAACTATTTCCCCCTGGTCATCGAAGGCAACCGATATCTTTCATAACTGCGGCCTGTCTGATGTCCGGAGAGTAGAACGCGGAATACATTACCGCATTCTGAACGGGGAGGGTCCGGCTGTCTCCCTGCATGACCTTGCGCCAGTCCTGAATCTCCTCCACGACCGGATGACCGAGGGCATATACACGGATGTTGCCGACATGTTTGACCGTATGCAACCGGCTCCTTACGTGGTCGTCGATGTCATGACGGGTGGGATTGATGCACTTAGAAGAGCCAACGTGGAGATGGGGTTGGCGTTGAGCGAAGACGAGATGACATATCTCTATGACTCGTACCGGGCAATAGAACGCAATCCCACGGATACGGAACTGGTAATGTTCGGCCAGGTCAATTCCGAGCACTGCCGTCACAAGATTTTCAATGCCGACTGGACCATCGACGGTGAGCCACGTGATGAATCCCTGTTTGACATGATCCGCAATACACATGAGCTGCATCCCGATGGTACGCTTGTGGCCTACAAGGACAACTCAGGCGTTCTTGAAGGCAGCGACGACGAGTGGTTCGAGGTCAGGCGCGACGGTAGTGCCACCTATTCATTCACCCCTACGCACATCGATATGGTGATGAAAGTCGAAACACACAACCATCCCACCGCGATCTCTCCTTTCCCCGGAGCCGCCACCGGCGTTGGAGGCGAGATAAGAGATGAAAGCGCGACCGGTACAGGGAGCAAGAGCAAGGCCGGCCTCTCCGGCTTCATGGTTTCCAACCTGAGAGTTCCCGGGTTCCTCATGCCCTGGGAGAAAGATTTCACCGAGTTCCCGTCGCGCCTGGCTTCGTCCCTGGAGATTATGACCGATGGGCCCTTAGGAGGAGCAAGCTTTGGCAACGAGTTCGGCCGCCCCCAGCTGTTAGGGCTGTTCAAGACTCTTGAGGATACCTACCAGGGCAGATATCGCGGGTATCACAAGCCAATCATGGTTGCAGGGGGAATGGGGAATATTAAGCGCGTGAACGTGCACAAGAAGGACATTCCCGCGGAGGCCTCGATTATCCAGATCGGCGGGCCCGCCATGAGGATTGGACTCGGCGGAGGCGCGGCGTCGTCCATGGCAACCGGCAGCAATGCCGCGGACCTCGATTTTGATTCGGTCCAAAGGGGCAATGCCGAAGTCGAACGCAGGTGCCAGGAAGTAATAGACGCCTGCATCGCCATGGGTGAGGACAATCCCGTTCTCAGCATCCACGACATAGGCGCCGGAGGGCTTTCCAATGGCTGTCCGGAACTGATTGCTGAAACAGGCGGAGCATTTCAACTGCGTGACGTGCACAACGAAGATATCTCGATGAGCCCCATGGAGATCTGGTGCTGCGAGGCCCAGGAACGGTACGTGCTGGCCGTCATGCCGGAGCATCTCCAGCAGTTCATTGGTATGTGCGAAAGGGAAAGGTGTCCGGTTGCGGTTGTCGGGAAGGCAACGGGTGACGGTCATCTCTCTTTGCATGACAGCCATTTCGAGAATATGCCGATCGACATCGATCTCGGTGTGATACTTGGGAAGCCGCCGAAGATGCATCGTGACGTTGCCCGGGGCAGCAAGCCCGAAGCGCCGATTGATCTGTCGGGCGTTACCGTTGAAGAAGCCGTCGAGAGAGTCCTGCATCTCCCGGCTGTCAGCAACAAGACGTTCCTGATCACGATCACCGACCGGTCGGTCACCGGCATGGTGGCCAGGGACCAGATGGTTGGTCCTTTCCAGACGCCCCTGGCAGACGTTGCTGTCACCGCGATCTCTTACAAGTCTTGCGCCGGTGAAGCGATGGCCATGGGGGAAAGGACGAACACGGCCCTGATCTCCGGCCCGGCTTCCGGTCGGATGGCAATTGGCGAAGCCCTTACGAATATCGCGGCCGCCAATGTTGGCGACATAGGCAACGTGAAACTTTCGGCCAACTGGATGTGTGCCTGCGGTGAGGATGGCGAGGACGCCGGGCTCTATGACACCGTGCGTGCGGTCGGAATGGAGTTGTGCCCGCAACTCGGCATATCGATTCCGGTTGGAAAAGACTCGCTCTCCATGCGCACATTGTGGGAAACGTCGGAAGGCAAGCAAGAGAAGATGATTGCGCCCCTGAGCCTCGTGGTGAGCTCTTTCTCCCCTGTTGAGGATGTTCGAAAGACCGTAACGCCGGATCTCAAGAACAAGAAATCGTCCCTGATGCTGATCGACCTCGGCCGGGGAAAGAACCGCCTGGGTGGATCTGCGCTGGCACAGGTCTACAACCAGGTTGGCGACGAATGCCCGGATGTGGATAGCGCGGACGATCTAGCAGGATTCTTTGCGGCTATCCAGGAACTGGTGTCTTCCGGGGCCCTGCTGGCATACCATGACCGTTCTGACGGAGGGGTGCTGGTTACCTTGGCTGAAATGGCCTTTGGCGGCCGCTTGGGTCTCAGCGTTGATCTGCCGGGTGGCGGCGGTGATTCTCTTCCGGTCCTCTTTTCCGAGGAGCTCGGTGGAGTTATCCAGGTTGAGGAGTCCCGGATTGCCGACGTTGAAGCAGTGCTGGTGAAACATGGGGTGGGGGACCGGTGCTGCCGAATCGGCACTCTTTGCGCGGATGGCCTGCTCTCGATTTCGGTGGATGGCGAACAAGTTCTTTCGAAGCCTGTCTCGAAGCTCAACAGGACCTGGTCAGAGCTCACTTATCGTATGCAGGCGCTTCGTGACAACCCCGCCTGTGCTGAAGAAGAATTCGCCGGCATCCAGGACGAGGATGATCCCGGTATGAGCGTGTATTGCACGTATGATCCTGCCGAGGTGGCCGCTGTTACTTCGGAAAGGCCGCGAATAGCCATTCTCAGGGAACAGGGAATCAACGGGCAGGTTGAAATGGCCGCGGCATTTCATCTTGCCGGCTTCGAGTCGATAGACGTCCACATGACTGATCTGCTTTCCGGTCGTATTGACCTGGAGAGCGTTGTCGGGCTTGTCGCATGTGGCGGGTTCTCGTACGGCGACGTGCTTGGTGCTGGTTCCGGCTGGGCCAAGTCAGTCCTGTTCAATGACCGCATCAGGGAGATGTTCCATAGTTTCTTCGAGCGCCCCGAGACATTCTCGCTGGGAGTCTGCAACGGATGCCAGATGATGTCCCAGTTGAAGTCGATCATTCCCGGTGCGGAGCATTGGCCGGAGTTCGTCCGAAACAAGTCCGAGCAGTTCGAGGCAAGATATGTCTCCGTCGAGATAATGCCTTCTCCCTCTATTCTTCTCAAGGGGATGGAAGGATCGCGAATCCCGATTCCGGTTGCCCACGGTGAAGGGCGCGCAGATTTCACACAGAGGGGATCGAAGCAGGAAATAGACTCCCTGGGTCTGCTGGCCATGCGTTTCGTAGACAACCACGGCCGCCCTGCGGAAAAATACCCCGGCAATCCCAATGGTTCGGAGGGCGGCATAACGGGATTCACGTCATCTGACGGACGTGCCACGATCATGATGCCGCATCCGGAACGCGGCTTCCGTTCTCTCCAGATGTCCTATCGCCCCGAAGGCACATTCGAAGGCGAAGAAGGCCCGTGGATGAAGATGTTTCGGAATGCCAGGTTGTTTGTTGGATGAATTTGTTGACTCGAAGATACTCCCGACTGGAATCGGGAGCTACGGGGAGTGGGAACTGTGAGCTTTCTTCCGTAGCGCCCGACTCCGATCGGGCGATTCCCGCTACCGTTGCCACCAGCTTTTCTCTACCGAAGACTTCGCTTTCCGGGGGCGTGCAAACATCACTTTTCCAAACCCTTTGGATCTCAGGATGCCAGTGATTCTGGGGAATTTCGATGACGGGTACTCCTTCGGTGCCAGTACAACTATGGATGTCGCCGGCGTGGCTCCTGCGCGTCTCAATGCGGCCGGTGCCTGTACCAGTGCCACGACCTTGTTTCCAATTGCCACCCGGTCTGCAGGGAGCAGCCGGATCTCGATTCTTTCGACTTTCCCGCGGGCGCCGGGCATGGCGCAGCCGAATACTGTAAGTGCAATGGCCATGGCGAAAATGGTGTGGCTTCTAAGGCGAATGTAGTTCACTTTGCTCCTTGCTTTACCGCGTTAACATGCGAAATGACTGAATAAACGATTTCCCAGTATAAGCATCGCGATAAACTACCGCAACACCGCGCTTCTCTGCCACTGGTGTTTGCCCGTCGCTTCCCAGTGCCTGTGAGGCCACGATGATAGTGAACAGGTTCTGGCGAAAAGTCACCATCTCCACCATGTTCCGCAAAGGAGCTTCGCGCAGAACGTCGCTGACCCCCGCGTTGGTAACGGTTGATGAGACGCAGTTGAGGAAAGCTTTTCGTACAGCGTCTTTTTCGAACATGTCCTCAAAATTGTAATATCCCCCCCCCAACGCCGATGTCAGTTGCCGCACGGGGTCGCTATCCATGTAGAGCGTGTAAAGTGCAGACACGAAATCGTTAGAGTACCCGATTTCGACTCCATGAAACAGCGTGCCAAGAACGTTCGTCTGCGCGGAGTTCATGCTGACAAGACCCTGTGTAGATTCGTTGGTTGACCTTACTGTCATCCGGTCCAGCAGGAACGCGCCATCGTTGGTGAGAATATTGATGTTGCGCCATACCTGGTTACTTGCTCCCGGATTGAAGATGTGACCCACCTCACCAATCGTTACCATGGGTCCATCACGGTGAAAGATTGGCAACCCCTGGCTGTAGTCCGGGTCAACCCATGCCGTGCAGTTCGAGTTAATTAATCGGAGTGTCGCGTTTGTGATCTCCCAATTGCCGAGGTCGCTGTTCATCCTCGGATCGTCGACGGAATAGGCGTATTCGCCAGTGAATATGAGCGTGTTGGATCCGGGGGCCTGGTCGACTGCTGTACTTCCCCCATGGATCACTCGTGCCATGCACCAGACCGGGTTTGTTGAAGACACGGGCAGGTAAGCCGGTCCGTTGGACGAAGGATTCGGGAAAGCGATTAACTGGCCAGGCGCGTTACTGAACACGAGGAATTCGGAACTTGGATCGCCAAAAGTCATTTCGGTTATGTCATCGTTGAATGACCATTCCGCGGAAGGGTTCGAGTTCGTGAATACGTCGACCTCTATTCTGAAATTGTTGCTTGATGAAACTGTCGCGGGATAAAAAGGAAACCACAGTTCTACACACATGGCGTAGTGATTGGTTGGGTGACCGCTTACACGCTTCAGAGATATTTCGTTTATCAGGGGAACTGCTTCGCTGACTTCGTCGCTTAGCGCTGGGTCGGTTTCGGATCCGGGGGTCCTGTCCGTGTCGATGTAGTCCATGATATTCCTTGCAAGCGCCTCAGTATTCTCCAAGCCCGACTCATTGAGGACTTCACGAAGTGAGTCAAAGTAGTTGGAAGTGGTGATGTCGTTGATACGAAACTTGTCGTAGAGGTCAATCTCGAAACTGCCCAGCTCCGAGATGTTCGTATAATACTGATCGCGCCCAGGGTCGTAGGAGTATGTGAAGAAGTTGTAGGGCGGGGGCGGGTCGTTTACTTTGTTGTTTATCCTGCCCAGTTCCCAAACGGACTCGTAGCGAAAATGCCGGTTCCGTTGGGCGAAGAAACCGTTTGTGCTGAACAGGTCTCCGCTGAGGTCCAGGCCGATCAGTCCAGAAAGGTCCAACTCTTCGACGCTTGTGCTTTCGGTACGTTCTTTCTCACCAACGATGTTGGCATCGAGCAAGCCCGAGCAATTGACGATCAAGAATGCTACCCTGCCGTTAGTGATCCCGCCATAGACGATATTGATCCATTCCGCAGGCGCTTCGGCTGACACATCAGTCCAGAGGGCACGGGGAACGAAGTTGCTCGCATCTCCCGTCAGCAAGTCGATAGACGGCGATCCGTTCCCGGATGTCCACGCATCATACGTTGGGTATGGTTGTGCGCCCAGGTTGTCATTGATGTTACTGATTGCATGTACAACCGCGGCATGAAGCAGGTGTTTTGCGCGAACATCATTGACGAAAGCACGCGATGCCTGGCGATCGGTTCGTGCTACAAGCAACAGCGCCATTACCATGAGTGTGAATACAGAGAGTACACCCAGTGCAACGATAAGAGAGACGCCGCGGTTGTGCCTGTTAACGTGGCTCAGCGCAGCTTCGCCCTCCACTTGTACTTTGATCAAGCTCATCGTTCTTTCTGTCCGTACCGGTTGTTGAAATGAATGCGCGTCGAGTAGCGTCTTACGCGGTGGTCGACAAATTCATAGATGTCAGCATCATCCACGCCGCCGGCTAGCATGTTGCCAGCAATTCTGGCATCAGGCTCGTCCAGCACTTCGAGGTACACGTCGAGGTATTCTGGGAGTCTGTTCCCATAGTTCGTGGAATTATACTCGGAGGATGAGCCCTGCGCCGCCACGAAGAACGCCGCTACGTTCTGTAGCAGGATTTCGGCATTGTTGGTGTCGGTGCCATCGAGCCAGTCATCTTCCCAATACGGATTGCCTGAGTCGCCGGCCGGCGCCGAAGGAGAGACGGAAGAAAGAGATCTTACCAGCTCGTACGCCTGGTATGAGGAATTGCTGGAACTGCGTACCGCGTAAGACACGAGAGAAACATCACGATTAGTTCCCGTCATAGAAGACCCCACAAACGCGAAGCGCAGGTTGCTGTTCAGCAAATCGTAAGAGTATTCACCGGCTTCGCCATCCTCCAGGCGGAACGCCAGAGATGATGGATTTGCCATGGCATTCTCGATATCACGGCTCAAGATGTTCAATGCAGCCCTCGCAGCCATCCTGCTATCCGCCCTGCCGGTGCTGGTGCGTACGGCATCATCTCCGTACGAGAAGATGGTCACAAGGAAGGCAACAATCACCGCGAGGATGGCAAGAACGGCAATCATTTCGATGAGGGTGAAGGCATTGGTGGACCGTCCAAACGTGAATGGCATATTGGGCAGGGCATGTGGGCGGCCCATCCCTATGGGCCGCTTCCCCCAGCGGGCCACGGGGGTGGCCCGCCCACAAGAGAGCAAGCCACCGAAAAGATGCTCTGTGCTCTTAGGGATAACCATCTAAAGTCCGCCTGCATTATGGAATTCGGAGTAGAAAACGACTGCGTTGTCGTTGCTGGTGGGGCCGTCGGCACCGGGCCACACCCTCAGTTCAACCCGGGTGCCGGGAGTATTTGAGCCGTAAACAGTGTCGGGATCAATGGCCATCGAGTATCTGAGTGAATGGTCAACGCCCACGTTGTCGGTCCCGCTGTGGTGACCACGTCCGATCATCTGATTGGTTGAGATATCCGGGGCATATGCGTGAATTACCGTTGCCGAGCCGCCCCACAACACCGGAGTCACGAGGGGCACGCCGTTGGATCGCAGGTCGTTCCAGTACGTATGCCACAGGTTGCTTTCCGCCGCGGCTGATGATCCGGCGCGCAATCCGCTTAGGACGGCGTCGGCAAACAAGGCCGTCTCCATGTCATTGCCTGCGTCACCGCTTGTTTCGTATACAGTCTCAAGCAGGGCGACGAAAGCGAGGATTCCGCCCATCAGAATCGAGATCGCAAGCAGCAGTTCAACCAGCAGGACGAATCCGTCGCTCTTTGAAGACTGCAGCACCCGCATCATTCGATCACCCGTGCGGTACCCGTAACTCTTGCTACGCGGACGGTTGCCCAGAGACAGTTCTCGCCGTTTGTCCTAGTAGGTTCGCAGATCACGAGGTCGCGGTAGCCACCCGGCCATTCTGATGATTCGCCTGCACCGGTACCGTCGGCCCGGAACTCCAGCATGAGCGGGATGTTGTTGGTGTATGCCATACCCTTCGGGAGGAAGTTGGTGTTTGATACCAGCGCGTCTGTTTCGTTGGTGGCTATATAGTGGTAGCCACGACTGGGGGTGACCGATGTGTCGTTGCCATAGACGAAGATGGCGGTGGTGTGATGGGTGACAGCCATTTGCCTGGCCAGTCCAAGACGGGAGATGGTTCCACGCACGGCTCCACGGAGTGCCTTGCTTCGCCCCCAGTCCAGCGAGGAAGTAAGTGCGATCGAAAGAAGGATTATCATAAGGGCCATTACGGCCAGGAGTTCGAGGAGAGAGAATCCGGAAGATCGCCTCATTTCAAATGTACGGCGGGGAGAAATCACACCGTGTCAGCCTTGCGCGCAACACGCAGGACCTCTTCGACGGTCGTCATGCCTGCCATGGCGCGGCTCCAGCCGTCCTTTCGCAGTGTTACCAAACCATGCTCGACGGCCCTGTTCTTGATCTCGTTCGATGGTCTCTGCCGAACAATCAGTCCTCGCAGGACGTCATTGAGCACCATTATTTCAAAAAGCGCGACTCGTCCCTTGTATCCCGTAAAATTGCAGTCCGGGCATCCCCGGCCCTTGCAGAAATTGGCGTTCACTATTTCTTCAGGATAGAGGGCGCGGATTTCGTCCAGGATAATACTATCGGGCTGGACCGATTCCTTACAGGATTCGCATATCCGTCGAACAAGCCTCTGTGCAATTGAGCCCTCAAGACAGGAAGATACCAGGTAGGGTTCGACCCCCATGTCGATAAGCCTTGCTACCGCGCTTGCAGCGTCGTTTGTGTGAAGAGTGCTGAATACCAGGTGACCGGTAAGCGAGGCGCGGACAGCAATATCGGCGGTTTCCATGTCGCGTATCTCGCCTATGAGGATGATGTCGGGGTCGTGCCTCAGTATGGACCTGAGAATCGTAGCAAAGGTCAGCCCTATGTGAGCATGCGCCTGGATCTGGCTGATTCCGGGCATCTGGTACTCAATAGGATCTTCCACCGTGATTATCTTCACTGCTGCGCTGTTGATCCTGGCGAGTGTTGCGTAAAGAGTGGTCGTCTTTCCACTACCGGTCGGCCCGGTGAGCAAGACGACACCGTGGGGCAGCGAGGAAAGATACTCTATGGCTGGTGCCTGCTCTGGTGTAAGTCCCAGGTGCTCAAGGTCGATAAACATGGTCTTCCTGCTCAGAAGACGCATGTTCACCGTTTCCCCGTGAGCCGACGGAAGAACGGAAACACGAAGGTCGAACTCGTCGGCTCCAAACCTCACCTTGATCCGGCCGTCATGGGGTTTCCGGCGCTCGGCAATATTCATGTCGGCCATGATCTTTACGCATGACGAAATCGCCTTGCTGAGATGGGCCACGCCCTTGGGTACCGGTATCTCCTGGAGAATGCCGTCTATCCTGTACCGTATTCGAAGAGCGGCTTCAAACGGCTCGATGTGAATATCCGTGGCGTCCATCCTGATGGCTTCGGATATAATCTGGTTCACAAACTTGACGACGCCTTCGTCGGCGTTTTCCTCGGCAACGTCGGTTCCCTTGATTTCAAGGTCGACGTCCTCGGGAAGTCCTGCCACGAGGTGGTCTATGGTTTCGGCGCCCAGCCCGTAGAAGTGCTTTATGGTCTTTGTGACATCCGCCTCGGTGCAGAGTACCCACCGGATCGCCATGTCCAGCAGCATGCGCAGGCCGTCGGCGGCGGACAGGTTGGGAACCTGTGGCGTCGCCAGGGTTATTACGCCACCGTCTACGGTGACCGGCATAACCTGGTAACGTATTGCGGTACGGGCCTGGACCCGCTGGACCACTTCGGGCTCGATTCTGAAGTCGCCTATGTGCTTGTATGGAATGCCGGTCAGTTCCGAGAGAACCGTGAGGACCTCTTCCTCTTTCGCCGCACCTTCCTTTATCAGGAGCCGGTCAAGACTCTCGCCCGTAAGGGCGCGCCGTGAATTCAGCTCGTCAATCTGCGCCCTGGCTACAATGCCCCTGTCGATGAGCTGCTGTGTCATCTCGATGAGCAGCTGTTCGGAGAACAGGCGTGCTTCTTTGATGGGGGCTTGTTCGTTCATTTTCGATATCTACCGAATCACTCTACAATGTGCTGCCGTGCCGGCGCAGCGGCCTTCGGCCGAGATTCTTCGCTGCGCTCTGAATGACAGACCTTTCGCTCTAGTTCGGGACCCTCTCCTTCTGCTCTTCTTCTTTCCCTGTCATCGGAAGCTCGAAATCGGTCGGTTCCCCAAGCTTGACTCCGGCCATGGTTCCGTCGTGACGGACGATACTTATCCTGTTCTGGCTGAACTGCGCAACTTTCATACCGTGCAGGTCTGCTCCAACGGCATAGAAACGCGATGACTCTGACTTGGAGTCTCTCAAGAGGGCCAGTGTTCTCCCATCGGAACGCTTGAAGATCCCTTTGTACTCCAGCGTGACCACTTCACCTTTCGGTTCAGGTTTTGGCACAACAGGCACCACTGGCTTTGTCAGCCTCGCGAATGGGCGGCGCGTGGGACGTCCCCGTTCCGGCATCATCGGAGGGACCGGTGCTTCGCCAATTCCCACGTCGGGCAGAACCGGCGGCATCTCGGGAGGGGATGGCAGCACCCGTGTGAAGAAAGGGTTCTTTTCCGAAACGTTGAATCTTGCCGATAGCTGGTCGTCGAGAAAAGAGATGATGCCCAGGCCGTCACGCGGATCTTCGGACCCACGTTTGCGCTTCATCGCTTTCTCAGATTCCAGCGGTGTGAATTCCCGCCATCCCCACCAGCCGCACACGAGCAGGAGGACGATAACCCCTCCTATCAGTACGCCGCGCGCATTAGCGCGCATCAACCATTTCCAGAATGCGTCCACTGTTGCAGGTCCTCTTTCAGGTCAGGCACACATGCAGTAGGTCCACCGCTACGAGGTGGACGATGGTCCGCCTCGTAGCCCCGGACGTATTTTGCTCTGCATCAGCCAGTTTCGTCTACAGAAATCTCTCAATGTCCCATCGGGACGGCTTTCTTTACCACCTTCGGCAGAGATGCCATCAATTCATCAGGATCCTTCGGAAAAACCAGGGCTCCCAGCGAGGCACGCATCCGAAGTGACGCCGGATCGTTGCGGGATGGTGTCTCTATACGAACGTTGCGAAGAACAAAGACGTGGCCCGGTTCCAGGATTCTGTGCAGCAGATCATACATGTCGGGGACCGTTCCAAAGAACTCAAGTCTCACCGGGTACTCCTCAAGGAACGTTTCGTCAATACCCTGGAGTTTATGCTCTATTGGATCAAGCGGTGTGATCTGTTGTACGAGATCGATGTCCAGGTCGAGGGCAAGATCCACCAGGTTTTCAACGGCACGTAACTGGAGCATTCTCTTTCTTGCGTCTTCGTTGCTTGCCACGGCGTCTTCAAGGCCAAGGTCGATAGGGAGGCTTATGTTGGCATCCCTTGACTTGCTGACCAGGCGGTTGCGTACGCTGAAAAGCGCCATCTTGTAGTCAATGTGGGCCACATCGGATCTGGCCAGGCCATGCTGATCGGTAAAGGCGGCAAGCCTCGCGGCCATGTCGATCCACTCGTCCGACAAGCCGCGCAGATACTTCTGCTCCGCGTCCCTGTCTTTCTTGAGGGCCGTCTCACCAAACATGTAATTCTTCTTGTGCAACTCAGAGCGCATCTTGCGGATTTCGCCGGACATGCTCCGTCGATCGCGCATCTGGGGAGCGAGAAGGAAGAACCAGAGAAGACCCATTGCCAGGCAGGCCACCACAATGATTGCCAACACCTGCTGGCGGTCCGACCATGTTTCAATCTTCAATGGGTTCACAGGGTCACCAATGTTACATCTATAACGAACGGACGTTCGGATATTCTTCCCTCCGCCGCGCCATCAGGAAGCACAATAACTTCATCGTCGGCAAGGAGGTCAGCAGAAGCTACGAAATCAAGCGCCGTAAGCTCTGTTATCAACTGTTTGACCGTCGAAAGGCTTGTCTCCCGTGTGAGGCCCTTTATCACTATCCGGTCGATTCCGACCTGCTCGGCTATTTCCTCCTCACGCTCGGCCAGGCGGCGCCGGTCGCGGAATCCCAGGGTCTCTTCTTCCTCCTCGTTCCATTCCTTTTCGAAGAAGTAGGAGTCCGCATCGGAGATCATGATTATCTGGTCGGTCGTTGCTCTCTTCTCCGCAACAACGCTCATCAGGTCACGAATCATGGGGCCGGAGCCAAGCAGTTTCTTAACCGGGCTGGCCATCTCGAGCATCATACCGGTACCCTTGCGCACGTTCTCAATCTCCAGGGCCAACTCCTGGCGGCGCTTGAGGCTGGCCTTCTGCTCTCGCAGGTGCTTGGACTGTCTTGCCCCGTAGCGGAAGCCGCCGGCCACGCTTATTCCGAATACCAGGGCCGCGACCACTCCGGCGGCGATCCAGTAAGGCTTCTTCTGTTTGAACATCAGTTCGTCACGGATTTCCGCCGGCAGCAGGCTAATGTGTTCACTGCTGCTCTCGAATCCGGACAGCGCAAGGCCGGCAGCGATGGCAAAGTTGGCCGGGTCGTCGATGCCTGTTGCATTCTTAACCGCTTCGGCGACCGTGACATCTACCCCAAGCTTGGCCTCGATGTACTCGGAGAGTCCCGGAAGTGCTGATGCTGCCCCCGTGAGGATTATCCGGGAGATGCTTGACTGGTTTGCCGGGTACAGGCTGCTGTAGACCGAGAGGCAGGACTCCACTTCAGAAAGCCACATGTCCGCTGCGGTCCTCAGAACGCTGGCATGAAGCCCGTCCGGCAAAAGCGAACCTTCGCGCACCTTCTGGTTCTCGGCCTGCGCACCGGGGACCTTGTTCTCTCTTGCCAGGGCATCGGTAAAGAGCTGCCCGCCACTCGAGAAGGCGCGCGCGAACATCAGCCCCGTCTGATCGGAACCTACGGCGATATCGGTCTCAGCTCCGCCAACATCCATGAACATGCAGGGAACCGCCGCCGTCGCCGTGGCACGCATGACCCGGAAAAGGGCGACCGGGGTTGGCACCACGTCAATTACATCAAGGCCCTGCTCCCTTCCCAGTGACAGTGCCCCGTCAAGAACAGAGGGCCTGGCCATTGCCATCAGGAGTCTTTTTTCTCCGGGATTCAGCTCAATAGGTGTGAACCCGTAGGTCATTGCCTCGGAGGCGATATCATTGAACTTCATGGCCTCCATGGATGCGGCATCTTCAAGAGTTCTGGGGTCACCGTGAGGAAGCATGAACGGCTGGAACATCGATTGGGCGCCCGAAAGGCCAATCACGCACGAATGTGATGCGATCTTGTGCTGCTGCATCCATGGCAGGATTACGCTGTTTGCGTCAACTCCGCCCAGCGGCAGCCGGAGGTGCTCGGTACGAACTATACCTGGGGCTCCTCCCCTGGATTCGGCCCATGCAGCCTTCACGGAGTAGCGGCCGATATCCAGTCCGACAATTGTCGTTTTCGATGCCATTACTTTTAGAATTCAGAGTTCAAGGCTGGAACACAGGCGGACCGTTGCTGAGAACGACGGGAACGAGATCTTCGCCTCTTTCAGAAAGAATTGTCGCAGTAACGAAAATAAGAAGGTTCTGCTCCGTTATGTCCGTGGTGTTGTGCCGGAAGAGAGCCCCGATCAAGGGGATCGACGAGATGACAGGAATGCGTTCCTCGCCCTTGTCTTCGACCGAAGTTACCAGGCCTCCCATCACGATCGTCTCGCCACTCTGTACCACAATCTCCGTTTCTATCCGGCTACGCCGGAATATGGGCAGCTTGATAACCACGGTGTTGTTTGTACCGTTGCGATTGTTGCTGTTGTCATTGTCGTTATTATTATTGTTGTTATTACTGTTGTTGTTGTTGGAATCGGCCCATGTTTCCCAGTACTCCCAGCGCACAAAATCGCTGATCTCGGGTATCAGTGCCAGGCTCACGGAGTTCAGGTCCGCCCCGACACTCGGAGTCACAAGCAATTCGATTCCCAGCTCTTCCAGCTCCGGTGTTCCTGTCGGATAGGTAACAGGCTGAACGAGGTCGGGCTCATCCCCTCCGTCTATCCTCTGAAGATCGGTCTCATATTCTTCATAGTACCGAAAATCTTCGCCGACACGTATCGACGCCGGACGATTGTTGACAGTCGTGACCTTCGGAACAGACAGCGTACGCGACTCACCTGAAGTCTCAAGTGCATGAAGAACGGCCTCGAACATCGGATCGGTAAGAAGGCCCTGGTAAGTGAAGTTTAACCCGGTTGCCTCGTTTGGAAAGGCGGTGAAACCGGCTGATGCGCCTTCGGCAATGGCGGTTGTGTCTGCGCTGAGGACGCTTCCATTCCGGATTACCTTTTCTGATCCAATCCCTACGGAACTGTTGAGTACCCAGTCGATGCCGAGCTCCCGGAGGTCGGTAATCGAGGTGCTTATGAAGCGGGCCTCTATCAGCACCTGGGGAGGGCTGATGTCCAGTGCCTCGATGATGTCCTCGACCTTGGAGAGATTCTCTCTCGTGTTCTTTACGATCAGGACGTGGGCCTTATTGCTGAAGAATATGTCGGAACCTTCGATCGCCGGCACAAAACGCGTGATGGCCTCGATAATTCCAAGGCTGTCCGGGCCGCTCAAGACCTCCTCGCTCGAAAGGCCCTTCCTGAGGCGGTACATGCGTGTTTCGAGAGGAAGAGAAGACGTGGTCTCGGCCGACAAGGTTGCCCAGATCATGTTGTTGCCCACGGAGAACGTCACGCCGAGGTTTCTCGCCACGTAGTCGAGGATCTCTTTCAGCGGCACATTCTCCGCGTGCAAAGTCATGGTCTTGGTGTCGTCGAGGTTGTCGGCAATTATATTGATGTTCTCGTCGGCTCCGACGGCAAGAATGAATTCGCTGAGGTTGACGCCGTCAAGGTGCACGGTAACGGGCATCTGCAGCGCCCTGTCCATCTCGGTAGACGGGCTACGCATGGGCGCGGTCTCGCCATTAACCCCGCGCCTCTCGCCGTAAGTCTCGGGAACATGCTTTCGCAGGTCCATGTCTACCTTCATTTTCTCGGCGACGCTGGCCTTGCGGAGTTCGGCGGTTCTTGCCCTTTCGTTCCAGATGGCCTGAGAGATCTTGTCCTGCAGAGGTGCAAGCCCCGGCATATGAGGGTTGAGGCGGCCGATATCTATGCATTCCCGCATCGCCCTGGAGTAATCTCCCTGCTCAAAATGCATCTCGGCCTGCGCGAGCTGGGCGGGTTTGGTAACTTCGCTTGTTATATCGGGTGTGCTCGCGCAACCGGCAAGCAGGAAGAATAGCGGGAGGAGGGTTGCCACTCGAATTGCGTATCTACTCATAATTCTTCCTGTACTGTCTCATCGCCCCTGCACAAGAACCGGGTGTCATCCAGGTGCCGGTCGGCGTTCTAATCTTCAAGGATGGGAAGCTCCCAGAATATGGCGGAACGAAACACGTTTCCCGCATACGCGGCGTTGATAGTCATTGGGGAGTACATCATGCCGTCATCTGGATGATTGATCCTGTATTCAGCCTCTTCCCAGTGATGAAAACACCGGATGATTGGGAATGATGATTCGTCGTAGGGCTGATGTCCGTTCGTATCGTCCCCGTTTGCGAGCTGGTAATCCTTGGTCTCACCCCACGATGCGACCCCGTCTCCATCTCTGTCGATATCGTCTTCGGAAACACCAAGATATCCCGGCCCCCAATCACATTCCGCTGCACAGAATTCGTATAGATAGCTGCACCCATCTATGCCATGTCTCCCAACGTTGTCGTTTGTTTCCTCGTACTGGTCGCCGAGTACCCCTTCAGGATCATCATCGGGTTTGCCCCCCTGGGCTCCGAATGAGATGTCCGATTTGCACAGGTACAGGTTTGTGAATTGCACGTAGTCGGAATAGAGATTGGACAACCACTTAACATTCTCTCCGTCATGATCGTCCCTGTACATTATCAGTGACATGCTGAACTGGCGTATATTGTTCTCGCAGTTGGTCTGGCGGGCTTTCTCCCTGGCCTTGGCAACGGCGGGAAGCAGCAGTGCGGCCAGCACTCCGATAATGGCCACTACCACGAGCAGTTCGATGAGCGTGAACCCCCGATTGCTTCGCCTGATGCCTCTTCGATGTAAGGAAGATTCTGTAACTCTCATGACGCACGCACTGTACAGTCTAGTGCCTCCAATACCTTTATTATTAAAGAATAGCCTGCGGAGTTGCGAGAGGCAATAGCTAAAGAAAGCTCTTTCCTCCGCATCCTCTTGATCTTATGCCGCGGCTAATGATACTGCTATACGAGTTTGATGCAACGCGCGCCCGTAATGACTGGCACGTTTAATGCGTCAATAGAGGTAATCAACAAGGGCGAATCGCCCTTTCTTGCCCCTCGGTAAGGGTTTGGCCTTGTGTGCAACAGTCTTCCGCAGCAGGGCCGGAAACCGGGCGATTCAATGTGTGTGTACGAGAGTACACTGGGACGGGAGACTTATGTGTCTCCCCGTACGCATGGGGTGTGTCCCGATGGGTATCCACTTTACGGAAAACGAAGTGCAAGAATACTCACAGATGAGCAGGTTAGGGCGTTTCTCGGGGGGTGCTCTGAGCTTGTTGATTGTTCTGGTGCTCTGTCTGCCTGCGCTGGGCTCACGCAGAACCGAATGGCTCAAGCCCGAGTATCCCCGTCGTGCCGTTTTCTCGATTCCAAAAGACGCCGGACTGTACTTGCTGGTAGACGTCCCTCTTGGTGACAAACCTGAGGGGGAAGGATCCTTCGAATGCGTTTCTGCGTCAGGGTCCAGCATTCCCTGTCGCCTTGTCTACAGTGATGGCAAGAAGGTCTCCGTACTTGTCTGCACCGGTCCGGGTGCAAAAGGGAGCTACTATCTGTATTACGGCGCACCAGGCTCAAAGGGGAGGCAAGAAATCGTAGATCCGGTTCCCGTCGGCGTGAGTGTTTACAGATCAACCGCAAAGGGAATCCCAAATGCCTGGGAGAAGATGCGCTACATGGCAGGTCATTCCAGGGTGGCGTCGAAGACCCTCCGTCAGCATTATTTCGGTAAAATAGAAGGGATTTCTGCGGAGCAAAAGGCGGAGCAGAAATACACTTCGTGGAAATACCCCATCGTCAGGTTGCAATCCCACGTCTTGTGTTCCAAAAGCGGCCCGTACAGGTTTGGGATCAACTGTAGCGATGCAGGTTTTGTGCTGATTAACGGCGAAGTGGTCGCAAGCTGGCCGGGGGAGCATGCGGCGGGCACATGGAAATCGGGGCCGCCCGTTTATCTTGAGGCCGGCATTCACAAGCTGTCCGTCTACACCAAGGCCAAGTATACACCTTACGCTGCTCTTGGCTGGCAGCCGCCGGGTGCCGAAGAGAAGTACTCGATACCTCACAAAGCCCTGGTCTGTGCCTCGCGGGTCACCGATCCGCGTTCTGAGATCCGGGACGAAGCGGTGCACCCGCACTTCCTCTCTTATCCAGGTCGTGCGTATGCCTTCAGGAACCACCGCTCAGTGTTTATCCCCGTCCGTTTCAAGAGCCATAGCGCGTACGCCAAATCGAGTAAACTAACCTACAGTTGGGATTTTGGTGACGGGCACAAGGCTGAAGGAACATACGTTGATCACGTGTTTTCCGAGGCCCGGAAGCACGAGGTCAGTCTAACCGTGAGGGATGCAGATGGCGCAGAGAACGTCTGCAAAAAGATCGTGGACTATCGAATGATCCAACCCCAGTACTACGCGGTGGCAGCGGAAGTGACGGGTCTCCCTGCCGTCTGTTATCCCAAGGATCCCGTTGCTCCAATTCTACAGGCTCAGTGGGCGGCTGCATACAGTAGCGTTTCTAAGAAAATGCCGGAAAACATCGTGCTGCAACTGAGCTGGAGCGTCGAAGGACAGGAGGGAGCTGAAGACAGCGGGACAAGAGATCTGCCGATGACTAACTTGTCGGCTCGCGTGGAGCTTGCCAGTACTAACGTCAGCTCTATGTCCAGGATATCGTGGGACATCTCGCACCAAGGCATCAGCGTCGCGTCTCGAATTGTCAACTTCGTGCGGCCACCATTCGGCGATGCGGTGTCGCGGGTCAGTGCGGAGAAGTTGTTCAATAGCGGTGGCGAGAGGCTGATTCTTGTTCCCGTGCTGAAATCGGACGAACTTGAGCAGCCGGCCATCACGACTGAACAGGCCCGTGGCAGGATCGTCTGCCTGGATGATTCCCTCGCGGCATCCGGGATGGATGGCGACGCGGACGGGAAGGTGTATTACGGAGCCCTTTCGGAGATAATGGGCGGCCCGGACGGTCCATCCATTGAGCATGTTCAACTTACCGACTGGGACGACTCCACTGAAGCCTACGGCCCACTGCTGAGAATCCGGGAGGCAGCGAAGGCTGTCGCTGAAAATGCCGATGTAGTGATTCTGAGCGTGGGGCTGCAGGATATTGTTCACCAGAGAGATCCAGCAGAATTCGAAAGGCATGCCGCCGCACTTTCCGACCTGATATGGGGTACGCTGAAATGCCCCGTGGTCTGGGTTACACCGCCTCCCTATACTGCGACGACGACCGAGGTCCGCCCATTTGCCGCAGCCGTGCAAAGAGTTGCCCAGGCGCGCAATATGCCGGTAGCCGATCTCTACAGTGCGTTTATGAATGCCGGCGATGAGAAAGACGCTTTGTTCAGGGGAAAGGACGAGTTTTCTCTCTCCGGGCAGGGCCATCACCTGGCTGCCCGAGCTATCGCCCGCGCATTACCGCGGCAGGAGGGGCGAAACTGATGGCAGTTGATCCCCTCGCACTGAGCAACCAGCGCCCGAAAATGAGCGCCAGCGTTCCCGTCACGACCGGGCAGAAGATCATGCTGATTCTTCTGTCCCTTCTCATTGTTGCCGTTGCGATCAGGTATCCATGGCCTACGGCAAAGGCGTTTGTCCTGTTTTCAACACTCTTCTATCTGGCGTTCAGCTTCTACAAGCTTCTGCTTCTTCGACTGTCCGTATCGAGCAGTTCCGAGATCAACATATCAGAGGAGCAGCTGGCAGCCCTGATCGACTACGATATGCCTGTTTACTCGATTATGGTTCCGATGTACATGGAGCCTGAGTCCGTGCGTCACCTCGTGCAGGCACTCGACGATCTTGACTATCCCAAGGATAAGAAAGACGTTCAACTGCTTCTCGAGGAAGATGATGAACCCACCATCAAGGCCGTCGAGTGCATGAGCCTGCCGGCAGGATTCCGCGTTACGCTAATACCCGAATCGTTCCCGAGAACCAAGCCCAAGGCCTGCAATATCGGTCTCGCGGAGGCAAAAGGTAAGTACCTCGTGATTTATGATGCGGAGGACAGGCCTGAGCGTGACCAGCTCAAGAAGGCCGTTGCTGCGTTCAGACGTGTGGGGGACGATGTTGTCTGCCTGCAGTCGAAACTCAATTTCTACAACCCGCGCCATAACCTCCTTACCCGATGGTTCACCGCGGAGTACTCGGCATGGTTCGATCTTTCGCTCCCCGGGCTATCATCTCTCAATGCGGTGATTCCACTCGGGGGCACGTCCAACCACTTTTTGACCGACAGGCTGCAGGATATGCTGGGCTGGGACGCACACAATGTGACCGAAGATTGCGATCTCGGGGTCAGGATCTGCCGTGACGGTTACTGCTCCCGGATTCTCAACACGACAACGTGGGAAGAGGCCTGTTCGAGCCTGAAGTTCTGGATCCGCCAGAGAACCAGGTGGTTGAAGGGATACATCCAGACTTACTTTGTTCATATGCGTAATCCTTTCGCCCTCTGCCGTGACCTCGGGTTCGTCAACTTTCTCCATTTTCAGATGCTGATCGGCGGTATCGTGTTCTCGTTTCTCATCAATCCGCTCTTCTGGTTTCTTGCATTGCTCTGGTTTACTTTCAGGCTGGAAATCCTCACGAGCCTTTTCCCCGTTCCCGTGTTCGCCATGGGTGCGCTGTGCCTGTTTGCGGGTAATTTTGCTTTTGTCTATACAAGTGCCGCGGGCTGTTACAGGCGGGGATACTACGACCTGGTCAAGTATGCACTGCTGACGCCCTTTTACTGGATAATGATGAGCTACAGCGGGTGGCGCGCGTTTCTGCAGTTCTTTGCCAATCCTTTTTACTGGGAGAAGACCCAACATGGGCTCACGGAACAGAGCTAGCACCACGGTAATGCAATACACCGCGTTTCTTTTCGTGGCGACGCTGATTCTATTCTGCGTCGGGCTATACGGGGTAGAGTCGGCATCGGACGAGGCATGGATACGCGAAGCAATCCGGCGCCAGATAGCGGCTAACAGCACCGAAGGACGGCAGGCACTTGTGAGCTCCGCCTGGTGGGGTCCTCTCCCTTCGTTACTTGGATTGCCCTTTTCCCTGTTGTTTACCTCGCCTGTTCTTCCCGTATCGTCTCTGCTGGTGAGCGCGCTTATGGGGTCGGCTTCGCTCCTGCTGCTTTACAGGGTCCTGCAGAAGTGGGGGGCGGGAAAGGTCTGGCCCGTCTTCGTTGGCGCCATGGCTCTGAACCCGGTGTTCCTGAAGCAATGCGTGAATGGGAGCTCTGCAACCACGTCACTGTTTTTTACCGTTCTCGTGGCCTACGGTCTGACCGAATGGATACATTCCAGGAGCTTACGGTATCTTGTCTATTTCGGTTTTGCGTCGGGCATGCTGATTGTGTCGGACTTCAACATGGCAATGTGGGTGCTGGTCGCGTTCGCGCTGGTGGGGGTGGATCTTGTCGCGCGCAAGTTCGAGCCCGGACAGCGCCAGGCCGTTCTCATCATGGCACTCACGCCGCTGGTATACGTGTCCGTCCTGTGGTTGCTTATGAACTGGCTGGTCATGGGCGATGGATTCTACTTCCTCAGGTCACTTGGTGGCGGCGGAATTGTGAATCCTCCTGATTCACCCACGGGCATGGTCATGTCGCACAAGGTTACAGCGATCGTGTGCTCTGCGGTGGCTGTCATCTGTGTCCTGGCAAGAAGCCGTTCGGGCTTCTACCTGGGACTTCTCGGGGCGGCCCCGCTGGCCCTGGCGTATTACCTGAATAGCAAGGGGTTCTTCTGGGATCCGGTACCGCTCCTCTTCTGTATTTTGCCACTGTGCATTCTGTTGCTGGGACGCATCTCCGGTAAGAGCACCGGTTGGCTCGCGAAACCTGCGGCAGCCCTTGCGTTGATCCCTGCAGTCATCACCGCCTGGATGTATCTACTGTGCGGTGGGCTGGTCGCGGATGACAATGGCGATCAGGCGGCTGTGCCGGGTGTGTCCGTGGACCGTGATCTCAGCAGGCAGATCGCACAACATGTGATGACCAAGTCGGAGTTGTCAAAGATCTACGTGTGCGGGTACGATGGCTTCCTGCTTACGGAAGCGACGCAGGATTCGCTGTTTATCAATGCCCTGGATTTCAATTTCTACAAGGCGAAAGACGACTACGGGGGCCATGCGCTCTATCTTCTCATACACAGGCCCGACGGAAGAAGCGCCATGGAAAGCATCCACTGGAAGTTCGAAGGAATACACAACTTCGGCGATCGCGGAACCCTGCACGACGGCGATTTCGGTGCCTGGCGCCTATACGAAATCATCCAACCTGCATCCTGACACTCCAGCCTGGATGAAACTAGCACCAGGTAATTTGGGGAGAAGAGAATCCAACCACCCGCGCCCCCGCGCTGGAGTTCCCGAGGACACGGAGGTCAGATGGGAGGAGGCCCGGGTTTCGGGTTGCATGAATCTGGACCAAGGAATGCGCCCCTTCACCCCCGCATTCCTTGGTCCAGATTCATGCAACGTTTGCCATGGGGAGAAAGAGGAGAAAGTGCATCAGAACGTAGATTGCCACTCCTCCTTCTCTTGAGGCAAACGCGCGATGAATTCAATGATCGTTTTGCGAGTGTTTTGCAAAAAGGATGCAAGAGGAAAGCCCTTGAAAAACGATCGTTGAATTCATTGCGCTCTCCAGAAGCCGCGTCACCTCCCATCTGACCTCCGTGCTGGCCACGCCATAGGCGTGGTCCTCGGGAGCTCCAGCGCGGGAGCGCGGGTGGTTGGATTTTCCCTCTTCAAGGAATCAGGCCACTCGATGACCAGCACGTGACAGGGGCGCCTCTACCGGCGGGGGGTCGTTAACCTTACTTTGAAGGCCATGTCACGGGGGAAGGCCGGGAGTTCTACCGTGATTCGGCCTTCTGTTGTCTTGGCCGTTGTGCCATTGACAGCCATTCCTGCGGAGGTGTCCCAGAACTCAATTTCGTACATCCCCTCGGTGAGATCAGAAATCGTGAGATTCAGACCGGTTGTGACAGGGTCTCCCTTGGGGTCGATGCGATGGAAGTCCGATGTACGATAGATCCATCCTACAGCTTTAGACTTGTTGCCCATGCATTTCAGGGCAACCTTGGAAGCCTCTTCTCCCTCCGCGGAAAGATGCGCTGCGCGGTGCACAAATTCAGGATCCCTTCTTTCTTCTCCCTTCATGAAACGCTTGATGGCGGTGAATCGTGGATAAAACTGCTCTTCCTCTATCAGGTGCCACCACCAGAACATGGGTGTGCCGCCCACGGGTGAGCAGGTTGATGCCCAGAGCGCGGCGTGAAAAGTGTCGTCGAGGTGTTTCAGTCCCTGGGCAAAAGGAGTTCCGCCGAATTCTGTTATCAACACGGGTTTACCGAAAGGATTGTTGAACTCCACCGTTTTCTGTATGAGGTCAACAATATGCAGAGCCCTGGATTCGTTGTGGTATGCATCAACCCCGCAGTAATCCAGCTCGGGCAGTTTGCAGAGGTCTGGAATCTGGTAAGTGTAGTCCCAGCAGACATGCGTCGAGACAAGGTGGTCGTAGGGATCGAGCTCCTTGACAGACTGGCCCATGATCCTGTGCCAGTCAAGCACCTCAGGTTCCCTGTAGTACTTCTTTTCGCCGGAAGAGCCCGTGAGGTCAAGTTCACTCCAAAGCTGCCAACTGAATATATGCGTGCTGTATCCCCAGCGCGAGACGATGTAACGCATCAGCTTGCGGAATGCCGCCATGGCTTTCGGGTTCGTGAAGTATTCCTCGGGCTTGGTGAGGTAGCCCCCGTTAGTCACGTTGAACGGGTTGGTACTCCATTCCTCGTCGCACCAGGAGCTGAATTTGCCGTGGTTGTGAATCACCAGGATAAGGTATATGCCCTGCTTCTCGGCCTCTTCCAGGGTCCGGTCCAGGTCCCAGGCGTTCATCATGTTGTACTGGCCAACGCCACGGTAACCGTTCCATGTCTTGTTCCATTCCAGCCCGAAGGACCATGCCGCGGACCAGATTTCGCTGAAATTCTCCCCGTGGGCCCGCATGTCGGCGAATCGACGGACGTAAGACGAAGCCCCTTCCAGCCAGCGGTGCTTCCATGGAAAGTTCTTCTCGGTACGGCCGTCGTTAGGGGAGCGGAGATTGTGGCCTACGGGGAAGTAGAAACTCCCGTCATCGAACTCGAAATACCTGCTGTCGTGCTTCGAAACCCTGACGAAACCCGGCAGCTCGGGTTTCGTGGCAACAAAGGTTTCCGGCCCCCATTCAGATTTGCCGTGCCTGTCGCTGATCCTGATACTGTACTTGTATGTTCCTGGCTTCGTGGGCGAAAAACGCACGCGCCAGAAAGGTGGCCCCTGCGGCATGATCTTTTCGCCGGTTGGGCTGTTCTTTCGGTAGAAGTCCCTCGAGTAGAAGCCGTCAACTGTGATGGTCTTGCCCTCAGGAGTTCTGAAGTCGGCAGAGACGGCCACCTGGTTGCCGTCAAACGGGTCGACGTACCTGTCGGAGCATTCGAAAGTGAGTTCGAATTTCTCGAAGCACTTGACCTCCTTGCTGTTGGCCCTGACTCCACGGATGAAAGGAGCGCTCGTATCGCGGTGGGGCTTTCCCAACAGGTGCCTGAGGTTGCAAGAACCCTTGTAGCTTCCCTTCCCAAAAACCCTGATGCCGAATTGTTTGGGATCCGTCAGCGCACGGAAATGCCACGCCGCGTAGTGCCCGTGACCGCTCCATGCGCCGTTATCAGGGCCGAGGTCGATGGAGCAGTCGTTCCATTCGCCCGGGGACAGGTACCCCGGGAGGAGCGCCTGGTACCATAAATCGTCGCGATCCTTAACATATACAAGAATCTGCGAATTGCTTGGTGCATTTTCCGGCCAGAAAACCTGGAACTGCATTGCTTCCAGGTCCGTCCAGGAACCTGATGAAGGCACGATTTCCACGTCATTGTTGCCGGGGAAGGTTATGGACAAGTCCGTCTCGGGGACGGGTTTGGCATTCTTCCCCTTACCTCGAACGGCAATCGGTATCATCCCATCGGTGTCGGCGGCATGGACGCATGCCGAAAATGGAGCACCAACGATAAACAGAAACGCGCACAGGAGCGACAGGCTAACATGTGCCAGTCGTCGTCTTATGCGGGTTTCACTCACTATATTCCTGGTCGGTTGCATGTCTCCAGATTCCTAGTCTTTCTTCAGTGATAGGCAAGATTGCACGTAATCAAGGACGCCATCTTCGATCGATGTAAAAGGCGCTGAAAACCCGGCCGAACGCAACTTCTCGGTTTCTGACTGCGTGAAGTACTGATACTTGTCCCTTATACTCTCCGGCATTTCTATAAAGTGTATCACGGGTTCACGTTCCATTGCAGCGAAAATGGCCCTGGCAAGATCTATCCAGGTCCTGGCCGCCCCCGTCCCGCAGTTGAACAGGCCTGACGCCCCCGGATTGTCATGGAAAAACAACGTTACGTCCACAGCATCTCTCACGTATACAAAATCGCGCTTCTGTTCACCGTCGGCGTAATCGTCGAGGTATGACTTGAACAGGCCGATTTCTCCCCTGTCCGCGATCTGTTTGTACGCCTTGTTTACGACGGATCTCATCTCGCCCTTGTGGTCTTCCCGGGGGCCATAGACGTTGAAGTACTTCAGCCCCGCAATCCGGCTCAGCAGGCCCTCCCTGAGAGCCCACATGTCGAAGTCCTGCTTTGACTGGCCATAAAGGTTAAGGGGTTTCAACGTCGGTGTTACTTCGTCGCTATCCGAATAGCCGAGCGAGCCGTCACCGTACGTGGCGGCACTCGAGGCGTATATGAAGCGGGAGCCGTTGCCCAATGACCATTCGCACAAGTCACGTGAATATCCGTAGTTGTTGTCCCTGAGGTATTCCTCGTTGGTCTCGGTAGTTGAGCTGCAGGCGCCGAGATGAAAAACGGTGCCCACGGCGGCCGTGTTGCCGCAGCGGAATGAATTGCGAAAATCCTTCTTGTCCACGTACCCGGCATACTCAAGGTCGAGTATATTTCTCTCCTTCATTCCTGCCGCGTCGAGACTGTCAACAATCAGGATGTCGGTGTGTCCCCGTCTGTTCAGGGCCTTGACGAGGTTGCTGCCGATGAATCCGGCTCCGCCGGTGACGATGAAGCTATCCGTCATGAATCTTAGCCCTTCGGATTATCGGCGCGGCAGTTAGCCTCAATGGTCTCGATAATCCCTGTTGTAGACTGTCCTTCGGTGAGATCTGCCAGAATGACTTTCCCGCCATTCTTCTCAACAGCTTCTCTTCCACTCACGTAGTGGCTCCAGTCCGCACCTTTCACAAGAACGTCAGGCAGAAGCTCTTCAACAAGTTGTGCCGGTTCGTCCTCGTCGAACACTACAACATAGTCCACCGACTCAAGTGCCGCCAAGACCCTCGCCCTGTTTTCCTGCGGCACAATGGGCCTGTTGCCGCCTTTGTTCCTGCGTACGGATGCATCCGAGTTGATGCCTATGATAAGGACGTCGCCCTGGCTCCTGGCAAACTCTATGTAATCCACGTGTCCGGTATGCAGAATGTCGAAACACCCGTTGGTAAAGACCACGGTCTTTCCGGTCTCCCGGAGCCTCAGGAGTTCGTCCGGCATTTCCCCGCGATCAACGATCTTGCGCTTGCTGTCCATTGTTCTCATGGCAGAAAGGGTACGTCCGAGCTTCAGGCTTCGTCAAGAGCGCACTGTGGGGAGCGTTCTGCGCTGTGAGCGCAGAACGCAGTGGTTAGTGGTTAGTGGTTAGGCGCTAGGCGTTAGCGGGAAAGGTCCGCCGTCCGCGTAGCGATGCCTGCCTCGTATCCCACTCAAAACCGTGGCGTCGATTTGCGCTGTTCCAGAATCCTAGCTACTAACACCTAGCGCCTAACCCCTTGTGCTGTGGGGTAAACAGGATTTGGTACCCCCGTTTCACCCTGCCCCCGTTGATCTGTTTCACAACGCAGATGGCTCGTGGGGAGAATGGTTGATGGTTAATGGTTGATGGGGGAATAGGCTCTAAAGAGCGGTCCTTGCGGGCGTGACTACAAACAGTTCCAATCGTGATAGTACGAACGTCCGTAGTTAACGCCCCGAGGCCTGTTCTCTGGTTCTTCTGGCGAAAACGCTTGCCGAAACATGGCGCATCGGATTCAATACTGCTTCCCGGTTGGGGATGGGATACTTTCCCGGCTTGGACAGGAGTACATTGAGCAACTCAGAAGACGACCTTTAGAAAGATAGTGATATGCGACGACCGGTAGCGCTGATAATTCGAGACGGATGGGGGCTGCGTGAGGAAACTGAAGGAAATGCGGTAGCTGCCGCCGACACGCCTAACACTGACTCGTATAAAGAGAATTACCCCTGGACCACGCTGGAATGCTCCGGTGAAGCTGTGGGCCTTCCGGACGGTTACCAGGGATCCAGCGAAGTGGGGCACCTGAACATGGGAGCCGGGCGTATCGTGATCCAGGAGCTCAAGAGAATCGACGATGGGCTGAGGACGGGCGCGCTTTTCGATGTCGAGAAATGGCGCAACCTTGTCGCCAACTGGAAGCAGAACGAAAGCGTACTTCACTTGTTCGGATTGCTACAGGACGAAGGCGTACACGCCCACGAGGAACACCTGTTCAAGATCATGCGCAGGGCCAGGAGCGAGTACGCTGAAGGACGGATCACGATTCATCCTTTCCTCGACGGTCGAGATACCCCGCCGCGCAGCACACTTGAGTACATAGCCAAGCTGGAAAAAGTGATGGCCGAAGTCGGGAACTGCCGGATAGGAACCGCGATGGGGCGCTACTATGCCATGGACCGGTCAAAGAACTGGGAACTCACCGATACTGCGTATCACTGCATTGTCAGCGCGGAAGGCCGGCGTGCGGATAGCGCCGTCGCAGCCGTTGAAGAATCGTACGCGAACGACAAGACCCCCGACAACGTCGAGATGTTCGACGAGTACATTCCCCCCTACTGCATAGGTGACTACGCAGGTGTAGAGGACGGTGATGTCGTCATTCACACCAATTACCGACAGGACAGGGCAATCCAGCTAACCTATGCTTTCGTGGAAGACGACTACGAGGGGACGCTCAAGGTGAAACCATCTGTAACATACCTGGGCCTGACACGTTACTACGACACATTCAAGGATTACATGATGGGGGCAATGGATGAAGAAGGCGGAATGGAGAACCTCCTCGGTCAGACGATATCTGATGCCGGCTTGAGGCAACTCAGGATTGCCGAGACCCAGAAGTTCCGGCATGTCACGAGCTTCTTCAACGGCAAGTCTACCACCCCTTACGATGGTGAGGACCAGGTAGATATCCCCAGCCGTTTTGATCCGGCGATGTTCGGCAGTCATCCGGAGATGGAAGCCTACACCGTGACCGATGCGCTCCTGGATAAGCTGGAAGACAACGCCTACGGTTTCATCGCCGTGAACTATGCAAACGGAGACATGGTCGGGCATACCGGTGACTTCGACGCGGCAAGGCAGGCTATTGGGATCGTGGACGAGTGCGTTGGAAAGATCGTTTCCAGGCTGCTTGAGCTTGATGCGCACATTCTAATAACCGCCGACCATGGTAATTCCGAAATGATGGTCGATCCGGATACGGAAATGACCAAGACAAGCCACACACTCTGCCCCGTTGAACTCATATACGTGGCAAACGACTCGCCCGGCAAGAAGCTGATTGAGCGAGGAAAACTGGCGGATATCGCGCCTACAGTTCTAAGGCTCATGGATCTCGAAGTTCCTGCGGAGATGACGGCGGACGACCTGGTTGTGAGAGAGTGATGTACCGAACCAACAGATTGCATTTTGCAGCGGCGTTGCTCGCCGCAACGATAGCTTTCTGTAACCTGGCCGCCGGCATTCAGATCACCAGCTATTTCAGTCCGCGTAACCGCGAAAGGCCGCGGCGGCCTCACACCTGGTACATAATACTGCATACCACCGAGGGCTCGAAGAAGGGCTCCCTGAACAAGGTCCGAAAGAACGGCGAATGCCACTATTTCGTGGACACGGGGGGCAGCATCTATCGCATCATCGACCGGCAGCGGACCGCCTACCATGCGGGACGCAGCATGTGGAACGGAAAGACCAACATCGACAACTACTCCATTGGAATAGAGGTGGTGGGTTACCATGACAAGCCAATGACCTCGTCCCAGTACGGATCCTTAAAAGCGCTGATTGCGGAGCTGCAGCGAATCTACAAACTCGCCGACGATCACGTTATTCCGCATTCCATGGTCGCGTACGCAGCGCCCAATCGATGGCACAGGTCGTCTCATCGCGGCCGGAAACGTTGTGGAATGTTTTTTGCCGACCGCACGGTGCGTCTCAAGCTGGGGCTTACGAGTCAGCCAATGTACGATCCCGATGTCCGCGCCCGGCGCCTGGCCGTTGGCGACAGCTACCTCGCAGACGTGCTGTTCGGCAGCGCGCGAATCTCGTCCGGAATCTCTTCCGGTACTGTGGCATCCGGCGGGAACGTTATCGCACGGGGACGTTCCGCATGGGATATCGCGGGCGGCAAGTACAAGAGCCCGGGCACTCTGTACACTTTTCCTGATGGTTCAAAGCGCCGCGGTAATCAGATATCGGACTGGACGGCAATACCTGCCGGAACAGTTGTTACGCTGTACGGGCAAAAGCCACCGAGCGTCGAACCGGCGGCGAGCCCGGCAGGAAGCAATGGCCGCTCAGCCACGGAGCTCGCCGGAGATGCCGCGAACGCGAAAACCACTATCTACTTCCTGCCTGACGGGAAGATCAGGCGTGGAGATGAGATCGGGGCAGGAAACGTTGCGAAGCTGCCGACCGACACAAAAGTGTTGCTGGGCTACATTTACGGGGGACGGATAACCTCACACAGGAGTGCATTCGATATTTGCGGGGATGCCTGGAATTCGCGGACGACAGTTTACCGGCTGACTGATGGAACCATGTTGAAAGGTGACGCGATTAACGAGAACTCGATCCCGAAGAACACGCATGTGTTCTTTAAGAGTAACTGATATTGCGTCCACCTCGTAGCGGTGGACGTACTGCAGAACAGAAGTAGGTCCACCGCTACGAGGTGGACCATGCGGATGGGTCGTAAATACCTGTCGGCATCCTGGTGCATCGCACGTACTGTCACAGGGGTGATTCCTGATTCCCTTTCTAGAGAGCGGTAAGGAGCAGAATGAGTGATAAGGAGTTCATAGAGTCTAACGATCTCGTTCGTGACAGCTTCTGCCTGGCCGATCAGATCTACAGGTCAGGCTATCGTCCGGATGTGATTCTTGTTTTATGGAGGGGGGGAACTCCCGTAGGCATTGTTGTTCACGAATTCCTGCTCTACAAAGGCATCGAAACATACCATGCGGTCGTCAAGGCGGAATCCTATTCGGGCATAGGCCGGCGTACCAAGGTCACGGTCGACAATCTGGGTGACGTTCTCGAACGAATTGACGGCGAAAGCCGCGTGTTGGTTGTGGATGATATTTTCGATACGGGTTGGACTGTCCAGGAAGTGAGACGAATCTTGAGCGCCAGGACAGGCCACGTGAAAGTAGCAACCCTGTACCAGAGGGAAGGGCACAACCAGACTGATGTCTCCCCGGATTTCTGCTATCGACAGACAGACCGGTGGATCGTGTTTCCACACGAACTGATGGACCTGTCACCCGAAGAAATCAAGATGAAGGATGAGTCCATCTACAAACTTCTCACCTGAATAGGAACGATCCAGCAACGACAGAGCACGATCCTCTTCTCGAAAAGTAAAGGCGTCGTCGCTCTGAAGTTTGCAAATACACGCTCATTGCCCGGTTAATGTCATCCCGAGCTTGCCGAGGGATCTAATGGTCTGCTGATAGCCGAGATCCTTCGACTACGCTACGCTACGCTCAGGATGACAGTTTCTTCACGGCTGTGCTTGCTGAACCGTTCTGGCCAAGCCAAGTTCTTACAGGTACTCGGCTGCGATTGCGGCGAGGGCGCTGCGTTCGCTGGACCTGAGGGTGACGTGTCCGTGAACCTTGTGCACCTTCAACTGCTCTGCGACGTAGGTCAGGCCGTTGCTGGATGCATCCAGGTATGGGTTATCGATCTGGTACGGGTCGCCGGTCAGAACCATCTTTGTTCCTTCCCCGGCGCGGCTGATTATCGTTTTGACTTCGTGTGGGGTCAGGTTCTGGGCTTCGTCGACTATTACGTACTGCCGCGGTATTGATCTTCCCCTGATATAAGTCAGGGCTTCCAGCACGAGAATGTTGTCGCCCATAAGCTTCTCTATGCGAGACTGAATCGTGGAGTGCGTTTTCTTCTTTCGCCCCGTGCCGGTTGTAGCTTCCCTGAGCAGGTAGGTAAGATTGTCGAAAATGGGCTGCATCCAGTGCGAGAGCTTTTCTTCCTTTGCACCCGGAAGATATCCGATGTCCTTGCCCAGAGGAACCACCGGCCTGGAAACCAGTATACGGTCATACCTGTGGTTTTTCTGCACCACCTGGAGTGCAGCTGCGAGCGCGAGTAGGGTCTTGCCCGTTCCGGCCTGGCCGAGGAGGGTCACGATCTGTACTTCCGGGTGCATCAGCAACTCGATTGCAAGGCGTTGCTCCTTGTTACGTGCCTGCACGTTCCACGCGTGCTCGTACTTGCTTTCAAGGTGGGTTATGGCTCCGGGGGCCACAGCCCTTCCAAGGGCGGTTCGCTTCTTGTTGCTCTTGTCAACAAGGAGAACGAATTCGTTGGGATACCGTCCAAGGCCGTCCTGTTCGAGTACCTTGGATTTATAGAACTGATCAATGACGCCGCTGGCTACCGTTACTTCTGAATAGCCCGAGTAGAGTTCATCAAAATTGATCTTCTCCTTCTCAAAGTCCTTGGCCTCAAGACCGAGAGCATCCGCCTTAAGCCGGGCGTTGATATCCTTGCTCACGAAGATGACGCGCTCGCCCTTCTGGTGAATCGCGTAAGCCGAGACAAGAATACGGTTATCGGTTACGTCCTGGCTGAGCCCCAGTTCTTTTCCGTTCGCGCCACCGGAGGTGATCCTGAGAACTCCGTCCTTGTTGAGAGGTACGCCGTCGCGAAGGTTGCCCTCAGACCTGAGTGCATCCAGCCTGCGTATCACCTGCCTTGCGTTTCGCCCAAGTTCATCATTGTGTGACTTGAACCTGTCGAGCTCCTCAATCACTCCCATCGGGATTATTACGGTGTTGTCTTCAAAACTCTCAATGCAGTCGGCATTGTGTAAAAGCACATTTGTGTCGAGTACGAACGTTTTTCCCATTGTGTCTACCCTACTTGGAAGTAGCTCCCTGTTGCCCTGTGCGGCGGAGGCCCGCCGCGCTCCAAATAAGAGTGCGCCAGCATGGAGTGCGGCGGGCCTCCGCCGCATCTTTGCACTCGATACTTCTTATCTCCAAAAAAAACTGATGGCCTCCGTGCTGTCATGGGTGGCCATGGTTCCCGGCTACGGTTTCTCAAGTCTGAACGCGTGAGGCAAAAGGTCTCCCAGTGTTACCGTTTTGTAATCCTCCAGGTTGTCTGCCGCCGCCACCAGCACCTTCATGTCGTCATCACAGAACTCCGATAAAACCTGTCTGCAGGCGCCGCAGGGGTAGGGGAGTGTGTCACCCGACGCAACGACTGCGATTCGTGCGAAACTGCGATGTCCTTCTGCCACGGCACTGAATATGGCTGTTCGTTCCGCGCACATTGTGAGTCCATAAGAAGCATTCTCCACATTGCAGCCAACGAACACGGTTCCGTCGTCGGTTTCGACCGCTGCTCCAACCTGGAACCCGGAATAGGGCGCGTGAGCGTTTGTGGTTGCAGCCGCAGCTTTCTCAAGCAAGTCGATGTCTTCGGGTCGGTTCATGATCTGTCATCTCCCGATATCCTCGCAGCTATCAGTTCGGGCTCATCAGGCCTGTCTGTGGATATCTCGAAGGCATTTGCCAGCATTGCCTCCGCTTCCGCGGCCCTCTCAGGGTTGTTGGAATGCAGGGTCAAGAGCTTGTCACCCTCTTTCACTTCCTGTCCGATTTTCACCAATCCGGATACCCCCACCGCGTGATCGATATTGTCTTCCACTTCGCGTCTGCCTGCGCCAAGCACGATGCAGGCTTTTCCTATCGTCTCGGCATTGACGGCGCTGATGTACCCGGATGCGGGCGCCGGGAAATCACGTTGCATCTCGGCCGCCGGCAAGAGGGACGTGTCATCGGTTATACCCGGGTCGCCCCCCTGCAAACGTACCATCGTCCTGAACTTCTCGAGGGCCATTCCCGAGGCAATGAACCCGTGCAGCATGTCCCTTGCCTCATCGAGGTTCGCCGCCTTATCCGTGAGTGTCAGCATGCAGGCCGATAGTTCAAGGGTCACGGTCATGAGATCTTCCGGTCCGTCGCCACGCAGGGATTCGATGGTCTCCACAATCTCGAGCGCGTTCCCGGCTGTATGCCCCAGCGGCTGGTTCATATCAGTCAGCAGGGCCGCCATCTTTCTTCCCATCTTCGTGCCCACCTCGACCATTGTCTCGGCCAGGCGCGTGGCATCCTCCAGGGTCTTCATAAACGCGCCTTTGCCCCACTTGACATCCAACACGAGGGCATCGGTGTTCTCCGCCAGCTTCTTTGACATTATGCTGGCGGTAATCAGGGGTATTGAAGGAACGGTTCCTGTCACGTCCCGCAGCGCATAGAGCTTCTTGTCAACGGGTGCCAGCTCCGCTGTCTGCCCAATGATCGAGCAACCGCATTCGCGGATGGTCGCCAGGAACTCGTCGGTCGAGAGATCGGTCCGGTATCCGGGTATGGATTCGAGCTTGTCGAGTGTGCCCCCGGTGATTCCCAGCCCGCGGCCGGAGATCATCGGCACCGCGATTCCCGCGCAGGCGACCAGCGGCGCAAGTATGAGCGAGACCTTGTCGCCCACGCCACCCGTCGAGTGCTTATCGGCGGTTGGAGCGTCTATGGATGAAGTGTCGAGGACGGAACCCGAATTCATCATTGTGTCGGTAAGTACGGCAGTTTCGCCGAAAGTCATGTCCTGGAAGTAGATGGCCATGGCGAGGGCGGACATCTGGTAGTCGGGAATGTCGCCGCTTCCGTACCCTTCTATGAAGAAGTGGATTTCCTCTTCTGTCAGGGCTTGCCCGTCACGCTTCTTTGCGATAATCCATTGAGGTAGCATTGCGTACGAGTATCCGACAAAAACTGCGGGTCAACTCAGCCCAGGCGCTTCCTTGCGCGTCCCCACGCTACAACTCCGCCGATGATCAGTAACGCGGCGGTGCCGGGTTCAGGGACCACGGGGGTGACGGGCTTGGTTCCCTGGCCATTGATCGTTGTTTGAAGACCATAGCCATTAAAATCCCCGTCAGTCAGGTCATAGTCGTCCGGATGCGGTGGCGCATCGAGCTGGAATGACCACGATGTACCGTCAGTGCTCAGAAAAATCGTCCACCAGCTGGTAGGTACCACACCGCCTCCCGAGTTGCCGTCGTAGCTTATTGTGTCGATAGTATTGCCGGCCCCATAAGTGATCGTCATGTCCGTCGAAGCCGCATCGACCGTCTGGAGCATGTCCAGGCCAGTAGCCGAACCGTCCCAGGAATAAAGAAAAGCGTAAGTATCTATGCCGAAAGTGAGCACCAGCATTGCCTCGTTGTCTCCAGTGCCGGCAGAGTACTCGATGTCGACAATCAAACCGTCGAAATCATAAAAGTCGGCGATCGACGGAGTAGCGAAAGCGACAAATGCAACAGAAAGGATTACAAGAAGCTTCTTCATAGCCTAAGGACCTCCAAAAACATGACGGTCAGCACACCCATCGATTAATGTCAGAAGAATATAGGAAGGTTTTGGGAGAGTCAATAGCGGAACCGAAGCTGAGAGGGCTTCTTCACATAGCGAACTGTTCCTTTCTTGAAAAGCCTCCAGCAATACTACTGTCGCCCAGTGCCTTATCCAATGCTTACCGTCCCATTAGACATATCGCCTGTCACCGGTGGTGTGTGCAGGCAGCAAGGCAACAAGAATGTATTGACTCTCTATCGCTCGCCAATAGACTCATAGCTTGTATTCTCGTTTTACTGCCGTTGGCGAGCGATAGCGAGTTGACACCGCATCAGAGAGGACGTGCGATGAAAAGCCCCATGCTGCCAGACGAACACCACAAAGCTGTACAGCGAGCGCTGCATCTGGGCCGCACAGGCGATCCGAAGGCTCTGCCGGAACTCGTTGAGTTGTGCCGTCTGCCGTCGAACGAAGTTCAACGGCTTGTGGCCTCGGCCATCGGAAAACTGGCTGAGTTTGGTGCTGACACAGAGGCGGCCGTGGCGGCGCTGGCTCCCCTGGCACTGCGTGGCCGCCATCCGCAGACCCAGCAATATGCCATCCGAGCGCTGAAGAAGTATGGTGCGGCCGCACACGCACACGTGCAGGATCTTCGCGATATGGCACGAAATCCCGCAAACCGCAATTACGTACGGGCCGCAGCCAAAACCGCGGCAGATGCCATAGAGCAAGCCTCGCAAGACACCGAAACCGGTGTGAAACACCGCTGTAAACGCTGCGACACGCCGGTTTCCGTGGAGGAATACACACGTTCGAATGAAGCTTTTCAACGCGTGTTCTGCGATCGCTGTTTTGATGAAGTGTTCTTGGAGCGGCGAAATTTCGAAACTCAAGTAGAAATAAGCAAAACCATCAAGGCGCGCGACGGAACGCTCGTGCAATCGAAAGGCGAGCGACGTATCGCCGAGTGGCTTTCCAGACATGGAATTGCCTACCGGTACGATACGAAGTATCGGATCATCGGCGAGTTTCAAATCCGTCCCGATTTCTATCTGCCTGAGCTGGATGTCTACATCGAGTATTGGGGTTTGGACACGCCAAAGTACAAGATGAGCATGTACAAAAAGCAGACGCTATATCAGCAGGAAGGCAAACGCCTGATCTCAATCTACCCGAGGGATTTACCTGGCCTGGATAATGTGCTGACCAGTAGGCTACGTCTATTCGGGGTGGCGCTATAACGTCCGGTTCGCGACCTGAACCCCGCGAGAATACTTAAAAGGAATGTTTACGCGAAGGGCGCCTGCGGGTTGCCAGTGGAGTGCGATGAAGCGTCTGCCTATATATGATGAAGAGAATCGCATCGTGGATGCCCTGCGGACGGGGAACCGCCTGATCGTGGTTGCCCCAACCGGATCGGGAAAATCCACGCAGGTTCCACAGATGATTTTGCGACAGGGGATCGAGGGTGATGGGCGGATTGTGGTTCTTCAGCCCCGCCGAATAGCGGCCCGAATGCTGGCGCGCCGCGTGGCGGGCGAGCTAGAGGTTCAGCTTGGAGAGGAAGTGGGGTACCAGGTCCGCTTTGAAAACCATTCTGGTCCGTCGACTCTAATCAAGTACGAGACGGACGGAATACTGCTGAGAGAAATGCTCGGTGATCCGGACCTTCGTCGTGTCAGTGTCATAGTCTTCGACGAGTTTCATGAGCGGCATCTTTACTGCGACTTGATGCTGGGGTTTGCGCTGCGTCTTCAGGCCACGACCCGGCCGGATCTGAAAATTGTCATCATGTCGGCAACGCTTGATGCTGCCCAGCTTGAGTCATCTCTTTCGCCTTGTCACTCGATACGTTCGGAGGGACGTGCCTATCCCGTAGATATTCGTTACCTGCGCAGTGAGGCGCGTGCGAAAGCGGAACCGTGGGACACCGCTGTGCGCGAGGTGGGCGGGCTTCTCAAAGAGCGGGACGATGGAGATATCCTGGTGTTCATGCCGGGCGTCTACGAGATCCGGAGAACCGTTGAGGCGCTGAAACGTTCGCCGATGATTCGTGAATGCCACGTACTGCCCCTGTACGGGGAACTGCCGGTTGAGGAACAGGATCGCGCGTTGATGCCTTCCAGCGGGCGCAAGATTGTTGTTGCTACGAATGTCGCGGAGACCTCGTTGACGATCGAGGGAATCACGATGGTGGTGGACAGCGGTCTTGCGAGGAAAGCGTCTTTCGATGCACGGCGTGGAATCAATACGCTTCTCGTCGAGAAGATCAGCCAGGCGTCGGCGGATCAGCGCGCAGGTAGGGCAGGGCGATTGAGTCCAGGCTGTTGTGTACGGCTGTGGACCGAGCGAGACCAGGCGGGCCGGGTGCGGCATGACCCCCCCGAGTTGCATCGCGTGGACTTGGCGGAGACGGTGCTCCAGCTTCGCGTGGCCGGCGTGGATGACCTGGCGGCATTTCCGTGGGTGGATGCCCCATTGCCGCATAGCATCGACAAGGCAGAACGTCTGCTGTATGACCTGGGCGCCTTGACGAAAGATGGGGAGGTTACGGAGTTGGGTCGTCGCCTTGCGTCCTTCCCTCTTCATCCTCGCGTGTCCCGCATGCTGGTGTCCGGGGAGTATTTTGCCTGCGCGCCGACCGTCTGCGTTGTCGCAGCCCTGCTCCAGGAACGTCCCATCTTGATTCGGCGGGTTGACGCGCAAACTCGAGAACGCCGTCTGGACCTTGTTCAGGGGCTGCACGATTCGGACCTGTTCCTGCAGCTAAGGGCTTGGGAGGAGGCATCGCGAAACAGGTTTCGACGGGAGGACTGTGAGCCTTTCGGGATTCACGGTTTGGCGGCACGTGCAGTCGGACGTTCGGCTGAGCAGCTTCTGCGAACGGCGAGGTCGTTGGGATTGGATTGTTTCGATGCCGATGTCGTACCGGAACTGCTATATCGTTGTGTGATGACGGGTTTTCCTGACCAGGTGGCACGACGCGTGGGCAGCGGATCCTCCCGCTGCAGCATTGTGCACGGCCGGCGTGGCACGATCAGCGGCGACAGCATTGTCGATAGCAAACGCGAACTCGTTGTAGCGGCCGAAATCCAGGAAATCGGGAAGCGACGCGGGGAAGTGGACGTACGTTTGTCCGGCCTGACTGCGCTTCAGCCGGAATGGCTCCAGGAGATGTTTGGCCACGCATTCTCTGAGGCCCGTGAGATAATCTATGATTCGTCGATCAAGCGTGTGCGCGCTGAGCGTCGAACTCTGTATCGGGATCTTGTCATTGCGGTCTGCCGGGCGGAGGACGTGACCGATGACGAGGCAGCAACGTTACTGGCGGACGAGGTGATTTCGGGACGCCTTGCCCTCAAGGCCTGGGATGCGAAGGTGGAGCGTTGGATCGGACGCGTGAACCTGGTCGCAGACCACTGTGCCGAACTGGGTGTTCCCGGTATTAGGGATACGGGCAGGCGATCCCTTGTCGAACAGATCTGCCACGGCGCAAGGAGCTACAAAGATATCAAGACGCGCGAAGTATGGCCGGTTCTCAAGGCCTGGCTGAGTCGTGAACAGAGTGCGTCTGTAGAAGCGTACGCGCCGGACCGGGTGCGCATCGAAAATGGTCGCGAGCCGCGTATCTTGTACGATGATCCCGCCAACGGACCATACATGGCGATTCGGATCCAGGATCTGTACGATACACACGCGCTTCCCTTCATCTGTATGGGCAAAGTGCCTGTGCGAGCCCACATCCTGGCTCCAAACCAGCGTACAGTGCAGATCACCGATGACCTTGAGAGTTTCTGGCAGAACGGCTACGAGCGGGCAAAGAAAGATCTGCGCGGACGGTACCCGAAGCATGAGTGGAGGTGAAGCGATTCGTTAGAATTCTCTCCCCACGGCCTCGAACATCGCCAGGACGTTGTCGACGGGAGTTTTGCACTGAATCACGTGAATGGCGTTGAATATGTACCCGTTCTTTCTCGACAGTATCTCGACCCGCTTCTTGACCTCTTCCCGCACTTCTTCCGGTGTCCCGAACGGCAGGGTTTTCTGAGTGTCAACGCCCCCGCCCCAGAACACGACATCGTCACCGTACTTGTCGACCAGCATTTCCGGATCCATTCCTGCGGCCGAGCATTGCACGGGATTGAGAACATCGTATCCCGCATCGATGAACTTGGGAATCATCGGTTCGCAGGCGCCACAGCAATGCTTGACGGTTCGCCATTTAGTGTTTGCGTGAATGAAGTCGTTCACTTTCTTTGCATGGGGGAGGTACAGCTCGGCGTAGGAATCGGGCGAACAGAAGAGGCTCTCCTGTGTTGCAAAGTCGGTCCCGTCCATCATGGCCAGTTGCACCTTGTCACCGACCGCCTCGTAGATCACCTCTATATTCTCTATGCAGATCTCCGTCTGCCGGGCGAACACTTCCTGCAGGTAGTCCCGTCGAGTCACTGTGCTTATGTACCACTCCTCTATGTCGCGAATTCCCTTTGGGTGCTTAAGCCAGGGCGCGGGTACAAGAGCGATATCTCCAAAGGCCGCTCCGGGTATGCCTATTGTCAGAGCCAGTTCCGTATTCCCGTAGTAGTTGTCCACTCCTTCTTGCACGAACTCCAGTTCCTGGTCGGAGATGGGCCCAAAGTCCTCAAAGTTGTCTTCGGGATTCAGCTTGCTGTCGTCGATCGGTTCCTGGCGAATTATTGCATCGTGGTAGAATCCGCCGTTGGGCATACGTCCGGAAGGGGAAACTGTTCTGTCACCGCAGGGGTATTGCAGGATGTCGCCCTTCTCATCGGGTTCAGTGTTGAAAAGGCCGGGAACAAGCGCCGGGACTCCTTCAAACGTTGTCCAGGGCTTCCAATCGGTCTTCGGGAACCCAAACATCGTGTTGAGCGACGGGATGAGAGCAATGTCCAGCTGGAGCGCTCCTATGAGCTGGAGGTCAATATCTCCCGCCATCTGGTAGCAGTCGCGCACCTTCACCGGTGTTCCGGGTTCATCCAGACCAAGCGCCTGGCGGAGCCCATACACGACGCTGACATGGGCCCCGCTGCAATGCATTCCGCCGAGGTCGACGACGGTGCGGTCCGGCGTCTCGTGATCAAGAATCTTCGCTACTCTTTCCCTGCTCGTCATCTCGTTACCTCTTTGCTGTGAGGATGTCCACGGTCGATCTGCTCCAAACAGTACGTCATCAGAACCCCAATTGTATGAACACGAGCGGGAAAGGTAAATGCCTCACTTTGCACAAGATATATCGCGTTTCTTTTATGCAATGCCCTTTTTCAATGGACGCAGTGGAAGGATGCGCCCACAATTGGCCCTCAGTCGGAGGTGTTGGATTATGCTGTATATCGTTGCGACTCCCGTTGGAAACCTTGAGGATATATCCGCCAGGGCGATCAGGGTGCTGGGCGAGGCTGACGGTATTGCCTGTGAAGATACCCGCAGAACCAGGGGGCTCCTGAGTCACCTGAAGATTCCGCGCCCCTCCGCGTTTATGTCATATCGCCAGGGCGTAGAGAGCAAGGTGGGCAGGCAGTTGCTTGGCTTGCTGGAGAAAGGCAGGAACATTGCCGTCTGCAGCGACGGCGGATACCCGGGCATCAGTGATCCAGGTTACCGCGTCATTGCCGCCGCGCTCAAAGCCGGCATCGATGTCGAAGTTATCCCCGGGCCATCGGCTGTCCCGATTGCGCTGCTCCAGTCGGGCCTTCCGACATCAAGCTACACTTTTAAGGGTTACCCACCGCGAAAACCGGGCGGACGGAAGCGCTTCTTCGAGAACGAAAGCGACATGCCGCACACCCTCGTCCTCTTTGAATCACCTTACAGGGTCAGCGCCTCGCTCGAGGCGGCCCTGTCTATGCTGGGCGATCGAAAAGCCGCGGTCTGCATCGAGCTTACCAAGAAATTTGAACGTGTTTCGCGCGGCTACCTCTCCGACCTTGTCGGCGAGTTTGAAGGGGTCAAGGTCAAGGGAGAAGTAACCATCGTCATCGCCGGCAACAATCCCAAGTTCAGAAGAAAAATCGATAGCAAGTGACCGCGACTGTGGTATTATAGTGGCGATGAATCTGAAACTTACAGCAGTTCTGTTGCTGGCGTCTGCAACATGCCTGAACGCCTTCTGCGATGATGACGGGAAAGATGCTGAGCCTGTCGAAAAGCAGAAGATCTTGAAGTTCGACGGCTATGAAGTGGTCGTCCCGGCATCTTACCGGGACGTTGAAATGCACCAGCCGGTTGCCATGAAAAAGCCCACTGACAAGGGTGTCAACGTTCCCCAGCCAACCGAAGATTACCGCTCCGGCTCTTCGGCTGGTACCACGAAGACGTCCCAGTATTCCCCCGCCGTGGTGACGCGGTCTGGCGATGATGAGGATTCCGATTCCGGTATGTGGCTGCTGCCCGGCAACGGAAAACGGTCTGGCTGGGGCTGGCTCGCCGATGGTGCTTCGGCTGCGAGGAAGTCGACCACAGGAAGAGATGATACAGACCAGGCTTCTACAGTAGGGACGTTATTTGAGCGTGACCGGTTAATGATCCAAGGCCCTGATCTGACAGGTGGAATCGGCGGCGGATTTGATGCCGGCGGCGACTTCCAGTCACCCGGAAGATCTACGACGTACCGAACCACGATTCTCCCCGAGAACACCAGCAAAAGAGAAAAGTGGCTGCCTGACCGCGCAAAGCGGTAGTAGTTTTTTTCAACGTCCAACGTCCAACGCCCAACAACCAACATCCAAGTTCTAGAGAGAGAGACTCAGCGTACAATCCCCATTCGCAATTCATCATTCACTTGGGCGTTGAATGTTGGGCGTTGGGCGTTGGACGTTGACTCCCAACCCCTCCCCTCATCCCAGCAGCACGACCTCTTTCCTGCCCTTGCGGATCTCACCGATGAGGGTGGCTTTTACGCGTGATTTCTTGAGTATCTGCAGCGCATTTGCCGCATCACGTTTTCTCAGGATAAGAGTAAACCCTATACCCATGTTGAACACGCGGTACATTTCGTCACGGGAGACCTTGCCTTTCTCCCCGATGAAATCGAAAACGGCCGGAACCTTCCATGAGTTCGGATCGATGACCGCGCATGTGTTCGGGGGCAGGATTCTCGGGACGTTGTCGTACAGTCCGCCACCCGTGATGTGGGCCATGCCCTGTACGCGCACGGATACCATCACCTTGCGGACGGGCTTCAGATAACTCCTGTGAACCGCAAGGAGAATGTCGGAGACTTTTCGCGAGGTCCCCGGCAACTTGTCGTTCACCTTGAGCTTCGCTTTCCCGAAGATGACATTGCGCGCCAGCGAGTAACCATTCGTGTGCAGCCCGTTCGATGCCAGGCCGATGATCACGTCCCCGGGCCTTATGCTGCTCCCGGTCACGAGCTCTTTCCTCTTAACCGCCCCGACGATGGTTCCGACGAGGTCATACTCGCCCTGCGGATACAATCCCGGCATCTCCGCGGTTTCGCCGCCCAAAAGCGCGCATCCGTTCTCGCGGCATGCCTTGCACAGGCCTGCCACGATATCACGAAAAACCGGGCCCTTGAGTTTTGCGGTGCCGACGTAATCCATGAAGAACAGCGGAACGGCTCCTTGGACCAGGATGTCATTCACGCAATGGTTTACAAGATCCTGGCCGACGGTATTGTGCTTCTTGGCCATGAGGGCCACTTTCAGCTTCGTACCGACACCATCCGTGCTGGCGACTAAAACAGAACCCTTGCCCGGGGAGCGGAAGAGTCCTCCGAAAGAACCCACGTCACTGAGGACGGCGGGGGATGCTGTTCGCTTCACCATTCGTTTGACGGCGGAAAGAGCACCCATCATTTCGTCTATATCGACTCCTGCTTTCGCGTACGCCGACTTTTCTTTCTTCTGAGTCATTCCAACATTCTCCCAATTAACCGCTAACAGGCCGTTGACATTGTCATGTCTGTTTTCGTCTGGACGGCGTGTTACTCAAATCGAGATCTCTCGACTACGCTCGAGATGACATATGGAATTCACCGTATCTCCTCTAGTCATGTCATGCTGATCCCGACGTACGTCGGGACGAAGCATCTCGCCGAAGGCGCCGTTCTGATTTGGGCAACACGCCCTGCAAGTCACATGCTGCCCATTGCCTGATCAAATCTCAAATCAAAAGTTGTGCTGAAGTTTTTTGCTTTGTAGACTGGGCCGCATGAAGAAAACGACAATTGCGATAGCGCCGGACTCTTTCAAGGGCAATCTCACGGCCATGGAAGCTGCCTCTTATATGGAGAGAGGACTCAAGAACGTACTGTTGAATATAGCCGTTAGGAAGATCCCCATGGCTGACGGGGGAGAGGGTACCGTGCGCGCCATTGTCGAATCGACAGGCGGCAAATTCGTCAAACGCACCGTCAAGGGACCGCTGGGCCGCAAGGTCAAGGCTGAGTTCGGTATTACCGGGGACGGTAAGACGGCTGTCATAGAGATGGCTGCCGCAAACGGATTGGCTTTGCTCAAGCCCAAAGAGCGTAACCCTATGAAAACCAGCACGTTCGGTACGGGGCAGCTCATAAAGCATGCCCTTTCTCTGAATGTCCGGCATGTTCTGGTTGGAATTGGCGGCAGTGCAACTAATGACGGTGGGACGGGCATGGCCCGGGCTCTTGGTGTGCGTTTCCTGGATGCGAAGGGGAAGGCCATTCCCGAGGGTGGGGGAGCCCTGGGAAGACTGAGCTCCATCGATATGAGCAAAGTCGATCCACGCCTCAAAAAGGTCGCCGTGGAAGTAGCCTGCGATGTGGATAACCCGCTGACGGGTCCCCACGGCGCGGCCCACGTGTATGGACCTCAAAAGGGCGCTACTCCTGCAATGGTGAAGCAGCTAGATACAAACCTGGCACGAATGGCGGAATTGGTGAAGCGCGATATAGGCGTTGACATCCTGACCACACCGGGTTCGGGTGCCGCCGGCGGGCTTGGCGGTGGGCTGATGGCTTTTACAGGAGGTCGGCTGCGGCCCGGCGTTGATATCGTTATCGATGCCGTGAAGCTGCCGAAACGGCTCAAGGGCTGTCACCTGGTGATTACCGGGGAAGGGCGAATGGATGGTCAGACCGCTTTCGGAAAGACCCCGGCTGGCGTTGCCCGCGAAGCCAAGAAACTGGGTCTTCCGGTTGTCGCAATATGCGGCTCACTGGGTGCCGATCCCCACAAGGTTCTTCCGGTCGGAATCGACGCGTATTTCTCGTCACTTGAGACATCGATTGACGAAGAGGAGATTCCAGAGAAAGGGCCTGACATGCTGTTGCGTTGCGCCGAACAGGTGGGGCGCATGCTGGCTCTCAAATCGAAACGCGGAGCCAGGTGGCAGCTGCGCTGATGATGCTGGATTGACGTATATCCCCTCTCTGAGGGGATGAGAAACCAGGCTGATGAGAGCCCCTCAGAGAGGGGTTGTACGGAAGAAGTTCCTGCTGAAAACGGCCGATATGCGGATTTACGCACAGAAACTGACTAGACAAGAAAGGAAAACATTATGTTTGAACGCGAAGAGAATCATTCCGGAGTCACCCAGGCTGATGTCGTAGTTGGTCTGGCGTCTTACCAGGAAGCCGACAGCATTGATTATCCAACCAAACAGGTAAGTCTTGGCCTTAAGAAATACTACAGGGACATGACGTCGGTTATCGTGAACTGCGACAACCACTCGCCGGACGGTACTGAGCAGGTGTTCATGGGCACCGAGACCGAAGTGCCCAAGATCTACATTACGACGCCTCCCGACACTCCCGGTAAGGGCTACAATTTCGAGAACATGTTCAGGAAAATGCTTGAACTGGAAGCCAAGGTCCTGGTTTGCGTCGATGCGGACCTGACCAGTATCACCCCCGAGTGGGTCAAGCATTTCACCGACCCCATCCTCGGCGGGTACGACTTTGTCAATCCGATCTACTCCCGTCACAAGTACGACGGGACTATAACAAACAACATCTGCTATCCGCTGGTCTACGGCTTGTTCTGCCGCAACATAAGGCAACCCATCGGTGGCGATTTCGCAATGTCGGCATCACTTGCGGAGCATCTCGTGCGGCAACCATGGCACAGGACGACCGAGGAATACGGCGTGGACATATTCATGACCATGAATGCCATCCTTGGTGGTTTCAAAACGTGCGAGACCGGCCTGGGGGCCAAGCGCCACAAACCGAGTGCACCGAAGCTGGGCCCCATGTTTATCCAGGTGGTCAGCACTGCGTTCCTTACCGTTCTAAGAAACGTCAACGTCTGGCGTGACCTCGATGCCATCGACCGTCCAGCCTTGTTCGGATTGCGGCATATGGAGGAACCCCAGGATCTCACGATTGACAGGGATGCCATAAAGCAGCAGGCCATGGACGGTTTCAAGGAACACCAGGCCCTCCTTGAGAAAAGCTTGTCGACGATTGTGTACGGGGAACTGGCCAAGATGTTCGCCGACGGCACTGTTGATATTACGGCCGAGCAATGGATAACGAGCGTCTATGACATGATCGTGGCGTTCCGCGATTCGGATGACAGGAACATGCTTGTCGAGTCCTTCAAGGGATTGTACTTCGGCAGGGCCTTGTCTTTCATGAACAAGACATGGGACTTGAGCAACGAAGCGGCCGAAGATGAGATCCTGGCCCAGGCACAGCTTTTTCATGATATGAGGGGCTATCTTATAGAAAAGCTTGGAAGCTGAGATAACTTCCGGAAACAGAAGGAGAGAATCCCATGTCAACCGCGAGAGTAGCGATACTGCATTATTCCGCACCGCCGCTTGTAGGTGGTGTTGAGTTTATAATTGAAGCACACGCGCGCATGCTCGCGGAGTTCGGCTGCGAGACCAAGCTCATAGTGGGGGAGGGGGGGCATGCAGTTCCGGGCGTGACCGTCGATCTCATTCCCGAGATTTCCTCGGGTGGCGGGCAGATGAATGAAGAAGTCGAGCAGCTTCTCGCAGGCAAGGTGCCGGATAACTTCAAGGCGTGCGTGAAGAAAGTCGAGAAGGAACTCTCCAAGTCACTGCGCAACATCGATGTCTGCATTATGCACAATGTTTTGACAATGCATTTCAACCTCATCCTTACAGCCGCGCTGGCAAACATAATGGAGCGGCGTAAGAACATTCATTTCATAGGGTGGACGCACGATTCTACCTTTGCCGATCCAAACTACAAGGAGCATCAGAAGCGGTCTCATCCATGGCGCCTTTTGACCAAGAAGCTGCCGGGATGCGATTATTGCGTTATCTCAGCACAGCGGCGCCAGGAGATGAAGAAGATATTCGGCGTATCGGCTTCGCAGCTCCCGATAATCCCGGACGGGCTTGACGTCAGGGAACTCCTCGGCCTGACACCCGGGGTAACGACCCTGTTTATCAACGAGCGTCTCAACCAGAAGGATTTTGTTGCGCTTACGCCTACGAGAATAGTCAGGAGGAAGAACCTTGAGGAAGGTATTCGAATTGTGGCTGCACTCAAGCGTTTCGGCAAGACGGTGAGATGGATGATTACCGGGGCTCCCGATACCCATAACACTGACGCGTACATGTACTACGAAGAGCTGATTGCGCTTCGCAAGAAGATGAGGGTCGAGAAAGACGTGATATTCCTGTGGGAGCATTTCAAGTCGGGTGTCAGCAACGAAGATCTCAGGGGCCTCTACGGTATTTCGAACACCCTCCTGTTTCCCAGCGAAAGAGAAGGCTTCGGTATCCCGGTCCTGGAGGCAGGAATCATGGGGTTGCTTGTGGTGATAAGCGATATCCCCGCGCTTCGGGAAATAGGTGGTATGGAAACGGTGTATATATACCCCGACGAACGGGCGGAAGACGTTGCTTGCCGGATGGTAAGGGCGTTCGATCGAAGTGCCCAGCTGGTCTTCAGGAAGAAGATAATATCCACCTACTCCTGGGATGCGTTGTTTGATCAGAAGATCCTGCCGGCAGTATTCGAACCGGAACAGCTCTGGAAGAAGCGCAGGCCAAAACGGAAAAAGAAGTGATGATTCGTGTCTAGGACGCAGTTGGAATTGAGCTATGCATGACCGGTACAATATGGGGTTTGTGTCATCCCGTTTTGCGGGAACTGACGGCGTAACGCTGGAAAGCGCCAAGTGGTCCGAGGTCCTTCGCGACTTCGGGCACAAGTCCTTCTGGTTTGCAGGTAAGTTGGACAAGGATCCCCATAGAAGCATGCTGGTGCCGGAGGCGTTCTTTGATCATCCGGACAACGTGTGGATCAACGAGCGAATCTGGAAACACCTCACGCGCTCAAGAGAAGTAACCAGCAAGATTCACGAAGTAGCCGAGACCATCAAGAGTGGGCTCTACCGCTTCACAAACAAGTACAAGATCAACTTCCTTATCATTCAGAACGCCGTCACGATCCCCATGCACGTTCCCCTCGGAGTGGCGATTACCGAGTTTCTTGCGGAAACCGGCATGCCGGCCATCTCTCACAACCACGATTTTTACTGGGAACGTTCGCGTTTCCTCGTCAATGCCGTCCAGGACCTGTTGGACATGGCGTTCCCTCCGTCCCTGCCCAACCTGCAGCATGTGACAATCAACAGTGCCGCGCGTGATGAGCTCGCGTGGCGCAAGGGGATTACCTCAATTCTGATCCCTAACGTGCTGGATTTCGAGAACCCGGCAAGGTATCCGACCGCGGATCCCGCTGATGTCAGGAAGCATTTGGGCTTTAAGCCGGACGACATCTTGATTCTTCAACCTACCCGGGTTGTTCCGAGAAAGGGCATAGAGCATGCCATAACGATAGTTTCCAAGCTCAAGGATCCCAGGTGCAAACTGGTCGTGTCGCACGAGAGCGGAGACGAAGGGCACGGATACATGGAATCCCTCAAGGAGCATGCCGCGGATATGGGGGTCGACCTTCGTTTCATTCATACGAAACTGGGCGAGACGTCTGTCGAAGGAAACAGCAATGGCGATGAAGATACCCCGTACTCACTGTGGGACGTTTACCCTTGCTGTGATCTCGTGACATATACGAGTCTGTACGAAGGCTTCGGCAACGCTCTACTCGAGACCGTGCTTTTCCGCAAACCACTGGTCATAAATCGCTACTCGATATGGATTGAAGACATCGAGCCCAAAGGATTTCAGGCCATAGCAATGGACGGTTATGTCACGGGATCCCTCGTCGACGAGGTGAAGAGAGTTCTCTCCAACGAAAGAGTGCGACGCCGTATGACCAGCACAAACTACGACCTGGCCGTACGCTACTACAGCTATTCAGTCCTCCTCCGCTCCCTGCGCACCCTGATAACCAATATTACGGGGCTGGAGAGACTTTAGGGATTCAACGTCCAACGTCCAACGCCCAACAACCAACATCCAAGTTGGGAACCCACCACGTCTCGCCTACGGCGATCCACCCCTCCAAGTAGGGGATTGGGAGTCAACGCCCGACGTCCTCTCTCTAGAGCTTGGATGTTGGTTGTTGGGCGTTGGACGTTGGAAAGACTACCATTTCTTCCGAACCGGCACTCCAGCGCGAACAAGATCTTCCTTGATCTGGGGGATGGTGTAGTCGCCGGTGTGAATCATTCCGGCAATGATCGCCGCGTCGGCATGTGCCTGCTCGAACACCTCGACCAGGTGCCCCGGCGTTCCGGCGCCACCCGAGGCAACCACCGGCACCGGCACGTTTTCGGCTATCATGCGCGTCAGCTCTATCTCGAACCCTTCGCGGGTCCCGTCGGCATCCACGGAATTGACCACGATCTCGCCGATGCCAAGGTCCACCGCCTTCTTTGCCCACTCGAGGGCATCGATACCGGTATGTTCCCTGAATCCTCGCGTCGTTATCTCGTACCCGCACGGGCATTTCGCGGCGTCATCGACGGCAACGGGATCCATCCCCAGGACGATGCACTGTGAACCGAATGCCTTTGCACCCTCAGCTATGATCGCCGGGTTCTTGACCGCCAGTGAGTTCACTGACACTTTTTCAGCACCCGCAAGAAGGGCGCGCGACATGTCTTCCACCGTGGAGATTCCGCCGCCTACCGAGAAAGGAATCCTTATTGCCCGCGCCACCTCTTCCACCATGACGATGTCAATTGGCCTGCCCTCCGCCGAAGCAGTGATGTCGTAGAACACCAGTTCGTCACAGCCTTCATCAGAGTAACGCTGCGCCATTTCCACCGGGTCACCAAGATCCACATTGTTCTGAAACTTCACGCCCTTTGTGACGATCTTGTTGCGGACATCAAGGCACGGAATGATTCTTCTTGTGAGCATATTTGACCTCAGTCAGCTTCGGATTCGGACGGCTCCCACCGGCAGAAGTTCTCGAGCAGGCGTAATCCTATTCTCCCGGATTTCTCGGGGTGAAACTGGGTGGCTGCCAGGTTCCCTTTAGCCACCATGGAGGAAAAGGTAACATCCGCGTAATCTGTTTCTCCCACTATCCAGTCGCGATCGGATGGCATTGGGTAGTAGCTGTGGACGAAGTAGAATTCACTTTCGTCGGCAATACCTTCCATCAGGGGGTGCACCTTGAGTTGCGAAACGCTGTTCCAGCCCATCTGTGGAACCTTGTCGTATGGACTTGAAGGCTGAAACAGGCGGACGTCTCCAGGCACGAGGCCGATTCCATCAACTCCACCGTCTTCCTGCGAATGTTCGAAGATGATCTGGGTTCCAAGGCAAATGCCCAGGAAGGGCTTGCCGGACGCCACGGCCGCACGAATCGTGTCTGTGAGGCCCAGCTCCTGCAGTGTGACCATGGCCGCGCCGGCGGCGCCTACACCGGGAAAAACCACACGTTCCGCCGCCAGGATATCCTCCGGGTTGTCCGTGATGGTAGCATCCACGCCCAGGGCTTCAAAAGCCAGGCGCACGCTAGTCAGATTCCCCGCTTTATAGTCAATAATGGCAACCATCGAACCCGGTTCCTTCTCTTAAGCTTGATCCATAAGGCCCAAGATACTCGCAGTTTCAAACCGGTTCGTCAATGCGGTTGAGGTGGGAGATCCGTCTTTTGGGGCACGTCTCGGAGATACGTGCCTACTGCAGTACGTGCGCATCTCCGAGGCGCATGCTCCCATAACCCGCATCTCAAGGCACACATCTCCACCTGGTCAGTCTCACACTCACGTATTCTCACGATCTTGCCACCAACTCTCCCTCAGCCTCCCCGGCAGCGGGCAGGCTCCGCAGTCTGTTCTTTTGGAGAGGCAGAAGTCGTGGAAAACCTGTAGCAGACCCTGTTGCAGGAGGCCGTGACGATAAATCGCCGGGTTATGATCCCGTCCGAAGAGAACAGACGCGGTTTCCCGTATCAGTGAGTTGTCTTGCTCCGGCGGGAGGATGCACAGAAGCGGTTCGATATCGAGCCCCATTGCCGCAGAGAATGGTATGAACACGTTAGTGATAATCGCTGCAGTCCGTGCCGCCCCAAGCAGGGCCACGGGTGTATCGTGGTGCTTGGCGGCAAGACCCAGGTGGTGATTCCAGAAAGGGATTCCATGGTTGCGGGTCAATATGACGTGCGTTCTCTTGAACCATTGATCCGGCGAATCCGTTGCCGATTCCCGAATGCACGAGACCAGGTCTCTTTCCCCGGAGAAAATACATGCAGCCGCTGCAATTCTCCTGGAGGGAGCATTGTGGGGCCGTATATTCGAGCTTCGCCAGGCACCCGGATTCATAACTCTATGCTCCCATGCCGATCTGCGTTTCCACCACACGTCCCAGAGTTCCCGGACAAACCCGCGCGTTTCTGCATCCCACGACGGCTGTGTCACCTTTGGCATCAGGCCGGAAACACCCAGCAGCATGGCGTAGGCCCGCAAGGGGTCGCCATGGCTCTCATGTTTGAGCTCGTGAAGAGGCATGGTGTCGGCAAGTTCTCTGAAAGAAACGCGATTGTGTTTGTAGCCCAGCGCCGCCATCAGTTCTTCGTACAACGCCTGGTCAGCTCCTTTTCTTTCGATCAGATCGACCAGTCGCATGGTCTTGAGGCGCAATCGCTCCTCACCGGCCGTGGCGAGGAAGTCCTGCAGATCTTCCGGGGGACGTTTCATCAGAATCTCTGCGCAGGGAGGCGACTGCTCGGGTATTGCCCCATAGGGGTAAGCTGCCACGTCGATGTTCTCAAAAGAAAACGAGGGGTCGAAGGTCAGCGCTTCCCTGAAAGGCGCCTGCAACGCGCCTGCGGGGAGTGAAGATGGGGGCGCTGATCCTTCAAAGTAGGTTACATGCAACACGACCCCACTGTATGCTGGATCTCCACCGTGCCCGTGCTGCTCCCATTGGCGGGCATCTACATGTACTTCCACATCCCCGCGGATCCTTCGCTCTTCTGCTCCCACGAGGATGACTGCATCCAGGAAGTCGGGACCGGCTTCAAGGTTCCAGCGCCCCGCGTCGACGACCGTGATGATCTCACCATCCTCAGATTGCAGTGGTGGTCGCCAACGTTTGTCATACCACACACATTGCAGGTGTCTTTCGGAGTAGGGAAACCGGCGAGGCCCCGGTTTACCTTCACGAACTTCGTTACCCGGTAACGCCCGGTACCCGGGGTAATCGAGAGATCGTGGAAAGGCAACGGTGAAGTTTTCTTTTGTAAAACAATAAGTGCGCGATGGTTCCATGTTCATGCCGCTCCCTCAGTCATTGAGCCGCTTCTCTAAATACTATCCTCAGTCGCCACAATTGAACTGTACGAGGAGCATCGATGCAATAAGAAAGAGCTTTCCGCCTCCCATCCTTCTTATCATCTTCAATCATCCCTAATCCTGTCAAAAATACTCCACATCGCAAAAAGCTCCCGTCATACTCCATAGACATCCCCTTGTCTCATTGGTATCATTGCGATCTTGAAAAGATCACATGCAAAGGCATTGAACAGCAAAGCGCAACGGAGGGATAGATCATGGAAACCTTGGAAGCTATTGAGACAAGACGGGCTGTCAAACACTACGACCCGGACCATCGCATGACAGACGAGGAGATCGAGCAACTTCTCTCGCTGGCCATGAAGGCGCCGACGGCGTTCAACATACAGAATTGGCGATTCGTCCTCGTGCGGGATCCCGAGCTGCGCAAGCAGATCCGGGCCGCGGCCTGGGACCAGGCGCAGGTCACAGATGCTTCGTTGCTCATAATCATGTGCGCGGATACCAAAGCCTGGGAGAAGGATCCGGCACGCTACTGGCGCGATGCTCCACAGGAAGTCCAGGATTTCATGGTCCCCGCAATCGATCAGTACTACCGTGGCCGCGAACAGGTTCAGCGGGACGAAGCCATGCGTTCCTGCGGCATAGCGGCACAGACAATCATGCTGGCGGCAAAGTCCATGGGATACGATAGTTGTCCGATGGACGGGTTCGACTTCGATGCGGTAGGCGAACTGGTAAACCTGCCCGATAACCACGTAGTTACCATGTTTGTCGCAGTAGGAAAGCAGACAAAGGAAGCCTGGCCGCGCCCCGGTCAACTCCCCATGTCGGAAGTCGTGATCGAGAACAGTTTCTAAGGAAGAACCATGCACAAGGAAATGAAACGGCGTGAGTTCATGAAGGCGGCTGGAATCTCGCTTGCAGCAGCAACATTTCTGCAGCGTTCTTCTGCGTTTCCTGCCGGGGAAGAAGACAAGCCTGACATGCTCCTGCTCATGCCTGATCAAATGAGGGGCGACTGCCTCTCCATCCTCGGGCACACCGCGGTACGCACTCCGCAGCTGGACCGCCTCGCCGGTCAGGGCGTGCTGTTCCGGCGAGCCTATACCACGGTTGCATCCTGTATACCCGCGCGATACGCCCTGCTGACGGGACTGTATCCTCAGACAAGCGGTGTTGTGGGCTTCAAGGCGAAGCCGTTCTCAACGCCGTCCCTGCCGGGGCTGTTGGCGAAAGCCGGTTACTCTACCGTACTTGTTGGGAGAAACATGCACCAGGTTCCCGCAAGTGGCGACTGTGGATACCAGGAGCGGATACTGGGATCTACCTATGTGAACAACGATGAGTATGACAGTTTCTTGCGAAAGGCCGCACCCGAAGCCGGTGGTATCAAGGCGCTAGTCAAGAAAGTGGGTGTTACCTACAACCACTGGCAGGCAAGACCGTGGCCGTTGGCGGAGGAGCTGCACCCAACGGCATGGGTCGTTGCCCGGTCGCGCAAAGTGGTCGAGGAGACGGATGGTAAGCAGCCACTCTTCCTGACAGCATCGTTCTATGCTCCGCACCCACCGCTGTTTCCGCCAAAGAAATACTTTGATGCGTACTTGGATCAGAAGCTGCCGTCACCCGCACATGGTGACTGGGTGGATTGGAAGGCGCTGTCGCAGAAAGGCGACGGGAACGGTCACCGGGTTCTCCTGCAAGGGGAGGTCCTGTGCGCCGCTCAAGCCGGCTACTTTGGACTTATCGAACAGATCGATAACCAGGTTGCTTCGCTGATCCGCGATTTCAAGGCGAGAAGCGAGAAGGCTGGACGATCGTGGGTCATCGTCTTTACGACTGACCACGGCGAGATGCTGGGTGACCATGGATATTTTCGTAAATGCGAGCCCTATGAGGGCTCTGCCAACATCCCGTTCATAATCAGCGGTTCTCCCGGACTGGGTTTCAAGCCGGGTCAGCGTGTTATGCAACCGGTTTGCCTGGAGGACATCATGCCCACATTGCTCGCGTTGGCTGGAACGAAGAGTCCCGCCCGCGTTGACGGAGTCAACCTTCTGCCCGCACTGCGAGGGCAGAGACAGGCTATCCGTGAATGGCTGCACTTTGAACACGCACCGTGCTACAGCCAGGCACAGGCGTATCACGCTCTCACGGATGGCGTACACAAGTACATCTGGCGGCCACTGGATGGCCGCGAGCATCTGTTCAATCTGGACAAGGACCCGAAAGAAGAACAAGACCTGTCGAAAGATGAATCCCATCGTGCGACATTGGAAGTATGGCGCACACGCCTCATCCAACGTCTCGCCAACAGGCCCGAAGGGTTCTCAAGAAACGGCAGGCTAATCCCAGGCCGACCCTATCCCAAGGTGAACGCAGGCACATTGGCGAGCTGATTGCCGGCCAGGGAACGTGGAGTCGCACCACGACAAGCAATACCCTCGTCTTACACACCTCTTGTCTGCGTAGATCGAAGTTGTGCCGGAAGTCGACACTCCATTGACATGGTCCACCTCATAGCGGTGGACCTACCGGGAGGGGACTGGGCACCCCCACTGGTCCCGATGCTCCGAACCAACTAATTGAGGCGCGTAACGTGTGCTTCAGGCGCCCATGTGCGGGGTCGCGTCAACTTAACGCCATCGGGCCGCTCATAGCGCTGAAGGCGCGGTATATACCAGCCCAGGGCAACGCCCTGGGTAGAAGAGGAATGAGGATTTAGCCCTGAAAGGGCGAGATATAACAAGCTGCATAGGGAAACGTCCTGTATCCCGCCCCTTCAGGGCTGATTTGTTCTATGTCTCGTTACCCAGGGCGTTGCCCTCGTTGTTCTACACATCTCCTCTTGCCCTTTACAAGGTTGGGCCAGGCCGGAGGCCTGCCAG
>JASLPY010000229.1 GCA_030744755.1 Kiritimatiellia bacterium | reverse complement strand
CATCTTCGCGAGGAGATGTGGGAAGGAAGCCGGAGATCAAGACTGTGAGTTTACGGACAGAAAGAGCATACAAGGCCAATGATCCGGATAAGGTGGCACAACACACCAACGTCCACGGTTCAGGATCAGGGGTAAATGCTCAGGCTGCACAGTTGAAGTTCGCGTTCTTATCCGGGGAGACCTCCATACCATACGGTCCGAGTCAATCGGGCAGCGGTCCGGACGGTAACGGTCGGATTGAGGATGGAGGAGTCAGCAGAGGGCATAGTACCGCCGAGCCCAAGGCGGGAAGGCCCGAACCGGTCGGGTGTTCCTCGACCGCCGAACCGCAGCCAACTGCACTGACCCCGAACGGGCGAGCAGACCGGCTGGAGGATTCGGATGGGAAGCACCGAGGAGCACAGAGCAGTCTATTGGAGCAAATCCTTTCCCGGGAGAACATGCTTAACGCATGGAAACGGGTTAAGGCCAACAAGGGAGCCGCCGGTATGGACGGAATGTCCACCGACGCGTTCGCCGAGTTCGCCCGTCACCACTGGGAACGGATCCGCTCGGCCATACGGCAACAATGGACTGATCTTCATTACGGCCCTGTTGTACAGCAGGCCGTGACCGCCGGAACCGCCCGGTGCGGACCCGCATGCCGGGTGGTGTGGGAGGGGGGGAGCTAAACACTCCCCCCCGACCCGATTATACCATTTAATCGGATCGCCCGCTCGTGTCAGTATCCCGCGCTACGGCTGGTCATGTCAACTGTAGTGACAGTTAGCTGGTTTGGGTAAATACACTTCCCCGATTATGGCTTCGGCGCAGTGGTGGTTTGCTGTTTCTTTTTCCGTTCCTTCGCCAGCAGCTTGAGCAGGCCCGAGTCAATATCAACCGCAATCCGAAACCCGGTTCGGCCCATGCAATTGCTCCTTAGCTCACCCATCCTGCACGCAACAGTTTGCTTAAGCCCAGATCCGCGAATTGTTCTGAAATATTCACCATCCGTATACATATCGAAGACCCATTCTCTCACGTTTCCGATCATATCGTACGCGCCCCAGGGATTCGCACGATACCCCCCCCCTTTTTCTACAAGCGGACTTCGCCTTATCACTTTCCCATCCTTCCCGACCCACGAATGCGCGTTTGCCTCCCCCTCTGCGACGGTGTCGTTCCATATGTAACGACCGGTGGTTCCCGCCCGACAGGCGAACTCCCATTCAGCCTCACCTGGAAGACGAACAGTACACCCCAGTGCCTTGCTCACGGCGATGCAAAAGCCATCGCAGGTATCCCATACAATGGTATCCACTGGAAGCGACATCTTATCAGCCCCCCCCCTCCTCGTTGCGTCCAGAATACGGTTGCAACGAGTCGCATTTTTCACTCGGTGAACCGCGTACTGGCGCCACGTGATCTCGTACTTCCCTATGTAGAAAGGTCTGAGGATTTTCTCCTCTCGCGGTTCATTACTTTGCAATACTCCCTTCAGCCCCATCACAAACTTACCGGCGGGGATCAGAACAAGATCCACATACACCCCATCTCCCAACGGAATCCGCGTTTCGACCGGGACTCCAAGGGCGGCGGCTGTTTCTTCCTGGCGCCGTTTGGCTTCGGCGTCATCGAACGGCCATTCGGTATAGATCGGACACTTTGCGGGCAGTTCGCCCGGTTTGCTTCTTTTCCCGGCCCGGTCCGCCTCGCTATCTCCACCGCCTATAAAGTTGCAGCCAAACGCGACGAACGACAGCAGAAATATCACCATGTGTTTACCGGATATCATCGCCAATGGCTCCTGTTTTCTCACTCATTTTGTCGTAGCATAACGTCAAAGCTCAGCAATCGCAGGGCCGCTGGAGCGTCTTGTTATGCACGTTAATCCTTAGTCTGTTGTTTCTTCGGTAATATCTCTATCTCGTACTCAAGATCAAGCTCCTGACCATGCCAGTCTCCTGAACCAATGCGATAGTAACCGGTGTTAGATTCTATCTTGACGATAACTGTCCCAGGTTTCGAAAAGGTCATTTTTGTCGTCAATGTATACGATGATCGGCAACCGTGGAGAAGTACAGTGCTTCCGTCTTGTAGTCGATCGAATACCTTGCAACCGGCCTCGTCCAAAGTATTCTCGTGAAGCAACGCATAGAAGTGTGTCCCACATCCTAATGGGGGTTTGAAATAGTTCATCCCTATCACTTCATTATCCAGCTTCTTGCGAATAGTAAACTTCGTCCAATCATAAACAAACAACTGATGCTCTTTTGAGGTATTTGCAATAACCAGAGAAATGGGCACTTCCTCCCCGACATTCGCAACGAGTTTTTGCTCTATCGGACGGAATGCCCTGAGGTCCGTGCTGGTCGTATTATTCTGTGTGGCCTGACAACCAACACAAATAACAACCAGAACGAGTGACTTGAATGGTAATATCTTCTTCATTTCTTCCTGCATAACAGTTGATTGAACGGAATTCCGTTGAGCCAGGGCTCTGGACCATGCTATGCGGAATTCCTCTTATCATGGTTATTTCCATGCTAAACGGAAAAAGCAAATTCCGTGCCAGTTTTAAAAAAGTCTCCTGCAGTCCGGGGACGAATCGGC
>JASLPY010000228.1 GCA_030744755.1 Kiritimatiellia bacterium | reverse complement strand
GTGGTACTTTGGGTTGGGGTTCAAGGAAGACTACTTTAATCTCAAAGAGCTTGGCGACCTAGATCAGGGCGTCAAAATGGTTCGAGGCAAACCGACAACAGAATAAATCTATTTCTAGTAAGATCCAAATACGATCTGGCGCATCCTAGATAGGTACAGTAGTTCGCTAGAAATCATAGAGGTATTCCCTATGAAACCGTTTCGCAGACTGTTTAATGCTCGGGATCGGGTTACCTTGCTTTTTGTTTCAACATCCGTCATTTTTCTCGGCTGGATGCTGATCCCAGAATCTGTTCTGTCCCAAGGCGGGCACGAACATCACGAGGAAATGAATCACGGAGGCGCGGCGCAACCGGGCCAGGAGTACCGTCTCGAAGACCGCCCCATGGAGCACATGGACCATGGTGACGCGGGAGGCGACTTGTTTCGCACTCGCGGCGCTCACGACAGCGTGGAGGGGTTGAAAAAAGAAATGCTGGGGGACGGCGAGGGGCTGCTCGCCCGCGGACGCAACATCTACCTCCATATGTGCGTCTTCTGCCACGGGAAAGACGGCAATGGCGGTGGCAGTGCTACCGATTATCTTTATCCCTGGCCTAGAGATTTTCGCAAGGGCATCTTCAAGTTCCGTTCCACCCCCACAGGCTCTCTACCCCATGACGAGGATCTATATCGAACCATTATCAGGGGCGTACCGGGAACCTCCATGCCTGCATGGGCGGACGCGCTTTCCCCACAGGATACTTGGGCGCTCATCAATCTTATAAAAAACTTCTCACCCCGCTTCAAGGAAGAACCTCCAGGAGAAAAAATCGAAATCAACGATCCGCCCCCTGCATCACCGCAATCGATCGCACACGGAAAAGAATTGTTCGTCAAACAAAAATGCGACAACTGTCACGGGCAGTCGCTGCGCGGGGATGGCAGGCTTGCCGAATCGCTGATGGATGCGTGGAAGCACGCTGTCTTTGTACACGACATCACCGTGCCCGGGTACTACAAGAGCGGGTTCGAGGCCAAAGACATTTTTCGAACACTCAGCACCGGATTGGACGGCACCCCCATGGAGTCCTATGCGCACCTACCAACAGAAGACCGATGGGCACTGGTCCACTACATCCGTTCAAAGTTCACCACGGAACACAAGGAGGGCGCATTTGAGACTGACGTCCATTCCTTCTATAAAGCATTCGAGCTGAACACCGACGTGGGCAACCCGATTTGGGACGGGGTCGAGACGATAAACCTAGTATTACGACCACTTTCGGCACGGCGTGATGCAGTGGAAATCATCAATTTCGCTTCGGTCAATAATGGTGAACAATTGGCTGTTCGCCTAAAATGGGAAGACCCGACCAAGGATACGTTCTCGGAACTCACCAGAGACGTGTTCCGCGATGGTGCCGCTGTTCAGTTCGCGCTGGGTTCTGTCACCTTGCACACTCACGGACACAATGAGCCTTTCTTTGGGATGGGCAACCGCGGCAAACCAGTCAATATCTGGCACTGGAAGGCGGGACTTGAGGAAACGCTAGAAGCGGAAGCAGACATGGAATATTCCACCGGCGGCGTCGATATGGACGCGCTCATCTATGGCGGCATCATGTCGAATCCGGTCGCCCGCCTCAACTTGACCAGCGAAAATGCCATCGAAGAACTCAACGCCGAGGGTTTCGGCACCGTCACGCCCCAACCCTTGGACAACCAGGATGTCACAGGCTACGGCGAGTGGAAAGATGGGGTGTGGACCGTCGTATTTCTACGCGATATGGTCAAGGTGGGTAAATGGGACGTCAAATTCATACGCACAGACCCAACGCTGGTCGCTTTGGCGGTTTGGGACGGGCTTAAAGAGGATCGTAATGGACGCAAGGTAGTCAGTGTGTGGCAACGCCTAAACATCCACACCGAATGACTCTGAGGTCTTCTGGTGACCCTCCATCTTAAAGCTCCGGGACAATTCCCTATCGTTGTTCAAGCTCTCGTTTTCTTTCTTTGCCTCGTACCAGGTGCGCCTGCTCAGACAGCGGATATCGATACCGGAGCATTGCACCGACTCATCCAGCCGCACCTCCCCCGCCCGCTCGCCGATGGGGAAAAACTGCCCACCGATTCTTTCGACACATCCATCACCCTATTCAAAGACGAAGAACCTGTCCTATTCTCCATCCCTGGTTTTAAATCTTTGGGATGCCGCGCATGCCATGAAGGTGAATCGCTTCATAGAAAGGCCACGGACCGAATGCGAGGGGTTCTGGCACGTTTAAAAAAAATCCGGCCGGATTTAAAACGCGTGCCGCTGCGCCAGTACATCATCCAATCTTGGCCAGATGCCCTGCTGGCACCACACCAACTGGCTCACACCACCTTCGATACCGTCCGCATCTCTCCAGCTGCTGTTCTCATCGACCGCGAGGTCTACGGAGAAAACACCCACCTTCATGAGTTCCTGCACCTCACCCAGAAATTCGTCGGCCCAGCCAACGAACTGGAAGCATACGGATTGAACGTGCGTTCCGATCCCCGTTTTTTGCTTTTGAATTTTCCGTATTTCGAGGACGTAGTGAAAACGTTTTTCATGCCAGATCTACCAAAAATCCTGAACGATTTTTTTTCG
>JASLPY010000227.1 GCA_030744755.1 Kiritimatiellia bacterium | reverse complement strand
AGTCGAAAAATGATGGAACGCTTGCGGGCCGAGCGTGGCGTCGCCATTTTCTCCGAAGGGCTGCCCGACCCAGCGGGCTTCGGGGATCAGTACAAAGATTCCATCATCAAGACGCGAATCGAAGAGTAGCGCCCCGTCTGAACATACGAGCTATTTCTCCGCGCCGTCCTGCCTTGTCGAGTAGGCGGGGGGCTTCCAAGCTCTAGGACGAGGTTTGTTTTCTCTGTTTGCCGCCTGGTTTCCCGGCGGTGCCACGCTATTTCGTCCATACTGGGTTGTCCCGCCCGCCCCTCTCAGAACCGTGCTTGCGCTATTCACGCACACGGCTCCTCACATTGCCTTTCACGCGTAATCATAACAGGTCAATCTGCACCGGTGGCTTGGGCCGCGCAAACAGGCTCACGCGGATGCGTGGCTGCGGCAGTGGGAACCGCTTTTCCATCAGGTTGAACTTCTCCCAGGTCATGCCTTTCCTTTGACTTCGGCGATTGAGCCACTTATGTAGCAGCTTCTTCGCCTCGTGGTAGAATCGGCCTATGCCCAGAGAGTTATCCGTGACCCCGTAGTAACCATAGTGGCCGCGCAACTTGGCGCAAGCCTTCAGCCATAGTTCCCGCGTGGTCATCTTCGTCCTGTTTTCCTTCAGCCATAGCTTGAAGGCTGCGAGCTTGGCGCGGAATTTCTTGCGCGCGGTCACTCGCTTCATGCGGAAGCGTTTCCCGTTGCGCGTGCGGCCGCAGTAGTGGGTGAAACCGAGAAAATCAAACGTCTCCGGTCTCTTCTTACCTTCCTGCTTGGCACGCTTTGCCGCGTTAGGCCCAAACGCAAGGACCTTGGTCTTCGTGGGTTCTACTTCAAGGCCGAATTTTCCCAGCCGTGCGCTCAGTTCCCGGCGAAACCGTTCCGCGTCCGCCTGCGTGGCGAAGCATGCCACGAAATCATCGGCGTACCGGATGAGCCGCGCCGGTCCCATGCACACTTTGCGGAACCCTTTCGTAAACCATAGGTCCAGAACGTAGTGAAGGTAGATGTTACTGAGGATGGGCGAGATACTGCCGCCTTGCGGCACGCCCTCTTCGCTCACGTACAACTTGCCTTCTTCGAACACGCCCGACTTGAGAAACCGTTTCACCATGCGGCATATGCGCTTGTCGCCGATGCGGTGTTCCAGGAAAGTCATGAGCCATTCGTGATCAACGTTGTCAAAGAACCCTTTGATGTCCGCCTCCACAATCCACTCTATCCTGCCCGATTCCACCGTTTCGCTCAACGTGCGCAACGCATCATGGCAGCTGCGCTCCGGCCGGAACCCGTAGGAGTCCGCTATGAAATCTTGCTCATAGATTTGCTCCAATATGCGAGTCATCCCAGCCTGAACCAGCTTGTCCTCGAGTGCGGGTATGCCCAACGGCCTCCGCTTGTCGCTTCCTGGCTTGGGTATGTATACCCGCCGCACCGGTTGCGGCCTATACCCCATCCGTTGGAGACGCTTGACCAAGTCGGCCAGGTTCTCCTCCAGATGCTCGGCATAGTCCGCCTTCGTCTTCCTGTCGATGCCCGCAGCCGCGTCTCCACGCAACCGCGCAAAGCATCCCCGCAACAACTCCACGTCCATCAGATGAAACAAACTGGTGAACTTGAATTCCGGCTCGTTGCGGGCCTTGCGCGCTATGCGATGCAATTTCGTTGCCACCGGTTCTCCGCGGCTGGGCGCGGCCGATGTTGCTTCACATCGCTCGACCATGTGTTGCCTCCTTTCCTCCGGCGGAATTACCCGCCCTCGTTGGTAGTACGAGACAATCCGACTCCCTATGTACGATAGGCGCCGCCTCTCTCTTACGATTGTTGGCGCCCTCTCCCATCCGTGGAAGCACACATAGGGTCTCCCGGGTTGCCGCGCTGTCATAATGTCATGCATGCCATGGTCTCAGACCCCGGGGCGCGGGCGAAGCCAGGCCATTACAGCACCGCCCGTGTTGACTTCCGCTAATGCGAAGACGTCGTCCGATCCCATCTTGAACTTTCGGGGCTCAGTCCCTTCATCCCTGCGGACTACAAGTCCGCGCTTAACGGCTTACGGCCTACATGCTTGCTATCCTACGCATAAAGTCGGGGATTACTCCCCTCCCTCCAAGGACTCGCTATCCGGCGGCGGCCAACCTTACCGGAACGGGATTTCCACCCGCTTGACAACGCGACCTTGCCCGGCCGCGACCGCATATATTCATCCGCACAGTAAACATTGAACAATCTACATCCACCGTACAGAGTTCAATGATGGTTGAAATCCTCAGAAACGCAAGCCGCCAGCGACGAAAGCTATTGTACTGCAGCCCCTCCCGGCGACAATACGCCGCTACCGACAAGCCACTCCCAGCACAAGCCCGAACATGCCCAAGCCACCGAGCCCGATTCCGAACCCGGCTCTGTGAGCCTTCCTTCGCTTCGACATCTGTCATCACATACCTCCCGAGTCAGGACGCTATTCTCTATCATCGAGATAGATTTGGGAAGACGGCTTTCGCCGGACGCTTACGAAATGCCGTCGTTGGGTTTACCGAACGTTCAACATCGTGACGAACTTGGCCGCCGCGTGGGGCTACCCGACATCGGGCTTTCTCATGGAACCTGGTC
>JASLPY010000226.1 GCA_030744755.1 Kiritimatiellia bacterium | reverse complement strand
ACACCCCTCCGCCAACAATCAATGACAGGAGGCCATACCGTGTTTTTCCAGATATTGCTGGTGATAGTCCTCGGCCATGTGAAAGGTGGTGGCGGAAGTAATCTCGGTAACGATGGGGCTGGCGAAACTGCCTGAGCTCTGAGCCACCTCCAGGGAAGCCCAGGCCGCCTGCTCCTGTGCAGCATCGTGAAAAAATATCGCGGAGCGGTACTGGGTGCCCACATCCGGCTCCTGGCGGTTGGGGGTAGTGGGGTCGTGGCATTCCCAGAACACATCCAACAGATCGCCGTAGGAAATTTGTGCCGGATCGAAGGTCACCTGCACCACTTCGGCATGGCCGGTGCGGCCGCTGCAAACGTCTTCATAGCTGGGGTTGTCATGGGTTCCGCCGGTATAGCCGACAGTGGTGGAAATGACACCAGGAATCTTTCTGAATCCCGCCTCCACACTCCAGAAACAACCGGCAGCGAAGGTCGCTTTTTCCATACCCTTGTGGTTAGCCATGGGTAGTCTCCAAGGCAAAGTTAGCTGAGGGGCTCGGCGTATCCGCGAGACAGGTTCAAAGAAGCCAGGCTGTAAAATCTACAAATTAAGACTCTGACCTGCCCCATCTGAGTGGTCCAGTTTGAATGTTAGTGCGTGACCGGCTCTCGGTCCATTGGGACAATGGCTTCTGGGGTCGGGTGGCTTATTGGCAAGGAGGGGAAAAAAGACTAGATAGGTTATTGCCTGGCCCCGTCGCCAGGCTGGCCCCTGACGGAGAACATGCATCATGCCCTCATTCGATATTGTCTCCCGCGCCGATCTCGCGGAGGTGGATAACGCGCTTCACGGCATGCGCCGGGAAATCGCCCAGCGTTTCGATTTCAAGAACAGCAACTGCACCATCGAGCGCGAGGATGAAAGCCTCACTATCATTGCCGATGATGATATGAAACTGCGCCAGATGCACGAATTGCTGAAGGGTCACCTGACGCGGCGTGGGGTTCCCGCGGGGGTGATGGAATATCTCACGCCGGAAAAGGCCTCCGGCGGCGCGCTCCGCCAGAAAGTCACCATCCGCCAGGGTGTGGCCACGGATATGGCCAAACAAATCGTCAAAGTTATCAAGGCGAAGAAGCTCAAGGTCCAAGCCGCGATCCAGGGAGAAGAAGTGAGGATCTCGGGCAAGAAACGCGACGACCTCCAGGCGGTGATCGCCCTGGTCAAGGAGATGGACCTCGACCAGCCCCTACAATACGTGAACATGCGCGACTAGAGCCGCGGGAGGCTGCCTCCCCCTATCCCATGCGCGCCAGAACCCGCTTGCGCGCGGCCCCGCTCTCCTGATCCGAAACGTGCAGCAATCCCGCAGTGCGGCGCAGCAGGTTGGCCTCGTAATCATGCAGTTCGCCGTCGGCGTAGACCACCTCCCACAACATTTCCATGAGCATCACCCGTTCCTGATGATCGAAATTCTTCATCAGGGGGCTGATGAATCCGTGCACGTCCACGGCCTGCTGGGCGCGCTTGAGGGCTTCGGCCAGAAGATTGCGCGCCGATTCGGCGTCGAGACCGAGATGACTCTGGGCCAGATCGACAATACGGGCGCCTTCCGCCTCGTCATAGCTCCCGTCAATCAGGGCGGCTTCGGCGAGAAGAGCGCAGGCGGCTATGTGCAGTTCCTCCAGCGTATGGGTCTGGCCGCTCTCGGCACGTCCCTCGCGTTCGAAAAGGAAAGATTTAACCCTGATCCACATGCCGCATCTTCTTCTGCGTTCTGTTAAAACTCACTATTTGCACCTGACCGTATGGGCTATGAACTCCGCCGCCACCTCATGCCCCTTGGCGTTCCAGTGTGGGTCCATTTCAAAATAGAACTTTTCCGCGCCCTCCCGCGAAGCATCGAGAAAGGTTTTGGTGAGGTCATAAACCGCAATATTACGGTTACGCAGAGCTTTGGCCATGCGCTCGTTGGCGTAGTGTCGGTATTCCTCCCGGGCCTGCAAAATCTCCCTGAAGGTTTCCCACGCCTGTGGATCCACCTGTTCGCGGGCCGGGAAAATATAGACGGCGAATGGAATGCCTTGCGCGGCAACCCTGTCGCGCAGAACGCGGATGATATCGGCGGTGAATTCAATGTCTCTGTCATGGCCGGGGCCCTGATAGAGGCCTTCCGTCGCCGTGACCACGTTATTGCCGATATCCATAAGGCCCAGGCGGGACAGGAATTGCACCACCCTGAAGTTGGATTTCACGATTCTGTTGACGGCCATGTAGATGGCCGAATTCATGGCCAGAAAGCGCTTGATGATGGTGCTGGTCTTGGGCGGCTTTGATTGCGCAGAAACATTCTCGATCTGGTCTTTTGTCAGGCTTTCGAGACGAGTCAGCGAGATTGACTGGTTTGTGACGGTATCATTTCCCAAGAACAGCCCAACGCCCACGAAACAGACGGAAGGCACAGCCTCAAAGAAAGCCACGTAGCTTTCAAGGTAAGAGACCGGCCCCAGCTCGGCGATTCCGGCGTTATAGGCGCCCCCACGGGATGTTCCCTGCCTAAGGCGTTCCCCCACCAGTGCGGGATAGGCTTGGCGGGCCTCCACGCCCCAGCCCTCGGTGAAGGAATCTCCCAGAAAGAGAACCACCTTTTCGGCTGTGTCGAC
>JASLPY010000225.1 GCA_030744755.1 Kiritimatiellia bacterium | reverse complement strand
AAACGATATTGTGGTAAAGACCGGCTTTAACGGCTTTCAAGCCATCCTTGGTTCCGCCGTTGCCGACGACTATGATCACGCCAACAACTGCCGCGTTGCGAATCGCAACAACAACTCGCCCGGCAACGAGAACAACAACCTGGGCTTCCGCCTCGTGAGCACAACGCACGGCAAGGACCCGCCTTCGCTTCGCTACGGCGTGGCATGGCCAGCGCTGTCCCATCCACGACCGCCCGTGCCCCGCGAACGCGGGGACGAACAAGGCAGGAACGGCGGGGCAAGTACCCGTGGCGCGAGCCATAGGGAACGCCCCGTCGGACCACACTCGAAGAGGACGAGACTTTGCGAACAATCCCCTGCAGCATACCCCGAAGGGCGCGCGGACGCGCCCTCCGGGTCTGCTGAGGGGTGGCGTTATGTCATCATGAAATATAGTCTATACATTGTCATCATGCTCTTCCTGTCGGGGTGCAGTCATTTCTACAGCACACCTTGTGACATGAATGTTGAGCACTCGTTTGTCGTAAAGCTATCAGAAGATCGACATGTCACGATCATTCCTGATGTTGATAAACTCGGTGATATTAGACGACATTGGACTAAGTACACTGTGTCGGATTTTGAGAAAGATGTTCGAAGAGCTGTCGCATCCGCCAACCAGAATCTTTCAATGTCCGATGTCGGAGGATTGGCTTTTCGAACCCTCCGGGTGGGTCCCATCGGCAATGGCCCTGGCGGACCTTTGCATTTTCGCATTGCCGACTACGCCAAACTCAAGACTGTAGATATAAAAGAGAAGAAATGAGGACATAACAAAAGGTTGGAGTATATTTGCTGAAAGCGCGCTTTCAGCAAAACACTCAACCCAGACGTTAGCCTTTGAGAATGACAGAACTACCGCGCTTGGCAGAGGTAATCGCCTCTGCAATCTTCGGCACCAGCGGAAGCAAATCGCGAAGCCGATTTGTCCTTGCGGCGAGAACGAGCACCGCAATGCCGAACTTGGGCAGATTCTGCTGGAACATAAGGTTACGATCGGTGGTCACAAAAACATCGTATTCAGCCTGCGCCCGGCTCAACAACTCACCGTTCTTGAGACTGGCCCATCCGGCCTCGGGCACCGTCTTGACGTCGTGCCCTGTGATCGCCTCTGCCAGACCGCGATCCACGCATTCGTCTAGGAGAACCTTACGCGGGGACAAGAAGCTTCTCCTTGGCCTCTTCCAGCACGGCGATCACCTGCTCCCGCGTGACCGTCGGGAACCCCTTGAGAAAGTCATCAATGCTCTCCCCTCCCTCAAGGTAATCGATCAAGGTATGGATCGGCACACGAGTCCCGTCGAAAACCGGGGTCCCGCCCATCACTCCTGGACTTATACTGACAACATGTGTCTTCATGACACCAACAATATACACAAAAGAGAGCTAACAAGCAAATTGAGAAGTATTTGCGCGTAGCCGCGCAAAACTCTCATTTGCAGCGTTGGCTTGAAATCATGAAAGGAATGAAGGCCATGAAGAGAAGGAAACTACTCTGCGCTCTGTGTCTGATAGTAGTGGTGTTTATGGGATTCTCCATTATCTCGGGGGCAGTGAACGGAAACACAACGTCAAAGAACCAATCACCGCAACCGGACAGAATGGCAGCAGACGCGAAGGAATCGGTCAAGGAACTGCAGGCCGGTTTCCGGAAGCTCCAGTTCGGCATGTTCATTCATTATAACATGGCGACTTACAAGAACACGCAATGGGTCCCGGGTTACCACAGTCCGGCAGACTTCAATCCCGGGGGCAAGGTTGACACGGATGCCTGGGCAGACGCGGCAGTGTCTGCCGGCATGACCTATGGCGTGCTGACGGTCAAGCACGTGGCAGGGTTCTGCCTGTGGGACAGCAAGTATACAACATATGACGTTATGCATCCCGATTGTCCTTACAAGCAGGATCTTGTGGCGCAGTTCGTGAAGTCATTCCAGAGCCGGGGATTGGAGGTGGGGCTCTATTATTGCTGGCGGCATCCGGGATTTGATGCCGGCAAAAACAAGGGCAAGTACAAGGTGTTACCGCCGGAATGTGATCCGGCGAAACACAACCTGGAAGAGCAGATCAGGTTCCAGAAGAAGCAGATAGCGGAGCTGATCGGAAAGTATCCGGATGTGTTCTACGTCTGGAATGACGCGCTCGACGAGAAGCTCATGAGAGCGGACGAGGCAAAGGCGTTCATCCGGAGTCTGGGGCCAGGCATCCTTGCCAGTTCTAACTGGTGGGACTGGGGCAAGAAAGGTACGCCGTTTGTGGATATTGCGGTCAAGGAAGTGCGTCATTTCCCGGAAGACAACAAGGCCCCGGGTGAAACATGCTGGACACTGGAACAGAAGTGGTTTTGGCAGGAGGGTTTTCGTTCCGGTAGTGCAAAGGATGTCCTGAGTCATATGACCAAAGCACATGCCAGAAACTCGAATTTCCTGCTCAATGTTGGCCCCGACAAGGAAGGGAGAATCATAGAATCAAGTGTCAAGGCACTCGCAGAGATAGGCAAACAGCGTAAAGACTCAACCAAATAAGCACGGCGCAGTTGAGCACAGAAAGCCAACAACCATTAAGCCCGGTCGATAGCAAACACAAAAACGCCCCTTGAACGGATTTTCTTTCTTCCGCCTTTTCCG
>JASLPY010000224.1:716-2679 GCA_030744755.1 Kiritimatiellia bacterium | reverse complement strand
TTATCCGATCCAGACCATAGAAGATAACGTGAGGCTGTTTACGCCGGAGATTTTGGAAAAGATCAACGACATCGTGATCGAAGCAGGTCACAAACTACTGATGAAAAAAAAACGGAAGAACTGAAGTGTCGCTGCGATAGTTTTGTTGTAGAAACCGACGTTCACTATCCTACCGACATCAACTTGTTGTTTGATGCGATGAGGAAAATCATTAGGGTGTGGCTACTTTGCGACGACGTGTAAACGCTTATGTAGTGGATGATTACGGTGCGCGGAGGTAGAAAAAACGGGCCAAAACCCCGGGATATGGGCGGCAGGGCGTGATAACCCGGGGTTTAGCGCGCGTTTTGTGGCGGCTTTCCGGCTTTTGGAGTGTGCTTCGTTCGTACGGGTTGTCTTTTTTGAGCGACTTTTACCGGTAACATGCAGTCTCTGACTTGCTGAGAGATATCGTACATCTCGTCGATGATGGCAGTGAGTTTGCGTCGGTTCTCAACCCACTCGCGGAAAAGCGTGGCCTCTTCCGGGGAAAGGAAACGTGAGACGCTTTTACCTTTTTCCTTCCATGAAAGCTGGTAATAGGGTCCGTGGCGTTTCTCCGGGTCGTGTGAGCAGGGACACTTGGGATTGCCGCAAGTCATTCGTCGCTGGACAAGAGAACCGGGGCAGATGAAACCGATCTCGTGCATCTGATCCTTCATTGCCTTGTAACGCTTTGCGTAGGATCGCAGTTTTTCCTGTAGCTCTTTTTCGCCTTGATTTTTCATAGCTGTTTATAACGATTTACAGTAATCTACTGCAAGATATCACATCTGTCCAGAGATTTCAGGGAGGGGAAAGCTATGGGCGAAATCGCCGTTGCCGCATCTTGTCAGGATACACACAGCCTCCGTTGCCACTCAGCCGATGTGCTTGCTCGCTATGAGTTTGACGGTTTGGAGAAGTGGCTCTGTTCCTCGCAAGCACACGCATTGTCCCTTGGTGATATCGAAGTCCAGGAGCAACGGCGAGGACGGGAATTGTTGCGGCTGTTGCTACAGGCGCATGTAGAGAGCAGAGGAGAGGGAAACGTTGGTGAAGCGATCCGAGTGTATCATCCGGATACTCCTCCCCGGGAATACGCGCTTTACGCTCAAAAGCGTGTACATGTCCGGAGGATCATTACGGTTTTCGGAGAGATATACGTGAGCAGAATCGGCTATGGCAGGGAGGGGAAAAAGAGTATCCATCCTCTCGATGAGCTGCTTCAGCTCCCCGCACGGAAATACAGCTACGAGATTCAGCGTCTGGTGGTAAAGAGAGCCGTCCAAGGCCCATTTGACGAGGTTGTGGACGCGGTGTTCGAGGCCACGGGGGTGAGAATACCGAAACGCAGCACCGAGAAGATCGTTATCGAGGCAAGTGCGGACTTTTACAGCTTCTACGCTCGTCGGCGGGGGAGCGGAGGAAAACGAACCGGATCGATCCTGGTTGGGTCAATAGACTGCAAAGGAATCCCCATGGTCAAATCGGAACTGACGCAAAAGAAGGTGCGGAGAGGAAAGGGGCAAAAGGCACAGAAGAAAAAGATGGCGACCGTGGCCACCGTTTTCACTCAGGATCCATACGTCCGAACGCCCGAAGAGGTCGTAGAGAGTCTCTTCCCTACCGGTGAGGCGCCGGGCAAAAGCCGGCACAAGAGCTCGGGACCACAAAGGAAGAGAGTATGGGCGAGTTTACAGGCAAGCAAGGACTGGTTCATTACCGACGTCAAGAAAGAGATGGATCGCAGGGATCCCCGAGGCAAGAAATCTCACGTTGTAGTAACCGACGGAGAGCGTGCTCTTCAACGTCGCGTGTGCTTGATGATAGATGATGCGGTGCTCGTCCTTGACCTCCTGCATGTACTCGAACGGCTATGGGCGGCTGGACATGCCTTGTATGGTGAGGGAACAGAGGAAGCAGTGGTGTTTGTTCGCCTTCG
>JASLPY010000224.1:0-706 GCA_030744755.1 Kiritimatiellia bacterium | reverse complement strand
CTCGAACGGCTATGGGCGGCTGGACATGCCTTGTATGGTGAGGGAACAGAGGAAGCAGTGGTGTTTGTTCGCCTTCGTACACTCCGGCTTCTTCGCGGAGAGGTAAGCCAAGTCGTCAAGGGGCTTCGTCAAATTGCGACAAAGCGGCGATTGAAGGGTAAAACCGCGGAGGCTCTTCTCGGAGCCGCCTCGTACTACTACAGGAATAAATCGCGAATGAGATACAACGAGTACCTAGCCAAAGGGTTGCCCATAGCCAGTGGTTCAGTCGAAGGAGCATGCAAAAACCTCATCAAAGACAGGATGGAACGTTCCGGTATGAGGTGGTCTTCAGACGGCGCGGAAGCCATGGTGAAGATGAGAGCAATCTATCTGTCGAGGGACTTCGATGAATACTGGGGCTGGCACACCACCAAGGATCAAGAACGTCTTTATCCCGAAGCCCGTTGGGAACCCGCGGTCACCGTCGTTCCAAAGTAGCCTTTACAGTTGCATTAATTCCACTTGATCGTGCAAGTACTTGAAAAATAAATTACCCCCTGATAAGGTTTTATAGGTTTGAGCAGCCTAAAAACAAACACCAATCAGGAGGTAACAAATAGTGAAATTAAGTAAAACACATTTTCACTCTCGTGTCTACAAGATTCCGGAGCTTTACTTTGAAGATCAGCGTCTATCTTCTTTTTCCGGATTGATTGTGTTTCAG
>JASLPY010000223.1 GCA_030744755.1 Kiritimatiellia bacterium | reverse complement strand
CGTCGGGCGTTTTGGCGGCGATCGGGTTGTCGAGGTGCTGAGCGAACTGTTCGTGATCCGCGGCGTGCCTGCCGGTATCCGGAGCGACAACGGCAAAGAGTTTACTGGCGTGGTTGTCAGCAAGTTGCTGAAAGCTGCGAGTGTCGAGCCGCTGCTGGTGGAGGCCGGTTGTCCTTGGGAGAACGGCGTGGTGGAATCGTTGAACTCGATTCTGCGTGACGAACTGTTGAATACGGAATTGTTCTCGACGGTGAAATCTGCCGGGAACATGGCGACGGCTTGGCGGTTGGAGTACAATCACCGTCGCGGCCACGGAGCGTTGGGCTACCAGAGTCCGGCGGAATACGCCGCCCGCTGCCAGCCTGCTCCGGGCTCCGCTGCGCTCCGCCCTACGCAGCCAGGCAGCGGAACGAATGACAAGGTAATGGTTCTCTCATAACAACTGGACCGAAGAACCGGGGCAAGCCAGCCCCATGCCCATGTAGGCCAAGGTAGGATGAAAGCCGATCCCCCAACCGACCGGACCCTGGACCGTCCAACCGACATTTTCATGCCAAGGGCTATTCGCTGAGTTGCGACAGAAGGTTGAGATGTTACCGGCTCGACCACACTTTGCGGTCCTGTAGCATCGCACTGGCAACCGATAAGCCCGACCGTAAACAGCATTGCCGACACTATGGAGACACCGTAACCCGCCGGAAGAGCCAGAACCCGCAATTGTCTTAGTTGCTCAATCATCTTGTCGTGTGCATAACGTCTAAGCTCAGCGGCGCGGTCTTTTTGCGCCCGCTGGAGCGTCTTGTTAGCCATCGCTTTTCACTTCATTCGGAACAAGCGTGCCGCCACCGGTGGCAACCAACACGGTACTGTCTGGTCTGTTCAGCACCCAACTTTCGTATCCACATGAATCAGTAATGACCTCAAACCGTGCTCGGTCACCAAACTGAATAAGAAGGTCACCTGTTTCAGGCGCCACTTCCGCAGCCGTGACTGTGCTAGATGATATTGTCTTGCGAAGATCACGACCCGCATCAATGGCATTAGGAAGCCCAAACTTCTGTTGGTGGTCTTCGCTGGTAATCTCGATGCGCCCTTTCCGGATGACGCGCCAAACACCACCTATCTGCAGGCTGCAGTTGTGTCCGAATACCAGGACCCATGATGGACCAGCAGAGCTGTCAACGGCCGTGAGGCATTGACCAACAAGACACGCCACAGAGAAGTCTTCCGGCTTAGGTTCTTTGATTGGCCCATATGTCGTCATAGGTATCGTTGCCTATTATTGGCTAACGCCTAAGCTCAGCGGCGCGGTCTTTTCGCGTCCGCTGGAGCGTCTTGTTATGCGTGTTGATCGGACCGCCCGGCCACGCTCTGTATCTCACGCTACGGTCGCGAAGGATCCACAATAGCGGCGAAGCTAGTTATTAATGTCTGCTTCGGGCAAAGCCTTCCTCAGGGAGTCGGCGCCCGCATCCGTGATCTTCGTGTCCGAAAGGGTAAGCCTCTGCAATTTCGCCAGACCCTTGAGGTGCGTCAGCCCCGCATCCGTGATACTCGTGCGCCCAAGGGCGAGCCTCTGCAATCCCGTCATGCCCTTCAAGTGCACCAGACCCGAATCCGTGATCTTCGTGTTGTACAGAAAAAGCTCCCGCAGCCCCGTCAGGCCCTTCAAGTGCGACAAACCCGCATCCGTAATCTTCGGACCCGCATCCATAATCTTCCAGCCCCCCAGGTAAAGCACCCGCAGCCCCGTCAGGTTCTTCAGATGCGCCAGACCCACATCCGTGATCTTCGTGAACTGCAGGTCAAGCTCCCGTAGCCCCGTCAGGCCCTTCAGGTGCGTCAAACCCACATCCGTGGTCTCCGTCTCCTGCAGGTCAAGCTCCTGCAGCCCCGTCATGCCCTTCAGATGCGCCAGACCCAGATCCGTGATCTTCGTGCGCTGCAGGTCAAGCGCCCGTAGCCCCGTCAGGCCCTTCAAGTGCGCCAAACCCGCATCCGTAATCTCCGTGTCGTTCAGGTTAAGCGTCCGCAGCCCCGTCAGGCCCTTAAGGTGCGTCAGGGCGGCATCCGGCGTTGACGGTTCTAGATGCAGCCCCGGAATCTTCTTCGTCGCGACCTCTCGGACCAGAATGTTCATATCAATCTGCCCGATGGGCTTGACCGCCCACGATGCACCGCGTGGGATATTGATCGGCCTGTCGGAGGGAGTGGCGCCAATCTGCTCCAAATCCCATCTCGTCTTAACCTTAGGTATGACGTAGACCTCCAAAGGCAGATCGGAAGAGAATGTGCGCTCGCCTGCAACGACCGCGCCTCCACCCGCATCGTCTTTTTTCTTGGATTCGCACCCGCACAAAAAAGCAGACAGCACGATAACCACACAACCGGCCTCAAGAGTCATGATTCGCAATTGCTTTATCTTCTCAACCATTTTGTCTCCCGCATAACAGTTGATTGAACGGAATTCCGTTTATCCCGGGCTCTGGACCATGCTATGCGGAATTCCTCTTATCATGGCTATTTCCATGCTAAACGGAAAAAGCAAATTCCGTGCCAGTTTTAAAAAAGTCTCCTGCAGTCCGGGGACGAATCGGCTTTCATTGTAATTATCCGCTGTAAATACCACCAAGGCAAGAACTTCTTTTACCACGCAAAGTCGCCATCTGCCCACGGCAAGAAGATCA
>JASLPY010000222.1 GCA_030744755.1 Kiritimatiellia bacterium | reverse complement strand
TTATTTCCGATTAATACTTCTAAATAGCTAGAAAACGGAGAATCAAATTGATCCGGATTAGTGGACTTAACAAATCCCTCCACGGTGGCGGACACCAAGTCGATATTATAAATGGTATCGACCTCACGATCCCCAGCGGACAATTTGTCGTCGTCACCGGGCCTTCGGGAAGCGGCAAAACCACGCTGTTGAGCTTGATGGCTGGCCTAGACGCACCCACCAGCGGAACGATCTTGATCGACGATCAGGATATCACGAAACTCAATGAAGACGAACTGGCCGAACTGCGCGGGGAACGCTTCGGATTTATCTTCCAGAACTTCCACCTCATACCCACATTGACTGCGCTGGAAAATGTTGTCCTCTCCGCCGAACTTGGAGGCACCAGCAATTCACACAAGAAATCTGTCGACCTTTTGGGCGTGGTTGGGCTGGCCGAGCGCATTCACCATTATCCGGCTCAGCTCTCCGGCGGAGAACAGCAACGTCTGTGCCTTGCCCGCGCTTTCGTTAATGAACCGGACATCGTGCTCGCCGACGAACCCACCGGAAACCTCGACTCGAAAAACAGCGACCGTATTCTTGATCTCATGATGGGATTACACCAAACCCGAAAGGCTACCGTAGTGCTTGTGACACACGAACCTGACATCGCGAGAAATTCGCAACGCATACTCACCATGGCCGACGGAAAGATCGTTGAGGATACTTTGCCCTGATGGCAACCAGGCGACTAACCCCTTTTCAACTGTTCACACTGGCTCTTGCAGAATCACGGGGCGCGTGGAGACGGTTTATGTTTTTCGTCATATGCATCGCCATCGGCGTCGGTGCGATGATGACAATTAAAAGTTTTTCCACCCTCCTCAACAACGCGATCCAAGGTGAGTCTAAGGGGCTACTAGCGGCAGATATCGAGATCAGGGGAAGCTGGGAGCAGATTCCGGCAGACGTCGCGTTTCAACAGAAAGCCCTTCCGCAGGGGACAGAGTTTCAGTCTGTCAAGGAACTGCACGTAATGACCCAGCATCAAACTGGCAGCGGCAAAGCTTCGCTTCTTGTCGAGCTTAAAGCGGTTCCCGCTCAAGCACCGTTTTACCCCATGTACGGAACCATCGAGCTTAATCCCCCGTACCCGCTCAATGAGCTGTTATCCAGAAACGGAGCGGTGGTCGATCCCGCTTTCCTTCTGCGCACACACCTAAAAATTGGTGACTCATTTCAACTGGGGAAAACCCAGGTACGCATCAACGGAACGGTAGGAAAGGAACCTGACCGCATATCGCGAGCCTTTAGCATCGGACCGCGCGTTTTCGTCACACACACCACATTGAAGGAGGCCGACCTCATACGTACCGGGAGCAGGGCCCGGCACCGTACGCTGATCCGCCTGCCGAGTACCATCGAACTGGAGCAAGCCCTCACAATCCTCGAGCGGGGCCTGAGCGACAAGACAACCAGCTTGCGCACCTACAAAGATATGGAGTCATCACTCAACAAGTCGATCGAGCGCATGGGACAATATCTCGGTGCGGTTGGGGTCATTGCGCTTCTTCTGGGGGGGATCGGCGTGGCCATGATCGTCCGCACCTTCATGGCGCAGAAGCTGGAGACCATAGCTATTCTCACCTGTCTCGGCGCACCTTCCCGCATTATTTTCAAAATTTATCTCCTGCAATCGCTCCTTCTCGGCCTGTCTGGAAGTGTTCTCGGAATGATCGCGGGATACGGACTCCAGTTCTCTCTGCCGCCAAAACTTTCCGGGCTGCTCAACCTGAACTTGGAGCCTGTATTCTACTGGATACCCGCAGTCCACTCGCTCGCGCTGGGAATGATAACCACGCTTCTGTTTTGCCTTTGGCCACTCCTTTGTGCCGCAAAGACAAAACCGCTTTGCCTTTTCCGCAGAAATTTCGGGGAAGAGGTGTTATCACCGGACATTCAATGGGAGCGCTGGATGGCAGGCCTGCTTTTTGCGGCTATCATGGCAGGAATCGTTATCTGGGAGGCAGGGTCGGTTAAGCGTGGTGCTGTGTTCCTGTTGGCACTGGGAGTTTCTACATTACTGCTGAGCGGTATCGCGGCGCTGACTCTTAAAGGGCTCAAAAACCTTCCACCGCCTAGCAAGATGACTAGGCGGTATGGATTCGCCAACCTGTATCGGCCCAACAATCAAGCGCGGTCCATCGTCACCTGCTTGGGGATGGGCATCATGCTCGTTCTTACCGTCAGGCTTGTGCAAATGGATATGATCACCATGCTCAAGGAAAACACTGAGACCCGCCCGCCCAATTACTTCTTCATTGATATTCAATCAGATCAGACCGAAACATTCATCCGCACACTCGACCGCATCGCTCCGGAAGCAGAGCGGACCCTCACGCCGCTGATCCGTTCGCGGTTTCACAGTATCGACGGCCGCCTCGTTGAAAACTGGAAATATCAAAACAAGCATAAGGAAGAATGGTTTATCACCCGTGAATTCGTAACCACACACTCGAAGGGTGGCGACCTGCCAAAAGACAACGAAATCGTTCAGGGCACGTGGTGGGACATAGAAAGTTCCTCCGTCGCGCAGGTTTCGCTGGAAGAAGACGCAGCCAGGCGGCTCGGAGCAAAAATCGGGTCCCAACTCACCATGGATATCCAAGGGATCAAAATCACCGCGCCAGTCACCAGTATCCGCAGGGTCAACTGGCGCAACAT
>JASLPY010000221.1 GCA_030744755.1 Kiritimatiellia bacterium | reverse complement strand
TTAGGGCACTGTCCTAGCAAGGGTTCAGGAGTGCATACGTAGCATCAGAATTCGGTGGCGGCCTTCCGGGAAAACAGTGGGTTCTAGTCGCGATGAACATGAGTGGGCCGCGTTTCGGCCTCGATGGTGCTACCTGCGGATCAAAAAATCCGGGGCTTGGCCGACCAAGGGCCTCCACGTCCGGCCCCTGGACCCCGCCGGCTTTCTCTCCTCACGGGGGAGGGGAATTGCGTCACGCGCCATGCGGCGTCCGACGGTAATTTCTTCCTGTCCCAATCGAGGTTACGCTCGCGCGATACACCGTCCCGCACAGGTCGCGGCCGCCCAAGGAGAGGGGGGAAAGCCAGCGGGGTTCCGGGGGGTCCAAAGGCCGGCTGCGGAGGTCCTGGCGGGTCGGCCGAGTCACAAGTGGTCGATGCCGACGGAGCACAACCGAGGCCGAAACACGGCCAACGACACAGGTCTCATTAGCCCCGCGATTCATCGCGGGGTTCGCGAAGGTCAACGAACCGCGCGAAACCGTTTTAACGGTTTCCCATGTCATCGGCGCGCAGAGAGAAACCCATTGAAACGGTTAAAGACCCAGCGCGGCTTCGGTGACCCCGCGATAAATCGCGGGGCTCATGAGAGGATGATTATGCCAGGTGTCGCAGTTGATTACGCCCAAGATCCTGTCCTGCCAACCAGATCCAGCCAGCAACCCTTACGGCGGAGCTCCTTGGCCGAGTCCGCGAGGCCTACCATTCCGTCGGAAGGGTTGCTGGCGGTCGAACGTCAAGAAACCTACCATCTCAATCGACTGCCCCGAAGGGGCCCCGTCTTCCGGGCGCAGTCCCGAAAGACGCCTTTAATTGTACAGCGCCGCTTAGGCTCAAGAACTCGACGGTTTGATGCCGATAAGTCCTTCAAGCACGGATACTTGAAGGACATACGACATGGATGTCAAAACCATTGCCAAGGTGGGCAAACGACTGAGGCGGTTCCTAGGGCGTTTTGGCGACTGTTTCAATCGCAGCGAGCCGCGAGAACACCTGGAGACGTATGTGAACGGTCAGGTGTCTGGATTGCACCGAAAGAGCGTTGAGCCGATCGCTCTGGAGGGTGGCACACCTCCACGAACGCTGCAGCGGTTCTTGGAGACGGTCCGTTGGGATGAGCAGCGTCTGCGAGATCGGATGCAGTGGCTGGTTGCCGGCGAGCACGCGGATCACGAGGCCATAGGCATCATAGACGAGACGAGTACTCCAAAGTGCGGCAAGCACACGGCATGCACCCAACGCCAATGGTGCGGCAACAAGGGCAAGCGCGACAACTGTGTGGTCAGTGTGCATACCAGCTACGTGGTCGACGATTTCCATTGTGTCCTGGACAGTGATCTGTTCATGCCCGAATCGTGGGCTGAGAACCTACCGCGCCGGCAGGCAGCGCACATCCCAGACGATGTCGAATTTCGCACGAAGCCGAAGATCGCCCTTGATCAAGTGGCTCGCGCGTTAGGGAACGGAATTCGTGTGGCGGCGTGGACATTTGACGAGTTTTACGGCCAGGGCAGCGAATTCTTGGATGGTCTTCAAGGCCTGGGCCAGAACTATGTCGGGCAAGTTCCCGTGCATTTCAGGGGCTGGTTGCAGGAGCCGCAGATCTTGCTTCGGCCGACCCCCCAAGATCTGCGTAGATCCGGTCGAACAAGGCATTTCCCGCGATTGGCTGGTAACGCGTCGCCAGCATGTGAAGTTCGCAACCTTCTGAAATATTCACCGACCTTCCGTAAACAAGAATGGCAACGATTTAAGATCAAAGACGGCGAGAAAGGACCGACGATTTGGGAAGTGAAGCATGCCGTCTTTTACCGCAAACGGCATGATGGCATGCCCAGCCAGCCCCACTGCCTGATCGTGGCCAAGAACGTCCTCGATCCGAAGGAGATCAAGTATTTTATTTCGAATATCCTGCCTTCATCGGACACGCCTCTGCAATGGTTGCTACGCGTCGCCTTCTCACGGTATCCGATCGAGCAGTGCTTCAGACAGGCCAAGGATGATCTGGGTATGGATCACTTCGAAGTCCGTGGGTGGCAAGCGATCCACCGCCATTTCTATATTTCCCAGCTCAGCCTCTTGTTCTGCTCACGTATGCGACAAGAACTCCAAACGAAAAAAAAAGACGGACAGCGAGTACATCACCGTCGAGATGGTCCACGACGCAGCCTCGGCAATTGTGGAGACCCTCGGTATGCCGCATTCGGGCCGAGCGAAGATACTCAAGAAAGCCGCCGACACGATCAACTACCACCTTCGTCGGAATCGCCAAGCTCGCAAGTCCCATACAAAAACGACGCTCGCTTACTTCCACGCAAGGGGAATCGATGTCGAGAAATTGCCCTCCTGTGTCCCCAATGATTCATCGTAGGGGCCAGAATCCATGACTATGTGGCGCTGTACAATTAAGCTTGCCGCGCGAAAGAGGGCTGCGCCCTCTTCCATTGCGGCTACGCCGCCTTAGGAGGGGGAGGAAGAGAGAGGAGAGAAGAGCGAAGGGCGGGTGGCATGGGCAGGTTCGCCCCGGCGAGCCGCACACCTATTCGAACCAGAGGGAGAACAACTCCGCTTTCTCCATCCAGAAGTGCAGGCGCAGGACTCGACTGGGGAACGACACGAGCGTCTCGGCACCTTCCCAGGTCAGCGCGTGATCCAGGCTGTCACCGCTGAACGGGATCGA
>JASLPY010000220.1 GCA_030744755.1 Kiritimatiellia bacterium | reverse complement strand
CTGTCAGGCAATAGATGGAAACCCCTTTATTATGGGCTTTTCGGGGATCTAAGGCACAAATATTCGGTATGTAAATTTACAGAGGGGGGCTCAGGGCTTGATTTACTCTACAATTTCTATACCTACTCGCCCTACAAACTCCATCAGCTTGAGAGGGTCTTCCCGTTCATTCTCGGTGAGTTTAATGTGTGTCGCATCGACAGAATCCTGTCCGAGTGTAGGGTCCAATGCCCGCCACTGACCCACAAAAACCTCTGGCCAGGCATGGTAAAGAAAGCCACCGTAGTCTTCGGAATAGACCAGTCCGTTCACAACTTTGGTGGGGATGCCCGCCGCGCGAGCCAGTGCTGTGAATAAATAGGTATGGGACTGACATTCACCGCGCCGCTCCCGCAAGGCATCCACCGCTGTCACCGTATCGACCAGCGCCTTTTCCATATTATCGTAAACCCATCGGTTGATGATCCGCGCCAGACGCCAGGAATCTGTTTCTCCTTCGCCGCTTTTCCCGGTTAGCCAGGCTCTCTATTGATCGGCAATTAGGAAGTGCACCCGTCGATTTTGATACCAACATTGTTCATTGCTGTCAAAGCAGAAGGGCTGCTCCTCGCCAAAGCCGACCACATGAACCCGGCTCTCATCGATTCCCTGGGAAACCAGGTAGGCCCGGGTCGAGAGAGCCCGCCGTTCACTGAGGGCGAGGTTGTAATTGTTGGTTCCACGCTCATCGCAATGCCCCTGAATTGCAATTCTGGACTCCGGATGAGCCCTCAGGTACACCGCGTTCTTCTGGAGAACCGCCTTGGAGGCGGCATCCAAGTTGTGCTGATCGACCGCAAAGTGAATGTCCTTTAGGTGATCGGAGGAGCGATAAGGTAAGCGGCGGGCTTCCTCGTCGGCGCTATCCAAGCCGCTTCCCTGCGAATCGTTGCTTTCACTGAAAGGTTCAGCACCACTGCTTTCACTGAAAGGTTCAGCACTGAAAGAACCCGTGGAGCCGTCGCCCGGCATTTCCCCAAAATCCCGGCGAGCACCCGCCATATCTTCAGGATCCGTTCTTTCGTCGGTATCCGCTGCAGCCGAATCGGGGGCATCCGCCTCACTCAAACGTTCCTCAGGTGTCACGCCAAGGGAACCCGCGGCCTCTTCGGTCGAGGACGGCCCGGCGCTATCGACCTGCACCGACGTTATTCTTGCTGGATCTTTCCCCAGTAGCTGCGCTTTGGAGCACCCGGAAACGAGAAGTACGCAGAGCATCAGCGTTGGCAGTAAAAGTTGGTGCGATAGTTTCATGGTCCCCTCTTTCGGCTTGCAAACAAGCTCACCTGGGAGCTTCAGCAATATGTGAACACAATGAGGAGCACAAATCCTGATTACCATCGTTAACGGCGTGCCCCCCGTATCTTCGCCGTTTGCCACAACTCTAATTTCCGTTGAGCGCCCGCGATGCGGGGGCTCGAGAACCCCCCTAAGACTATTTGACCATCCCTGCCGGCAAAATTCAATAGCCCCCTGTCACCGTCATGACATACAGGTAGACGATGCGTTCTCCTGAAAAATACGCTACAAGTGTTCCGCCGGCCAAAAAGGGCCCGAAAGGGATCTGGCTCATAACATTGATTTTCTTTGTTGCCAGCCCGACCAGTCCGACCAGCGACCCCGCCAAAGCGCTCAAAAAAATAACCAGGAGCACCTGCTGCCAACCGAGCAAAGCTCCGACGGCGGCGATGAATTTGATGTCGCCTCCCCCCATCCCGACACGGCCGCGAATCCGATAATAAACCTCCGAGGTGAGCAAAAACGTGCCTCCTCCCACAAGCAGACCGGTGGAAGAGTCTTTTAATCCGACCAGGTAGCTCCCCGCCGCAAGTCCGAACACAATGCCCGGCAGGATGATAATGTCAGGGATCCTCTTGTGCTTGATATCGATTGCGGTGATGATCACCAGGGCCGGACCAACAACACAAAAGATGGCAAACTTCCATGACACGCCGAATTTGATGAACCCGGAAAGCACCAAGAGCGCCGTTACCGCTTCAACGACAGGGTAGCGAACGGGGATGGCGGCGGCGCATTGCCGGCACTTTCCCTTAAGCAAAAGATAACTGAAGAGTGGAATATTGTCCCGCACAGCGATTGGCGTGTTGCATGTGGTGCAACGGGAGCGCGGTGACATGACAGATTCGTTTCTTGGGAGTCGATGGATGCACACATTGGCGAAACTTCCAAACGAGAGGCCAAGAAACAAAACAACCGTAACCTGCAATGGGAGAGGAAGAGCTGTCAAAATATCCATCCCTGCTTAATCCTGGTTGCGAAAAAACGCAGTTTCCTGCTGTTGTCTCCCGGTTGCCCTAGGAAGAAAGACTGCCTTGTTGCTTGAAAAATACCGCACCAGCCAATTTGCCGCCGGCCCCACGCGTTGACTTTTGGGAACCTTAAGCCTATCATTAAAGGCAGCTTCTTCGGAAGGTTTTCGGTCGCGGGTACGTGTGCGACGACAGAAGTGTCAAACTAACCTATTTTTTGGGGGGGGCGATGCTATGCTGCTTGAATTGAACCGCGCTAAGAACGAAAAAGGTTTTACCTTGATCGAACTGCTGATTGTGATCGCGATCATTGGGATTCTCGCAGCAATCGCTATCCCGCAGTTCAACCAGTACAAAGCCCGTGCGCACGATACCGCCGCTCAGTCCGACCTGCACAATATCTACCTCGCCTGTAAGGCAT
>JASLPY010000021.1 GCA_030744755.1 Kiritimatiellia bacterium | reverse complement strand
GGCGATAGTTCGAGGCGCCCCAGGTCGGGGCGCATCGGTCAAAGACGCCAAACGCTCTTCGGCAAATCGGCGGCGCCATTTGTACACGGTGGTCAGAGTTACCGAAAGGCTCCCGGCAATTTGTGCGCCCGTTTGGCCATCGGCACTCGCAAGGATGATGCGGGCGCGTTGGGCCGTGCGCTGGGAAGTGGTGTGACGGGCGGCGAGCAACGAGAGTTTCTCTCGTTCGCCAGCACGCAACTCCACTCTGGAGACAGGCTTGGCTGCTCGACCCTTTCCCGGTCGATCACACAACCCATCGACACCAGACTGAAGGAATCGTCTGCGCCACAGAGCCACGGTAACTTTGGATGTACCCAGTTCTGCGGCGATCAGGTCATTGCCGATACCGTCGGCACTAGCCAATATGATCTGACATCGAAGCCGGAATCGCTCCGCAGTTGTCGAGTCTTCCATCATCTCTTGAATCCGCGTTCGTTCACGCTGCGACAGATCCAGCGGCACGGGTTTTCGACCCAACCTACTCATGATTCCCTCCCTCTGTTAATGAATAACAAGACAAGAGAGAGTCTACAACAATGACCTCATTCGTAAAGCTATTTATTGCGCGTATTAATCAATCACTACACTAGTATGTCCTTGCCTTTCGTGTTCTTGAAGAACCGCGAAACACCGGTGATCGTACCGCCTGTACCTACCCCGGCGACAAGTACGTCAACATTGCCGCCCGTCGCCTCCCATATCTCCGGTCCGGTCGTCTTCTCATGTATGTCCGGATTTGCAGGATTCTTGAACTGCTGCGGAATGAAGTACTTCTCGGGTTCCGCAGCCTGCATTTCCTCGGCCTTTGCGATGGCACCGGGCATTCCCTTGGCTGCCTCCGTCAGCACCAGGTTCGCACCGAAGGCTTTGAGAACTTTCCTGCGTTCGATACTCATGCTTTCCGGCATGGTAAGCGTTACCTTGTATCCCCTTGCCGCACCAACGTACGCCAGTGCAATACCAGTGTTGCCACTAGTGGGCTCCAGAATCTCCATTCCGCCTTTCAAGATGCCGCTCGCCTCGGCATCCCATATCATGGAAGCGCCGATTCTGCATTTCACCGAATAGGCCGGGTTTCTGCCTTCCACTTTTCCAAGAACAGTAGCGTTACTGCCTACCACCTTCTGCAACTGCACGAGAGGCGTATTACCTATGGATAGAGAATTATCTGCGTAGTACTTCATGACTTTCCTCCTATCTCTTCTTCTTTATAACCACTCGCCAGTGCTCACCGTCGAGCCTGGCCATATCCACCACTTCCTGTCCTTCACCGCGAAAACTCTCCGGCACGTTACGGACCGGTTCGCCTTCGTCGAGTACGATGCCGAGCATTTCTCCGATCTGCATTGATTCCAGCCTGAGCTTTGCCTTTACGAAGTTCATTGGACATGCCACACCGCACAGATCAATTTCTACAGTGCCTGCGTTCCCGTCCTGCGCCTCGGGTGCAGCCTGCGAAACATCAGGCGCAACCGTGTCTTCCACGGTTGACGGATGAAACTGGAGACTGGAATCCAGCGTTGAGTACAACGCGTCGATACTGTCGATCAGGCGGCTGACTTCCTTGGCAGTACCGTCCAGTGAGCCGGTTTCACCAGCCATGTATTCTTCCGCGCGCGTCAGGAGTGACCTGTATTCAGCGTGAACGAGACCGGTATCCATGAAATGACCGGCGAATTGGCTGAAGATTTCCTCCGGCTTCACGGTGTCGATTCCGCGCGTTATCAACAGTGCACGCACGGCCGGCAGCAGCGCGCCGAACAAACCCGAACCCTCAGTCGCAGAAGCCGACAGGACTGCACGTCTTGCCTCGGCGATATCGTTCTTTATAAGTTCGAAGACCCCGGCACCGCACTCACCCGCACCACGACCTGCAAGAGAGAAGTCCTCATCGCTTCCCCAGTCCCTGTAGAAATCGCTGTTATCATCGTATTCCGGGATCTCGCAATGACGCTTTACCAGGGCTTTGAAGTGCTCTCCCCCCATACGGTCATAAAAGCAGGCAAAACCCTCCCTGTCCTGCTGCCCTGCCTGAAACTCTTTCAGCAGATCGACGAGGAAGGCGGGTAGGGCCCGAGCAGGAACAGCACCCATATCACTGCTGAGACGTGCCTCCGGCTCAACGTGTTGAGCGCCGAGCGACACGCGGTAGGACGGTACCAGACGACCGCCTTTCCGTTGCGTAACACCGTGAAACCCAATCGCCGCGATAGGATGCTGACCGCACGCATTCGCGCAGCCACTGATGTTAATTCCATCATCCCCCAGGATGGACAGGTCTATTTCCGACCGGTCAATCGCATCGGCACAGGCCTCGGTGGCATTCCTCGAAAGACAAAGCCCCATTCTGCACGTGGACGCTCCTGCGCAGGAAATGAAATGGTTTAGAGCACGCGCAGAAATGAAATCATAATCCTCGCCGACAAGACGCTCTTTTAAGTCGGGAAGATCCTCTTCCTTTACGTACCGCAGAAGGAAGTCTTGAACCTGCACAGTGCGCAGCGCTCTTTCCGAACTGAATCTGTCAGCCGTATCCGCCAGTCTCGCCAGTTCTTCCGACAAGATGAAGCCCATCGGCGTGTAAATGCGGACCATCGCATATCCGTCCTGGCGCTGACGCATGAATCGGACAGATCCCCCTGCCCCGAACTCCTCTTCGGGGGGAGTCTGCTTTTCAGGCTTTCTGACTGCCGCCTCAACGGTGCAGTCGGGTACCGAATCCGCTTCCACTCGTTTCAGTTCATCGCGGTAGTCCCCGCGAAAAGCTTCCGCTCCTATGCGATCCAGCACAAAACGAAGACGTGCACGCTGCCGATTGTGGCGATCACCCATCCGGTCGAACAGACGCCGCACCGTTTCCGCCACCCTGATTACGTCTTTGGCGGGAACCCAGGCGTCAAGGGTATCACCAGTCCTGGACTTGGCGCCCATTCCTCCACCCACGTACAAAGCAAAGCCAGGAGCCCCGTCTTTTTCCTTGGCAATGAACCCCAGATCGTTGACCTGCGCCAATGCACAGTCGGCCCCGCATCCACTGAAGGCGATCTTGTATTTCCGGGGGAGCTTGTAGCTGCCGGGCAACCCAATGAGGTACTGTGTGACCGCGTAAGAAAAGGGGGTCACATCAAAGAGCTCGGAGCAACAGGTACCGGCGTACGGACAAGCCGTGACATTGCGAACCGTGTTTCCTCCTCCCCCCTTACTGCTGAGACCGGCATCCATCAAGCGCCGAAGAATGTCGGGTGTATCCTTTATGTCGACATCGTGGATCTGTACGTCCTGTCGAGTTGTTACGTGCAGCTTCCCGTTTCCAAACTCACGGCTCAAGTCGGCCAGGGCTCGAGCTTGATCGGTCGTTAAGGATCCACCTGCCACGCGGACACGAATCATGAAGGTGCCGTCTTGCCTCTGCTCGTACATTCCCCTGGGCACTCGCCTTGCCTTCAGAACCCCCGGCAAGAGGTCGCCGTCAAGGAAGCGCGCCACGTCTGCCGCATGCTGTTCAATGTCCTCGGACAGATCAGCGGGCAAACTGTAGAAACTCCGCGGCGCTTTCACATCGCATTCGTCCGCCTCTGATTTGACACCACAAGAAACTATCTCTACGGGAACGCTTATCGCAACGCCTTCGTCGGGCTCAAACCCACGCATTGCAGGAAGGCCGTCCATCATAGAGAGGATCACGTAGACAACGCCCGGCGTCAGGGCAAGCCTTAGATCTTCCTCAGACATGCGCGCGGGCGTATCAGGATGACTGTGCCATATTGCAAGCATTTCCATTCCGCAGGAGCGCATATCCTTTATGGCTGCAAACTGTTCCTCCGGCAGAAAGCTGAAGTGCTTAGCCGATGCATCAGCGTTGGTCAGCTCATACAACTTAGTGGCCCTGCCATCACTGCCCGCCAGTAGACCACAGGCCTCTATGGGCAACGCCTTGTTTGACGCCAGAATCATTGCTTCGTACACAGAACTGTCTATTTCAAGTGTCATTTCAAATCACACGCGGGTTGGGCTTCTTCGATCAATTCGGTAATAGTCGGATTCGATCCGCATAGCGGGCAGTCCCGATTCCGATTCACATGTATCGTCCTGATCTTCATTTTCAGGGCATCGTAAACCAGGAGGCGACCCGTAAGAAGCTCACCTATGCCAAGCAGGAACTTGACTGCCTCCGTGGCCTGGATGCTGCCGATAACTCCCGCAAGAACGCCAAGGACTCCAGCCTGGGAACAGGAAGGAACTGCTCCATCCGGCGGCGCTTGCTTGAACACGCATCGGTAACACGTGGTCTGCCCCGGCAGCACTGTTATGGTCTGGCCTTCGAACCTGAGGATTCCAGCGTGCGAGTACGGCTTGCCGGCAAAATGACATGCATCGGCCACGAGGAACTTCGAAGGGAAGTTGTCTGTGCCGTCTATAATGAAGTCGTAGTCCGCCAGAATCTCAGAAGCATTATCCGTCGTCAGCCGCTCCCGGTACGTACGAATCTGTACATCGGGGTTGATCTCTGCCATGGACGCTTCCGCGGATTCGACCTTGGGTTTACCCACGTCACTGGTTCCATGAAGCACCTGACGCTGCAGGTTGGTCAGGTCCACGACATCGGAGTCAATAACGCCTATCGTTCCCACTCCTGCGGCTGCAAGATACAATCCGGCCGGTGAGCCAAGTCCCCCAGCCCCCACCAGAAGTACTCTTCCTGCCAAGAGCTGTTCCTGCCCGCGTCCACCTACCTCCGAGAGGATTATGTGCCGTGAGTAACGCTCTACCTGTTCGCCAGTCAGATTCACTTCCAATCTCCTGTTCCGCATTCTCCGTGTTCCGGCAAAGCGCCACCCCCCATGAAATAGAGGAGCTCTACCCTGTCTCCTTCCTTCAAAGTGGTCGTTTCAAAATCTTCGCGCTCCAGAATCTCATCGTTCAGTTCCACAGAGACCATGTCCGGCATCTTGACGTCTTGGACCTTGAGCAGGCTTGCAACATTCAGGCCATCATCGATAGCTGTTCCTTCACCGTTTATTTCAATCTGCACTGTTCTGCTCCTCTTCTTTCGAGTCTTTCATGTCAGTTGTCTCTTCCGTCATTCCGTCAAGTGCCTGGTCGATGTCCAGCCATATGTCATCAACGTGTTCCAGACCTATTGACAATCTCACCATGTCATCGCTCACGCCCATCGCAACGCGTTCCGCATCGGTCGCATCAAGGCAGAACGTCGACGCCGGATGAATGACCAGGGTCTTTGCATCCCCGATATTCGCAAGATTCTGGACTCGCTGAAGTCCGTTGATGAACTCAAAGCCTCTCTGCTTCGAACCCAGCGTGAGTGTTAACACCGCGCCGTAACCGCACGAGAACTGTCTCTCCGCCGTTTCATTATCGGGATGGGATGCTAACCCAGGATACCTGACATTTTCAACTCTCTTGTCTCGCGACAATCGCAATGCTATCTCATGGGTATTGGCGCACTGTCGTTCCATGCGCACTGCAAGGGATTCAATGCTCGTAAGCATTAGGAAGGCGTTGAAAGGCGAAAGACAGCAGCCCAAATCACGATAGAAGAGGCTTCGCAGAGATGCAAGGAATGCGAACTGGCGGGTCTTCTTGTAGAAAGGCGCCAGCTGCGGGTAACGATCGTTCGACCAATCGAACGTACCCGAGTCTATTATGATGCCACCAATCGCGTTGCCATGGCCACTCACGAACTTCGATGTCGAGTGGATTACGATGTCGGCACCGAATTCCCTGGGACGTAACAGCACCGGAGTTGTAACAGTGCTGTCTACAACGAAAGGAACGCCGTGTTCTTTCGCCACCTTCGAAATGGCCTCTATGTCCGGAACGTCCATCTTTGGATTGCCGATAGTTTCAACAAAGATAAGTTTCGTTCGGTCCGTAATCGCGTCTTTGTAAGCGTGAACATCCGTTGATTCAACAAACACCGGCCTGATACCGAAGCGGCTGAGTGTGTTTTTGAACAGGGAGTAGGTGCCTCCGAATATGCTGTTCCCGGATACAATCTCGTCTCCCTCGCCAGCCAGCGCGAGTGCAGTAGTACTAATTGCCGCCATTCCAGATGCACAAGCCACCGCTCCCAACCCTTGTTCCAGGGCGGTCATTCTCCTTTCGAACGAAATGACCGTGGGGTTGCTGATTCGGGAGTAGACGTACCCGGGGGCACGGCCCTCAAATATGTGGGCCAACTCCTCTGCAGTTTCGTGGGAGAACGACGTACTCTGCACTATTGGCGTAGTCGTCGCACCCGTCTCCTTGTCGGGACTGAAGCCTCCGTGAATCACTTCCGTTTCAACATGCATTATCGCTTCATTCATCCTTAATCTCGTGGATTTCGTGATTGGTCAGTAAAACATCGGCTATTCTCGTGCTTAACGTGCAACCCACACGCTCTTTCTTTACGCATCGCTAGATCGAGAAATCCAAGGACGTATGCGAATGCTTCCTGACCCTATCGCTCATTTCACTGATAGAGATTTTCTCCAGGTTCTCCGCAACCGCTGCCTCTACATTCGCCCACAGTTCTTCGAATGGTAACTCTTTGGAAGATGAAACTGAACCGGCACGCCGTCTCTGTGCCGAAACCGGTGGTCCAAAAAGCCTTCCCTCCATCAATCTCATCACCGAAGCCACTGATATATGTGAAGGAGGGTCCGCAAGGAAGTACCCTCCACCGGCCCCCCGCTTGCTTTCGACTATGCCACCTGCCTTCAATATCATGAGAATCTGCTCAAGGAATTTTACAGGAATGTCCTGCCTCTCAGCGATCCGCGCAGCTGCACTAACCCCGTCATCCATATGCAACGCGAGGTCTATGACCGTTCTCAATGCGTAATCAGTTTTCGAAGAAACCCTCATAAATAAAAACTCCATTATGCCTATCGTGTTAGTAGGATATGATGCTGTTTCGTGGTGGTCAACTAGAAAAAGGCAACGGGCAATTGATTATCAACCTGTTATGTGGCGCGGTGCTACGGTCAACGCGTGCTGTGCTCACAGTCGTGCACTGCTCAACACTCGAATCGGTGGACGATAACGGCGACGATAACGGAGAACGAGGAGGAGAATCACGGAATCGTCCACCGCTATCGTCGCCGTTATCGTTATCCTAGTTCATGTTTCGTTCGCATGATCATGCATTTGGCTCCGTCGGAGTTACTTACGAAAAACGCACACCCTTGCTCCGTCGGCATCCGCCTCGCTTTTTTATTGCACTTGACCTGCTGATGACTTACACACGCTGGATATATATGAGCGTATCAATCATGTATCCGGAAGGCTAATGGACAATGACATCAGACAAAACACAACAGCCGCACAAGAGCAGCGCAGACGAGTTCTTCACGGAGTTCCTGAATCGTACCCTGCTGCTCATGGGCGAGGATGCCGTACAGACACTGAAGACCAAGACCATAACCGTTGCCGGGTGCGGAGGAGTCGGTGCCGCGGCAGCTATAAGCATGGCGAGGATGGGAGTCAGCAATTTCGTACTCGCTGATCCCGGGTCTTTCGACGAACCGGATATCAACCGTCAATGGGGCGCCACAACCGGCACGCTGGGCAGAAACAAGGCCGAAGTATACGACGAGATGCTACGCTCGATAAATCCCGCCATTAACGTGCGGAAGTTCTGCGAAGGAGTGACCGAAACGAACATCGGGGACTTTCTGAACGGCGCCGATTTCTTGATAGACTGTCTTGACATCGTGGTCCCGACGGCAATCCGAAACGAGATGTACCGACAGGCCAGATCACAGGGCATCCATTGCATTTCGGCACCCGTGATCGGTTTTGGAACCGTTATTGTCCTCGCGGCCCCCGATGGTATGCCGATGGAAGCCGTATTCGGCGAATTCGTTTCCGACGCAAGCGAAAAGGCCCAGTTACCGGAAGGACTGGGAAACGTGTTCGTCAAAGAGCACCTGGCCGCAACGGAAAAACTCCTGCCGAAGCACAAAGTGCCATCGCTGTCCATTTCTCCCGTGCTGGCAACTTCCCTTGTGTGTACGGAGGCCACTCTTGTACTCCTCGGCGCGTCCATGCCGGGGTGGCGTCCTCCCATATGCCTGCCACAAGTCCTCGCCGTAGAACCGCTTACTCTCCAATACAGGGTGATGGACATAAAAGAACTGAGTGAGAGCGGTGACAAGGAGAGTACCCCCGAAAAGCCGGTAGACACCGGACTGTCCTACAGGATCACCGAAGCTGGCGAGGCACGAAACGAACGATCCGAATGGCTGGCCCGTGTCGGATACAACACGAACCTCGTGCCTCCCGACACCATTGCCGCGGAAATGCTGACGGATAGCTGGCATGACCTGCCCCGACCAAGCGCACCTGAACCCGGCAAGCCTGAAGGCGGCGATCGGTCAAAGCAGCTGTTGCAGGGGTTCTATGACTACAAGTTCTTTGTCCCCGTGTTTCGTGGACGGTTCGCCGAAGCACTTCTGGCAAAGTCTGTCGTCAAACCGGGCAGGACCATCGCCACCAACGCTCTCTTCCCCACGACGCGTTACCATCTGGTTTCCAACGGCGCCAAGGTCGTAGAGATTGGCATCCCGGAAGCCTACGACATATCATCGCCCCACCCTTTTAAAGGAAACATCGACATTGAGGCGTTCAGGGCCCTGCTGAACAGTGAAGACGTCCAGGCCGTGTATATGGAACTGTGCGTGAATGCGCTGGGAGGACATCCCGTTTCCATTGAAAATCTCAGGGCAGTACGCTCGATCGCGACGGAACATGGTGTTTCCGTGATTCTTGACGCCACGCGCGTGTTTGAGAATGCCGAACAGGTGCGAGAGAGAGAGCCGGGCTTCGGCGACAGGAGCATGCTGGCAATAACGAGAGAGATATGTGCCAACTCGGATATGTGTGCCGCCAGCCTCAGCAAGGATTTCCTCTGTCGCGACGGCGCCTTCATCGCAACGAACAGCGAAGACGTCTTCGTGCAGCTGCGGGACCTTGCCACTCTCGGCATCGGCAGCGGCCTTTCGGAAACCGACCGATACAACATCTCACGGTCACTGCAGGTATCTCCCGAAACCCCTGAATCCTCCGCCGGCCGCATGAGGGTGGTTCGGGAACTATGGGAATCGCTCGACGCCCTGGGGGTACCGCTGACACGCCCCTGCGGCGGACACGGCGTATTTGTCGACGCCGCGGCTATGCTGCCTCATGTTCCGGCCGAACACCATCCGGCGGCGGCTTTGTCCAACGCGCTTTTCGTTGCAGGCGGGATACGCGGGGGAGTAAATTTGATCTCACCCGAACAGGCGAAACGAGGAACTTCTCTTCTCCGCCTGACCATTCCGGTAGGCGTGGATTACGGGAACCTCGTCCAGCACATTACGGACACATTTGCGGAACTGCAGAAAGACATAGAGAACATCGACGGACTGGAAAAGGTGGGCGGCCCTCCGGGCATGATCGGACAGTTTGCCGCCCAATACAAGCCGAGGAGCAAGTGACAATGAACATAGAAACCAACAATCCCGAAACATTGGCCCTGCACGCGGGACAAACGCCCGATCCGACAACAGGTGCACGAGCCGTCCCGATATACCAGACCACAAGCTACGTGTTCAACGACTCGGAGCATGCCGCGAATCTGTTTGCACTGAAAGAATTCGGCAACATCTACACACGGCTGATGAACCCCACTTCCGACGTTGTAGAGAAACGAATTGCCGCCCTCGAAGGGGGAGTCGGCGCACTTCTGACATCAAGTGGCATGGGCGCCATTTTTCTGGCCATTCACAATATCACCGCAGCAGGCGATCATGTTGTGGCCTCGGCTTCGCTCTATGGCGGAACTGACACCTACCTGCGGTATACTCTCCCGAAACTGGGAATTGAAGTAACGTTCATCGACGACATCACTCCAGAGAAGGTAAAAGCGACCATCAAGCCGAACACGAAGGTCGTATACCTGGAGAGCCTCGGCAATCCCAAGGGTGATGTAGCGGACCTTGCAGGGATCTCCGACGTGGCCCACGCAGAGAACGTACCGGTCATGGTGGACAACACATTCACACCCATCCTGTGCCGCCCAATCGAGTACGGGGTGGATATTGTCGTTCATTCATGCACGAAATGGATCGGCGGCCACGGCACATCTATAGGTGGCGTGATTGTGGACAGCGGGAAGTTCGATTGGGGTTCCGGTCGCTTTCCTGGATTCACCGAACCGGATGGAGCCTATCACGGGATTGTCTACTGGGACGCGCTGAAGGATGTACCCGGGATGGGCAACGTTGCTTACATAATAAAGGCACGCGTTGACGGCATGAGGAATATAGGCATGTGCCCGAGCCCGTTCAACTCTTTCCTGTTTCTGCAGGGATTGGAAACACTGCCGCTGCGAATTGAACGCCAGTGCGCCAACTCACTCGAACTGGCACAATGGCTGAAAGCCCAGGACAGCGTCGAATGGGTTAATTACACCGGCCTCGAAGATCACCCTTATCACGAAATGGCGTCACGCTATCTCAAAGGTGGATACGGTGCTGTTCTAGGGTTTGGCATCAAGGGCGGCGGCGATGCCGGCCGCAAGTTCATAGATTCCGTCCAGCTCGCAAGCCACCTGGCAAACGTCGGTGACGCGAAAACGCTTGTGCTGCATCCGGCATCGACGAGCCACCAGCAGATGACCGAAGAAGCCCAGAGAGCCTCGGGCGTAACACCCGAGTTTGTCCGTGTGGCCGTTGGTCTCGAGAACGTCGAGGACATTAAGGCCGACTTCACACAGGCCCTGGCGGCCAGCGTGGGTTGAGAGGAATGAAACCAATCGTAGCAGTTGCAATGAGCGGGGGGATGGATAGTTCGGCCGCGGCTGCGCTGCTTATCGACAGGGGACACAAGGTCTTCGGTCTCACCGCCAAGATGTGGTCCTCCGGCTCCCGTTGCTGTTCGGATGAGGATATCAGGCAGGCGCAACGGGTTGCTGCCGTCCTGGAGATTCCGCATTACGTCATAGACCTTCACGAACCGTTCAGCGAGCAGATCGTCGGGTACTTTGCCGATGAATACGTGGCCGGCAGAACACCTTCGCCCTGCGGACTGTGCAACCCGCTTATCAAGTTTGGGTTGCTTATGGATAAAGCCCGCACGCTGGGCGCTGAGCTCCTGGCGACCGGTCACTATGTCCGCCTCCACAAGGACGACTCCGGGATTTGCCACCTGTTTTCGGGTCAGGACAAAAACAAGGATCAGTCCTATTTTCTCTTTGATCTGTCGCAAGAGCAGCTGAGCTCCTCTATCTTCCCGGTTGGCGGGATGACCAAACGGGAAGTACGTGACTATACGGAGAAAAGGGGCATACCCCTGGCGAACAGGGGAGAAAGTCAGGAGTTGTGTTTCGTGACCGACGGAGAGCATTACGAACTCACCGAGAAACTCCGTCCCGACGTCAGGAAGCGCGGCGACATTCTGGACACCGGTGGACACAAGGTGGGCGAACATGAAGGGATTCACAGGTTCACGGTTGGCCAGCGTCGGGGTCTTGGTATCGCCCTGGGCGAGCCAATGTACGTGGTTCGCCTTGACGCGGACACGAATACGGTTGTGGTCGGCAAAAGAAGCGAGCTTGATATGCCGTCGGCCACCGTCGGACGAGTAAACTGGATATCCGATCGGAAGCCTGCGAGTCCTTTTCCCGCCACCACCCTCATAAGATACAATCACGCCGGAGCCGCGTCGACCGTGACACCGAACGAGGACGGTTCGGCATCCGTCGTATTCGATGAGCCGCAATTCGCCGTTGCGCCCGGCCAGATCGCGGCATTCTACCGCGACGACGAGCTGCTCGGAGGCGGCTGGATTCAATAAGAATGCGCTTTCCTGCCGGCAATCAATACCGCGCCGGACGGCTTCGTAGTAGGTCCCGGCGGCCCGACGGGACCAAGTGACATGCTCGTGCATTCTACATGCACAGCAGGCGAAGACTCTTGTAAGTGCACTGATTCATGCACTTGCATCCCACGTGGCGCCGTCGGGCCGCCGACGCCTACTTCTCCCGACAATCCGGTAGCCAGCAACAGTAACAGCGGAAAACGCTCGCCCCACTCTCGGCTGGAAAACAGCCCGGATAAACAGTATAAGGTTGCCGAACAATCTGAACGTGAGATAGATCGGCGCACGAGGAGCTGCAGTGAAGCTGATAGTGAATGGCAATAATTATGAGCACGACGGTGACAACACGATTGCCGGGCTCCTGGCTGCCATGGGGGCCAATGCCGACAAAGTGGCCGTAGCCGTCAACGATGATGTCATACCCAGGGCCGAGAGAACGAATGTCAGGCTGAAAGAAAACGATTGTGTAGAAATCCTTGTCTTCGCCGCCGGTGGATGAGAGAGAGTAGGGCCACTTTAGAGAAATTGGATGGACCAGTGCATATGTCAGACATTGAACCAGAAACCGATAAATTGAAGCTTGGCTCATACGAGTTCAGCTCCCGCCTGATAATGGGGACAGGTAAGTTCTCGGACGCGGAAACCATGCTTGCGGCCATAGAGGCGTCCGGTACGCAGCTGGTCACCGTTGCTCTTAGAAGATTCAACCCGGACCGAGTTTCCGACGACCTCCTGTCTCCCCTATCAGCCCTGGAGGGAGTTACGCTCATGCCCAACACATCGGGAGCACGCACTGCTGCCGAAGCAATCAAAGCTGCCGTCCTTGCACGCGAACTCAGCGGCAGCGATTTCGTCAAGGTGGAGATTCACCCGAATCCCCATCACCTCATGCCGGACCCGATAGAAACCTATGAGGCTTCAAAAGAACTGGCGTCCCAGGGTTTTGTAGTGATGCCTTACATGCCCGCCGATCCCGTTCTTGCCAAGCGCCTTGAAGAAATCGGCTGTGCATCGGTAATGCCGTTGGGTTCAGCCATCGGAAGCGGACACGGACTCGGCACGCACGAAATGGTCTCCCTGATTGTCAGGGACAGCAACGTGCCCGTCATCATAGATGCAGGGTTGCGGGCACCGTCGGAAGCCGCAGCAGCGATAGAGATGGGGTGCGGAGCCGTTCTGGTCAACAGCGCCATAGCAGCAGCCGATGACCCCGTTGAAATGGCGCAGGCGTTTTCAACAGCTGTCGAGTCCGGACGCCGGGCGTGGCGGGCCGGCATAATGCCTCAAAGCGATGCGGCAACTGCCACCAGTCCGTTGACCTCGTTCCTTTCCAGAGATTCCTGAAGCAGCAGAACATATGCAACACATTACCCCAGATTGGCTTGATCCTCTCCAGCTTGCCGATATTTGCATGTCAGCCAGGGACGGCACAGTGCAATCCGCCCTGACGGCCACGCGGCCATCTGCAAAAGAATTCGCCATACTCCTTTCCGAAACGGCCGCCAAGCGCCTGGAGGAAATGGCGCAGAAGGCTCACTCCCTGACAATGCACCATTTCGGAAACACGGTTTCACTGTATGTTCCGCTCTACCTGTCCAACTATTGTACCGGGGGTTGTTCCTACTGCGGATTCGCCTCGGATCGTGAACAACGGCGTTACCGCCTGTCCAGAGACCAGGTGAGAGCCGAGGTACTGGCCCTCAAGAAAATGGGGTTCGAGGACATCCTCCTGCTCACCGGGGAGCGTACCCCGGAGGCCGACTTCGAATACCTGAAGAAATGTGTAGAGGTTGCTTCACCCATCGTACACAACGTATCGGTGGAGTCTTTCGCCATGACTGCCGACGAATACGAACAACTTGCCAAGGCAGGGTGCAACAGCATCACGCTGTACCAGGAAACTTACGATCCCGACGTTTACGAAGAGCTCCATCGATGGGGCCCGAAGCGCGACTACGCTGCCCGCCTGGAAGCCCAGGACCGGGCTCTGGCTGCCGGAATGCGCTCGGCGGGCTTAGGCGCGCTTCTCGGACTCGCCGATCCGGTGAGCGACATGATAGCCCTGTACCAGCACGCCAGGCACCTGCAAAGGAGCTTCTGGCGATCCGGCGTAATGATCTCGTTTCCAAGGATTTGCGAACAGCGGGGAGATTTCTCTCCCCCCTATTCCATAAATGACCGTCAACTCGCGCAAATCGTTTTTGCATTCAGGATCTGCATGCCGGATGTTCCACTCGTTCTTTCGACCCGCGAACACCCTGCTTTCCGCGACGGCATGGCCGGAGTGGGCATCTCCCGCATGAGTGCTGCCAGTCGAACGACAGTCGGCGGCTATGTCCCTGAGGATGTAGACACCGGCGGTCAGTTCAGCGTGAGCGACACCCGCGACGTGGCCAAGTTCTGTCAAATGCTTGAAAGCAAGGGTCTCGACCCGGTATTCAAGAATTGGGACGCTGTCTTTCAGGCGTGAGAGAGTTGGCATGCGGCTGAACTCACTCTCGCCCTGCTCCCCGTAGCTCCCGATTCCAATCGGGAGTATCTCTCGCGGCACCGCTCAGTCTTCTCCCGATCGGAGTCGGGCGCTACGTGAGACAAGGGGGTCCTACGTTTGTAACCCGTCCACATAATGAGACGGCCATCCCGCCGGCAAACTGGCCGAAACTCGGGATTCTCAGGTCACAGCTGCTCGACCTTGAACCCTTTCTTCCTGAATGCGGCGACCAGGCCTTCTTTGCCGACAAGGTGTCCTGCGCCAACGACTACCAGGTAGTTCTTATCTTCCTTGAGTAAGGGTTCGATCTTGCCGATCCAGGCATCGTTCCGGTCAGTGAACAGAGACTTCTTGAGTTCCGGGAACTTGTCGAAGCTCTTCGAGAGCACGGCAGACAGTTTCTCGCCGTTCCCTGTGGACCATGCTTCGAGGACAGTCTTCATCTCCGATTCCAGAACACCCAGGTCTTCGACCGTCTGTTTGATCAACTCTTCCTGCTGCTTATCGGTGAGGTTGTCAAAGAGATTTATCTGGAACTCGAGAGTCTCAAGGCCGATGATCTTCTTCCCTGCCTTTTTGGCTTTGCCGAAGAAGTGCATGTCCAGGCCGAGATCGGGGCGGAATCCGAGCTTCTGAAGCTTCAGCTGGGCCATGGTAAGCATGACCATCCATGGTTTTAACTGTCCCAGGGCCGAAATATCAAGCCCCAGGGCCTTCATCTCGCGTGCTGCAATGCTGTAGGTTTCCTCGCTCAGTTTATCCTTCAGAGTTTCCGGGGGCTGAAGCATCGCCCGGGTCATCATCGCCATCTGCGCTTTTACGCTCGTGGCATCCTCAAGATTCACCTCCAGAACGAGACTGCCGCTGTCTTCAAAAGCCTTGTTCATGGCACCCGGCAGCGGGTAATGCTCTTCTTTAAGCAGGTGTATGGACCCGAGAAGATAAACGGCATTGGAGCCGGAGGAAACCTTCCACAAGGAATGCTTCCCCGTATCCTGTGCCGGGGCACCCGAACATAGTTGAACCAAAAGGGCCGATGCACATAAACCGGCCAGAAACACACGCCTTCTCATACTTTTCATCGAATTCTCCTTCCTAACGCCCGTCACTGTCCTTTGCCTGTTCTTTGACGGTCTTAATCCCCACATCTTTCCTGAGGGCTTCTATATCCAGTTCATCAATCCATTTTGGAAGATTTTCGAAGACCGCATGAAATCCGAAGCCGCCTTCTGTCATTTCTTTCAGCGCGGCCTCTTTCTTCCAGCCCTGGACAGCAACACGGTAGAGGGCACACATTGTTCCGGTGCGGTCAGCACCGTGCAGGCAGTGGACCAGGACTGGCGTGCGCTTCGGATTCGTGACAATTCGCAGGAAACGAACTACTTCCTTTCGTTCCGGATGCCATGCCTTCATGTAGATATGTTCATACCCGAGTCCGGTTTTGCCAATCTCGTCACGGTCCGAATGAAACGAACGCAGGTTGACGATTGTCTCCACGCCCATGTGCTTAAGTTCCTTCATGCCCTGCGCAGTGGGCTGGGCACTGCGATACAGATTTGGGGATACCTCATGGAGGTTGGGGACGCCATCAAGCTTGACCGGTTTAGCCCGGGAAGCCGATCGTTTCGCTGATGTATCTCCAATGGCGGCGAGTGTGGCCAGAAGAATGGCTGCGGCTATAGCAAGATGCTATTTGAGTACATGCATGGGCTGATTCTGCGTGGGTATTGAGCCTAAGTCAAGGGCACTCAGGGCGGAGGAATCTCAGCGGGTGCCTGTTGTTGGCTAGCTGATTGTCGGGAAAAGTAGGCGCCGGCGGCCCGACGGCGCCAAGTGTGTTTCAGGCGCATCAATCAGCGCACTCATAAGAACTTTCGCCTTCTGTGTACATAGAATGCACGACCTTGTTACCTGGTCCCGTCGGGCCGCCGGGACCTACCAAGACGTCTGCAACACCGCATTGAGGGACTAAAGGAAAACCCCAAAGTGGGCTCTCTCCAGCCTAATGTGCTTGAGTTGGCGGGGGTTTTAAAGTTTACTCTCGCCGCATGAGTGATCCGGCCAAAGTAACCGTTATTCCCTGCGATTCGTATGTTTCCGGCTTTCCGGAATGCATCGAGTCGCTTCTGGAGCCCATTGGGGGCCTTTCCTCCTTTGTATCGCAGGGCAGCAACGTACTGATAAAGCCTAACCTCCTTACCGATAGGCACCCCGACGAAGCCATTACGACTCATCCCGAGGTGGTGAGGCACTTGGTTAGAATGGTACGGGATTGTGGAGGAACGCCCAGCGTGGGCGACAGCCCGGCGTCAACGGTTAAACTGTCGAGGGTACAGGAAAAAACCGGATTCCTGGACATGTGCAGGGAAGAAGAAGTGCCCCTGCTGAACATGGAGCAGTCGGGCAGTGTCGAGATCAAACGCGACGGCTACACTTTTCACATAGCCAAGCCCGTGCTGGACGCCGACGTGGTGATCAGTGCGCCAAAGGTCAAAACTCACGTGCTGACCGTATTGACAGCCGGCGTGAAGAACATGTACGGAACCATACCGGGTTTTCTGAAAGCGAATCTTCACAAGGAACATCCTGCCGTACCGGACTTCGGACGGCTCGTTGCGGCGATTTGCAGAACTGTTCCCCCGGCCCTGAGTGTCGCCGACGCAGTCGTGGGACTGCAGGGAGATGGTCCCGGGACAGGAGGCCGTCCCGCCAGGTTGAATTTCCTCGCGGCATCAACGGACGCGTTCTCTCTGGACCTGGCCATATGCAAAGTGCTGGGGATCGACCCGAAGGCTGTCTCGTATCTCAATGGCGCCGGTGTTCCGTCAGGCTTACCGGATATACAGGTGATCGGTGCGTCGTCTATCGATGATCTCTCCCCGGCGGACTTCGACGTGCCAAGCACGCTTGGAGCACGACTGGTACCGGCTTTTCTAGTGAACCTGCTGGAGCGTTTCCTGTGGATCCGGCCGGCAGTGATGGATGCATGCATTTCCTGCGGCAGATGCGTTGCATCGTGCCCGGTTGCGGCGTTGTCGATGGCACCCAAAGAAAAACCGCGCCTGGAACCGGAAAAATGCATAGGATGCTGCTGTTGTCACGAAATATGTCCGGAAAAGGCTATAAAGATGGCGCAAAGCCCTTTGCTTAACCTTATTCGTAGAGGAAGACAGCCCTAGTGAGCAAGAGAACGAAACACCTTGTAGAGTACTTCGCCGTGAGGGCCATGGGGGGATTTGTGAATCTCCTTCCCTACCGTCTTGCCGCATTCATAGGCTGGGTGCTTGCCAGGGCTTCCTTTTGTGTCATAGGAAAGCGCAAGGCAAAGGCCCGGAAACGCGTTAAGGAAGTTTTCGGCGCGGATATCCCGGAAAGCGAAGTCAGCCGAATCGTCTGGAAATCGTGGCTCAATGTTGTTCTGACAGCGACTGAGCTGATGCGAATCTCGCGAGTAACGTTATCCATGGCAAAGAAGGTCAGCCAGTGCGGCGATGCTATGGATCGTCTGACCACGCATCGTGACACCGGCGTAGGCGCCATCCTCGCCCTGCCGCATATGGGGTCATGGGAAATGGCTGCCGCCACGGCCAGAACGCATGGCGTTCCGCTCTTCACAATCGCCGCGCCACAGAAGAACACGCTGGTGGACCAGTACATAAATGATACCCGGCGAAAGGCCGGCACTCCCGTAATAATGCGCGGCGACGGTACGATCCGGCAAGTTATCCGGATGCTGAGAAAGGGAAATGTTCTGGCGATTCTTCCGGATCTCAGGCGGCGGGTCGCTGCGGTGAAAGTTCGCTTCCTGGGAGCCGAAGCCAACGTTGCCAACGGAATGGCGTTCTTCGCCAAGATGGGAAAGGTCCCGATCTTCCCTTGCTACATAACAAGAAAGGGACTGACCAGGCACGCGCTACACGTGCTGGATCCTGTGTACCCGGAACCGGAGCTGCAAAGGGATGCAGATATTCAGCGCATGACCAGTGAAGTTTTCAGCATTTTTGACAAAGCAATCAGGGAGAATCCTGATCAGTGGTTCTGGTACAACAAGAGGTGGGTACTGGATCCCGTGGAAGAAACCGACCCCCCGGCATAGAGCGGGACACACTTTGAATACAAGGGTGATTGAGGTCTGCCCTCACCACCTTTGAGAGAGACAAGCAAAGAGGAGCAGCAAAGAATGATAAGGATAAACGACAACTACCTGAAACTTCAGGCTTCGTATCTCTTTTCGGACATCGCAAAACGCGTAGCCGGGTTCGAGGAAGCCAACCCTGACGCCGGCGTCATAAAACTGGGCATCGGTGATGTCACAAGGGCGCTGCCCGAAAGCTGTATCACGGCCCTGCACAAGGGTGTCGAGGAAATGGCCGCCGATTCTACATTCAGAGGCTATGGCCCCGAACAGGGCTACGACTTCCTTCGCGAAGCGGTCGCGGTGAACGATTATCAATCTGCCGGTGCTGAAGTCCAGGCGGACGAGGTCTTCATCAGCGACGGATCCAAGTGCGACTGCGGGAACATGCAGGAGCTGTTTGCCGTCAACGCAAAGATAGCGGTACCTGACCCCGTGTACCCGGTTTACGTCGATACAAACGTCATGGCAGGCCGCACGGCCGCGTGGAGCGAGGGCAGGTATGGCGGACTGGTCTATCTCGAGAGCACTGCGGACAATCATTACGTACCGGCGCTGCCCTCGGAGCCGGTTGACCTGATCTACCTGTGTTTCCCGAACAACCCCACCGGGGCAACCGTCACAAAAGACGAGCTCAAGCAGTGGGTTGATTACGCACGTGAGAACGACGCCCTTATTCTCTACGATGCCGCCTACGTGGCCTATATCAGGGACGAGTCGATCCCAAAAAGTATCTACGAAATCGACGGCGCAAGGGAAGTGGCCATCGAGTTCCGCAGCTACTCGAAAACGGCCGGATTCACGGGCACGCGATGTGCATACACGGTAGTCCCCAAGGAATGCAGGGCCTTTGACGCGGAAGGAAACCGCCAAGACGTCCACCCCCTGTGGAACCGCCGGCACACTACCAAGTTTAACGGGGTATCCTACCCGGTTCAGAGGGCCGCCGAAGCCGTGTACACAGAACAGGGCAAGGCAGAGGTAAAAGAGCTCACCGACTACTACCTGAACAACGCCGCATTGATTCGCGAACGAATCTCGGCCCTGGGATACGACCTGGCAGGCGGCAAGAACTCTCCCTACATCTGGGTGAGAACCGGAACCGATTCGTGGGAATTCTTCGACCTGCTGCTGAACAAGGCTTCCGTGGTAACCACGCCGGGAAGCGGGTTCGGTGCATGCGGACAGGGATACATACGCATCAGCGCGTTCAACAGCTACGAAAACGTGGAAGAAGCGCTAGATCGGATATCGGCTGCACTGGGATAGTGGAAGCTCGATGCCGGGCGGGACACAGCGATACTCCCGATTGGAATCGGGAGCTACAGGGGGAGGTTCCCCGAATCGCTGTCCCATGTAGCGCCCGATTCTGATCGGGCGACTCCCCTGGCGCCAGTCTCTCCCGGCCCTATTTCCCCTCAAGTGCCTTCTCAATGCGCTGGAGAACGGGTTCATCGGAAACGACGAATTCCTGGCCGGCAATGAGCTCGTACGCGTTGATGTAGCGCCTGGCTGCTTCAATGCGAACTTCCTCGCTCAGTGGAGGAAGAGGTCCGTCACCCAGGAAGCCCTGCTTCGCCAACCACTGCCGCACATACTCCTTGTCGAGCTTCCGCTGCTCCTGCCTCGCGGCAAAGAGTTCTTCGTAAGTGTCGGAGAACCAGTAGCGGGAGGAGTCAGGTGTGTGGATCTCGTCGGTCACAACAAGCTCACCGTTGTAGCGGCCGATTTCGTACTTGGTGTCAACGAAGATCAGTCCTTGCTTGGCGGCGTGTTCCACGCCGCGTGCGTACAGCTTGAAACATATCTCCGCGGCGGCATCAAAGGTATCGCCGTCGATCAGTCCCTCGGCAATTGCCTCGTCTCTCGATATGGGACGGTCGTGCTTCTCGTGCTTCGTGGTAGGCGTGAGAATCGGCGCGTCCAGCTTCTGATCCTTGACAAGGCCTTCGGGCATAGGATTGCCGCAGAAGTTGCGCACACCCTTATCGTAGTTGTACCAGGCCGACGTCTTTGTGACACCCGTGATGTAGCCCCTGACGACGAACTCTATCGGGAGCTGCTCGCATTCCTTAACGATCATGGCGTTCGGATCAGGAACGTCGATAACATGGTTATCAACGATGTCCCTGGTGTTATCGAACCAGAAAGCCGCCATCTGGTTCAGAACCTGCCCCTTGTACGGTACGGTTCCCATGATGCAATCGAAGCACGAAATGCGGTCGGTCACGATAATGATCCGCCGGCCGTCCTGTTTGTAGCTGTCGCGAACTTTCCCGTGTTCTACTTCGCCAAGACCGCTGAACTCGGTTGTTTCAAGAACGTTGCCTAGTGCGGAGCGGATTTTATCTTCAGATATCATCTGATGTCCTTTCGGGAACCCCCGTACCCAGGGGCCGGGTTTGAGTTAAGTAGAAATCACACCGAGGCTATCTTCCTCAGCTTTAGAATATGAGAATATACGTGTTTCCCAGGGCACGCGCTCGCCCCGAGATCACGGTGACCATAGACATTCTTTGAAGGAATCACGTACTGCTTCCTGAGGGCATGAATCGTCTTGTACATGGAGGCCAACTGCTGTTCGGAGGGTTTCTGCTTATCAAAGTTGCCCAGCAGCATTACCGCCAGGTTTCCCTCGTTTTCACCGAGGACATGTGCCCCTTGAAACGCATGCGAGCGTCCTTCCCAGACCCGGCCCGCGTAGTCGATGATGAAATGGTACCCTATGTCCCCGTACCGTCTCTGCCGGTGAGATGTAAGAACCCCGTCAAGATCGTGGATCACTGCATTCTTGATCGTATGAACGGCTTTCGTGCTTCCCGAGTGGTGAATGGTCAGGCGGTGGAATCTTCCGGCCTTTCGCATGCGATCCAGTCGTGGGGCCACGACTGTCCACTCGGAACGGCGCATCAGGGGAACATTCCTCTCTATTGAAGAAAGCACATCGGGTTGGGGCTTCTCATCTTCCGGCGCAGCCAGGATCATGTCTCCGCACAACATGGTGCCGAAGACCGGCAGAACAGAGCCTTTCAGAAAGGTGCGTCGTGTTTGTTGGATTTCAGCAGTCACGGTTTCTCCGGGAACTATTATCAACTGTTAACGTCAAGATCCATAACCAGCGGAACAGATTCCCAGTTTCTGTCCTGGGATACCGACTCAAGCTTGCACGTGCACATGTCCTTGATCTCCGAAGTGAGATCCTGCATCTGGTTCTTGCTTTCGAACCCACCCAGCAGGGCTGCCACCGCGGAGGATACATGACGAAGCCCCAGGACTCCGTTGCCGCCGGTCTCATCCCAGACCGCGGCGATCGAATCCAGTATCATTGCAAGGCTGTTAAAGAAAACTATTTCGAGATCTGCATCGGCAAGCACGGTCATTTCCCTTAGGTCGAGCACCCACATGGCTTCGCTGCCGGAGACCTCCCACTGTGCCGGCCTGACCATTCCGGTGCCGAAAAGGTAGACCCTGTGAGCTGCTTCACCTTCTCCAATTGAAGAAAGGGCTTGTGATGCGAGCATCACCAGGTAACTGGAATCAACGGAATGGGAATGATCCGAATCGTCTATGAAACTCGCGACCGCGTGCGCGATGTCATAAATGTTCCCGGATTGGATAAGATGTTCATGCCCGCAGATCTCGGCGACCTGTTCAGAAATATGGGAGACCAGCGCCGAGTCTTCCTGTTCCCCCGAAAGCCTGTTCTGGTAGCAAATCATACCTTACCTATCACCTATCAATCCTTCCACGGCACTCAGGAACTGGTTCACGTCCTTGAAGCGCCTGTAGACAGAAGCAAACCTTACGTACGCTACCTCGTCAAGCTTCTCCAGCCCTTCCATAACCTTTTTACCGATTGCCTGGCCGGGAACTTCCCTCTCAAACTCGCTTTCCAGCGCGTCCATGATTCCGTCGACCATGGCATCAATACTTTCCGCGCTGACGGGACGCTTCTCACATGCCCGCATAATCCCGCCAATCATTTTCTGCCGGTCAAAGTCCTCGTGTGTTCCGTCGCGCTTAATCACGCGAAGCTTTGTTTTCACGATTTCTTCATAGGTTGTGAAGCGGTACCCGCACCTGAGGCACATGCGGCGGCGGCGAATAACCGAACCGCTTCGTGCACCACGGCTATCTATCACCTTGTCCTCGGTATGCGAGCATTTTGGACAGCGCATGTGCTTCTCCCCCCCCTGGTACAGGGTGTTGAGCGCATTCTGCTCGAATATGCCGTCGCTTTTCAAGCGTTTCCTTTACAGAGACAAGAATTCCTCTTCGCCCTAATGCCTTGAACGTGGCGAGCGTTATGTAGTATGCTTAGCCTGTATTAAGGAAGAAGGACATCCAGAAGGCAATCCGTCAGGAGCCGGTGTTTTTTTTGAAACGCTCTGACGGTCGGCATTTGCCGGCCGGCGCGGCCTGAAGGAACCTCGCGAACCAGATAGTTCTTGGCCGAGCCCTTCACTGGGCGTTTCTGGTGGTTGGCAGGTACGGCGGTGGCCTATGGATTTCAACAGGATCAAGCTTTGGCCCTGTTTTCGATCTCCCGCCGTGACTTTCCTTCACAGGGTCCGACCAAAGAAGCTCGCAAAGACTGTTTCTCGATGACGAGGAGCCACTGTGAATAGAAGATTCTGCTTCAGGATTCTTGCATACGTCGGACTTCTGCTGGCCTGCTGCCGACAACCCGCCCGCGCAGAAGTCATGCTGCAGTATTTCAACACCACGTGGGAAGAATTGGCCCACAAGATGCCGGAAATTGCCGAGGCCGGCTACAGTGCACTGTGGCTGCCGCCACCGACGAAGGGCAGCGGCGCGCTTTCGGTAGGATACGACCTCTGGGACCCTTTTGATATAGGAGGAAAGGACCAGAGAGGAACCGTTCGCACACGCTACGGCACCGAAGCAGAACTCCTGCGGTTGATTGAAACTGCACACCGCTTCGGTATCCGCGTGTATGTTGACAACATAATGAACCACCGGGCATTTGATGTCCCCGGCTTCGACGAGCACACGCCCATTGACATCTATCCCGGCACGGTGCCGGAGGATTTTCATCTGCGTGTAACCGAGGAAGGTTTCTACCGCAAGTGGGACAACATCGCCAACTGGGGCGATACCTGGCAGATCCAGTACCGCAATTTCTCCGACCTCATAGACATCGCCCAGGAGTCGCCCGACAATGGCAACTTTGGAACTTCCGAGGGAGACCACGTCCCCAAGATAAAGTTCGTTCGACACCCCAATAACCCCGAGCTCTACTGCTTCTATCCCGGCGAGAGTGGGGCAGAATATGTTGGATTCGGCAGCAGCCAGATCACAACGGCTCTGCTCACCAACTCCGCGAATGCGTGGCTTTACGAAGAAGACGTGAACTCATACCTCATCCGCGCGGCCAGGTGGTTGGTGGACTATTCAAAGATCGACGGACTCAGGCTCGACGCCGTCAAGCACGTGCCCGATTACTTCTTCGGCCTGCAGTCCGGCGAAGACAAGGACTCCAGCGGGGCGGGCTACCTCGGTCAGGCCCAGGAGCAGTTCAACATCACCAGGGGGTTCAGTGACTGGGACAACCACCGCGACAGCGTCTTCAACACCTCGCAGTCGCGCGACGACCTCATGATGTTCGGGGAGCATCTCGGCGAGCCACCTGGATTCGACGGATACATCAACGCCGGCATGCGACTCGTCGACAGCCAGCTTCACGGATTCCTTAACGGAAACCTTGGGGAGTCCTGGGGCAACCTTGATGGTCTGCAGTACGCCGGGGGCCAGGGATTCAGCGCCGGCTCTGGAGTGATGTACACAAAAAGCCACGACGATGACTACGCCACCCGCCCCGAACTGCAATACGGCCTGACACTCACTAGAGAGGGCCTGCCCAACATATATACCGACGGAAACTACCAGGCCGAGACCCTGGGCGAGAGCGGCGGCGCGTTCCCGAGGCACTCGAACACCGCCTTCCTGGGGCAATGGGGCGATAACCGTGTCCCCAACCTGGTGCAGATCCACAACCACTTTGCCCGGGGATACCAGACTCCGCGCTGGGGCGACTCAGATGTCGTTGCTTACGACAGGATCGACAAGCGCGAGAACGGAAGTATGGATGACGCAAACGGCGCCGTTTTGTTCTTCGTTATGAACGACGATTATTCGTCTGGACAATATCGCGAGATTCCTACTTCTTTCCCTTCCGGAGCAAAGCTGTGGCAGTACTCCAGCTCCGCCGGCGGATGGTACTACACGGTCGAACCTGATTACTCCGGGTACGGCAACGGCATGATAAAAGTCATAGTGCCACCAGGCGGCTACTTCGCATTCTCATGGCGCAGTCCGGAGGAATCCGACCTCTGGTCCGGAAATGGCGGGGAACCCATTACCATCCAAGAGAACGGGAAGAAGACCGGGTGGATTGCATATGACCGGCAGGACGGGCCGGACGGTGATCCCGGCTTTAATCCTTACGGCGTTGCCGATGACGATCCAACAGACTTCACTTACACCTACTACGTGCCACGGGTAACTTCGGCAACAAACCTCCGCTTTGCCGTGCGGGTTGACGGTTCCGCCAAGAATGTCCTCATGAAACTGGACGGTGGCATGGATCTCAACGGCGTGAATCACAGCGGTGGTGATCCCAGGGACAACCCGCCCGCGATAGCTACAGACCTGTTCCTGGGATACGAGCAGATAGACTTCGTGCATCGGCAGTATCGTGAGAAGTTTGCGGCGCGCGACACTCCGATCCACAACGTTATTGGATCCGACGGCGCGGAAACCTATACCTGCACCATAGGCTCCTCGGGCTTTTCGGTGAATGACGGGCTGACGGGACGCGACAGCGATGACAACACCGCCGACTGGCTCTTCCACGATCCGGAGGAGGAGAATGATCAATCCGAAGATCAATTCTGGCCGTTCCCCGAAAACGCCGCAGGCTCAAATATCCACGTCTGGGCGAAGATGGGTTACGCCTCGGACATCAACAGGATGTATCTCTACTACACGACCGATGGCGAGACTTTTCCCGAAGGGGCCGGTGGCGAAGGCCGGGAGAATACGAAAGTCGTGGAAATGACGTTCGGTCATTCCGACAACACCAACAGTTCAATCGACTGGTGGACCTGTGTCATTCCCGCCCAACCCGACGGCACTCCGCTGCGGTACAAAATAGGCGGATTCAAACAACAGAACGGCAGCAACGTTGCATGGAACGTTCTCTTTCCTAGCGACGATTACAACATTGGCAACAAGAAGAGCATGATGAGCGTATGGGAACTGGACGGCTTCGATGCGTCGGCAGTGGAATACCGGCCCCACGTTGATTACAGCCTGGTTTCAACCGGGCTCGTGGAAGGCTTCCACGTGGCAAGGGCAAGGGCATTCCTGGAACGGGACGACAAGGCTTCGATATACAACACGTTCGTGCAGACGTTCTACTACGATGTTGAAACGCCAGGCGGAGAAATAAAGTACCCCGCGGAAAATGACTGGCTCACTGGAAACGAATACGGGGTCGTCGTACGTACCGACCCCACGGTTTCAGATGTATGGTTCCACATCGAGGATGCCGATCCCGCAAACGACGATGCAATGACGGGACGTGAATTGGGCAATGGAACAAATGAGCTTGGTCAATGGTCCTGGATCCAGGCGTCCGAAGTATCGCCTGGTTTGCAGATTTTCAGCCCGTACCCCGACGAATGGAGATTCAACTACAGCAACATTGCGCCCGGGGCTTCGAACGCGACAATCTATGTCAGACTGGCGGAGCTTTCTTCATCGACCAACCCGCTCCTTTCGGATGTTGAAGGTCATTTCACGACGCTGGAAAGAAACGTGATCGCCAACGGTCCCGACTACCGCATGTTCGTGGCCTGGCCACAGAATGACGGCGATCATGTATCCCTCGGGTACGACCTCAAGGTGCTATTCAGCAAGAACCTGGCTGACGGGGTTTCTCCCGATGACCTGGTTGACCGCTTCCTTATCACTATCGACGGCAACGCCCAGGGACGCGACAACTACAGCGTCACCTGGAACCAGGACGACAACCACCATGCACTGGTTTACTCCCTGCCGGACCTTTACAACGGGGACCCGAATTACCAGCACGAGATAGAGATCACGCACACCAACGCCGGGGGCGGGGGCGTAACCCTGGAAGCCACGCGAATGGTCATTGCGGACGAAACGGACGCCGGGCCTTACGTGGATATTGTTTACCCTCCGGAATTTGATTCCGACGGCAAGCCGTTCGAAATCGTACTTCCGGACGTCGGGAATCCCGACCCGGAGGATCGCCAGATCACCATTCGCGTGGAAACAGACCTGGACGCACAGCATGTCTGGATCGTTTTCACGAACAACTCTGTTGGGCAGACGATTGCCTATCCATCAACCACCAACGCGCTGGCAGGACGGGTTGCCGTCACTACAGGCACTAATGCCGTGATCGGACAGGAGTTGGCCATCAACGGAACGGTCAGTGCCGTGTTCAGCAACAGGGCGGTTAGCGGCAGCGGAACGGATTTCGAGGGCGACCTGACCGCGAACCAGGTGATCCGGATTGAAACCAACCTGATGGTTGTCACGCAGATCGTTTCCAGTACGGATCTGTATGTCAACGTCCCCTACCCCGGCACTTCGGTGACCGGCGTCGCAGCATTCCAGCAGTCCGCCTTCGATTCGGAATTGAGTGCTGGGGATCGCCTGTTGATAGACAGCAGTTTCCTGAATGTCAGTTCGATAGAGTCGAGCTCGAACTTCTTCACGATGGGCAATTATCCGGGTACGACTGCCTCGGGCCTGCAGGCTTACAGAATAGACGGGAACCCATCCGTCAACGGCTCCGTACAGACATGGCAGTTCTTCTGGACCAATATGACCGCGGGCTACTTCACATTTATGGCGATGGTCGACACCGACGGCAACACTTCAACCGTGGAGGCGTACGCCATTCGTAATATCACGGTTATCCTGAGAGAAATGGTGGAGTCCGACGAATCCGATCTGGATGATGATGATGACGGTATTTACGACAGCGACGAAAACACACCGGTGGACCTTCCCGACAGTAACGCCGAAACATGGCTGAATGGGGACGTTCATGCCTGGAAAATATTCGGCCGCACGGCGCCGCTCCTTCCGGACACCGACGGCGACGGCCTGCCCGATGGCCTGGAGTCCGGCTGGCGCGTACCAATCGATCCGAGCCAGACCGACACAAACGTGGACACCAACGGAGATGGATGGCCTAACTTCCTTGCCGACTATGACCCGCCGTTCTACAACACCGTCCCTGACAACTGGAACCTTCCCGAATACGTTTTCAACGACCCCCGTACAAAGCTGATTCAAGGAACCATGACCGACGCAAGCCGGGCAGACACCGACTATGACGGCATTCCCGATGGCGTCGAAGATGCAAACCGGAACGGCTGGGCCGACGGTGATGGAGAACCTCTGCCCCCGACCTGGGATCCGTGGGCCGAACGCGATTGGCCGGACAGCGAATGGGATGCAGCCTGGGCCGTTTACCCGGGCAGAGAAACCGATCCAAACGTAGCCGACACCGATGAAGACGGCGCAAGCGACGGGTACGGAGAGGATAAGAACTTCAACGGGTGGATCGACGGCGACTCTAATTCCAACCGGACGCATGAGACAGGTGAACTCTGGCAGGAGACCGATCCGCTGAACCCGGACACCGACGGCGACGGGCTGCCGGACGGCTGGGAAGCCCAGTACAGCCTGGACCCCTTCGATAACGGAATCCTGGGGCACACCAACCTCTCGACCGGAGCTGTAATAGCAAGTCTAGAGCACGGGGCTTCGGGGAATCCCGACGGCGACACGATCATCCTCGGCAATGTAACCAATGAATACACTAACCTCATGGAGCTGCAGAACGGAACCAATCCGCGGTACGCCAATACCGGCGAACCACCGCCCGAAGGCACCATTGTCGTCGGGCCGGGACCCGCACTCGGAAGCATTCATGGTGTGACCAACTACCAGGAATTCATGGACTGGAGCTGGAACGACTGTCTTGTTGTCGACGAGTACGAAGGCGCAGGTCAGAACAACCAGGGCGGTGATGTCTACCTTGGGTGGGACGGATGGGACGGATCGAGGGACATAGTTGCATTCTATGCTCACGACGGTGGCGACACCGGCAACGGCGGCGACGGCAAGTTCTACTTCCGCGTGGATTTCTACGATCTCAAGTCACATGCCGAGGAAGGCAACCTGGATCTTTACGTGGTAATCGATACGGGCAATCCGGACGAAGGCGAGATGAACCTGCCCGACGACGTGGATACCATCACATGGAACAGGTGGGAGGCCGTCATCGCTGTGTACCAGTCCAGCCAGGGACGAGTCTATGTCGACCTGGTCAGGGATTCAGGGAACAACACTACGACCTGGGGGCAGGAACTCACCTCGTACGGAGTCGAAGTCCGTGGCCAGGGAAATCCCAACGGATTCATCGACGCGTACTTCAACGCCGAACTGGACTCGGTTGAATTCTGTGTCAGCCGGCAGGCCTTGATCGATGCAGGCTGGAGCGGATCGGGCGCAAGCAATTTCAACTACCAGGTATTCACAACAAAAGATGGAACGGGAAACAGCCCCGTGGGTGATGGCGATATAGGCGGACGAAGCGATGTGCGCGACGCAATCTACAACGACTTCATTGCCGAAGACTACTGGCAGTCGCAGGACGGGCTGGAGAGCATATTGAAGTACTGGATACCGGGGAGTTCGAAGTCCGGACGTGCAAAGGTCTCGGTAATAGTTCACGGCAACCAGGCTATCCGGCCGGGGAACAGGATGCAGGAACTGATCAATACGGGATCGGGTGCCGGCTATTACCGTCCGCTGGAAACCCACGAACTTTTCGGCAAACCCCTCAACCTGCATGTTACGCCCACGCTTGCATCCGCCATCGAATGGGCCCGCGTTGATCCAGCCGCCGGGAAATCATGGCTGGACGGCCCCTCCCTCAACGACCACATTGGGCGACTTGCCGCGACAAACATTGTGGACCTTATGGGAAGCACGTTCTCCGGTCACATCATTCCGTACTTCACGGAGGAATTCAACAGCGACAACGAGACGCTTGCCAGGGAGTTCATTTGGGATATTTACGGCGTCAACATAGATCATGAGAACGCTGTCTTCTGGACACCGGAACGTGTGCTGGATTCCGATGTGTTCGGAAAGATTCTGGACATAGGTTACGGCTATACGGTGCTGGACCAGAACACTCACCTGTTCAACTGGTTCGGCCGCACCGAGTCGCTAATCGACGGCGGCTACCGCATAAACGACATTGGCGGGGTGAAATGTTTCGTAATCAACGATATCGCCACTTCCTACCTCTTTGCCAACCATGACTCGGGACTGGACATGGCGCTGAGGTCTCTTCTCATCCGGAAAGCCCTGAGCGGAACCCAGGACCAGGTGGTCGTTCTCTTCAGCAACTGGGAAACGTTCACAGACAACGATGATGCCGACGCCTACGATGCCAACATCCGCTGGCTGGCAAACCGGCCCTGGACACCGATCGTCACCCTGCAGCAGATTGCATCGGATGAGATCGACGTAACGGGGGATGACGCGGGCGACACGTGGGGCGCGGTATGGCGAGACCCCGGCGACGCGGCATCCAAGCAGAGTCACAACTGGGTCAACCACGCCACCGACGAGGACTATGACAACTGGTACGTCGGTTCCGTGCTGGAGGAAAGCCTGGAAGACAAGTTCTTCGAAATAAGGCCCGGCACACCCGTATCCAAGAGGTACGGAATGATGTACAGCGCCGGGACAATAGCCGACACCTGGAGCAAGGTCTCTGCCCTGGCAAACGACGATGTTGCATCCCTGGCCCGGGCCGTTATGCATGCATCAGTATTCCAGACCGCATTCCACGACGAGTCCGAACACGATCTGAGCCGGTACAGTACCGGTGACTACATGTACCCCGCATCGGGCTCCAATACACTGGCTACGCTTGCGAAATACGCGCAGTCGCAAACACGGGTTGCTGCGATTTACGAGGAGGTCGATGACTGGAAGACAGCTGCCGCATCGATTACCACAACGCAGGTGCAACAGCAGGACGTGGATCTCGACGGAGAGAACGAGTACCTGCTCTTCAACGATCGCCTGTTCGCGGTATTTGAAACTGCGGGCGGGAGAATGATCGGGGCCTGGGTAAGAGACATACTCACGGGAGATGTATTCCAGTCCATGGGGAATGCCGTGAGCTACTCGGGATCCGAAACAGAACACGAGGGCAGTTACAACGTAGAAGCCGATGGCACCGTCGTGTCGCACCGGACATCCGGCCTCAAGGACTGGTACGCCGAGTTTACTCCGTCGCTTGGAACCCCCCAGTACGTCAACCAGTCTTATTCGTTCACGAGCGTATCCAACGGATGGCAAGTAAGCTCTGAGCCGTTCGGGTATGTGCACAAGACAGTAACGCTCGCGCCGGGCAGTTGGCAGTTCGAGGTATTGTACGAGCTGTCGGGAGACCTCTCAGGAAAGACGCTCTATGTCAGGAACGGGCTTTCGCCCAACCTGTATGATCTGTTGACCGGCGGACAGAGCACGCTGGGAGAAGAGGCCCTTGATGCCGGCGTGGTCATGCTGGCCAACACGAATTACAGCACGACCGTTTACGCCTACATCGGCTACGGAGACATGGGGCACAGCGCGTCTTTGAACACGAACGCCCTAGACGACGACCCCGGGCAGGGAGTTGAATTCGACACTCTGACAATGCGTAACCAGGCCCAGACCCACCAGGTTGAGCTGTCCGGCACGGGCAGTTTCACGTTCTCCCTTGGATTCCACGCGGACGCATCAGACTGGGATGGTGACGGCATGCCGAACAACTGGGAAGACGGTTTCGGATTCCTTGACCCTCTTGATGATTCCGACGGAGACCTGGACGAAGACGAAGACGGGGTGTCGAACACCGACGAGTACACGTCAAACACCGGACCCGGCGATGACACCGATTTCCTGTCCATAACTTCGCTCCAGTCCCAGGTAACCGGCTTCCTCGTGACATTCCCGGCCAAGGCGGAACGTGAATACCACGTATGGTACGACGACGACGGTATTGACCAGCCGCAATGGTCCAACGCCACGCCGAATGCAATCACCGTGGAATCCGATCAGACGGTTGAATGGCTGGACGACGGCACCATGACATTCCCCCACCCCTCCACCGTCACCAACAGGCTCTACAAAGTCACCGTCAGCGTGCCGGAATAGCCTGAACACATCGGGGCCGAGCCTTTTCCTTAATGAGCGTGAATGGAAAAACTATTGTACGAGGGGGCTTGCAGTCTTATCATCAGCACATACAATGATTTCTATTCGTGGGCTCCGATACCTTCAAGGAGGAAGGTTAGTATTATGTCGCTCAGAGCGGGTGTAGGTACGGTAGACATAACGCCGGAAGAATTAACGCCTCTGTCCGGGTATCCCCGTGTGAAGCGTATCTCAACCGGGGTTCACGATCCACTCCAGGTATCGGCACTCCATCTTCGCAACGGTTCGTCGGCCCTTATCCTGGTTTCCATCGACCTGTTGTGCCTCGACCCGACGACGGTTCGGTCGTTTCGTCGCTCCATTTCAGATCAAACCGGACTGAAGGAGGAGTAGATCTTTATCACCTGTACACACACCCACTCGGGGCCACCCACGGTGACACATCTTGCATGGAGCGGCGACAACAACGTAGCCCCCCCCTCCCCCGAATACCTGGGTTTTGTGAAGCGCAAGGCCATGAACGTGACGGCCAAGGCATGCGCATCCACCTGCACTGCTGAACTTGCGTGGATGAGCGCCGATGCAACGGGCATCGGCGGGAACCGCAACTCGAAGGACGGGCCAACAGATCCGGAGGTAGGAGCACTCTGCATCAGGGAGCAGGGCACCGGACAGATGTTCGCTATGGTCATGGTTTACGGGATGCACCCGACGGTGCTGCTCGAGGACTCCAAACTCGTCTCAGCCGATTTTCCACATTACACACGTTTGCATCTCCGCGAATGTTTCGGCGATTCTCTTGCCGTTCTCTATTGCCAGGGCCCATGTGCCGACCAGGGGCCGCGCCACTTCGTCAAGGAGCACACCTTCGAAGAAGCTGAACGTTTCGGGCGGCAGCTCGGCGAGCTGGTGGCTGAGCGGGCCAGGTTGATTCCCGATGAGGCGTTCGCCATGGACTGTGAGCTGTCGGCAAGGCACGGCCTTGCCGAGTTGCCGAACGCCAGAGAACTTCCTTCACTCTGGGATGCAAAAGTCTTCTTGGGCGAGTGCCGGGCGAGATACGAGGAATTGAGCAGCGCCGGCGCGGATCCCGCGATTCTGCGTGTGGCCCAGCGCGCCATTGTGGGTGCCGAAGGGACCATGGCTCTCCTTCGCCTCGAGGGCAAAGGCGAAATAGCCGCGGCTCTGCCACTCTACAAGACAGTGGAAATCCAGGCATTGGAAATCGCAGGCACCTGTATTGTCGGGGTTCCGGGAGAGCTCTTTGCCGAGCATGGCTTGCAGATAAAGGAGCGTGCAGAGCGCAAGACGTTCGTGGTGAATTTAGTAAACGGAGAGCTCCAGGGATACATACCTACTGCAGAGGTAGCAACAACAGGAAAGTATGAGGCACTCAATGCGCTCTTCCCTCCCGAGGCGGCAACGAAGTTGATCGATGGCGCAGTGGATCTGCTCAACAGAAAGGCAGACCCCGATACCCTCAGGCAGTCGGCTCTTCGCCCCAATCTCAGAAAGCTCGAGGGAGAAGTCGAGCAGCAGCGCCTGGAATCCGAAGCCGAACGGCTCCGACGCCAGGCCCTGGCCAAGGAGGAGGACCGGCCAAACGGGGGTGTTTCCTGGCTGGGCTGAAGCGCATCGGGGCCGAGCCTAAAGTGCTATTGTCCGTTTTCGGCATACACTCGGTTGTTTGCTCACCTTGCCAGCGAGGGTTAGGCAAGACGCTTAGAAAGCCGCCTGTCATCCTGAGCGAAGCGGAGCGGAGCCGAAGGATCTAATGGCACTGAGTCGGCCATTAGATCCCTCGACAAGCTCGGGATGACGTTGACTATGGCGTGTTTTAGAACTGACTCCCGGAGTGGCGGTATCGATCGTTCCGGGTGCGTGTAATTATGGGATTACAATCATGCAACTGAGAGAACTCGTCGCAAAGACCCGCAGCTACCGCAGATTCAAACAAGACCCTATCCCGGAGGAGACGCTGCGCGGGCTGGTGGACCTGGCACGGATGTCGCCAACTGGAAGCAACCTTCAGCCTTTGAAGTTCTTTCTTTCATGGACCGCCGAAACGAACGCGAGGATCTTCCCCTGCCTTGCCTGGGCGGGAAGTATCAGTGACTGGGATGGACCCGGCGAAGGCGAACGCCCCACTGCTTATATCCTCATACTTGTCGACACAGATATCTGGAAAGAGCCCGGCCACAATGTGGGCATCGCGGCGCAAAGTATCGTGCTCGGAGCCATGGAAAATGGAATAGGCGCCTGCATGATTGCCTCGCTCGAACGGCCCCGGCTCGCGCAGGAATTCAACATACCCGGCCGGTGCATCATACCCCTTGCCATTGCACTCGGTGTCCCGGGTGAGACTGTCGTCACGGAGAATATCGGCCCCGATGGAAACGTCGATTATTACCGTGATGCCGATGATGTTCACCATGTACCGAAACGAACACTGGACGAATTGATAGTGAGTTTCTGAGCCCCGAAGGCATGCCTTGGGAGGGGCAGCGGCCCGGCCGCAGCTCGGCGGTGTGATGTCTCGGCCCATCGCAGGAAGGGGTGTGAATCCGGTTCGAGCCTACTTGACGTTTGGCTCCCCAGTGTTATACCATTCTCCCATACGACGATGGCAGACGTCGTGAAAACCGTTCTTTCTCAGGGACCACTGCAATCCTTTCCGGAAGAAGGCAATCTGCCTTCATCCAATTCCGACTGGGCAGAGGCGTCTGACACCGGCGTCGTTCTGACATCCAGAAGGCACTGACTTCAAACGGCTAACTTTAGAAGGTACCGTTTGAAGCAACCTCGGTAATTCGAGACGCTTGTTGCGCGATAAGTTCAACATTCGTGTTGTGCCCGGAACGTATTAGGAAGGGATGTATTTGTGAGAAGACCGAAAAAGAGAACCGCCTGCCTTTTCCTCCTGACAATCCTTGCCTGCCTTTTCCCTTTTTCATCGCCGGCGGAGGTCATGCTCCAGTGGTTCGAGACCGAGTGGGACGAAATCTACCAACGCATGCCCGAAGTCGCCGAGATCGGCTACGACTACATATGGGTTCCACCTCCAACCAAGGCGCCAACAGGACAAGGCACCAAGTGGGGTAACGTCGGATATAACCTCTATGATCGCTTCGATATAGGCGACATCCCACAGCGCGGCTCACTTGCAACACGCTATGGAACACGCGGCTCGCTGCGCAACATGGTGGACAAGGCTCACCAATGCGATGTGAAGATCATTCCCGACGTCATAATGAACCACAACGGCAACGGTCCCGACTTCCGTCATTACCCCGGCATGAAGCCCGAGGACTTCCATGTTCAATGGGAGCCGGGCCATGCCAACGCCCTTAACTACAAGCGCGGCCCACGCATGTACGAATGGCACCATGGCGAAGGTTACGGCGGCACGATCTGGCAGGAGCTGGTCAGCCTCATTGATATCCGCACTGAAACCGACAACCGGTTTGACGCCGGCAACAACACGCCGGGGTGGAACTTCGTCGGCGGGACCTCATTCCTCAGGCATGTCGGTCAATACGACAAGTATCCCTACTTAGGCAAATATCAGAACGAGACATCAGCCGAGATGCTGGACCGGTGGATCGTGTGGCTGGGCAACGCCATGGATTATGACGGACTCAGACTGGATGCAGCAAAACATGTTAACTGGGAATTCTTCGGAGACCATGGGTGGGGCTTCCTTCACGAGGCCCAGTACAATTACAACGCACGGCGGGGATACAGCGACGGGGACAACGACGAAGCCAACGAGCTTTTCGAGAACTACCTGTCCGAACGTGACGATCTCCTGATCTTCGCCGAGATTCTCAGCTACCAGCCCGAGCTTCAATACTGGTACGGCGGCGAACTGACCAGCGTGGCAAACAACAGTCGCAACCCTATGCGCTTCATCGACTACCCTCTGAAGCAGAAACTCTACGACGCCTTCAACAACGGCAACCTGGCATCGCTCACGGCAGGTGGTGGTGGCATAGATCCCCAACTGGGAATCATGTACGCATGGGGACATGACGAAGCCGGGCCAAGCAAGATAGACCTGGCTTACGCCTATATCCTTACCCACGTGGGCTTTCCAATGGTCTATTTCACCGGCAATAACATAACGTGGGATGACAACGGCACCCGCACATGGATGCGTCCCGGGTACGACAGCCAGGCCCTTGCGGACGGAGGCAACGAGATTGCCAACCTCGTATGGATTCACCAGCAGTTCGCACGTGACAGCGAGTACGACCGCTGGAACGAGAATGACTTCTTCGCATACGAGCGGTATTTCGACAAGAACAGCAACTCGTCACCCAATGAAGGTGAAGGTCTCCTCCTTGTTGCCCTTAACGACTCGGGGCAGGACCAGACACGCAATAACGTCACGTGCAGTTTCCGTATCGGCACCGTGCTGCACGACTATAGTGGCCACAATCTGACGGACGTAACGGTGTACGACGGAGGAGGCGGACTCCCGCAAGTCAACATCACCGTACCGGGCAATTCCGGACAGGGATGGGTGTGCTACGCGCCGAAGATCCCCGAGGGTGTGGGTGACAGCACGGTGTCGATCGACGATGGCGGATCCCCCGCAGGAACGATAACCTGGGTTGTGCCCGGTGGCCTTCACGCGGACCCGAAAACGCGCGAGATAACCCGCGTTACATCCTCCAACACAACTGTCGACGTCTTTTTCGATCCGCAGGGCGGCCCGGTGGAAATAGTGAGAATGAAATGGGGGCAGGGCAAGTCTTCCCTTAACGCTTCCAACTTCTATGATTCAGGGAACGGCTCCACGAGGGGGCATTACACCGAATGCAACCAGCGCAATGCCACAAACTGGTACCTGGACATAGATTTTGGGTACGCGAACATCCCCGAAGGCCTGACAGTCCTGAAGGCACGGGCATTCAACGATGACGACAGCGATTCGCTGCCGGACCGTTTCAACACGTTTACGAAACTCGTGTACGTTGACACACGCGGCCCCGATCTCGACATCGAGTATCCCGCACACAATGAAACAATCCGGGGTGAAGGTGTAGCGGTCATTCGAAACACGGACTACACCGCCCACGGAATGACCGTGTCGGTGGACGGCGACACACCGGAGACAGCGCACGAGATAATGAAGGGGCTGTGGAAGTTCAATCTCGATGGCCTGAGTTCCGGAAGCCACACGATGACCGTAACCTGTACCGAGGCAGACTGGGACGAGCCGCGGCAGGTCATCAACACGAGCACATACGACCGTGTCTTCAACGTGGTCAGCAACGTCAACTACATCGCCCTGAACCATGGGGAAGGGTCTACCCTGGAACTGCCGTTTTTCAAGACCGTGGTTGCAGTCGATGATTCACCTTCCAGCGTGAAGCTCTACTGGGACGGTTATGAGCTTCCCTTCAACGATGGCGACTACACTAACACGTTCAACGGGGAAGTGACTTACAGGGATAACGACAGCAACGTTGCAGAAGAGCGCTTGTGGGGCGCATTCTGTAATGGCCAGCACTTCTTCGAAGCCGAGCGCGTAGACGGCAGCGTGACGAGTCGCGTGTCTCGTCGTGTAACGTTTAACCTCTACGGGATCAATGCCATTGACTCTGATGGCGACGCCCTGCCCGACAACGTGGAAATGCCGGGTATAGATTCCGATGGCGCACCTGGAGCAGACGCGCCTTGGCCCGGCGACGACAACAAGGATTTTGTTCCCAACTACGGGGAGAATTGGAGCAAGCTCAACCCGTACAACCATTCGACATTCTACACGGAAAGCTGGGACGACAACGGCGACTTTGACGGTGATGGATTCAAGAACGGTGAAGAAGTTCTGGCAGGGTATCATGACGGCAACATATACGCTTACGACATTTACGACCCTTCCTCCGTGCCTCCATCGAACCAGATAGTCGCGGCAACCGCGGTATGGGTTCCGGAGTACGCGGAGCGGGGTGATACGCTGACAATTACCTACACGCCCAATGAAGGCCCGCTCCAGGTCTCCACGCAGGTGTCCATCCATGTGGGCCATTCCCTGAGATCTTTTGGTGAATGGCAGGACGTAACTAACAAGACGATGAGCCCGGTCGTCAACACTTGGCAGGTTTCCTACGTTGTACCGTCAAATGCCACGTCGGTTGACTTCGTATTCTTCGACGAGACAGACACCTGGGACAACAACAACGGCCAGGACTGGCAGGCAGGCGTCCAGGCCGACACCAACCGGTACTTCACTATGGATGGAGACGCGGACAGTGACGACTACGAGATTTTTTCTCCCGACATGAAGATTCTTGCCGCCGTGAAAGGGGATAATCTGTATGTCGCCACGTGGGGAACGGGCGACTCCGGTGGAAATGACCACTTCGTCTACGTTACGGATGAACTGGGAGACGCCACTGCCCTTGCGCCGGCATGGAACAAGTCGGGGCTTATCTTCTGCGACACCGCACACAAACCTTACCTTGCAGGCGAAAGCGAAAGCGGATGGACGGCATGGCACAATGTTACCGGTGACTCGGCAGATGATCCGAGTGGCGTACTTGAGGGGGAGATCAACCTTGTCGATGCATTCGGCACAGTTCCGAGCGCCGTGTATATCGCGGCCGTCGCTCACGAAACGTGGGACACCGGCACACTTTTCAGCCAGGGACCATATACGTGGAACAGCGATGGAAACGTCGACATCATGGAACTCCTGCGCGTGCCCATCGCCTCGGTGCGTGACGAGGACCTTGACGGCACGTTCGACATGGGCAAGCCCGAGATGTGGACCGTTGTCGGTGCCGATACTAACGATGCCAACTACGGACTGCGCCGGTTCATGATCAATGAACTGGCCGGCGAAACGCAAGAGATCACCGTCATCCTGCAACCCAATGCGGGAAGCGAAACCGTAAGCGAAGTTGAAATCTTCTCCAATATCAACCGGCGCGACTTTGCCGTCATCGAAGAAGATCCCTCGACCGTGACAACAGGCGGTGACACCTACTACCGTGCGTACTCGATGACAAGCATCGGTAGTGGCCAGTTTTCCTGCACCATCACCGTAAGGAAATGCGGAGCATACCGAATCAACGCACGGTACCGCGTCAATGGCGGTGACTATGAGTACTACACGGACAATGGTTTGCGACGCGACTGCTCGGTTGTCGTATCACCGACGAAGGCCCTGGATGTGTGCATGTACGAACTTAACCCGCTGGTTGCAGAGGCAAGTGACGATACCTTCCCCGGGCGCAGCACGTTCCGGGATATGTACCTTTCCAACACGAACCATGATGATTTCGTCAATACGAACCACTTCACGTCGCTGGGAGTCAACATGATCTGGCTGCAGCCGATACACCCGATCGGCGGCGAAGGACGGGAAATCGATCCCGACACAGATGAGGCATACCAGCCGGGCAGTCCTTACGCCGTACAGAACTACTGGAAGGTGAATTCGGTGCATGGCGACCCATCCACGGACGAACAGGCAATGATGGAATTCACGAATTTCGTCCAGAGAATGGATGGAGTGGGAGTGGGTGTCATGCTGGACGGTACCTTCAACCACAGTGCCTGGGATTGCCAGATCGGCATCAAGGGTGTCGAGATGGGCATCACTAACGATCCCAACAAGCTGATTCGAGAGGTACGGCCGCAATGGTATTCCAAGCGCAACGAGTACGGTAAGCATGCCTCGCGTTACGAGGGCCTTGACAAGGACGTTGCGACCGCGCCTGACCGCGTTGACTTCGGGAAATGGCCTGACGCGGCTGACTTCTTCTTCGGCACCTATGACGCACTGGTCCAGGGACCCGTGGCAGACACGAACAACGCGTGGGCAAGCCCATGGTACAACCGGTTCCTGCTGGAAGAAGATCGCTTCGACGGACACGATCAATACACGCGGGAAATCTGGGAGTATTTTGCGGCTTACCCGCGATACTGGCTGGAAAAAACCGGGCATCCGTTGGGCACTCCAAAAGACGAGTCGAACAAAGGAATTGACGGGTTGCGATGCGATTTCGCACAGGGACTGCCCTCGCAGTTCTGGGAGTACTGCATCAACAGGACGCGAAGCGTGAAATGGGATTTCATCTTCATGGCTGAGTCTCTGGACGGCAACCGCGAGGTGGGTGGCAGCAAGCGTCACGGAGTGGGCTATCGTTCCAGCAGGCATTTCGACATATTGAATGAGAACCTGGTTTTCTACTGGCGTGACCAGTTCTTCAACTACTTCGACCGCGACAATGCGGCGCCTTACACTAATCCCACACGGGAGGCCCTGGATCAAAGGAGGCAGGCTTACGACCTGTCGCCAATCCTGCTGAACCTGACGAGCCACGACGAGATCTATCCGGCGCACGACCCGTACCGTGTGTTCTACGCTTACTGCGAATTGGCCGCAATTGACGGTGTGCCAATGATGTTCTATGGACAGGAAGCCGGTGCACAGAACGATCATAATATCGACGCCTGGATACCCAATGACGACCACAACTTCGCGCGCTACGAGACGAACTTCGGCAAGTCCATTCCCCACTTCAAACGTTACAACCATATGCTCAACATATGGAACAATCGGGATTGGGGGCTTCAGAATCTGTACGGGCGCGTGAACGCGGCGCGCAAGTCATCCCCTGCCCTCCGGAGCCAGGGACTGTATTTCCTTTCGCTGACCGGAGGGGGTTACAGCCCTGCCGTTTTTGCCGTGGCGAAATACGAACAGCCGGGTGTGAGTGCCTCGACACAAGACGTTGTCTTTGCGTTTGTGAACAACAACTACTGGGCTGATTCAAACCCCGGCGGCAACGGTGAAGATGTACTGGTTACGTTCGATCTGGATGCAGATTACAACGGTTCAAACTGGTTTGGGATTGAAACCGGCAAGCAGTACAACCTTGTTAACCTGCTCTCCACAAACCCAACCGATTACGTCTGGGGCGCTGACACCAACGGGAGTGATCTCATCAGCAATGGCATCACTGTCTGGCTAAACCAGAGCGCGACGAACGGAGGCCAGGCCCAGTACCTGAAACTCGTGGACGTTGCAGTCGGGCCGGCATACCCGGATGCTGATGCCGACGGCGATCCCGACAGTTCCGACTGGGATGACGACAACGATGGGCTGCCCGACGATTACGAGGTCGCCAACGGCCTGGACCCCAATGATGCCACGGGAATCAACGGGGCCGACGGGGACAAGGACGGTGATGGCGCAACCAACGCCGAAGAGCTGGCCGCCGGCACATCGGCGAACGATCCCAACGACGTGCTGTATGTCGACACCATCCAGATGGATAACGGTGATGTCACGATAACCTGGCCAGGCAAGTCCGACAGGGACTACAAGGTTGAAGTCACAGACGATATCTCCACGTCACCCGCCTACTGGCAGGAGCTGGGAACATTCCAAACAGGGAAGTCGTCAGAGATAAATGACCCCGGAGCCAACCAGAGCAACCTGCTCTACCGAGTAAAGGCCAGGCCATGAACATGAGGGAAAGCTCACCCGCAGCCGGGACTCCCCCTGTAGCTGAATCCCTGAGGATTCAGAAGAGCCACCAACAACGTGGCGATCCGGCAAGAAGATCTGGATTCTCACGAATCCAGCTACGGGATGCGAACACTTGCCCCGAACCGCGAACCATAGGATTGCAATCCCCTCCACCACCTGTCAGACTTATTGCAGGAGAAACAACATGGCAAAGCTATCTGCAATCGTATCGTATCTCGACAAGGAGCTCCGCATCGACAAGTTCGAGGACTCCTCGAACAACGGGCTTCAGGTTGGAAGCTCAGAAGAAGTGAAGAAAGTCTGCTGCGGTGTGGACGCCTCCATTCCCTTTTTCGAAAGGGCCGCCGACTCGGGGGCAGACCTCCTCGTGTGTCATCACGGCATGAGCTGGGGGGATTCGCTGAAGTACCTGACCGGCATGAATTACAATCGCGTTCGGTGCTTGCTGCAGAATGATATGGCGCTTTACGCCTGTCACCTGCCGCTGGACGCTCATCCCCGATACGGTAATAACGCCCTCATCTTCAAGAAACTGGGATTGGTCAAGCGTCGCGGATTCGGGGAGCACCGGGGGGCGCTTATAGGTTATGCCGGTGAATTGCCCAAACCAATGCGCTACGACTCATTCAAGAAGCTCGTCAGAAAAGTCGCCGGCAATGAGATACAGACCATGGACTTTGGAAAGAAGACCATACGGTCTGTAGCGATCGTGTCGGGGGGCGCAGCGGGTGACATAGAAGGCGCCGCACTTGAAGGCATTGATGTGTACGTCTCGGGAGAACCTAACCTTGCAGCCAGGAACCTGGCCGAGGAATATGGACTCAACGGCGTCTTTGCAGGGCACTATGCAACGGAAACCTTCGGCGTCAGAGCCCTCGGCGGAATACTCAGAAAGAAGTTCGGCGTGAAGACCGAGTTCCTGGACATGGGAATAGGATTCTGACACCCGGAGATAGTTGGCACTTACTTAAAACGTTATTAGCGTAGTCTCGGAGAACAGCCCTTACGGGCTTAACTACAAACATGGCGAGGACGAGACAGCATTTGCAGGCAATGCCGCAAGGTATGTGGGGTTAAGTAAGCTCCATTCTGGTTGAGGATCGTATTATGAGGAATACACTCATATTCTGCGTGGTGCTTCTCATCGCCGGCGTCACAGGGTTTCTCGTTTTCCTTTATAAGGGCACTGTCATTCCCCCTGCCCCACCCCGGATCAGCCAGGGAACTTACTCCGGACACGCACCTCTGGAGGTCTCGGGGAGAGACGTGTCGCAGACCACTGCCGCCCGAACCACAGAAACACCGGACGGCGCCGAGGCTCCCGAGGGGCGTGACCGTGAGATCCCGCCCAACGGGGAACGCGATGTCATCCCCGGAGAACATGTCTTCAGTTTCTACAGCAAGGCCGACCGCGATGCGTTCATCGCCCTCGCCAGGGCGAGGGGCATAGAGATCCTGGGCGTGATCGACTTCGGAAACTCCGTGAGAATCAGGACAGCGTCGGAGGCTGAACTCGCGGCTGTACTGGCAGAAAGCCCGGAACCGGTCAGCCGGTCACCGAACTACTTCGTCAGGAAACCTGAACCTGTTGCAGGGAAAGATCCCAGGGCGCCCGAGGGCGAGTACGTTGCCTTTGGCGACAAGGCACTGGCATGGCTTGGTGTTCCTGAAGATAACGGATCATGGGGAAAGGGCATCAATGTAGCCGTTCTGGATTCCGGGGCGGGCAGTCATGGAACTGCGGTTGCGTCACTGATCACCGGCAAAGGAGAGAACGTTCAGGGCATTGCCCCGGGAGCTAATCTGCTGGGCGTGGAAGTAATGAAAGACGGCAGTACGGGTGATACGTTCACATTGGCATCCACTATCGTCGATATAGTGGACGCCGGGGGAAAGGTTCTGAACCTGAGTCTCGGGACATACGGGGACAGCTCCATTCTTGCGGAAGCCGTTGCATATGCAGCCGAAAACGGCGCGGTAATCGTGGCGTCAGCGGGCAATGATGCGGTTGAAGGAGTCGTGTATCCTGCCGCTTATGACAGTGTCGTGGCGGTGGGAGCGATTGATGGAACAGGGCAGCACGTTTACTTCTCGAACCGCGGAGATGAAGTTGATCTCGTGGCACCGGGTGTCGCCGTAGAGGCGGCGACACCGGACGGCGGGACAGCAGATTTCACGGGGACATCAGCCTCGGCGCCATACGTAAGTGGCGCGATTGCCTCTGTGCTTTCACAAGACAGTTCACTGACCACCGATGAAGCGGTGGAGATTCTTGTGGCAAACGCCGACGACCGCGGGGCTCCCGGTCCAGACGACGAATACGGCAATGGAGTCCTGAACATGGAACGCGTCGAGAACCGTGACGTACCTGGTATATACGACGCGGCCATAGGCGATCCTTATCTTGACCCTGATGCCACGGCACCTACGTTGGTTCTGTATATTCAGAACCGTGGAACCGAAGAAATCGCCGATGTGGACATGAAAGTCAACGTGGACGGCGTAACCTGGACGGTGAGTTTCTACGGAGTAGGTGTCGGACAGACCGTAAGCCGTGAGTTTGAACTGAACGAGGCAAACCTGCAAAGTTACGGCAACGTCAGCATCTCGTGCGACGTGGAGATAAACGGCGCTACCGATAGCCACCCGGAGAACAATTCACTCCAGACATCAATCACGGCCCAGTAGTAAAACCTGCGGCCCAGATCGACTCCGGACGCCGAAGGACGGCCTCTCACCACGGCGGGTTTTCAGGAAGAAGAGCCTCGAACTCCTCTATTATGCGTTGCTCATATTCTCCCCTGTATTCACCGGCAAGAAACATGTCGTACGCGTCTGAGTAGAAACATTCCCAGGACTTCTCTTCATGGGCAGGATTGATTGCATAGAAAAGTGCGCCGTTATCCTTTGCCGCCTTCCGGTCACCCGGTGCGTCTCCCAGCATGAGAATCTGCTCGGGGGAGTAGCGCCCCTCCGTGGCCATGGAAATCTGCTCGGTTTTGGTTCCCAGTTCCTGGCCGCCGATCAAGGACACGTAACCATCCAGATCGTTTTCCCGCCATTCACGCGCGAGAGCTTCAACGGGAGTCTGGGACACCACTATCAGGTCCGAGTGGCTTTGCATCTTCTCCAGGCTTTCCCTGACCCATTTGAAACAGGGGACATCTTTCGCGTCAGCAGCCACGCGTTCGTTTACCGCCAGGCTCCATTCCAAGAGGTCTGCAGATTCAGGATCCCCGGATTTCTCAACTTCTTTCCGGAGTGCCGGATTTCCAAGCACCTTGCCGGAAGCCATCCATTGGCGCAGCCGCCTGAATTCAGGAACCTGAACCCCGGAGGCCACGACTTCGGGGCGGTTCCGCAAGAGATCAAACGTGTCAACCAGGCACAGAAAGCGGTTTCGGCCGCGGCCCTTTGAATACAGGTTCACGAACTCCGCGGTCTCCCGAACGTACCGGGCGATGGGCTCAAGGTGCCAGTGCGATATTATCTGCGGGTGGAAACAGACCTTCTGCTTGAGTTCCATCGTGTCAAAAACACAGCCGTCGGAATCGATGCAGACGATTGAGTCGTGTCTCGGACGCAGGTTCAGAAGATCCTTTTTCGTGCAGTGGTGCTCAGCGGCCATTGTTTGTACAGACCTCCATGGGATGTTTGTCTCGATCAATCCAGACCATAGCGATGGCATGAGTGAGTGTAAACGGTTTTCCTTTGTAGAGAACTCAACGGCAAACATTACCCACGCCTCCCCATAAACCATCAGCCATCAGCCATGGGAGTTTCCGCGCAACGCGGAAACTCCTTTTGATACTTGCCCCGGTGACACCATTGGTGTTGAATGCCGTCTCATTCATGGGAGAATCCGGTGCGAATAAAGCCGTTCAAAGCGTTGCGACCAAGAGAAGACATTGTCCGACTTGTGGCCTCGGTGCCGTATGATACGGTGGATTCGGACGAGGCCCGCAAACTGGCCAGCGGTAACCCCTGGAGCTTCCTTAGAATCGTACGCCCTGAAGTGGACCTTCCGGAAGGTCTTGACCCCCACTGCGACGAAGCCTATTCCAAGTCGGCGGAGAATTTTCGGCAATTCCAACACCAGGGAGTTCTGGTCAGGGAAGAAACTCCTTGCCTCTACGTTTACCGTCAGAAAATGGGTGGCCACGTGCAAAGTGGGATCGTTGCCTGTTGTCACGTGAACGACTGCTTGGACAACTTGATTCTGAAGCACGAGAGAACCCGCGCCGACAAAGAGGACGACCGTACGCGCCACATCAATACGCTCAACGCAAACACCGGGCCGGTGTTCCTGGCGTACCGCGATGTTGCGGAAGTGGATAGGCTGGTCGCCGAAGTTGAATCCGGTGAGCCGATGTTCGACATAGTCGCGGACGATGGGGTCACTCATACCATATGGCGCGCACCCGAAGGTCATGACCTTATGCGGGCATTCGAGAGTGTACCGGTGGCATTTATAGCCGATGGGCATCATCGTTCGGCCGCGGCTGTACGCGTCGCGTTGGAGCGACGGCAGGATGATGACGGCACGGACAGCGGGGAGTACGAGTGGTTTCTGACTGTTCTTTTTCCTTCCAGCCAGCTGCAGATTATGCCCTACAACCGGTGCGTTACGGATCTCAACGGTAAAACGGAAGCCGAATTACTGGTGTCCATCCGCGAGAAGTTCTCGGTAACCGAAATGGTTTCGCCCTGCCCTGGGTCGCCTTGTCACGCATGCATGTACATGGCTGAGAAGTGGTACGGTCTGCGCTGGACCATTCCCGATGGTGCGGGTCCGGTGGATTCGCTTGATGTAAGCTACCTGCAGGACAACCTGCTGAAACCCATTCTTGACATAGATGATCCGCGCACGTCGGACAGGATAAGTTTCGTCGGCGGCATTCGCGGTACCGAAGAGCTTGCCAACCTGGTAGACAGCGGCAAGGGTGCAGTCGCCTTCTCCATGTATCCTGTAACGGTTGAACAGATGATGGCCATTGCCGATGCTGGAGAAATCATGCCTCCCAAGAGCACGTGGTTCGAACCCAAGCTGAGGTCAGGCCTGCTGATTCACACGCTGTAGGAAGATCAGAGACCGGCCTTCATCCCTTTCAACTCCCCGTAGCTCCCGATTCCAATCGGGAGTATCCCCTCTCCCACCTTCGCCGCTTGACTTGTTCATGGTGTTGCAGCAAGCTCGCTTTGTTTTTCGTGAGCCACTATATCCGATCCGGAGGCTGTCATATGTTCAGGCCACTTCTTCGTTATGCAGGCATTATCGTCTTTCTGATTTTGGTAATGGGCGTTCTCGCCATTCTCCTCTATACAGGTTTCGGCCGTTACAACCCACAGGTGTTTCGTCCTGAAGCCGCTGCCGTGGACTCCACTGATGTAGGATCCTCAACGGGCGAAGCAAGCGAGATATCGACCGACTTGCCAGGCCGCCCCGCCGCTGAAGAACCAGTGGCCGAGCACCAAGTAATTCTGCCCGCTTCCGAAGTTCCTGGTGTCGAAGAAATCACCGGCCCACTTGCAGATATCGTGGGAGCCAAGGATATTGACCAGGATGACAAGCTGATTAAGCTGATCGACCTGCACGTGAAGGCCGGGGATATCAACAAGGCTGAGGCTGTATGCCGAGAACTGCTGGAACGGAATCCCGAGCGTACCAATGTAAGGATCAGGCTGAGCAGCCTGCTTACCATGCAGGGCAGGTTCAACGAAGCCTGTAAAGAATCGGGTGCCATTCTCGAGAAGGACCCCGACAACTTCTACGCGCACCTTGCCATGGCGGAAGCATTCCTGAAGACGGGTCTCCCGTCACTGGCAGTTGATCATGCGAAGAAGGCGGTATCAGAAGCGGGACACATACCCCAGACCCGCAAGCTGCTTGCCCAGGCATATCTTGCCGAGGGATCGTCGGATGAGGCCCGCACGCAGTTTGAGGAACTGGTACTCTTGACGCCGAATGACATTGACGTTGTCCTCGGCCTTGGCACGGCGTACATCCAATCGGGCAAGGACGAGCTCGCGATGAGCGTCTTCAGGAAGGCTGAGGAAATGCAGCCCGCTTCCTCTTCTGTACACATGGCACTCGGCCAGTTACACCTCAAGAGCGGGGCCGTTGATGAAGCCATTGCGAGTTACAGGAAAGTTCTGTCGATCACTCCGACACATCCAGTTGCGCTTAACAACCTTGCGCTGCTTATTCACAAGCATAAGAACGACCTGACTGAAGCCACACGCCTTGCGGCCCGCGCGTGGCAGATTTCTCCCGACGCACCGAGCATAGCCGATACGCTGGGCTGGCTGTCGTACCACGGCGGCGACCACAACCGGGCGACCGTGATGCTCGGATACGCGGTCCGCAAGCGGCCCCGCGATCCCGAGATAAGGTATCATTTTGCCGCGGCTCTCTTTGCACGCGGACTGGAAGAGCAGGCCCTCAAGCAGATCACCATCGCACTTTCGCAGGGCAAGGACTTCGAAGGCACCGGAGACGCAAAAGAGCTGCTTGAGAAGATCAAGCGTGGACCGCAAGAGAAGGCAGAATGAGCGGTAAAGCCAAGACTCTGATATGCGACAGCTGCAGGGCGCAATGCTGCCGGTACGTAGCAACCCAGATTGATCCACCGGTCCGCAAGCGCGATTATGACCACATTCGCTGGTACCTGCTTCACAAGAATGTGTTCGTCTTCATCGATCACGATGAAGAGTGGTATCTTGAATTCGAAACAAGCTGCTCGGCACTGCAGAAAAGCAACCTATGCGGGAACTATGATGACCGCCCCAAGATCTGCATTAAGCATGGTGAAGGCAGAAGTATGTGCGAGTTCATATCCGAGCAGGAACCGCACGTAGTACGTTTTTCAACTGCCGTGGACTTCGAGGCATACCTCGACAAGATGGGCATGAACTGGCGTTTCAAAAAGAACGGAAAGAAACGGAAGCAGGAAGTAGAGGACTGAGGAAAGAACAGCCGTCTCCAGTGCAATACAGAGCGCAATCCTCACAAACCTGCCGGACGCATAAGGCCCATGTAAGCCTGCCATACTACGGGGCCCCAGTAGATCCACAGAACAGCGGCGAGGGCAATGTAAGGGCCGTAAGGGATCTTGCTCTGAAGTCTGCGCGCGCGTATCAAGACCAGTGTGATTCCGACTATCGAGCCAAGAAGAGACGATATGACAATCGTAAAGAGAACGGCCCGCCAACCAAGGAAAGCGCCGATAGCGCCCAGCAGCTTGACGTCACCGAAGCCCATAGCCTCTTTTTTGAACATCAGCCGACCCATGACGGCCACGCCCCACAAAAGCCCCCACCCGGAGACAGCTCCTACTGCCGACCACAACAGCCCCGTCACCGGACCCGCAGCATTGTGAAGCTGCGGAACCATAATGCTGATGGTCAGCCCCGCCGCGATACCGCCAAGCGTCACTCGGTCCGGAATGATCAGATGTTCAAAATCAACGAAGGTTCCGAGAACCAGGCCCGATATCACCAGCCAGTACACAGGCACCAGTTGCCAGTCGCACACCGCCACCAATCCCAGCGGGCGGGTTCCATCAACTAGATCAAACTTCAACCAGGCAAGAAAGAACAGTACCCCTACCAGGCATTCAACGAGGAGATACCTGGGACTGATGAACGTCCGGCAGCTCCGGCAGCGGCCGCGGAGGTTCATCCAACTGAAGACTGGAATGTTGTCATACCACGCTACCTTCATGCGGCATATCGGGCAGAACGAGCGGGGATGCACGACCGAGAGCTCGTTAGGTATTCGGTAAATGCACGCGTTAAGGAAGCTCCCGATACAGGTTCCCCATGTGAGCGCGAGAGCGCTGAACATGAAGTGCCACATGGGAAAATCGGTTAGCGGAAGCGGTGGCATCAGGACTTCACTCGGCATATCCATCACGCATATACTTCGGATTCAAGAGCTGTTCTCATTGCCTGGACGGCCGGTTCGCGTCCCGTCCAGATATTAAAGGCCTTCGCTCCCTGGTAGAGTAGCATCGCGAGACCGTTCGATGCGGAAGCTCCGGCCTCAAGTGCCGCTTTCATGAAAGCGGTCTCGGGATACATGTAGATCAGGTCGAAAACCACCTGGCCCGGGTGAAACGCTGACGGCGGCAGCAATGGCTCGTCCGTTTCCTTCATGCCTACTGGCGTAGCCTGTACAACGATATTGGACCTTCCGGCGGCCTCTGCCCAGGCATCCTTGTCTGGGGCAATCGTATGAACGGGGATATCCGGAGAGATTTCCGCCAGCTCCTCCGCCAGCCTTTCTGTTCGCGCGCCGTCCACATCAGTCAACATCAGCTCTGAACAGTTCTCGGCGGCACAGGTAATGGCAACAGCTCTTCCGGCGCCACCACAACCAAGGATAAGAACCCGGTCTCCCGACACTGATTCACCGAAGGCTTCCTTCACAGCCATGACGAATCCGTCACCATCGGTGTTGTGACCGATGATCGATCCTTCGTTCGTGAACTCGACCGTATTCACCGCCCCGAGTCTGCGGGCGGACTCATCCATGTGTTCAAGATTATGGAAGGCAGTTTCTTTTAGAGGAACCGTAAGGTTCACTCCTCCGAACCCCATATCCGCCATTGCGGGCAGCACGCCGGACAGTTTCTCGGGGGCCACGTCAAACGCAAGATAAACCGCATCCATCTCCAGCGCTTTGAAAGCGCTGTTGTGCATCACGGGAGACAGGGTGTGACCTATGGGATGTCCAAGCACCGCAAAGGGCGTTGTTGAACCACTAAGCTTCATGAAGCACTCCTTTCCTGACATTTACTACCCGATACCATCGGGAACTGGGGATCGCATTATGCCACCACAGAAGAGGATGCGCAACCTAATCGGCGCAGCCAGCCTTCGACATGATCACAAGAACGCCCGATCGGAGTCGGGCGCTACGCTAAAGTGAGCCACTTCACATATTCCCATCCCCGTAGCTCCCGATTCCAATCGGGAGTATCCCCATGCGCCATAAAGACCGATCCTCAAAACTCAAAGCCCTCGACATTCCCTGTTCGATATTCTGCGGTTCCAATCCCTACTTCTTCCGGCGGGCAGCCTTCTTCGCGGGTTTGCGCACAGTTTTCTTGCGCACGGCGTTCTTCCCTGCCGCTTTCTTTGCTTTCGTCTTCTTGCGCGCAGACTTGCGTTTCGGCGGGTTTTGGGATTCCCTGTTGGTAAGCAGACGGTTAACGCATGACAAGTATGCCTTTGCGCCGGCTTCGACGATATCGGTGCTGGCAGCTTTCGCGTTAACTACATCCTTTCCGAAGGCAACACTGAGGTGGACCTCGCCCATGGCGTCCTTACCCACGGTAACCGCCTGCAGCGCGAAATCCAGCAGTCTGCCCTGGATTCCGGTCAAGCGGTCTATTGTCTTCAGCGCGGCATCGACGGGCCCGTCGCCGCACGCGGCGTCCTGCAGCACGTCTTCGCCTTTTCTCAGTCGAACGGTCGCCGTGGGCACGGTGCCCGTTCCGGCTGAGACATGCAGATGCTCCAGCTTGTAAACGCTGGAGGCATCTACCATCTGCTCGCTGGCTATGAGCAGCAGATCGTCGTCATAGATGACCTTCTTCTTATCGGCGAGATCAATGAAGCTCTCGTAGGCCCCCACCAGCTCGTCGTCGTTCAAGTCCATTCCCATCCGGCTCAGTGCCCGTTTCAGGCCATGCTTACCGGAAAGCTTGCTCAGTACGATCTCGCCACCTTCGTGGCGGCATCCCACGTCCTCGGGAGTTATTATCTCGTAAGTGGCTCGCTTCTTGATCACACCGTCCTGGTGAACACCGGAAGAGTGAGCAAACGCATTTGCGCCCACGATAGCCTTGTTCCTTTGAACCTGCATACCGGTCAGGCGGCTCACCATGTGACTCACGGGGACCAGTTTTTCTGTCTTCACGCCCGTTGTCAGGTCACCCAACTGGTCGGCCCTGGTCTTCATTGCCATAACAATTTCTTCGAGGGCCGCATTGCCGGCGCGTTCCCCAAGCCCGTTGATGGTACATTCTATTGCGCCGGCGCCATTCTCGACTGCGGCCAGCGAGTTAGCCACTGCCAGTCCCAGGTCGTTGTGACAGTGAACACTTATCACGCCGTCGTCAATATTAGGAACGTTCTCAAAGAGGTAGCTGATCAGCGCACCGAATTCGGCGGGAACTGCGTAGCCCACCGTGTCTGGGATATTGATAGTCGTCGCCCCTGCATCTATGGCAGCTTCAACAACCTGGGCGAGGAAATCGGGCTCGGTCCGGGAAGCATCTTCGGGGCTGAACTCGATGTTCGAGCAGAACCTGCGTGCGTATTTAATGGAAGCGACTGCCTGCTTCAGTATTTCATTCCTGGCCTTACGCAGCTTGAACTTGCGGTGAATGGCCGAAGTTGCCAGGAAAACGTGCAGCCGGGGCTTCTCTGCGGGTGCCACGGCTTCGCCGCACCTGGCGATGTCGGCATTCACGCAACGGGCGAGGCCGCAGATTTCGGGACCCTTGACCGTCTCGGCGATTTCCCTTACCGCATTGAAATCCCCTGGCGAAGCAATGGGGAATCCGGCTTCAATAACGTCCACGCCCAGGGCGGCGAGCTGATGTGCGATTTCCACTTTTTCGCGGTGATCCAGGCTGGCGCCCGGCGATTGTTCACCGTCTCTCAGTGTAGTATCAAATATGCTGATTCGTTTCTTCCTGGTGCTCATTAGTTCTCTCCTTTCATAACCACTTCTGACCACAGGTTGTCCGGATTAACGCGGATAAGACTCTTGCCTCATGCCGCCTCACCCTAATCCGTGCCCATCCGCGCCCATCCGTGGTTACTCTCCTTCCTTTCTCAGATTCTTGACATACCCATAAAAAAACCCACCGCGATCCCCTCGCGGTGGGCGTCTATTCTTTTCGTAATGAAGCTCTCAGTGCCTGAGAGTGCTTCTTACCGCGACGCGCACCGGCTTCGGGGCAAGGCTCAAAAGCCCCCCGAGCAACAATAGGAAAGATGCCAACGCCAACGCCACGATAAGAACGAAACTACTCATAACGCCGGGAATTCTACACCACCCGGGAAGCCGGGGTCAACGAGGAATTCCGGTTAGCCGGAATTCCTATGCCCACCACAAGTAACCCCTACGGCGGGAGGGACGCCGGCCTCGGCGTCCGTAGTCCATGTCCGCAAAACACCAGTCAAATCAGACCCCAGGGCCCAAAACATAGAAATCTTCTCCAGTATTGCATCCTCACATATGCCTCAAAAAACACCAATAAACCGCCCCCGTGGCACGTGTTATGCTTATATTAAGCGGCGGACGACTTACAAATGACGTACCGCCTTAAAGGCATAGTTTCGCATTGATTTGGCCCTTGTATTTGGCCTAATATGAACAGTGTGAAACTCGGGAGGGGAGACAGAATGAACATCTTGGCCACATCTTTGGCATTCTGCATTCTCATTATTGCTACGACCTGTACCTCTTTGGGATTCGTCAACAAACGGGCGAACTACGATGTTATCATCAACAGCCACCCGTTCGGAGTCCCTCCTGCCCCTAAAGTATCCAGCAGCGGAAAACCTCAGGAGGTCGCTCCAAAAGAAAAGCCGTTATCCCAATCGTTCGCGCGCAACCTGCGCCTCGTTGGAATCAGGAAATCTAAGCGAGGCATCCGCGTGGGCTTCGTCGACATCAAGAACAAGGCAGGGGTAAGCTATCTCCTGTATGTAGGCCAGGGGCGCGATGGAATCAACGTTGTTGATGCAAGCTACGAAGAAGAGAAGGCGCTGCTTGAGAAAGACGGAGAGGAGCACTGGATCTACATGGATGGCCAAACAGGTATAGCAGGTTCTACTGCACAGCCGGCCTCGAGCAAGTCGTCATCGAGAACTTCAAAGTCGGCGAGCAGTAAGGCACCCGCCACCTCGCACCGCTCCCGCCTGAAGAGCAGGCTCGAAGCCGTGCGCAAACGAACCGTTGAACCGCCACCGCTGACAGGAGAGAATCTGGCAGAGAGGAATCAGAACTTCGCTGTGGACGTGATACGTAAAGGAGAAATGCCGCCGCCTCCCGTACGGTTAACCAGGGAGAACGATGACACGCTGGTGAGGGAGGGAGTATTACCTCCCCAGGAATAGAAGAACCACCCGCAGATGATTCGAGCTTAAGAACGAGAAAAAACGGAATAAATGAATTGACGGGAGGTAGGGAAAAGTCGTAATCTATCTGTTGCGTTGGATGGTGGGTCTTGACGCACAGGTAAGCCCAACTAGAAAGGCCTACATTTAATGTTGACCTGCTGGGCGTAAGAGTTCATACTGTGCGCAGAAGAGTGAAGGGTAACCGCAACTGATTCTGCAGAATTTAGTAGCACAAACGGAGGAAGGTCAGATGAAGAAACTGCTGATTGCAACAATGGTAGTCCTGATAGCCGCAGTAGCCGTCGCTCAGGAAGTCACAAGCGTAAACGTCGTTGGATTCACCAAGAAGCTGGTTGAGACTGGCAGCCGAGTTCTTGTATCTGCTCCGTTCGACATCATCGACGGAACGAAAACCCTGGAGAGCGTCTTGGGGACAGACCAACTGACTCCGCACTCCAACTATCTCTTTGCAGACCGTGTGATCATGTACGACATAGCTGCCGGCCAGTATCAGGCCTACGCCATCTACGATGGTGACTCGCAGTACTACCCCTGCAACAACATCACTGAATGGAACACTTCCTCTGCCACCAATCCACCCATACCGGAGGGCGTCGGTTTCTGGATCGTGTCCGGGGCGGACACCAATGAGATCGCGCTCATGGGTGAAATTGTCAGCGTCGAGACCCAGGAGATTGATATCGTCGAGGGATATCAGCTGATTGGCTACCCGTTCTCGTCCAAGATTGCTATCAAGGACACCGACTTCGAGAACGACGGCGCAACGGCTCACTCCAACTACCTGTTCGCTGATCGTATCGTGGTATGGGAAGGCGATCACTATCAGGCTTACGGTCTGTACGATGGCGACAACGGCTGGTACCCCTGCAACAACATCACGGAGTGGAACACTGCTGTTGCCGAGACAGAGAGAGTTCTCGAACTCGGCGAAGGCGCCTGGTACATCTCACAGAGCGTGAGCACCTGGCAGTGGAGTGAGACAAATAAGTACTTGAGTAACCTCTAAGAAAAGGGTTTACTCGTTCCGGATCGTACACGAAATATGTGCAGGACGATAATAAGGCACGCATAAGGGAGGGATGATACAATGCTGAGGAAGGTGATGCTGGCACTTTGCGGTGTTCTGCTGGTTGTAGCGACTGCTGGAGCAGGACAAATCACTTGGGGAACGTTTGACCTCAACGGGGATCCTGGATTAGACTCAGGAAGCGATACATGGCTTGTGATTCTTGTCCAAGATAGTAATGCCGATGGGATAGACGATATCTGGCTGTCTGCAGACCTTGCCGACCTTGTTTTCTTCGACACGGGCACAATGAACCCAGGTGATGATGCCGACACCGGTGTGTCTGACGCCCTTAGCTTCCAACCCAAGACCGGCTTGGCTTGGGGCACCAGTTTTGCCAGCACGGACGGCGGCACTCCCGGATGGGGCGACTCTGTCTATACGATAATACTCAACAGCGATGCCCTCGCTACTGCAACCCAATACCTTGTTATGGATTCCAACCCCACGCAGCTCCCGGGCGATGATTCAGACGGTGGCTACACATTCCCAGAGGAAGCCCCCTACGGAAGCTGGCAGCCTCTGAATGTCGTTCCTGAGCCGGGGACCATGGGACTGATGGCTCTCGGACTGGCAATCGTGGGCCTTCGTAGACGTAAGAGCTAAGCAAACTGACATGAATCTGAACTGAACTTAAGCCCCGCATTTCTGCGGGGCTTACTTTTTCCTAATCTCTTTTTTTGCGGAGAAAGAACAATGTGCACGGCAATGCGTATTACCTTGAGAGTACTGACAATGCTTCTAATCGTAGCGGCAGTTAGCACCCATGCAGCCGAGAAGAAGCAAGGGAGCACGTCAAAATACAAGGCTGTAGGAATTGTCAGGTCGAAGGATGTGCCTGCAAAGGTTCTCGCTCGCATAGTCTCTCATGTGAAGGCCAATGCTCCCCTCAAGGCCCGAGCCCTGTCTAAACCTGTCTCCGGTGGCGAAGTCGAGGGTAAGACTCACGTCGCCAATGCCAGGGCCGCTGCAAAGACACCAGCGCCCCTCCTGGTTCTTGTCGGCAAAGTTGCCAAAAGACCGGAACGCGTAATCATCTCGGCAAAGGACAACGTAGCACTTATCAATGTGGATGCATTCCAGAAGTATCTCAACCAGCCGGACAAGATAAGTGACGAATGCTTGAAGAGAATTGATAGGGCGGCAATGAAGGCTGTCGGCACCCTGTTCGGATTACCTAGCTGCCAGAATCCATTTTGCGCCTTGTCGGACGTGGAATCTAAACCACACATCCCAGTTCAAGGCCGCAACTATTGCCCGGCCTGCCTTCCTGAATTCGAAGAAATGCTCAGCTTGTCTCCGACGAGCAAAGGTAACTAGAGGACTGAGTAGGGGATATGAATAGAGAGTCGCAAAGCCGACCCACAACTCACAAGGCTCTGCCACAGGGTTAAAGGCGGTTTTTCCGCGGGACGGTGGCCTTACCCAGAACCCTAAGAATACTACTGTATTCATCTGTCCAGGCATATCTCTGCACTGGCACGTCCGATTCCGGCAGGCTGACTTCTTTGATGCTCGGCGCTTTCAGAAGACCTCTGTCCCTGGATAGCAGGGCCCAGGTTGCATTCGAGGAAAGTTTCAAGTCTCCCTCTGTTCGTACGATAGCCCCATGGAGCGAGTTGAGTTCTTTGGCGATCCATACGACGCCGCTCAGATCAAGGTGCGCGTTGGATATGTGGAGGGCAAGGATTCCGTCTTCAGCGAGGTGCGAGAGGTAAACAGAGAACGCTTCGGCGGTCAACAGATGGACCGGAATAGCGTCACCGTTGAAGACGTCAACAACAACAACATCAAACTTCTTGATATCACCTTCCTCAAGTTCACGCTCAAGTGACACTCTTGCATCGCCCAGCACAATGTCTAATGTTCCGCGGCAATCACCCAGGTACGTGAAGTATTTCCTGTTCTGAGCAATCTTCACGACTCCCGGATCGAGCTCATAGAAACGGACGTGATCACCCGGTTCGCAGTACGCCGAAACCACACCAATCCCCATCCCCAATGCCCCAATCCTTATTCCCCTCCCCTTCTCTTTCAACAAGGCTTGCTTGTAGCGAATCGCCAATCCAAGACCGCTTTCTTCATAGAAGTAAGCTGTGGGGATACGTCTCCTTGGATAGCGATCATACTGGATTCCGTGGCATACATTCCCATGCATCAGAGAGAAGATATTACCTCCGGGCTGTATTTCCTGTCTGTGAACTTTCAGTGCGCCGTAGAAGTTACGCGTTGACAACACGGAATCCGCGCACCGATGCCGGTAGTCCTGCCATACGAGCGACACAACTAGAATCAATACGGCTCCAAGCGGAAAACGCCACGCTTTCATCCTATGATTGTCGGCACTGAATAAGACGCCCGCTCCAGCCATACACAGGACGATAATCGCTAGATGAAACTCCCAAACGGTACTGCTCAGCAAAGGCACGGCGAGACTCATTGATGCCCCACCCACGGCGCCACCGAGAGCAATAGCCATGTAGAAACCTGTAAGCCTGGCAGGTTCTGGCCTGCTTTCATAGAGAAGTGAATGAAAAAGGGTGCATCCCGTGAAGAGCGTTGCCGAGTGCAAAAGCACTTGGTGCGTTATGGGCATAGCGAGGGAATGTTTGAGCGCATACCAGCTTCCCAGCGACGTAAGGAGAACCAGCAGGGCACTGAGTTCTTTTTGCGGAGAATAGCCACTGAAACTCAGAATGAATGTCAGCAGGTAAATCGTCAGCGGAATTATCCACAGCAACGGAACCGCGGCAACATTGCTGGTGATGTGTTCCGTTGCTGCAAGAAGCATGAACGAAGGTACGGCGGCGATCAGTATCCACTGCAGGTGCTGAAAAACCGGCAACCGGGTGTTTTCTTTCCTGGGCAGTGCCTTACGGGAATCCTCCGACACCACCCGCGTAACTAATGCAAAACGAATCGCGCACCAGCCAACCAGAACCGCGTAGGCAACATATCCGGTAATCCAGATTCTGGCCTGCATTCTCAGGCTGAAGAATGGTTCCACAATTACAGGATAACTGATAAGTGCCAGCAATGATGCGGCGTTGGAGACGGCGTACAGCGGATACGGCGACCCTTTTGCCGTTCGAGAATACCATACCTGGAGCAACGGGCTTCCCGCGGCTATGAGCATGTAAGGAAGCCCAATGCTCACGAACAGGACTCGCAGCACTTGGTATACTGACAGGAGGTTGCTTCCCGTCGCTGCCCCCGCCTGGAGAAACATCGATGAATCCCATCGGAGAAACATCACGACGACGGATACGAGCGAAACAAACACCATGCATTGGTGCACGTACTTCTGACTACGGGGCACCAGCTTTGCAACCAGGTGAGCATAGACGTATCCGACAAGAAGGAAGAGCTGGAAGAAAAGCAGCGATGCCGACCACACTCGAGCGGCCCCACCAAACAGCGGAAGCAATCGCTTGCCCATTATGGGCTGGATCTGGAACAGCAGGAAGGATCCGACAAAAGTGGCGGTAATAAGAGGCCATGACCCGACCGACCGAAACCCAGAGTTTCCCTTTTTATGCATCAGCTCTGCCTTTGAGTTGTGATTCTTCCGCGGCCGTTAATTCACGCCATTTGCCCGTGGTTTGACCCGTGGACGGAATTCCCCTTATCCCCACACGGACAAGTCGGTGCACGCGCAGTTTCACGACGGCACACATCTTCCTGATCTGACGGTTTCTGCCCTCCTTGAGCGTAAACTCCAGGACCCGCCTGTCGGCGTCAGCTTGTGCGGTTACATCCACGATTCCTACCGGATGGATTCTGTAGCCGTCAATGACCATTCGTGATCTGAGTCTTGCCAGCACTTGCGGAGACACCTTGCCGGAAACTGTTACACGATAGATCTTTGACTGCTGGAAGCGCGGGTGGGTCAAACATTCTATCAATTCTCCGTCATTTGACAGCAGCAGCAGCCCTTCGCTGTCCTTATCAAGGCGGCCAACTGGTCGCAGTTGGAAGAGTTCGGGAGGCAAAAGGTCATAGATCGTCTTTCCCTGGGCCGAAGATCGGCTGCAGATATACCCACGGGGTTTGTACATTATGATAGTGCGGGATCGTGGTTTTTCCGTGGCAACAACAACGCCGTCGACCTCCACTGCATCTGCACCCGGAACGATACGCGCGCCACGCTCACTCACGGTTTCGCCATTCACCCTTACCCTGCCCGCTTCAATAGAAGTCACCACTCCCCGGCGGGAACCGAACCCCCTTTCAGAAAGGAACTTCTGCAATCTGATTGTTTGTTCTTCCATTGCAGTAACACTCTAGATAATCGAGCCGTGAGATTCAATCGTCTAGAGCATTTCACCTTCTGCAGCGTGCAGCACGATTGCATGCCGACGGATCGTCACGTTTCATTCGTCTGGTCTCCGCCTCGTAGCGGTGGTCCTACTCCGCCTCCAAATACGTCCACCACTACGAGGTGGACGCTGTCTAATACAGTCCCAGTGCATCACGCGTATGGCGCTCCCGCCTTTCTTTCTTGGACAGAAGGCCATATCTGCGATCTCCGCGGCTCTACGAGAGACCCATTTTGACATTGTAAAAAGTCGGGCTCTCCTGTATACGATTTGCCCTATGAAAACCTCACATTTGCGCCTTCTTGATACCGTTATGTCTACCTTCCTCGGATTTGCGGCTTTTGCCCTCTACTACCTCACGTTGAGCGCAGGTGCGTATCCTGGGAAACCTGCGATTATGATCCTGCAGCATACCGGCATTATACCAAGGCTGACGCCGGATTACCCCCTGTGGACCACCGTGTTATGGATAGCCACGAAAGTTCCAATCTGCGATGTAGTAACGAGACTGAACCTAGTGAGTGCTCTCTCCGGATCATTCTCCGTTGCCTTGTTGTACCGCATAATGACAGATGTAGTATCGGGAATTATCATAACAGGCAGAGATAATGCCGCCAGGGCCGCGATGGCGGCTCGGCTCGCAGGACTTGGCGCGGCACTCTTCCTGGCATTCAGCACACCGTTCTGGGTTGCCTCAAACAGGGCAATCCCACTGTCATTCCATATTCTCATTTTACTGTGTCTCTTTGCCCTGCTTCTTCGCTATGTGAGGTCAGGTTCGGGCGTCCTTCTGTGCATACTTGGCTTTCTTTACGGAATTGGCGTTGTTGAATTCGCGTCCCTTGTCTTGTTTGCACCCATATTCGTCTTCGTGACAATCGCATCTATGTGGCACAGGGAGGATGTAAACAGGACGCATATTATTGTGACGTCGCTGTCAACCCTCATTGGTTTGTCTCTCTACTTCCTCGTTGCATGGTTGTTCTGGGGATCGGAAGGGTATCTGGTCCGAGAGTACATAGGCTACTTCGAAGTGCTCTGGTTCATGTGGCGTGATCAGGTGTGGTCGCTCACGCGGAGCCTGCCTAAGATAGGCTGGATGATCCTGATATTCATGACCGTTACGCCTTTTCTTACTTCGCTTGCTGTCGGAAGAAGAGCGCTCAACGAAGAAAAGGACTGGACCTATTACCTGCTCCACGTCGTTCTGACCGGCCTTGCCGTATGCGTACTGTTGAACGTCAGGTTCGCACCGTGGTCCATGACAGGGATCGCTAGGATTCAGACGACACCCTACCTCCTCAATGCTTGCGTCTTCGGCTATCTCCTGGCCTACTGGTATCTCCTTCCCGCTGCACTGTGGCAGGGCTCAGACTGGCGCATCCACACTTTCCTTCGCAAATGTATGGGACCTGTTATCGCAATCGCCGGTCTTATAGTGCTCTGCTTGGCACCGTTTAGAAACATTCATGAAGCAGATGGGCGGCAGTGTCGATTCATAAACGTGATAGCCAACGAGATAGTAACAAACCTGAAAGGTCGATCATGGCTGGTCACCGATGGGTTCATGGACGATCACATTCGCATTGCCGCGCATGAAGCTGGTGCAGATCTGGGCATCATAAACCCCCGACAGCCCGCCAGCAGCGTAGGCAACAAGATCGCTCTCCAGAAACTGGATTCACCCCGGCTTCGCAATCTTGCCGAAATAGGCATACTCACTCTTCTGCAGGAATGGTTGACAAGCGAAGATGACGTCACCGCGACAGTTGCGATCATGTCCATTCCTGATCTCTGGATAGGGGCGAGTTTCAAAGTTGTTCCTAACAACATGAATTTCCTCGGTTCTGCAGATGCCATGGGTATTTCCCCTGCCGAGCTGATGTCGGATCACTCAGCCTTCTGGGATCGGATACTTCCCCTCCTCCAGGGAACTGAACCCGGAGACAGAATGCTGGCAGGGAGCCGTGCGCAGCTGATCCGTCATACTGGTTTAGTGGCAAACAATCTGGGTGTACTGCTTGAAGACCTCGAATCACCATCCCTGGCTTTCGAAGCGTACAGCAAGGCAATTGAAATAGATGAGAGCAACTTGAGCGCCCTGCTTAATCAGGCCGCCATGGTAGCATCTGGATTCCAGACTGACGAGGCCGCCAGAATTGAACAACGCGTCAAAGTTCTGAAGAACAGGAGAGGCTCAGGAATACGCAAGCTTTGGGCTCTCTCCCGCTATTACGGATACGTGCGTACACCCGAGACGTTTGCGCAGATTGGGCTGGCTTGGGCTCTTTCCGGCAGGCCAGGAGTGGCTGTATCTGGGCTGCGCACCGCCCTTCAGCTTTCGGAGCGGGATCAGTCGCACACTGTTAAGTTGTCCCTGGCTGACGTGTACCTGAAACAACAGGAAGAAGAGAAGGGAGAGGCGATATTTGCACAGATCCTGGAGGAAGACCCCGACAACGCCAAAGCCTTACTTGGTATGACCAGGGCACTGCGCAAGAAAGGCGATCTGTCCGGAGCAGAGTTGTTTCTCCAAAAAGCGGAGCAGGCAGGCGCACATCGCATTCAGGCATCTCTTGAGTGGGCCAGCCTCAACGTTGCGGCAGGTAAGATTGCCGAGGCGCGAATAGTCCTGGAAGAACTGACCTCGTTGCACCCGAAACTTACTATCGCACAAATGATGCTTGCGGATACACTTCTTCATCAGAATGACCGGGATGAATTATCCGACTTCATAGCGAACCTGCATAGCCTGCCTCAAGGAGATGGAATTGCTTCGTATGTACGCGCCCAGATGGCATGGAAGGAGCAAGACCTGGCAACTACACGCCGGGAGCTGGAACAGGCCCTACAGGTATGGCCTTCCCATCAATTGCTTATCTCGCAACTCCTGAGGCTTGACATGCTGGAGGGAGAAGAGGACAGCCAACGCCGCCACGCCCTGCGTCTTCTGAAACTTGACCCCCAGAACCCTCTCGGCAACTACGCCATGGGATCGTTGCATATTGTCTCCCGTGAATACGAACTTGCGGAAGACTCATTGAGAAGGAGTCTTGATGCCCGGAGATCACCCGAGGCCCTTAACGACCTTGCGTGGTTAGTATTCCGAAAGCGCGGCTACGAGGAAGCTGAGAAGCTGGCGCGGGAATCGCTTGAATTGAACAAGAAGATCTACGCCACGTGGGATACGCTGGGACTGGTATTGATGCGGATCGGACGGCTTGAGGAAGCGGAGGAAGCCTTCAAGCAATCTCTGTCACTCTTCCAGGGCGACCTGCGGGTACTTCTAAATATGGCTGAACTCAAGTCCTTGCAGGGCGACAAGAAGCAGGCGCGGGAAATGTTGGAACGGGTCCAATCCCAAAGCCATCAACTTCCGCCGGAGGACCAGGCACGACTTAAGGATATTAGAGAGAAGCTCGGGGGATAACCCGGATCCAGATGGAGACAACACAAGTGACGATTGATTCATACTCTGATGCGAAGGAACTTCTGGACAGGCATGGCCAGGGACAACTGCTGGATTTCTGGGACAAGCTGTCGGATACCGAACGGTCTGCATTGCTCAGTCAGATTGAAACACTCGACTTTCCAAGCATAGCGAGAATGCAGTCAATGCTCGGGCAAGGCGATGCTGCGCAAGCCGCTTTTGGCGCAGGTACCCTACCGGCAGAAGTGATGACGCCCTCAGAACAAGAAACCGCAGATGCCATTAACATTGGCGAGAGTTCTCTCAGCGAAGGCAGGGTTGGAGTAATCCTCGTCGCCGGCGGCCAGGGCTCACGACTGGGCTTCGACGGCCCCAAGGGGGCCTTCCCCGTTGCGCCGATTACCAACGCCACACTGTTTGAAATCCACTGCCACAAGATCCTGCGGCTCGAGGAGAAGTATGACACACAGATTCCCTTCTATGTCATGACCAGCGAGACAAACAACAAGCCGACTCACGATTTCTTCGCCGAGAACAATTACTTCGGTCTAGACCCGGAGCGCGTTCTCTTCTTCATACAGGGAATGTGGCCGACTCTCACCGGTGAGGGGAAAATCATTCTCGATTCTCCCCATCACATCTTCATGAGTCCGGATGGCCACGGTGGAACAATCACGGCATTGAAGAACTCCGGAGCGCTTGACGATATGGCCTCCCGGGGCCTGGATACCCTCTTCTACTTCCAGGTCGATAACCCTCTCATAGAGATTGCCGATCCAGCGTTCATCGGGCTGCATGCGAACACTGGAGCCGACGTCTCGGTCAAGGTATGTGCCAAGCGGGATGCCGGTGAAGGTCTTGGAGTCGTCGCAGCGCGTGATGGTCACAACATGGTCATTGAGTACATCGATCTCCCGGAAGAGGAAGCAGCGGCCACGTTGCCGGATGGATCGCTCAAGTTCTTGTACGGAAGTGTAGCAATCCACGTGTTCTCGCTGGGCTTTCTCAAACAGGAGGCGAATGCGGAACTCCCCCTGCACGTCGCGCACAAGAAGGTCCCGTACTGCAACGCCGACGGCGAAACCGTCAGGCCCGGAGAGCCCAACGCGTTCAAGTTCGAGAAATTCATCTTCGATGTACTTCCGGACGCGAACACTGTTCTGAACCTTGCTTTTGCGCGGGAGGAAGAGTTTTCTCCAGTCAAGAATGCCACCGGGGCAGACTCGCCGGAGACCACACAGCGTGATATGATACGCAAGTACTCGAGGTGGCTTGAAGCCTGTGGCATCGAGGTGCCGAAGGATGACTCAGGAACCCCGGTCTACAAAATCGAGATCGATCCCCGTTTCGCTGGAAACGTGCAGGATCTCAGATCGAAACTCCCGCAGGATTTCGCGGTCACGGATGACGTATTGCTAGTATGACCATAGGCTCTACAGAAAAAGAACGGATAACTACCCGGCAGATACGTCTTCTCTCTCGTTTTGTCGTACTGTTAATCGCCATCGCTCTAGGCGTGCGCTGGCTGGCCGCTCAATCCCGGGAAGCCGCCGCAGTATTCCCCTTGGCCCCTGAGGCCTTTGTGCCCGCACTCAGCCCCTTCATCGGCCTGGCATCGGCAATTGGGGATCGTGCCCTCCACCTGTCGATGCTTCTCTGTCTTCCCGTGGCAACTCTCTCACTCCTGTTCGGTCGCTGGTTCTGCCGCAATCTGTGCCATGTTGGGCTGATTGTCGAACTCATAGGCAAAACTCGTAAGAAGTCGGGCATCGGCGGCGTTCCTCATCTTGGACCCTGGTTAGTCATGCTTTCGCTGGGCTCGGCCATTGCCGGATACCCGCTTTTTCTTTGGATGGATCCACTAAGTATTTTTAATGGGTTCCTTTCCGCCTGGCGCCAACCCCTGATCCTCGCAAACGTTCTGTCGGCCGGTTGCTTTATTGTCGTCGTGGTATTGTCATTTGTCAGCCCTGGTCTGTGGTGCTACCGGGTTTGCCCCCTGGGATTCACTCAAGACCTCATTGGCTCTGTCGGCCGGCGGGTTCGCAGATCGAGGATGCAGCCGAATGGCGGGAATAGCACAGAGAAAAAGCGAGTCAGCCGACGGGGGTTTCTGGCCGCTGCAGGGGGAGCGACAGTCGGCTGCATTGTCGCAGCACGACCATCTGATACGTGCCGGCGACTGACTATGCGTCCACCTGGTGTGACGGAAGAACGGTTTTCAGCTTTATGCGTGAGATGCGGCAACTGCTCCTCGGCATGCCCACAGGGCATCATTAGCCAGGATCCGGGAGGCACAGGGTTGCTTGCTTTCCTTACACCGAGGATCAGAATCTCGCCGGGATACTGTTCTGAGCATTGCAACGCCTGCGGCAAGGCGTGCCCTGCAGGAGCGATTCCTCGGCTCGCCCTTGAAGACAAACAGAACGTTGCAATAGGCTTTGCGACGGTGATTCACAAGACCTGCATACGTTGCATGCTATGCGTCATTCAATGCCCTTATAATGCGATAACTACGGAGTACATCTTCGGCAGGTACTATCCAGTTGTGGATCCCGACGTATGCAGGGGTTGTGGTCTGTGCGAAGTGGTCTGCCCGGTGGAAGGCAAAGCCATAATCGTACAGGGCATTCGCCAAAGGATTCTGGCCCCCGTTGACATGGACTACCCCGTGAAAGCTGACGATGTGTAGCCGGAGTGAACGCTGAGTCGGCAATTCAGGCCCCAAACACTTCTGCCTTCGATATTCCCTGTCACTAGTGTCCGGTTAAAAATCGTGAAATTGCAGTTGTTTTTGATGATTTTGGGAATTGGCATCCGAGAAAATG
>JASLPY010000219.1 GCA_030744755.1 Kiritimatiellia bacterium | reverse complement strand
CGATGTGACCGAAACAGCGAACTGCCTCGGATGGTTTTTCTGCGCGAAGTCGAACTCAAGCGGATTTCAGTTTCGTGGTTGACGACTATTACGTTGGCCCGGCATCAGGCGGTCGCCGACGTTGAACGCTTTTCGTATTCGCCGACACGGGAGCAGGATTCACCGACGCGCTGGGACTCTGCTGAGGCGGCGCGTGGCCGGTCAGATGACACCTGGGAACAGTTTGAGAGGGCACTTGCCCAACTTAATTGGCCCGCCGTAGAAATCCGCAAAGACCTGAACCCGTTTCGTAGAGCGGAGGCTCACTGAATGACTATCCGAGGAGCCGGATGTATGGGAAATCCGCTTGTCCGGTTCTGAGAGGGGCTCGGGAACAACTATGATATGGACGAAATATTGTGGCACCGCCGCGAAAGCAGGCGGCTACAGAGAAAACAAACCTCGTCCTGCAGTCATGGGAGTTCCCGGCCTACTCGAATAAAAGGCAAGGATGGCAAAGATGGGGCAAAGATGGGGAGTGCGGGACGGGGTCCATTTTTAGACGGCTGTGGTATCTCGCCTTCCACAGCGGCGGTGGTGGCCGGTTTGTTGGTTCTGTCGGCGATCCCAGAATTCGGCCAGTGGGTCGCTGTCGCTGAGGGTGTCCGCCTTCATTTGAAGCATTGCTTCGCCTCCGTCATCACTCCAGAATTTCTCAGTACCCTTAATGCGACGATTGAGCTGTTTGACCGTCGATTCCATCAGACTGCTTGTAATCGGCAGGCCCAGTTTGCGGTATCGGGGATAGTCCATGCGTGATTTCTGGTTTTGCAGATAGGTCAATGCGCGGTCCACGATCTTACGGGGGCTCGTGTCACCATCGTCGTCTTTGGGGAGTCCAAGTTCTTCCTGCCAACGGGCCAATTCCGTGATCACCTTGGCGACCTCGCCCTGCCAGACCCACGTGATCCAGCGACGGTACACCGGCCCACCTTCTCTGAGCGTCCGCCCTGCCATCGCCGCCGCGTAAAGGTACGTGACCGCGTGGATGACGTCCAAAATCGGCACGAATCCGAATGGCTTGAAGTAGTGTTTCCAGATCGTCCACAACCACGAACCACCATCACCCACACAGGCTTTTCGCTTGGCCTGAAACAATCCCAACAACCAAGCCCGCGCCGCCAGTTGCACACCGAATAGGTCACTATTTTTGCTGCTGGCCACCACATCACGCTGGATCACCCTGGGGCTCAGCCTGAGTTTTTCTGACTTCTTCGACGATGGTGCGTCCGGCACAGACTCAGCGAACGACAGCAACTCTTCCAGGCCGGAGAGATTGTCCAGAGAGATGCGGTTGTCGGTGGCGACGTTGTCGAACTCCTCGTCCGGCTCCGGAACGTCAGCTGACTTTTTCCCAATTTCGCGGGTCAAGGTTCCCACCTGATCCAGGTTCAGCAGGAACTTTGGCACCTCGGGAACCGGATCGGGAGCATTCTCGCCCGCCCGCACGCCGTCAGGCCGACCTTCCAATGCCGCGCAAAAACCCGCCTTGTACTCGTACCAGTGGGTCTTGGAATCCTCGTTCTGCGTGGTCTTCTGGAAGCGTCCGCCGTCATACATCAACACGGCCGCTTCTGGGGAAACCACGCCGGCAGGGCCGGCGATCTTCTCAGTCAGCGTGAGCTTCTTGAACAGATCGACCTCGGCAGAGCGTTCATTGACGCGCTCCGCTCCGATGCGTTCGGTCAGGCGCTCGATCCGTTTACGCCCCAGAATCATGTCCAACAACTTGCGGACCGCAGTCTCCCCGGCGGGGAAGGATTGCAGCAACGTGCCCAGATAGCTCACCTTCTCTTGCAATGAGGGTGACAACGACTCGTCAATGCTGATCCCCAGCGCCCGCGCTTGAGGGAAAAAAAGCCCGCCCGGATTCCGCCAGGAGGGTCTTGGGCTGTTCCCAGAGAACTTCTCCGGCCGGGGTTTCCAAAGTGGCCGCCTTGGTTTGATCACTTTTCTCCGCTGCTTCACCGTTGCACTCCAGAGCAGTATCAGGGACCTGACCGGATTGTTCATCGACCGATTGCTCCATGAACAAGCGGGCCAACTCCAGGCCGACGTTCATACCATTCGACTCGATCTCGGTGAACTTCGTGCCCCACTGGGGCACGCCGTCTTTTCCATACACGAGTTGCCGCATCTCTCCCGCCAATTCCGCCAGCCGCGCCGCAACCTCCGGCGAAACATCGTTGATCCGAGAAGATTTCTTCCGAGTCCCGTTGGTCCGTTTCGCCATTCCGACCTCCCTGTCGCGCGTGGCAGTGTGATGAAAAACTGGATGAGTGTTCCTAACAGAAAACGCACGAAGGTCCGATCCGATTTTCCCCAATTTCCCACATCTAATACAGCTTCACGAAGAATCGAGGAATTCCAATCTTGACAAAATCCAGATTAACACTGACTCGCGGAACCATGTCCCGCACTCCACAACAGGCGGAAGCACGGATGAAGCTTGACCCTGCCTCTTGACTCGTTAGAATGTGGCAATGTGTTTTTGTGTGACGGAATAGCCAGAAGATGTAGAGTCCGGCGACGTCGCAAAGAGTTCTCCAGTTTAGGGATTTGGCTGAATGTCTGAAGGTACTATCAAGCGGCTGACTGACAAGGGTTTTGGTTTCATTGATGGCGAGCATGGAGATTTATTCTTCCATCACACCGCCCTCGAAGACGTAACAATCGAGGCCCTAGAAGTAGGTCAGAGAGTGACCTACACAGAAGGCAG
>JASLPY010000218.1 GCA_030744755.1 Kiritimatiellia bacterium | reverse complement strand
AAGCTGCTCCTCCTTCCCTCTAACCTCCGTGACCTCGGGAACTCCAGCGCGGGGGCGCGGGTGGTTTATATTCCCATTCTAGCCTGGTGAGAGTTTTTTGATTTTTAGGTGATTACCCGGTTGCTTTTTCTTGCTGATTCTCTACATTGGGGATGGGTGTAGCGATGGAGCTATACCGTGTGATTTTTTGTGGTATAATAAATCAATGAATGCGTTGTTTAAGAAACCTTCGATTGCTAACAGGCAGATGGATCGGATCCAGAGAGAGGTATCTCCGCTCAATACCGATATCCGCTACCTCTCAAGAACTCTGCCCACGGCAGATCCGACCACAAAGCCGCCAATCGATTATACGAAACTGGAGTCAGCATCCCTCTCAGAATCACTTACAGGCAACAGAGAAACCATGCGCAGCCGCAGCGCCAGGGTTCGCGCCTCATTGGCGGATCGGTTTCCTGACTTCGTGTCCGGAAGCTTCGAGTCTACACGCCCGCTGAGGCATGAGCGCCGATTGCAGCGCAATAAGGCCATAGTAATGCTGGTCTTCCTCAGCCTGGTGCTCTTCATAATGGTCTCCCGTTTCATCTAGAAAACGTCCTTTATTCAACCCCGCCGCTTCGGCAGATGAGAGAATATAACCACCCGCGCCCCCGCGCTGGAGCTCCCGAGGTCACGGAGGTTAGAGGGGAGGAGGGGACTTGGGCTTCGGGAAGTTGCATGAATCTGGCGGAATGACCCCCTCTACCCCTCATTCCTTTTTCCAGATTCATGCAACGTTTGCCATTTGAGAAAGATGAGAACCCCTTGTTCCAAAAGCTGACCTCTGACCTCTGATCTCTGAATCTCCCTCAAGAGGCAAACGCGTCATGAATTTGATGATGGTTTCGCCCTTGTCTTGCAAATACCCGGCAAATTAAGAGTCACAACGAAACCATCGTCAAATTCATGACGCTCCCCGGAAGCAGCTCCTCCTCCCCTCTAACCTCCGTGCTGGCCACGCCATCGGCGTGGTCCTCGGGAGCTCGAGCGCGGGGGCGCGGGTGGTTGAGTATCTCCCAATCCCCGAAACTCTTCTTGCCCTGCCTACGCGTATCAGCCTATCGTAACGAGCCTTTGGAACATGGGATTGGTAAGGCCATTTTTATATGAACGAGCCTGGAAGAACAGATACCGACAGCATAGATGTGGCATATGTCGCACACCTCGCGCGGCTGCAGCTCACCCCGGAGGAAACAACTACCTTCCAGGAGCAGCTCGAGCAAGTTGTCGGGTATGTCCGGAAGATCGATGAGCTGGATGTGACGGGAATCGAACCTACCGCCCATGCTGTCCAGGTGGAGAACGTTTTCAGGGAAGACAAGGTCAAACCGGGCCTGGAGCGGGACCGCGTGCTCGAAAACGCTCCATCATGTATCCAGGAGCAGTTCCAGGTGCCGAAAATTGTGGAGTAGGGAGGGATCTCTCGCAGAGGCACCCCGCTGAGGGCGCAGAGGAGAGTTTTTGACCGCGGATCCATCCTTCGCCGAAGGCTGCGGAGGACAAGTTGGGCACGGATATGAAGATGTGGTGAAGGAATGGTGGCAGGAATAATCGTCGTCGTGATCCTTATCGCGATCTTCGTCGATCTCAATCGTTGTCTCGATCCTTGTCTTGATCTTTGTCGACTACGATCGGGACGAAGATCGTGACGACGATGAGGAACGACAACGATCGGGACAATGATCAGGACAAAGAAGGATGGCCGAACATCGGCCTCGAGGCGACGCCATAAGGCGCGCCTCAGGCAAGCGTTGGGCGCGGATGGGCACGGATGTTTTAGGAGTTTTGCGCGCAAGGGAGAGTTTGTGAGTGTTGATGTTGATAGTCTGACCGTGCATGGGGCTCTCGAACTGCTGGATTCCGGCACATGCTCATCGGTCGAGCTTACACAGTCACTCATCGCGGCGATTGGCGAGAAGGACGGTGATGTCGCCGCCTTTCTCTCTGTAGACGAGAACATGGCCATTGCCGCTGCGACCGCTGCCGATGAGACCCGTGCATCAGGGGGGAGCGGCAAATTGCTGGGGGCCCCGCTTGCAATCAAGGATGTGCTTAACGTTGAGGGTCAGCCCTGCACCTGCGCATCCCGGATACTGGAAGGATACAGGTCTCTCTACGACGCCACCTGCATCTCCCGCCTCAGAAGCGAGGGTGCCGTCTTTCTCGGCCGTACGAACATGGACGAATTCGCAATGGGATCCAGCACCGAGAATTCCGGATTCAGAGTAACGAGGAACCCGCAGGCTCTAGACCGTGTCCCCGGTGGTTCGAGTGGCGGTTCGGCCGCGGCGGTTGCCGCAGGCGAAGCCCTGGCGGCCATCGGCACCGATACCGGCGGCTCTATTCGTCAACCGGCCTCGTTCTGCGGTTGCGTGGGCCTGAAGCCATCGTACGGCAGGATATCGAGATACGGGCTGACAGCCTTTGCTTCCTCTCTTGACCAGATCGGTACGCTGACTAAGGATGTGGAAGATGCCGCTCTGCTGCTTGAGGTCATGGGTGGCCGCGTCGGAATGGATTCCACCTCGCTGGATGTTCCGATGCCCTCCTACAGGGAGCTGCTGACCGAGGACCTCTCCGGTCTGCGCCTCGGCCGCCCGAAGGAGTACTTTGTCGACGGTATGGATGGGGATGTGGAGAAGAAAGTCTCCGAAGCCATTGAACGCTGCAGGGCTCTGGGTGCGGAAATCGTCGATGTGAGCCTGCCGCATACCGAGTACGCGATAGCAACCTATTATATCATTGCA
>JASLPY010000217.1:1872-2836 GCA_030744755.1 Kiritimatiellia bacterium | reverse complement strand
AAACTCACAGTCTTGATCTCCGGCTTCCTTCCCACATCTCCTCGCGAAGATGCAGTTGCCTTCGTCTAGTACTTCGTCTATGCTCGATACGATACATAGACCGGTTCGGCGTACAGGGGACTTTAACCCCAGTAGTTCGCGCCCATGCCGGGCGTACACAAGCGTGTGCAACGGCCGCCTACGGCGCCGATGACACGAGACGTTATGCTACGACAAAAATGATCAAGCAATTTAGACAATTGCGGGTGCTGACTCTTGCGATGCGTAGGGTCGTCGTGCCTGCTATCGTTGCGGTGATCCTGGCACTGTCGGCATCTGGCTGTAACAGCGGATGCGATGAGATGAAGCTGTCCGCCAGGGGGAACCGTACCTTCAATTCTGAACTATCCCTGAAGGTGTGTGTCGTTCGCGATATCGACGGGCTCCCGGAAGAGATTGTGATTGGGCGGACACCTTCGGCGGAGCCTGTTGTCATTCCCAAATGCACATCCTGGTTCGTTAGGCCAGACAATCTACTGGGCATGCCTGCGCTTGCAAGAGAGATCGCAACCAAGCGAATTCCGGGATTGATACTGCACAAGGCTGATGATCGGGACATGGAGAGCCTGAAGGGCTTGACGGAGCTTCGAGAGCTTCGCCTGGATGGTGAGGAGATCACGGATGCTGGTCTTTTGTATCTGAAGGGCCTGACGGGGCTGCGAGTGCTTCACCTGTATGGCCGGAGATTCACGGATGCTGGTCTGATGCACATTAGGGGCATGACGAAACTGCGAGAACTTGATCTATCGGACACGAAGATTACGGATGCCGGCCTGGTGCACCTGAAGGGCCTGACAGAACTGCAGGAGCTTAACCTGTTCAGCACCTATGGGATCACGGGTGCAGGTCTAGTGCACCTGAAAGGCCTGACGAAGTTGCGGACGCTTGACCTGATGCAGGGGGGCATCACGGAGACCGGTCTGGC
>JASLPY010000217.1:0-1862 GCA_030744755.1 Kiritimatiellia bacterium | reverse complement strand
CCGATGTCGTGAAGGTGATTTTGGTCTGTGACAATCTGAACACCCATGGGATCGCTTCATTGTACGAAGCCTTTGAACCGGCCGAGGCGTGGCGATTGGCGCAACGACTGGAGATCCACTACACCCCGAAGCATGGCAGTTGGCTGAACATTGCGGAGATCGAGTTGAGCCTGTTGACTCGACGGGCGTTGCATCGCCGAATTGAATCGTTTGAGACGCTTGTCACCGAGACATCGGCGTGGGCCGGCCGGCGGAATGAAACGGAAGGCGTGGTCAATTGGCAGTTCCGAATCGACAACGCCAGAATCAAACTCCTGCATCTGTACCCGGAGTTTTCTGCCTTATAGTTTTAGATGTGACAGAGTACTAGTGCACCTGAAAGGCCTGACGAAGTTGCGGACGCTTGACCTGATGCAGGGGGGCATCACGGAGACCGGTCTGGCGCACCTGAAAGGCCTGACGGGGCTGAAGGAGCTTAACCTATTCGGTACGGGCATCACCAACGCGGGCTTGGTGCACCTGAAGGGGCTAACGGGCCTGCAGAGGCTTAACCTGTTCGCCACGAAGATAACGGATGCGGGGCTGGCGCACCTCAAGGGCCTGACGGGGCTACGGGCGCTTAATCTGGTCGCCACGCAGATCACGGATGCGGGTCTGACGCACCTGAAGGACTTGACGGGGCTGCGGGAGCTTAATCTGTGGAATAAGATTACGGATGCGGGTCTGATGCACCTTAGGGGCATGACGAAACTGCGAGAACTTGAACTATCGGGCACGGAGATCACGGATGCGGGTCTGATACACCTTAGGGGCATGACGAAACTGCGAGAGCTTGATCTATCGGGCAGCACGAAGATCACGGATGCTGGTCTGGCACATGTGAAGATTCTGACGGAGTTGCGGGAGCTTCGCCTGTTCGCCGCGCGGATCACCGACGCAGGTCTAGGGCACCTGAAGGGCATGACGAAACTGCGAGAACTTGATCTGTCGGCCGCGCAGATCACGGATGCGGGTCTGACGCACTTGAAGATGCTGAGGAACCTAAGGACGCTTGATCTGGGCGCCACGGAGATTACGGATGCGGATCTGGTACACCTGATGGGGCTGCCGGAACTGCGGGAGCTTAATCTGCAGGAAACAGAAATCACCGGCACAGGCTTATGGCGTTTGAAGGGCTTGACGAAGTTGTGGAGGCTTAACCTGATGAATTCGGGCATCACGGACGCGGGTATGGCGCACCTGAAGGATCTGACAGGACTGCGGACGTTGAACCTGAGCGGCACGAAGCTCACGGATACGGGTCCGGTGCATCTGAAGGATATGAAAGGGCTGCAAATGTTGAACATGGACGGCACGAAGCTCACGGATGCCGGTCTGGCGCACCTGAAGGGCCTGACGGGACTGCAGAAGCTTAACCTATTCGGTACGGGCATCACCAACGCGGGCTTGGTGCACCTGAAGGGGCTAACGGGGCCACGGAGGCTTGACCTTAGAGATACGAACGTCACGAATGAGGGGGTTGAGTCCCTGAAGAAAGCTTTGCCCAGAACGATCATCTATTAGTTTCGCCTAGATTCCGGATCGTCTGTGACCGCCGCTCGCAATACAGATCGACGTAGCCGGGCGATCCGATTAAATAGCATAATCGGGTCGGGGGGGAGCATTTGGCTCCCCCCCTCCCACACCACCCGGCATGCGGGTCCGCACCGGGCGGTTCCGGCGGTCACGGCCTGCTGTGCAGCAGGGCCGTAATGAAGATCAGTCCATTGTTGCTTCAGGGCCGAGCGAATCCGTTCCCAGTGGTGACGGGCAAACTCGGCGAACTCATCGGTGGACATTTGGTCCATGCCGGCGGCTCCCTT
>JASLPY010000216.1:2608-2841 GCA_030744755.1 Kiritimatiellia bacterium | reverse complement strand
GCAAGGCACCTCCACAAGCGTCGCCACCAGATCCTGAGGCGGGATGAACACCCAGTGGTTCTCCATGGCGGTATAGGTGATGCTGCCCATTTCTCCCATGATGAGGCTCTCGACGGTCTCAGACAGGCGCGTGTCGTAGTAGAGGAGTTCCTTGGGCATGAGGATATAGGGAGGCTCGCGGCCCGCCATCTGGGGGACTATGCCATCGACCAGTCGTGCACGGGGATTGGAGA
>JASLPY010000216.1:0-2598 GCA_030744755.1 Kiritimatiellia bacterium | reverse complement strand
GCACCAGTCCGGTATCGGATCGGAGAGGGCACACACCAGCGTCTCCAGCTCAGCGTCCTCGGCCTTCTGGTTCAAGTGGGCAAAGGTTCCCGAGCGCAGGTAGCGGCACCCGATGAGCTCGGTGGGCACGCCGGTGAAAGCTCCCGTTGCATTGAGCCTGTGGATCAGCCCCATTGTGCGGGCGAACACCTCAGCTCCGTCGACTTTCTCGCAATCGGCAGCGTCCTGGGGATTCAATCCGACACAGGCCTCTGCGTAAGTGATGCGCTCGCCCATGCGCAGCAAGGCATTGCGCGCCTTTACCGAGTTGACCGAGCTCGGAGCATAGAAGAGCGTGATATTGGGGCCACAGGAAGCACCTCCCAGGTCAGTGAGAGGGACACGGGCGCTGTCTAGCAGCGACGATGGGGCCAGGGTATCCAAGCTCGGGATCTTGCCCGAACCCGCCGTGGGCATGATGCTCGGAACCGGTCGGTCCGTGGTCAGGGAGCCTCTCTGCTGGAAGTGGTATCCGATGGCACCGATGGTTATGATGATGCCCATCACCACTACAAGGATGATCCAGATGTCCATTGCTCGCTGCTCCTCCCTTAGCTGGTGGAGCTCGTTCTCGATGACGCGCTCCTCCTCCTCTATGCGATGCTCAACCTCCTCTATGCGATGTTCGGTCTTCTCTATCTCGTGGAGAGCCTCCATCACGTTGTCGTCTTCCTTCTTGGAGGGCTTCTTGTCCTTCTTCACCATCGGTGGGACACCTGCGCGAAGGGAGCGCCGGGTTCTTTAAGTCTTTTTTTGTTTCGGCGGGAAGTCCCCTTCCGAGAGGGATGGGATGGAGCCGAAAGGGAAATATGCAGGGTTGTATATAATATTTAGAACGTGTTCTAGCGAGAAACCCCGCGTGTTTCCGACCGTGGGATGAATCGCGTTCCACCGAATGTGGGTGAACATGCGTAAGAAGAACGGTCAACCCAAACATCAGTACCGGGATTACCAGTACAGGTATTATGCATATTAGTGTTCTAATAAACTAGTACCGGCACCTTTTAGAATTTTACCCCTGAGCGGAACGGCCCCGTTCTTGAAAAACGCATAACGGAAACGTATATATTGTTGGCGGGAAATAGTCGTATGGCTGCTCCAACCCCCCTCGAGGGGGGTCGGCGGCTCGGGGCGCCCCCCCCGGCCGGCCGGGGGGGGGCCCGCTTCATTGCATCAACTCCCTTTTTTTCTTTCTCACATCGGGACAGGATGTATACCGCACGCACCTTTCGAGGCTCTGGGCCTATGCTGGTTAGGGGTTGAGGAGCTCACCAGTCACGCCGTGAGGATTCCCCCGGTCCATTGAGGCATGGTCGAATGTCGGACCGAGCTCATCTCCTTAGCCGGTACTTGGTGATGTTCCTGTCCCTTCAGATGAAGGACTATGATGACCTGAACGGTTCCTCCTTGGTGAGCATGTGCCAGACGTCGGTCAGCATCTTCCGTGCGATGCTCCTTCTTGCGGTCTTGTAATCGTTCCTCCGTTTGACGCGGGAGAAGTGACCCGTGTATCGACCGTCCTTCATGATGGCCCTGCCAGAGCATTGGTACATGATCCACTTGAGCCACTTGTTGCATGCCTTTATGCGCACCGAGTGGCTCGTATTCCCGGATTGCTTGATGCCGCGGCAGAGACCTGCGTAGCTCACCAGGCTCTTCGGCCTCTTGAACCTCCTGATGTCGCCGATCTCGCCCAGGATCATCAGCGAGCCGAAGCTACCGATACCGGGGACCGTCTGTAGAAGGCCGGCCCGATAGTTGGTGCGGGCGATCATGTCTATCTCCTTTTTGACTGGCTTGATCTCCCCCTCGATCGCTTCCAGGATATGCACGAGGTTTGCGATTTTCGGGTCGATGGTCTTGAGATGCTCAAGATCCTTCTTGTTCCACGTTATCCTGAAGATATTCCCATCCATGGCGAGGAAGGCCTTGATCCTGGACTTGAGCGAGGTCTGTTGCCGGACCAGACGGGCTCGGTGCCGGGTAAGGTCACGCATCATCAGGATTTCCTCGTCCGGAATGTAGACCCGGGGGAGGAAGTTTTTACTGAGAAGCTCGGAAAGGAGCCGGGCGTCGACCTTATCCGTGCTCCTGACATCGGCGATCCGGCGGACCTTGAGAGGATTGGCAAGGGCCACCTCATAGCCCATCTCTTTCAGGATCCTGTACACTCCACGCCAGAGTCCGCAGGCCTCGATGGCTATCGTCAGGGATGGGCTTGGTATCCCTTCGAAGAACTTCCCGATGGCCTCCCTTGTGTAAGGGATCGTCTTCTCTCGTTCAATGGTCCCGTCCCCGTGGCGCACTATTCCACGAAGTGTTTCTTTATGGATGTCCATAGCTCCGTATAGCTGTTCCATTGCATCAACTCCAGTTCCGATAAGCTGGTTATCGGAACGGCTCTATTCTCCACAGTAAAATTCTATAGACAGTCACGACACCTCCCTCAGGGTGATAAAGATGAACGACCTATTATTCATTGGGGGTGATCACCAAGGACGTTTGTTGAACAGAAGGCAGTGGTCACTTCTGGTGGGCTGACGATTGACTGCGACTTGA
>JASLPY010000215.1 GCA_030744755.1 Kiritimatiellia bacterium | reverse complement strand
ATATTTTCTGAGGTGTCCGTTCAGTCAGGCGCGAATGATCGAGGTCACCGGGGAAGGTAAAGTGATTTACAAGACCGGAGGCAACCGGTTGGGACGCTTCCCGAAAGCTGCCAGCGAGGATCTGCAGGCCGGCTCGAAGCGCAATTTCCAGGTCTTTGATCCGCTCGATTTTCTGGCGGAGGTAACGCAGCACATTCCCGATCCTGGGGAACATCTGATCCGCTACTACGGTTTCTACTCGAACAAGAGCCGTGGATTGAGAACCAAAAAACAGGGGAAGGCCGCATCACCCGCCGCCCGGAACCCGGTGGCGGCTCCCAGCGCCAAAGAAGCGCGGAAGCGCTGGGCGGCGCTGATCAAGCAAGTGTATGAGATCGACCCGTTGATCTGTCCCAAGTGCTTCGGCCAAATGAAGATCATCGCGTTTATCGAGCGCGACCAAACCGAGGTGATCGAAAAGATTCTGCGGCACTGCGGGCTGTGGGAGCAGGCTCCGGCTCGCGCGCCTCCTTCGGAAACTGCGGCTGTTGGATGAAGACTCATTCAAGGAAGTGTGAGCGAGGGCCGGCGGGATTCATTTATCGTCACGGCTGTTTCATCTGGAAGAGCAATATGTTGAGCAGTTGCGTGGGCTCGAGAAACGAATAGACATGGAATTCGGCTTTTGGTAGAAGTTTGGGATGCCAAAGGATGAGAAAGGACCGGAAGTCGAACTTATACGCCGGATTCGCGTGCGGTTGATCCTTCCCGAAGAGCGGGAGTGTTTTGATGAACGGTTGGAAAAGGATCATTATTTGCATAGTGCGCGGCTGGGAGGACAAAGTCTTCGCTACGTTGCCGAAGCCGATGGCCAATGGATTGCCTTAATCGCATTCAGTGGGGCAGCCCCGCACACCAAAGCTCGCGAATACAAAATCCGATGGACGCCCCGTCAGCGGGCCCGACGGCTGCCCTTGGTGGTCAACAACAGCCGCTATTTGGTTCTTCCCGAGCGGGAGCGATACCCCAATGTGGCTTCGCGGGTGCTCGCATTATGCCTCAAACGCCTGAATGCGGATTGGCAAGAGCATTGGGGGCATCCGGTGCTCTTGGTGGAGAGCTATGTGGATGAAAGTCAGTATCGGGGGACGTGTTACCGGGCCTGCGGCTTTGAAGCCGTGGGCTTGAGCGCTGGCTATGGCCGCAGCAGCCGGGACTATTACCTGGAACACGGGCGACCAAAGCAGCTTTACTTGCGGGAACTGCGTCCTCGGGCCATGGGGCTTCTGCGTCAAGGACGGTTGCCCGCGGCTCTGGCCGAACACGAGGAAACCATCAGCGGGCCTTGTCCATTGCGGGCCACGCACCTCAACTCGCTTTTGGAAGTTTTTAAACAGTTCAAAGATCCTCGCCGCGGCCACGGCTTAAGGCATCCTCAGCCGTTCGTGCTGGCCTGTGCGGCCTACGGGATGCTCATGGGGGCCGGCGGCTACCAAGGGTTTGAAGACGAATGCGGCAAACTTTCTCAGCGGCAATTGCGGGCTCTGGGTTGCCGCAAAGACCCCAAGACCAGGCGTTTTCGTGCCCCCAGCGACACCACCTTCTTTCGGGTGATCAACGGACTGGAGGCCGCCGAATTTGACCTGCGCATCGGGCAGTGGATGATGGCCCAGGAGATTTCCATTCTTCAAGCCCTGGCCGTTGATGGCAAATGCCTTCGCGGCAGCGGGCGCACCGATGGAAAACCGCTCCAATTACTCTCGGCGGTGAGCCATCGCTTGCGTTTGACGGTGGCTCAGGAGCCCATCGAGGAAAAGAGTAATGAAATTCCAGCCCTCCAACCGCTGCTTCGAAAATTGCCCAAAGGATCTCTGGAAGGCACGATGATTACCGCTGACGCCTTGCATTGCCAGCAGAAGTCGGGCGCATTCGTTACTCAAGAGTTGGGAGCCGATTTTGTCTTTGGCCTCAAAGGCAACCAAGAGGGAGTTCTGGAGCGGGCTCAAGTCCGGTTGCCCCAAGTTTTTTTTTCCCGCTGAGTACGACAGCAACTGGACCAAGGAACATGGGCGATTGGTGCGCTGGCGAATCCAGCGAGTCAGGGTCAGTCCCGAGGAGGCCGGCTTGTGCGGCTGCTGGCAGTTTGTCGCGGTATGGCGGGAACAACAGAAACTGCGCAAAGGCGAGGTCATCGAGGAACACCAAGAATACAGCTTCTACGCCACCAGCGCCGCGCCCAAGCAATACACAGCCCAGCGATTGCTCCAATTCATTCGCGACCACTGGGCAGCCAGCGAAAACGGAGCGCATTATCGCCGGGATGTCAGCATGGGAGAAGATGCTTCGCGCATCAGCGGGCGCACCGGCGCTTATGTGATGGCAACGCTGCGAAATCTGCTGTTGGGGCTTTTCGAATTACAGAAGCATCGGCACAAAACCAAGGCTCGCTCTTTTCCGGGTTGGCGTCGCAGGCTCACCGACACTCAAAAACTCCAATTGATTACGCGAAGAATATGATCCACCGATAACCCTTCGAATCCTTGATTGCCCCAGTCCCGTCTTCCGTGGACACATCTGCTTGCGGAACGAGGGCATCCAGTGGGTGGACCATCCGGCGCCGAAAACCCAGTGCTTTCCGGCGCGCCGGAAACCTCCCGAGGATCACGTCCAAGCGGCCGACCGCTTTAGGACACCTCTATGCACCGCAGATAAAATACCCGTGTACGAAAAACGTAATCTTCGATATTACATTTGCACGATCTTCGCTCATTGCTATTTGTTCCTGTTGGCGTATATGTATGCGACCACATCGGCCATGGCTTGCTCAGGCGTAAGCCCACGCTGGCTGGCTACATCGGGCAGGACGTC
>JASLPY010000214.1 GCA_030744755.1 Kiritimatiellia bacterium | reverse complement strand
CAGAGCCGGTGTCCCAGCCTGCCGTCAAACACGGGTTATCCTAACGAACTGAAGAAAGTGTCAACGCCGGGGTAAAAACACACCATTCGCCGGAGCAAAAATACACCACGGTGGCGGAGTAAAAGTACACCAGCTTCTGTAAGGCAATACCCGGTGTTGCGGGTTGTCCCGGTAGTCCACAGGAGGGGCCCGCGCGCACTGCGGAGTGCGCCCCAAAGACGCTGACGCAGCAGTGCGTGTGGGAGGTGCCTGTGGGCCCACCGGGTCAACGATGGCCCCAGCGGTCAGGTTTTTGTAGATTTCCGCCGTTTTTGGCTTTGGTTCAGGCGGTAACTGTCGCCATTCATCTCCAGGATATGAACGTGGTGAGTTAGACGATCAAGCAAGGCCCCTGTCAGGCGCTCAGATCCGAACACCTCGGTCCATTCATCGAAGGGAAGATTGCTGGTCAGCAGGGTTGATCCACGCTCGTAACGCTGGCTGAACACCTCGAACAGGAGTTCTGCGCCGGTCTTGGATAGAGGTACGAAGCCAAGTTCATCAATGATCAACAGTTTGTATTTTGCCAACTGCTTCTGGAACCGCAGCAGGCGTTTCTCGTCCCTGGCCTCCATCAGTTCGTGGACCAGGGCGGCTGCCGTGATGAAGCCGACAGTTAGTCCTTTCTGACAGGCGGCAAGGCCGAGACCAAGGGCAATATGGGTTTTTCCCGTGCCTGAGTTGCCGAGCGCGATAATGTTCTCATGTCGCTCGACGTATTCACATCGCGCCAGTTCCAGAACCATCATCTTGTTCAGCGATGGCATGGCTTTAAAGTCGAAGCTGTCCAGGCTTTTAACAGCGGGGAACCTGGCCAGCCTGATCCGCCTCTCAACCATGCGGCGTTCCCGGTCGATCAGCTCGAGTTCGGCCAATCGAACGAGATAGCGCACATGATCGACACCCTCGGCGGCGCATTGACGGGCGAGCTTGTCATATTCCCTGAGGAAGGTGGGTAGTCTGAGGGCTTTGAGGTGATGGGCCAGTAAAAGCTGTGGTGTATCGGTCATGATGCCGTTCCTGCCAGCAAGTTCATATAACTGGTCGCCGAGGTTGTCGCCACCTGAGCCCGTAGCAGATAAGGGTAGATGTCCAGATCAAGCTTTGGCGGTCGTCGCTCTATACGACATAGCAGCAGATGTTTAATGGCATCAAAGCTGATCGCGCTTAAGCGCAAGGCGTCCCTGATCGCGCCATGAAGATCATTGAGCTCAAAGGTCTCAAGGAGCCTCAGGACCTGCACATATTCCCGCTTCCCTGGTTTGCCCATACGGGCTTCAAGAAGGCGGCGCAGGGTTGCGAACACATCTGGCAGATCCCAGCCCACCAACGGTGCGGCCTGGTCCAGGGCACCAACTTTTTTCTCCAGTAAAGGCAGATAATGGATCGGGTTAAAGATCAGATCCTCCCGGTCGTAGGACCTATTATGACGGGCGATCTCCTCATTTCCACAGCCGATGATGACCTCATGGACATAGCCACGGATCCAGACCTCCTGATGGCCGAAGGCGACGGGAACTGAGTAATCATTCTTCCGATACCGCACCAGGGACAGGGAACTGACCCGCGTGGCCTGTTTGTCACAGGCATCAAACGGGGTTGGCGGCAAGTCTGCCAGGACCTCATGATCACGGACAAGCCGCGCACCGATACTCTCACGGTGGCCGCGTAAAACATCACGCTGTCGATTACGGCATTGTCTTTCCAGATGAGCGTTGAAGGTCTCCCAACTCTCGAACCGGGGAACAGGCACCATGAAGTTCCGGCGGGCAAAACCGACGATACCTTCCACATTACCTTTGTCATTCCCCTTGCCCGGGCGGCCATAACGATCCTCAAAAAGATAATGAGACTGAAGGCCGCTGAATGCCCGTGTTCGTTGCCGTGTGCCATCGGGCAATATCCGCGCCACCAGAACCTTGTCGTTGTCATACAGGATCGACAGGGGAACACCGCCGAAGAAGCTGAAGGCTCTGTTGTGGCCGTCCAGCCATGCCTCCGTGGTCGCTGCGGGATAAGCAGAAACGAAACAGGCGTCGCTATGAGGAAGGCTCATGACAAAATAGTGGGCCCGGTACTGAATGCCGCCAATGACCACATCCGCTTCACCAAAATCTGCCTGGGCATGGCCCGGAGAATGGCTTAGCGGCACGTACATCTCCCGCTGGCGCTGCCGGGCAGCAAAAATATAATCCTTCACGATTGTGATGCCGCCGGTAAAACCGTACTCATCCCGAAGACGCTCAAAGATCCGCTTTGACGTATGCCGCTGCTTCTTCAGGCGTTTGGCGTCATCCTCAAGGATCTGATCGATAATGCCGACAAACGGATCAAGCTTGGGCCGGTTCGGTGCTTTCTTGCGGCGATATCCAGGTGGGGTCGAGAACGCCAACATCTTGGCAACCGTGCGCCGGTCAATGCCGAACAACCGTGCCGCTTCGCGGCGGCTCATACCTTGAATCTTTACCGCATACCGTACGCGCGCGTAGAGTTCCACTTGCTTCATCCCCGCCCTCCGCAAAAAAACAGAAAGCTTACCACCGCCGGACTTTTACTCCGGCCAACAACCAGACGATCTGGCCGCTTCAGTGGTGGATTATTGCTCCGGCGGTCTCACAGGTCAGGGATTTGTACAGTTCAATTGGTAGCTTCCTGGCTTGCTTGATGAGTGCGGAAACGACCGTCCGGGTTTCCTTATTGGCCACCTTCGCCAACATCACGTAACGCGTATGACGTTCGACCAGGGTCGCAATGTGGCTGTTCTTCGATCCCGTGATGAGGTCGCCTTCCCAGTGACCCGGTACCGCCCGGTCTTCAACCGAGGCCGGTCGCTCG
>JASLPY010000213.1 GCA_030744755.1 Kiritimatiellia bacterium | reverse complement strand
GTACCGGTTGCTTTGCACGCCCGACGTTGCGAACAGCCCAGCCGTTGCCGGACCTGCGGGACAATCTCCCGCCGCCGCGCCGGGCTCAGAGGTTTTTTGCAACGTCCAACGCCTCGACCAGAATCTGCTTGTCCAGCGACAGGTCAGCCACCAGCTTCTTCAGCCGCGAGTTCTCTTCCTCAAGCAACGCCAACCGCTTGGCCTCCTCGGCCTTCATGCCGCCGTACTTCTTCCTCCAACGATAATACGTATGCTCGCTGACGCTGAGCATCTGGCAGACTGCCGCCAGATCTCGACCTGCCGCCAGTGCGGCCTGAGCTTCCTGTAACTTTCGAACCACTTGCTGTGGCGTGTGACGCTTGCGTTTCATGAGAATTCCTTTCGATTAAAAGTCTACTCGAAACTCTCATAACACCTGGATCAAATTTCGGGGTGCAAGCCAATGGCATCGCCCGAATCCGCCTCTTCGGTCGGAGATAAACGCGATCTTGCCGTTCGGCATCCAGCAGGGGTCGAAGTCGTTCCATGGACCGTCGGTGACGTTACGCAGGTCTGTCCCGTCGACATTCACGCTGAAAATGTGCCAGCAGTTCTTCTCCGTGAAGGAGCATTTGAGCCCGCTGTAACTATAGAGCCCCTTGATGTCCTCACGGGCTTTGGTTTTCGGGCGGTACCCTTCCGCTTCGGTGTACGCGAAGAGGACCTTCTTACCGTCAAACGAGAGGTCCGGAGAAAGGTAGGCGCCATCGGGCAGCGGGGCTTCGGAGAAACGTCCGTTCGAGCATTTGGCGCCGGCCAGCAGGTTCCTGGCGGTTGGTTTGTCGCTGAAGGCGTTTTCCAGAACGAACAATCCTTCGCCTCCGGTCGCGTGTATGCCGTAGTACTGACCAGCCATGTGATCGCCCGCGAGTTCGCCGTTCCTGTTCTTCTTGTGCGTGATGAAGAGAATTCTGTCGAAATTCAGGAGCGGGTTAGCAAAGGCGATGCGGCGGCGCAATTCGCAACACTTGCGGTGCAGTTCGTGCCGAGCCTGCGTGTCGGTTAGCTTGACATGCTTGTTCTCGGCCTGCAGTTTTGCCAACGATTTGGCTTCGGCCGACAGATCTCGCACGCCTCTCATCTTCCGTATGTCCTTCAACATCGCCGCAGTTCGGCGCAGGGCAATGTCCACCGGATCGCGGTCCGTGGGGTGAATCAGGGATTCCGTGCGGTGGGTCAGTTCCGGTGTGGCGAATCGGCTGGATTTACGCCGGCCGCTGCGGATCCTCTCCAGCATCCTGAATTGTGACGGGATCTCCCCCTTGGCGACCGGTAAATCCACGCCAAGGGCCTTGAACGCGAAGCCGAACCACAACTTCCCCTGACAGACCTTGAACAGAAGCGTGTTTTCTCCTTTCTTCAGGGGGGCGCGGACGTTCTCATCTCCAAGCCGACACGGGCGCGCCACGTTCTTGGCCAGGTGTTGCCTGCCGTTAACCCACATGGTGATCGTGTCGTCACTTCCCAACTCCACTTCCACTTCACATGCCCTGGACGCGGTGACGCGGCGGGCAAGGTAGACGGTGATGTTAAGGTTGGGCGTGAAGTGGGGAAGAAGATCAATAACCCTACCGTCCTTAAACCCGGGCCGGGGCTTCCACGAGACGGATTTTCCGCCCTTGCCCTTGTATGACGCCTTGAAATCCACCCCTTGTTCCGGAGGGTATGCCTTTGAAAAACCTTTGCCTCCCTCATTGTCGAACGGTCCAATCGTATGCCAGCCACCCCACTGAAGGACAGTTTTCTCCGAAGGCCCAGCCGCATGGGCGGAGTTGCAGCACACCGCTAGAAAGACTGTAATCGTTATCCGCCACAGTTGACACCGAGGTAGTCTCTTCATTCGGTACGCTCCATTCTAACCGACATCTTCAGGGCAGAGTCTTCCCCCGCGTCGAAGATCCGATGTGGCTGGACTATCGCAGGGCATTTGCAGTGATTGTATCCGATGCAGTGCGCGGAGCAAGCCGAATCATGCGGTTGCGGATTTGCGGGGCGGCCTGTTCTCGTGTGATGTTGAGCGCGCGGGATCACAGGTCTGGGTTTCGAGGGTTGTAAGGCTGTCGACGTGGCGGGGTCGTGATATCGAAGATCTACGACAATGGCGCACATGTTGGCGTTCTTGCGGCCCATTCACGTCCAGTTGCGTTGTGGCTTGCTGCGGTTCGCACTTGATGGTCTGCTATAGCGGTGGGGTGTTAGTTATTCTCTTAGAGGCAAGCGGGGTGGTAATAGAAACTGACGTCATTATCTCTGATATTGACTTCCTTTTGCCCCGTGGATAGACTCATTCCTTACGGTTCGTAGGTTGTTGTTAAGAGGCGCTTAAAATAGGCCACTTGGAGGCGCTTGAAAGTAGGCCACCTTGAAGGGTCGCACATTCGGTAGGCTCTGTCATCCTGAATGGATCAGGATGGAAGGAGCCGCTGAATGGCGAACGAACTCAAGATGGCTAACATACAGTCTATACTGACGTTAAACGAAAGAGGCTGGTCCAACCGCCGGATCGCCAGGGAACTGGGCATCCACCGCGACACCGTCGGCCGCCACCTGCACCTGGCGTTGAAGGATGCGGCGGCGGGCGAGTTGGGCGGGTCAAAACCGGCCAAAGCGCCTCCCGGGTCCACGCCTCGGGGCCGAAAGGCCCGCAGCGCATGTGCGCCATTCCGCCAGATCATTGAAGCCAAGCTCGATCAAGGACTTACGGCCAAACGGATCCATCAGGACCTGATCGCCGAACACGGGTTCGCCAGCGAATACCACAGCGTCCGGCGATTCGTCAGGGCCTTGGGACAAACCACACCACTGCCGATGCGTCGGATGGAATGCTCGCCGGGCGAG
>JASLPY010000212.1 GCA_030744755.1 Kiritimatiellia bacterium | reverse complement strand
GGGCACGAGTGCCCCAGACCCGGAATCGGTGTCTTCCATTTGATGTTTTCATTTTTTGCCACATCCCATTTGGTCGGCGTTTCAAAGCCTTTCGCGATTCCGCTTGCCTGCGGCCCTCGAAAAGAAGGCCAATGCACGCCATCCGTTTCGGCAAAGACCACGTTCACAGCAGCGGAGATTACGAGAAGAGAGGTGATTCTGGGCATGTGAGTATTCCGCGTTGAGGTGTGTGTGGTCCTGGCCACTTGATTGTCGCATGACCTTCAGGAAATCTCATCATGTTATTTCCCACTGAATAAGAGTTCATGATTCGGCACCAAGAGAATGTGAATCTCTCCTGTCGACACGAGAGGAGTTGGAGTAACGCCTTTACGCAAAACCGCAAAAGGCTGAAAGAAATTTTCGTCCCGCAATTCGTTAGTTCTTCTGGCGCGCGAACTTACGTTTTGCCTGAAAATTTTCGAAGAAGTTTTAACTCCGGGGATTAAGAACTGGGTGTATTTTGAGTGTGTAAGAACCACCCAATTCCCACCCCGGAGGAGAGTCTTATGGCAGAGCAGCCCAATAGATTCAAGGAACTGTCCGCATCGCAGCAACGTCAGCTTCGCGCCGCGGGATTCTCCAATCTCCCATTGGAGTTCAGCGAGGAACATCCCATCACCGGGCACGCAGGTGCGCAGTTGCTGAGCAATTTCTATGTCGCCAGTGGGATGAAAGGACTCCTTGAGAAACACGTCGACATGGAATACCAAGGGATCGAGTACACGAAGGAAGATCTGCTCCATCAGGTGATTCAGATTTATGCGACGGGTCTGGGCTGCATGGAACGGGCAAGCGAGATGGCAGAGGACCCGGCATTTCGATTGGCGAGAGGAGCCAAAAGCGACTCGTGCCCGCAGAACCTGCGCTACTTCATCTCCCGGTTGGCCGAGGAAGAGCAGGCCTTGAAACTTGAGAGTTGCGTCAGCGATTATGGTGTAAGCCAGCTCGCTTCCAATGAGACCGAGTATGAATTTGTCCTGGATATGTCCCGACTGCAATCCCGTGGTCATCAGGAAGGCGTCAAACCCGGTCGCCTTGGAGACGGTCGGATACGCAAGTGCCACTCCTTTCTCATCGGGGCCGAACGCCACAGCCAGCAAGTACTCACCGCCGAGTATTACAAAGGAGGCACGGACCCGAAACCCCATCTCAAGGAGCAGGTGACGAAGCTTCGTCAAGCCGCATGTGATCTGACCGGCCAGGCAGAGGCCCTCATCCGCATCCGCCTCGATGGTGGTTTCTTCAGTTGGGACAACGTAGATTTTTTGAATCTCCTGCCGCCAATCGACAAGGAATCCCAAGACCTCCTCGAAGTCATCGAAGGGCAGAGCAATATTCTTTATGCCATGAAGATTGATAGCCAAAAGGGAAGCCTGGAGCTGGCGCACTCCCTTGACTACACGCCGTCGAAGTTCAAAGAACGGCAAGACGCTGGCGAGAAGTTGAGCCGCAAAGAAACATCCAAATTGAAGTTCGAATATTCCGAGTTTCGCTACGGGAGCACCAACCGGAACAAGGAAGACCGAATCGTTGTACGGCGGCGAGCCGTTGATCAACCAAAGGCCAAGCAACTCAAATTGCCAACCTTTGGTGAAGACCAGTGCTACAACTATGAGTTTCTCGTCACCAATAGCACCGAAGCACCCGAAGACGTCTGGCTCTGGTATGACGATGGAGGGTTCATCGAACAAATCATTGAAAACGGCAAGAACGGCTGTGCCTGGGAATGCCTCGACGGGCATGGTTATGAAGAAAACCGGATTTGCTTTTTGCTGAAGGTTCTCGCCTTCAATCTCGATCGAGCCTTTCAAAAGAAAGCCCTCGCAGACACCCCGGCGAGCCAATGGGAAATCCCCACCTTCCTTCGAAGGATCATCCGCATTCCAGCGCTCCTTTGTCGGAGAGGCAAAGGCTGGGTGCTCCGCGCCTGGAAAGAGCACCCACTTGCTCACATTTTGCAGCAGGCACAAAGCCGGACAATTAAACTCGCTATGGCTCAACTGGAGTAGTTCCTGATGAAAGACCCGTAATTCTGATGCACAAACAGAGCAGCCTACTACCGGAGCGGTACGTCATCGATTCCTGAAATAGGCTGCGAAAATAACAAAACCTCTGTCACGTACTCGTAACGGCTCGGATTGGTTGCCGATGAAGGCAATCACTTCCGATACATAACCGAAATTTTTGAAATGTTCAGGCAGAGACAGAGAAAATAGAGAACTCAAAACGCCTTTTGCGGTTTTGCGTGAAGCCGTTACTCCAACAGAAGCGCCAAGACTCTAACCATGTCGAACAATTTCATCACCGTCATCGGTAGCGCGAACGTTGACCTCATCATGAAGGTCCCTCAACTGCCCGCGCATGGCGAAACCGTGCTGGGCGGCGAGTTCACGAAAGTGTATGGAGGCAAGGGAGCGAACACAGCGGTCGCAGCGGCAAGGGCTGGTGGTCTTGTTTCTTTCGTTGCATGCCTCGGCGCGGACCACGACGGACTCGCGATGAAGAAAAACTATGAAGAAGACGGGATCGATGCCTCTTTGATTCAACTGGTGGATGGGGAAAGCTGCGGGACAGCTTTGATCATGTTTGATGCAACTGCCGAAAACTTCATCGGCGTCGCATCAGGGGCGAACGGACTGCTGACGCCTGAAATGGTTCGAAGGTGCACGGAACAGATCGCCCGCTCGGACTATGTGCTGCTGCAAATGGAGATACCGATTGAGAGCATTGAAGAAGTCTTGAACATCGCCACAGACTGCAGTACTACCGTAATCCTGAACTACGCACCCGTTGGCCAGGCCGAATTGGAAGTGACTGAAAAGATTGCCGGTCTGATTGTTAACGAGGTCGAAGCATCCGAA
>JASLPY010000211.1 GCA_030744755.1 Kiritimatiellia bacterium | reverse complement strand
ATCCTAACAGGATGCAGGAGGCTTTCCCATTTTCTTATCCTTCAATTGCATGGGGATCGTGAATAATGCGCGCTAGAATAATCAGGGTGGCCGATAATGTGTTTTCGGCCACCGATCCGGGTTTCGAGATTCGAGTTACGAGATAAACAAGGTAGAGGCAAGAAATGAAGAAACTCATTATTATCACGTTACTGTTTTCCACGTCCTGCCTCATGGCTGAGCCTGCACCGGGGCGCGCGGCATTGCTGAAAAATAAAGACTTCGGATGCGACAAGATCGTCTTCATCAAGCGTGTCACCTACACGGCCAATCATTACTACTCGGAATACAAGAACGGCGCCTGGCTGCCGGGAGGAAATATATGCGTGCTCTCCCTCAAGAACGGTTCTGTCCGGGAACTCGTCAAAGAACTTAAGGACGGTGTGTTCGGCCGCTTTGACTTATCCTATGATGGCAAGAGAATCGTTTTCGACTGGAAGAAGACATACGATGACGGCTACCGCATCTACGAAATAAATTCTGATGGTTCCGGTCTCCGTCAGGTAACCTTCCCGCAGGCGGACGAAAAGGAGCTGGTGCGCAAATACAAGAACCCGAAAATTCCCCCTGTATACCGGGGCTACCATCACGGTACAGATGATATGCATCCCTGTTACCTGCCCGACGGGGGCATCGCCTTCATATCCACCCGCTGCCAGTACGGCACGCTCTGCGGAGCATGGGGCAATTTTTCCACAACTGTGCTTTACCGTATGGACGCCGACGGGAAAAACATGAAAAAGCTCACCAACAGCTCGGTAAGTGAAGCTTACCCATCAGTACTTCCGGACGGCCGGATCATGTATACCCGCTGGGAATACGTGGACAAGGGCGCGGTGTCGGCAAAATGCCTCTGGGCGATGAAACCCGACGGCAGCACCTCCTCAGAAATATACGGTAATGACATCCCGCTTCCGCCCTCATTCATCCAGGGACGGGCGATTCCCGGCGCCCCGAATACGTTTATCATGCTCGGCGCGCCGCATTATCCGCAAACAGGGATCGGAACTGTAATCAGGCTCGATATGAGCAAAAACATCCGCACGCGCGAGCCGATGACTTACATGACCCCGTATGTAGATATCCGGTCAGAAGGCGGATTCGCGTTTAAGAACGAAAACGGCCAGTGGTATAATGACCGCGGCGGCAAGGGCCCTATTTTCCGGGACCCGTATCCCCTTTCCGAGAAACTGTTCATGGTTTCCCATAAACCCGCGGGCCCAGGCTGGACAGATCCGAAAGCTTTTGATCTTTACCTCCTGGATGAAGAAGGCAATGTCCAGCTCATCTACAAAGACCCGGCAATTTCATGCTGGCAGCCCTGCCCCCTGAAAAAGCGGGAAAAGCCGCCCGTTCCGGAAACCGCCATAGACAGGAAGATGGCGGAGAAAGGACTGGCGACTTGTGTCGTGACAGACATTTACCACGGCATGGAAGAAACTCCCAGGGGCACTATAAAGTATATCCGCGTTCTCGAACAGGTCCCGCGTCCATGGGCCGCCAACAGGTTCTGGTACGAGGGAGAGCGGACTCGCGGAGCGGGATCGGACGCGTATGATCAGCAGCATTCCGTCATAACAAAAAAAACCCACCTCGGCCTCAAGGTCCAGCACGGCATTGTTCCGGTCGAGGACGACGGCTCGGCGCATTTCATAGTGCCGGCGGAAAAAAGCATTTTCTTCCAGGCACTGGACGAGAACTACATGTCCGTTCAAACTGAACGCACGTACGTTAATTATATGCCGGGGGAAACACGTGCGTGCATAGGATGCCACGAGACTCCAAGCGACGCGGCAACGGCGAAAGCAAAAGGTGTTGTAAAAGCCCTGAAACGCGCTCCGTCAATACCGGGCCCCCAACCTGGCGAAGATAAAGGCGGGCGCCCGCTTTATTTTCCAGCAGACGTCCAGCCTGTCCTGGACAAACACTGTATAAAATGTCATTCAGGTGAAAAGCCGAAGGCCGGATTGGATTTGCGCGGAACGCCGACAACTTACTTCAGCAACTCGTACGAAAAACTTCTCAACCGCAAGTACCTGCCGATTATCGGCGAGAACCATCCTAAAACAGGCAACGTGCACTACCTGCCCGCGAGGTCGCTTGGTTCGCATAACAGCATTCTCGTTGCCATGCACAGCAAAGGCAAGGTGAAGCTTAAAGACCCGAAAATGGCGGAAACAGCGGCAAAGCTTGCTGAGAAGCACAAGAAAGTCAAGATGAAGCCGGAGGAACTGCTCAAGATCACAAACTGGGTAGATACGAACGGCCAGTTTTACGGGATGTGGTGGGGAAGAAAGAACCTTGTACATAAGGACCACCCTAACTTTCGGCCCATACCTACTTTCAAAAGGGCAATAAGTATGGTAAGCATAATCCCGGAGGAGGAGAGGTAGAGGGAGGGCTGAAGGCGGAAGGATGAAACCTGAGTGATCAGAGGTCAGAAAAGAGAGCTCTTTCAGTCCTTTATGTCCTTTTGGTCGTTTAAGTATATGAAGAAAAACATTACATTCAAAACAATCCTGGCCCTGGCCCTCTTCACCTGCGCTTCCCTCTCCGCCGCGCCCAAGGCTAAGGGCAAATTTAGTGCGGAAGGTTTTCCCGGCCCGGCGCCTCCGCGAAAAGGGCTCAGGCCGGCAACTATCACCTTCTTCCGGCAGAATTATGAAATGCAGTTTAACCTGCCCTGGCAGATGGGATACGTAACAGCCAAAGGTGTCTCACGCTGGTTCGGGTACGCGGAAAGTTCACTCAGAAATCGGGGGCGCCACACGGTGCGGCAGAACGAGTTAGCAATCCCCCGCTTTCGACCACTCAGCCACCTCTCCAAAGCGTTTATATTCAAGCGGTTACGACGGGCATCGCATCGCCTGATTTTTTGTTCTTGCCCTAATGTCACGCGTTTGTCACACTTTTCCAGAGTCGATGGAACAGTGAAACGTATAAATGCCGCCAACCGCTTGCTAGACGGACAGCGACATCAACTCAAACACG
>JASLPY010000210.1 GCA_030744755.1 Kiritimatiellia bacterium | reverse complement strand
CCACCGGCTAATCGCTGACAAGCCTCCGGCTTGCCCCGTAGATATGACAACCGAAAGTTGTGTAGAACAACAAGGGCGTTGCCCTGGGCTAATATATGTAGGCCTTTCAGGCCATAGACGCATGCGGACATCCCTTAAGTTGACGCGAATACGCATGTGCGGGGTCGCTTGGAAGCATTGGTTCGACAACCTGTCTTTGTCCTGATCGTTGTCTCGATCCTTGTCGTCCGCTATCGTCGTCTCGATCGTCCTCCCGATCCTTGTCGAGGAAGATCAAGACAACGATCGGGACAATGATGAAGAGCGACGACGATCGCGACAAGGATCGCGACGACGATCAACCTGATCCGGATTGCCTCATTTCATCATTTCTTTTTGTCGAACTATAGGATGAGCGGCAGAGCTTAGAATGCAGACCTCTGTCCGTTCCATCCTTGTGGACAGTACGCCCTGCCTGTCCCCGGGCTTACTGTCTTCGCAGCAGATCTACCATGGCCCAGCCAAACGCGTTACCGACTTCCATGTAGGTCTCGGCGTTGTGGTTATAGTAGTGACCAGCGCCGGAAGGGGAGTATTCTTCTTCTATCCAGAATGGGCGTGCGTCGATCGTCATTACGTTGCCCTTGAATTCCGGGTACTTGCCTTTCTCTCCGCTCACCGCAAGCTGAGCGTTGGCAACAGTCAGGCCGTGGCCGCTCAGTTCTTCACCACCAAAAGCAATAGTAGCACAAACGAACTTTGCGTCTGGTGCATGAAACTCTTTGCGAAGAGTCTTGATGAACTGCGCCAGGTTCTGTTCATAACGGCTGGCATGCGCGGCATTCTGGTCCTTGTGCCCCTGCCAGAAAACAAAGCCGGCGATATCGTAGCCCTGGTCCTTGTAGCCAGGATAGAATTCTGAAAGGTCACTCAACACTCTTTTGGCCTCGGAGACATCAATGTCATACTGCTTGCCGGCATACCAGTTGACGACTTCCTTGGGTTCTCCTTTAACCCATGACGAAGGGGTATCCTTGTAACCAGCGTAAACCCTGCCTTCGAATTCAAACTGCTCGCTGCCGGGAGGAAGCAGGTCCAAGCCCAGGCTCCTGTTGTCAGTACAGGACTTGAGAATGAGTACTGGTTCATCGTGAAAATGACCCATGATGTAGCCAAACTGCAGATCCGGGCCGATATGCTTGCCTTGCGCTCCGAGCCATTCATTCTTCATGACTTTACCGCACATGACATGGACGTTTCTGACGTCCTTTCTTTCCGACCATTTACCTTCGTCATCGATAAGATGGCCATACATGCCGTTCTCCTGAATGAGATTGGCCAGTGTTCCGTTCCTGTTTTGCGGTTCAATTCTGCCGAAACCCAGCATGTTGGATTCACCCATCAGGATGAAGACCTGGACCTTCTTGCCGTGGTTCGCTTCTTCTCCATCGGGACCCGGAAGGTCACTGGCCATTGCGGATCGCAGCTGGCCTGCTATGAACAGCATAACGATTGTTGATATGATCCTGGTTCGTCTATTGCTCATCTCTATCTGTCTCTTCGATTGCTTCACTGCGGAATGAGCTGACAGGAATTATCTCTATGACCTGGGTGTTATTCAGGTATGCGATAATGTTCAGTTCGTTCGATCAAGTATTGAGCGATGATTTCACCCGCCAGGTGATGCCCCTCCGGTGTCCAGTGCGAATCACGGACCCAGTAGAGGCGCTTCTTTTCCTTCAGGATTTCTTCAGCTCTTATCCGGCAGAGAGGGAGGGTGTCAATGATGTCGATCTCCTGGCGCAATGCCAACTGTTTGAGATTGGAGGAGGTGCCGCAGGGCCGTTGCTGGATTCTCCCTCCTCCGCCATAGACGTCCCCCTTTACGGGAACAAAGAAGAGAAGGAAGTGGCTTCCGTTATTCTCGCAGGACTCCTTGACCTTCTTCATCAGGGCTTCGGTCATTTTCCACGCGTCGAACCGGCGCTTGGCAGATTCATCAGTTATGGTTTTCGGTTTGGCGAACATCTCCAGGGTTCTCTTGACCAGTTCCTCTTTATAAAAATCTTTACGTTCAACATGCTGTATGCTTTTTGACGGCTCAGGCAGGCTATCCAGGTACAGCTTACCGTCATGGAGCCCGAAGAGCGGTTTGTTGCCTCGCCCCAAAGGCGTATAGAGGGCCCTGGTGTTGAACGGAACATCGTTTTGATAAAACAGCAGAATTGTCAGGTCCGGCTTGTAGCGCTTTCCTTCAATCAGAAAATAGAGCAACTGCTGGTCGGTCCCGTAGCCTCCGACCGCCGCATTAACCACTTCCAGGGGTTTCTTGATCGTTTCTTTCCATCGCCTCTTCAGGGTTTCACTGAACAGGTCATCATAAGCCACGGAATAGCCGTCCGCGAAGGAATCTCCAAGGATCAATATCCGATAGGTCCCAGTGGCTTTTTCGTAGGGAATGAGAGGACCTCGCATGCTACGGCTATTGTAGCGTTGTTCGACCTGGTATTCGCCTTGAACATGTGTGCCGTGGAAATCCGGGATCCTTCGCCAGCCGAGAATGGGGTCAAACTCGGTCAAGTTCCGCGTCTGCTTGACTGGAGTTCCCTGGACCTCAGCATTATCTACGGCTGATGCAAGGCCGGCAATTCCCACAAACGCGATTAATGTGATGGTCTGTAATCTCATGTTATTCTTTAAACTCCATTAAACGAAGCTCCCTTCGGAACAAGGGCCCGAATCCCGCTACATCACGATGCCTTTAAGTTCCCTGTAGCGGTCCAGCCATTTTCGGCGTGCCACGGTGCAGTCGTAGACGTAGCCGGGTACTCCTTTCCCTCTGTTTCGCCCATTCTCACGCGCTTACGTTATACTTTCCGGCTTCGCTTCGCAAGCTACGCCGCGAAGGAGGATTTACCGCAGTTATGTGGAGTACGGGATTATGTTGAGTAGATACGGTAAGTCTCTGTGGATGAGGAGACAGGGCTAAGAACTACTTAACATAACTCCCGAAATGCTAGCCCCGTCTCGATGAGGAGAGATTGAACCACCCGCGCTCCCGCGCTGGAGTTCCCGAGGACCACGCCTATGGCGTGGCC
>JASLPY010000020.1 GCA_030744755.1 Kiritimatiellia bacterium | reverse complement strand
CGGCGGACCTTTCCCGCTAACGCCTAGCGCCTGACCACTAACCACTGCGTTCTGCGCTCACAGCGCAGAACGCTCCTTTCAGCTTTACATAGCATGATAGCCCGGCTAGTATGCTGTCATGATTCGTTCCTTCCGAGATTCAGGAACCGAGGATGTGTTCAACGGTCGATCAACGAAAGCGGATAGGAAAGTTTGTCCCAGCGATATCTTGAGCATAGTAAGGCGCAAGCTCGATTTGCTTGATTCTGCAGAGGCCTTGATGGATCTGCGAGTTCCCCCGGGGAATCGACTTGAGGCCCTGTCAGGAGATCGCAAAGGACAGCACAGCATCCGAATTAATCAGCAATATAGAGTGTGCTTTTCGTGGATGAGCGAGGGTCCGGAGACGGTTGAAATAGCAGACTATCATTGAGGAGATCGGCAATGGTTCGCATTCCGACACATAGAGAGCCCACCCATGCGGGTGAGATGCTCCTGAAGGAGTTTCTCAGTCCGATGGGACTGAGCCAGAGGCATCTTGCCGAAGGCATTGGTGTGCCCTATCAGCGGGTCAACGAATTGGTTAATGGCCGGCGGGGCATTACACCTAGTACAGCGCTACGCCTGGGGAAGTACTTTGGCACGACTCCCGGGTTCTGGCTCAACCTGCAACAGCGATGGGATCTGTATCACGCAAAACGCCGTGAAGAAGAGGTGCTTCAGAGAATCAAGCCGCTGAGCAAGTCGGAAGCGGCCTGATCCTTGTGTACAGTGTCCCCCAGCAAAGCGCCAATCAAAATCAATACATGTACGACTTCTCATTGTGCAATTGCCGCTTCCAGCCAGTTGCACACTTTTGGCAGATTCTTCTCGTCGGTCTCATTGAAAGCATTCGGTGTATCGGAATCGATGTCCAGCACCGCGATCAACCGTCCATCCTTCCCCAGCACGGGCACGACGATCTCGGAGCGGGTACTGGAAGAACATGCGATGTGATGCGGTATCTGCAGGACATCCGGGACATTCTGAATCTTCTTCTCACGCGCGCACTTGCCGCAGACTCCGCGGTCGAACGGAATCGTGAGGCAGCCATGCCCCCCCTGGTACGGGCCGATCTTCAAGTCCCCACCAACAACATTCCTGTAGAAACCCACCCACTTAAAATGATCAAACGCGTGGTACAACTCGCAGACAATCGTGGCCATGATAGCAATGGGATCAGTCTCACCCTCGCAGAGCGCCTCCAGTCTTTGAAATACGCGATCGTATGAGTCTTTTGGATCTGTCACAGCAAAGCCCCTGTCTATTTCCCGCTTTTCTCATGAAGAACAGACCGAAGTTTCACCGTTCCAACTCTAAGGCCCGCAGATTTGGCGGTGAGGAAGAGTTCAACGTTCCAGCAGTTCGTATAGCACCAGACAGGAATGACAGTGCCCTTCTTATCGGACCATGTCCAGTGAGGAAACAGATGAACCATGAGACGCCCGGTCCACCGGCTCTAGCAGAAGGAATATGTATCCTTGGGGAAAGTTACAGATATCGATGATGTCAAAGCTCCCGAACGATCAAGTACTCCCGGGCTTCTTTTACAGGGAATGTAATGAAGCCATCTTCGATCTTATCCGTCTTAATCTTGTTGCCGCGGTTCTCGACCGTGACGGGAACAGTTGTGCGAAGCCGGCAGGTATTGTCTTCTTTTGATCGGATTGCGGCATTCGTCAACTCCCCGGCTTTCCACTGAATATCGACTTCAAATCCGCCGCGTGCGCTCAGGCCTTTGACCGATCCCGTCGCCCAGGCCTTCGGCAGGGCCGGCAGCAAATGGATTTCGCCGGCATGGGATTGGAGCAGCATCTCAATTGCTCCGGCTGTTATGCCGAAGTTCCCATCAATCTGGAACGTCCTGCCCGGCCAACATCCATTCCAGAGGTTAGGAAACGCATTGGCAGCGACTTCCTTGTGATAATAACTGTGGGCCATCTCGGCATCCAGCAACCGAGCCCACAGAGCCGTCTTCCAGGCATTTGCCCAGCCGACTACGGTACCAACCCCACGTGCCTTCAGCGACACCGCCGCTGCCTTTGCAAACTCTGGTGTTCTGCTTAACGATATCTGACGCCCAGGATACACTGCGAACATATGTGAGATATGTCGGTGATGGTCTTTGGGGTCGTCACGATCCACCATCCATTCCTGGAGCTGTCCCCATTTTCCGATCTTAGGCCCCACCAACCTGTTCCTCATTCCTGACAGCTTTTTGCGGTAATCCGCATCAGTACCCAGCTCAGCCGCCGCTTCAATCGTATTCGAAAACAGGTCCCAAATGATCTGCTGATCATGCGAGACGCCATCCTCCGTCGGTCCATGTTCCGGTGACCAACCCTCCGGCGCAACCAATCGACCATCGGGAAGCTCTTTCAAGTGATCTTCCCAGTAGTGGCAGACCTCCTTTAGATACGGATAAGCCACCGTCTCGAGATACTTCTTGTCCCGTCCAAACGCGTAATGCTCCCAGAAATGCAGGGCATACCACCCGCTTGCAGGGATGTTCCATTTCCAGCCCATCCCGCCAAACGGGTTATGAGAGGTCCGAATGGTGAAACCCCGCATTTTGTCGCCGTAGGCCAGCTTCGTTGCCTTGCGAAACGGTACAAGCGATGCCGTGAGCAGGTCAAAAAGAGGCCTGTGACACTCGGCCAGATTGGCCGACTCCGCCAGCCAGTAGTTCATCTGCAGATTGATGTTGCTATGGTAGTCCGCATGCCATGGCGGATTGTTGCGATCGTTCCACAACCCCTGCAAATTGGCCGGCAGCGATCCGGGACGTGAACAGGCGATCAACAAGTAGCGACCGTATTGAAACAGGAGCTCGTCGAAATCCGGATCTGCCCTTCCATCCCGGATTGCCTGAAGCCGCTGCTCTACCGGTAACGCAAGCTGGGCATCTTCGCTCCTGCCAAAATCGACAGCCACACGGTTGTAAAGCGACTGGTAATCTTCAACATGCGCCGTCAGTAGCTTTGAATAGGATTGTTTTGAAGCGTTCTCCACCTGCTTTGTCACAAGCGCATGCGGGTGCTCGCCCATCCACTTACTGGCGTAGTCCATGATATAGCTTGTGCCTGCCGCAAGGGTAAGGGTCAGGCTGTCGCACCCGCTGAAAACCAGGTTGTCCCCTTCCGTTTTGAGCACTCCACCCTCGACAGCAACGAGAACCTGTGCCTCGTACTCTAATCCATTGACCAGCTTCCCAGTGATAGTAAGCCTGTCCTGTTTGGCAGAAGTCTTTTCGTCATGCCCACCCACGAGCCTCATGCTACCGGAGTACTTGCCCTTCGCGCTTGCAGTCATCCGGAAAACCATGACCTGGTCGGGAAAACTGCAAAATGTCTCGCGGACGAACTCCGTGCCATCCTGCTCGTAGGCAACTCGACACACAGCCCTGGTGATATTCAGTTCACGCCGATACTTCGTCGGCGGGCCCTTGGCATCCAATGTCACGTACAGATCTCCGAAGTTCTGATACATCCCCATACCGGGCGCTTTATAGCTTCCGGGCAGGTTCTCATCTCCTGTCCAGAGACTGTCCACGTTGAACTGAATACGTTCTTCCCCAACCCCGCCGAAGACCATGCAGCCCAAACGGCCATTTCCCAACGGCAAAGCTTCCTTCTCCCAGCTCGTCGCAGGCTTCTCATGGAAAAGAATGCCATCGGTATGTATTTCATCATTCTTCGTCATGGTACCCTTATCTTCTGTAGCGCTCTTGTTCGATGAACCTGTTTTCCATGCATGTTCATCGGCCAATGCCGCGAACCATCTCTCGGCATGAGTTGTCAGGCCGAGTTGATTGAAGTGTACTCCGTCACTTCGATACTCTTTCCCAAGATCGTCTGTAACAGCACCCCTGCGAGCTATTCCTCTTTTCCAGAGGAGCTGCTGTCCGCTTGCAACCTTCTTTTCCTCCGCTTCCTTTGACCCCGGATGAAAGGAGGCTTGTGCCACAAACCACGGAATCTCATAACCTGCGTCCTTATTGAGCGAATCAATTATCGTTTTCAGCCGGCTGCAATAGATCTCGGCGGGGGTCTTGGCAAGCGAATCGGATTCCCCTTGATGCCAGAGGACAGCGCGAACCCCGTTCTTCTCGAATTCGCCAACACATTTGGCAAGATTCTTGTACAACCTGGTTTCCGGAGGCATCCAATTCTTGACCTGGGTCCATGTCAGCGACGCCGATCGAAAACAGACCGGAACTCCTTGTGACTGCACGATGTGGTCACCCAGGATCGGCCACACGCTGCCGCCGCCGCCACATCCGCCGGGAATGGGATCCCTTGCAGGAACGAAGCTCTTGCCATTGTAATAGACAACCCGATCATCCTTGGCCACTTGTCTTGGTTTGCCGTAGTTTGCCGAGTTGGACTGACCTGCGGTTATAAACACATCTCCAACACCCACCTTCGCGATTCTGGCCTCGGCCACCACCTTGTTGCCTCGACTTGCACGAATGGAGATGCCGTACCAGCCGCCCGCTTCGAGAGGTACCGTGCCCGTGAACGTCCCTTTGTCGATCGCGTCACCTTTCGCGATTAGAGTCCAACCGACGGACTTGCCACGGGTTGTTCCGGGGCTTAAGTCGGCTTTGGTTTCAATGGTGTCAACAGCGCCTTCTATCATGCCTGAAATGGTGACGTTTGCCTGATTCTTCTTGTTTCGTTGGTTGACTTGGAGTTCAACCGGTGAATTGACGGTCAGGACGTCATCTGCGTGAACAGAACAGGTCGCCAAAAGGACCGCGCAGCTGAATGCAGCCCACGTTCTTGCAGTATGTGTTCTCATGCCATCACCTCTTTTGCTGTGCCTTCATCCCCTGCAGGATCTCCGCCTCACCGAGTCACCTGACCCTCATCTGTCCATTCCGTAAGAAACCGCTGCCATGACTGTCGGCACTCCTCTTCGTCGCCAATCACTTCCCACAGTCGAGCACGATGAAAAGCTGCCCCGGCAACTGGGAGTCTACGGTTCCCATCCGTCCTGTCGACCAGTAAAGGATCTCTTTCAGGTGGACAGAGACGTTGAATCTCTTCAACCAACCTGGCGATTCTCGGCCCCACAAACCATGGAACCGCGGCATCGGTCTTGTTGCGATAGGTTCGTGGCGCCATGTACTCGATCAGGGGTCTGTCATCACTGTTGACGGGATAGTCGGCAAAAAGTTCCCTCGCTTCGGTTACATTGCCGCAGTAGAAAAACAGGATGGTCTGAGAATTGAACGGCAATGAAAGTTGTTGCAGATCGCGGTGGTTCTTGCCGGCAATCGCCGTCAGTTTGTCCGCGCTGCCGTCAATGGCGCAGGCCGGAAGTGGCGTATCATCCCCGTGACCTGCCAGCACAACGACCTCCTCCCCGGGCTGGAAGTTGTTGCGCCAGAGAGAGACCTGGTCAAACACTTCCAGCATGGTCCTGGCTATGATCGAAAATTCGTTCTCTGTGACCTGGTACAAAGGCAACCACTGAAAAAAGACACCTCCGGGTTCAAGCCGCTCCTTCACACTCTGGAAATGCTCTTTGCTGTACAGGCTGCCGGCCCCCGAGCGATAGGGAACAAACAGGTCTCCATTGACCATGTCGAAACGGTCTTCCGTAGCCATCAGGTAATGGCGACCATCCTCGGCGAGGATAGTCACGCGCGGATCCGAGAAAAGTCCGCCTGTGCAGTCGAAGCCATCGACGTTAGTCATGTATTTCCTGGCAGCCGTAATTACCTCCGGCACAAGTTCACAGGCAACCACTCTCTTTACACTCTCGAATTGGGAGTCCAACGCGCTCCCGGCAGTAATACCGGTTCCTAAACCAAGAAAGAAGATACTCTCGGTCCGTGGATAGATCATAAGCGGAATATCAGCCTGGAGTTTCTCCTGCATAAATGCGCCGGTGGAACCCAGTCCATAGTGCGAGTTGATCTTGATGGATAAGCCATACATATCGCGGGCCACCGCCACGGTACAGTCACTGGCCTCCCAGGTCTCAAGAATTTCTTCACGCTGACGCATGGTGTCGACACTGGTTATCGGCAACTGCGTTGGATCGAGAGCCGCAAACTGCAGAATCAGGAATATCGTGGTGACAGCTTTGAGTACGACACTCTTGAGATCCCAGGCGAGAGGCAGGACCAGGGCTGCGACAAGGTAGACCACGGATATGAGCTGCATCGTGCGCCACATGCCCAATGTTCCAAGAAAGACAAATCCGCACGCCAGCGATCCAAGAATCGCACCCACGGTGTTTACCGCCGCCAAGCGCCCCAGGGTTCTGCCGGCTGAAACCGCGTACCGCTCTTCGGTCTTCATCAGGAACGGGAAGACGGTACCGAGCAGCAACGCAGGCGGGCCAATGGTCAGGAATCCATTCTTGAAGATCAGCATCACATAGCCGAACCATGAACCCTTCGAGGCCAGTATCTGAAAAGAATTGGTCAGACGCATGAAGATAAAAGGGGTGGCCGAAACGGCTATGCCACTGATGACGGTCAGGAGCCCCAGGAGATAGAAAGGGGAAACTGCCAATCGAGCGAGGCGGGAGCTGATGAAGGCACCCGCAGCAAGGCAGAGAAGAACAATGACCAGAATCGCCGCAAAGGTATAGACAGAGTTCTCCAGGACCTGTGCGAACATCCTCGTCCAGAGGACCTCCAGCGCCAGCACCCCGAAACCAGACAAAAAGCAGACCAGCATCACAGCCCACCTTCCGCCCGATGTCAACAGAGCCGATGCTCCCTCGCTAGGCCCGGGAGGGACGGCGGCCTCGCCGTCCGCTGCACCCCGGTCTCCCTCTGCCGGCACAACATTGCGCGACAACACAAAAGCCACAACAGCCACCGCAGCCGTAATCATCATGGCACCCGCACAGGTAACCCTGAAGCCAAGCCAGAGTGGCAAGAAGAAACCCGCCAGGCAGGCACCTGTGGCAGCACCAAGCGTATTAATGCCGTACAACAGCGCGGACGTTGTACCGAATGCAGACTGGCGCCTGACCGCGTATTGGGCGATCACGGGTATTGTGCCACCCATGCAGAAAGCCGGCGGGAAGATCAGCAGTAGCGCCAGCGCAAACTTGATGAGCAGCAACAGGGAAGCGGAACCGATACCCTGATATACTGACGGATAGATGCGGTAGTAGACACCGATAATGACGAAATAGAGCAGCGCAGTCACGGCAATGCCTGCCTCAAGCCAGGCATAAACACGAAGTGAATTGGCAGCCCTGGAGGAGCGCCTGCCCCAGAACCAGCTACCCGCAGCCAAACCCGCAAAGAAAGCTGCAAGGGTTGCCGAAGCCGCATGCGACGTGTTGCCAAAAAGCAACCCGAGCTGCTTCATCCAGAGAATCTCATAGATGAGGCCGGCTAGCCCTGAGAAAAATACTAGTACATACACCATGGGGGCTTCTCACTCGCAACGTCCTGTTTCTAACTCGAACCGAGTTCTCTGCAAAACCTGGATCCTTCCACTGTAGGACAGGCGATCTTGTGCCAACTTCATTCACCCGTGACGCAAGGTCACGGGGACCTCATCGAGTCACCGTCCCCTACTCTCCCAGCGGCGGGATCTTCTGCTCTTCCAGCCAAACGCTGAGATGGCCGCTGGGGGGATAGGGCTTGGTGCGCGGGTGGTTGTAACGCAGGAAGCTCTTTGCCGCGATGGTGACCTTGCCGTCCCGGAACTCCGGGAGAAAGTCGGAGTAGATGTGCCCGCCGCGGGGCTGTCCCCCCTGGCGCTTGCCAACACCCGCTTTCGATTCAGCCACCAGCTTGCCGTCAACATAGAGGGCATAGCCGTCGCCGCCATTCACATGGGCGCTGCCGCCAACCACGATGCGATAGCGATGGCCGGCTTTGAGCGGAGGGATTTTGAAGGTCTGGCGCAGCAGAATAACTTCCTTCTCCCAGAGCGTCTTCGGCGGGATGCCGCAACGACAGGTATTTTCCTGGCAGGTACCCAGCGGAATCAGTTCGCCACCCTTCTGACCGAAGGGAGCGACGCCTTTCTTCCATCCGGCTTTCTTGGCATCAAAATCTGCGGCAAACCAGTTATCCATACCTGTCGGCAAGGTCACTTTGCGGTAGCGACCGCCCTTCTCCTTGTCCTTTGTCTCAGGTGGGTCGAAGCTGAAGTAGTCCCAGGTCCCGTTCTTCATTTCAGGCCCGAAAGTGTGCCAGTCATGGTCGTTCACACCGGCAGCGTTATAGTAGTTGTTCAATCCGTACATGGAACCCCGCAGGAACTGTGAGAAACGCTTGGGCTTTTCCCCGCTTGCTTCACTCAACAAGGCCGCCTGGTACCTGGGGTTGCTGATGTATTCCCGCATCATGCCGTCAAGAATGACCGGCTTCAGGGCCGCTTGCGTCTTGGCCTCGTCCTCCTGATCCGGTTCGGGACTTGCCGGTTGGGCAGCGGGTTGAGGCCTGGGAGATTGCGGAAGCGCTTCCGCTTCTGCGCCGAGCAACTCAGCCATCGCCCGTCCGAGGGCATCGCCCACCAGCATGTAGGTCTCGGCGTTCTTGTTGTAGTGATAGCCCACGCCCGTGGGAGACTCATGGGCTTCTCTCCAGAAATCGCGGGTATCTACGGAAGCAACCTTCCCGGCGAATTCCGGATGTTTCTTCGGATCACCGACAGCCAGCTGGGCTTTCAGAATCTCCATGTACTCATCGCTTATGTTGTGTCCACCAAAACCAACGGTAGCCACAGCCGCACGCATCTCGGGGGCCTTGAGATCCTTGCGGAGATCCTTGATCAGGTTAACCAGATGTCCCTCGTATTCGGCCTGCGTCGAACCGGCATCCTTGTGGCCCTGCCACCAGACAAAGCCTACGATTTCATAGCCCTGCCCCTTGTAGCCGGGGACGATATCCTTGATGTTGTTCAGGGTCTTGTTCACGCCTTCAATCATAAGGCGGTATTCCAGACTCTCCCATTCGCTGTCGGGATCCGTTCGGCCACTCGATGGCGGGCGAAAATCAAACTTCAGCGCCCGGTTACCTATAGCAGTCTTGATGAGCAGAACCTGTTCGTCGTGATGGGTGCCCATGACATACCCGAAACCCAGCTCCGGACCGATTGTGTTTCCGTTAGAGGTCGGGTTGAGGGGGCTTCCGGTGAAGTTGATTCGGGCCTCGTAGAAGTAGACGTCGTTGCGCACCGTCCACTCACCCTTGTCATTGATTAGCCACGGAAACTTCTTGTCGCGCTTCGTAACGATTTCCAGGTCGCCTTTACCGAGAAGATCTTTCTGGCTCATCCAGAACGCAGTCGACCCACCTTTGTAGTAGGTGATCTTGATGGGATAGCGTTTCCCCTTCTCAAGAGTGACCTTCTGTTGTACGACAGCTTCACCGATGTTCTTCCTGTACACTTCCTTGCCATCGAGTTCCGTCATATTGTATGAACTGTCCCCGTAACCCGGACCGACTATGTAGTTGCCGGAATCGGGCACCTCGATGAACGCCCTGGCGACACAGGTCTGCACTGCTGAAACAGGCAGGGAGCCCTTTGTAACGCCCAACGCTATCGTTTCCGTCTTAACCGGCTTGGCCTTGTCGTAATCCACCGCTGCATCGTAGGCGCCCTTGTAAACTGAAACGCTCGCACCTTCTGGGGCCTTCGGGTCCGCCGACACATAGATGCCGAGGGAATCGATCCTGTAATTGCCTCCCCTGTAGACAACAAAGGATCCCAACGGCGCATCAGGGTCGGCCGTAAGGTAGATACTGTCATACGGAGACCGGGCCCCGCTAACCTGCCCCATAGGACACATGTTAGACTGCCCCGCGAGGATGTAGACCTTGACCGGCTTGGTGGCATCCCCCGGCTTGCCGTCCGGATCAGGCAATTGTGCGGGGATGGTCTTAGCAGGGGAATGGAGGGTGAGCCCCATCATCGCCGCAGCGGAGAGGGTCAATACGGTCATCGATCGTCTGTTGTTCATCTTTTTCTTTCTCCTGCTGTTGAATCGGGTGGATCAAGTAGATGGATTAAGTATCAAGATCTCTGCCTCTTGATCTATCTGTTTCATCTTTCTACCTAATCCTCCCTCTCCTTTACTTTCTCTTCATCACCAACAACGGCGATTTCCAATCCTCTTTGTTCCGCTCGCTGAAACCGCCGGCTTCGACGAAGAGGTAATCGTCGTCACACACCCGCTGCAGCGTCATTCTTAGAGCCTGGTAGCGGTCGAGATCCATTAAGTATTCACCGGACCAGATCCGGTACGCCTGGTCGGTGCGACCCTTGTCAGTGAATGTGAGCGCAGTGAACGCGGGGCGGCCGGGATTCATTTTCTTCCCGGCCGTGAACTCGTCGATAGTCTTAACCTGGTCGACAACTTTCCAGCCGCCAACAATCTCCGGATTGATGACGTGTTTCCCGTCGTAACGGAGTTTTCCATCATCCCCTTGCGTGTCCTCGTCCTTCGATGCCTGCTTCTCCTGCCACGCGGATGTAAGGAAGGGAATCACCGTTGCCGATTTTAATACCAGATCATCACCCACCGGCGGCAGCTTCATCTCCTCGAAATGCAGGCTGATCTTGCCCTGGGGAATACGGGAAGTCGGCTTGGTCTTGTACTTGGCGTTGTAGCGGATGAAAGTCTTGACCGCAATGGTGACGTCTCGGCCGCGAAACTCTTCGAAAAACTCCTTTGTGATGAACGCGCCCTTAGGCATACCCCTCTGAAGCACAGCATTGTCATTGAATGGTGCGGGACACTGCGCCCGAAGCGTGATGTTTGTGTTCGACGCAGGGGGCACCGCCGCAAAAGACACGCCCGCTCCTGCCAACAGGATCAATGAGACTACTATCTTTTTCATGTCACCCCTTTACTTCACCGCTGCCTCGATCACCTTCGTGATCTCGGACCAGTCGGTAATCTCTACACCGGCACTCTTGCCCCGGATCTTCCCGGGTTTCGTGACCTTCGGCGCAAGCGCCTTGTCCGGTATAGTGTAGATAAAGGGAGTATCGTCGCTACAGCCGAACTTAGCCTTCAGGCAATTGCCCAGCGCAGCCATTTCAGGGCCGAAGCTGGCGCCCTTGTCCGCTGCCACCATCGCCTCACTTGAGAGGAAAACAACACCACTCAGTGCTGCCGGCGTAAACGGACGCACATATACATTGTAGGTATGTGTCGCCTTGGAATCTCCGGCAGTGGCGGTGAGTGAAGGGTATGTACCCCACGTTACACCATCCGGCACGGCCTTCGTTGCGATCATCGCAGGAATATATTCGCCCCAGTACGTCTTCCAGTCGGCAATGTAGTTCCTGATATTGGCGTTGTAGTAAGGGTTCCCCGGATATAGAGATCCAATCGTCTTGTAATCCTCCTTCAGGCTCGGCGCCTGGTCCAGGAAAGCAGGAGCGATCCAGGTCTTCAGCGCAGGATTCGCAACATCCTTGGACGCCTTACTCTGCATGAATATAACCCCAACAGGTCTCTCTGTCTTGGCTGCAATACTGTGTCCAATGGCCCCGGCCAAACCGGATGCGTCTTTCCAGTAAGAAGCAAAACGATTCTTGGGCGTCCGCGATACACAGACGCTGTAGCGACTTGGGCTTCTGTTGCCGGATCGCTTCGACTGGTTCTCAATCACGCGCACGATCTGACCGGACGATTCTACCTTGGGAACGGTGAATTTCCCCGCCGGTGCGCCTACGTACCACACATCGCCGTATACGATGTTGGTAGCAACGCGCTCATGTGCAAGCTCGCCATCAATCGTAAAGGACACCTTCATTGTCTTGGGATCAGCACTTGCCTTCATGGCAGGTACTTCGACCTTCCACCCATCCACCCCGGGCGTAACCGGAATGGTTTTTTCTATTCCTGCGAAGCTGAAGGATATCTCCGCCTCGCCCTCTGCCGCGCCACCCCATTCACCGTACTGCTGTGTGGAACCCCAAATCGTCACGGGCTTGTCGGCTTGAAAGACCGCATTGTCACGGAACTGAACGCTCAGAATCGGCATTTTTCGCCATTCATAGACCTTGCCTACCGTGCCTGGATCGATCACCTCACCTGCTATCTTCAGCTTCTCATCCGGCCAGGTTTCGCTGGTCACCATCTTGTGGTCAAAATAGATAAACGGGGTCATCGGCAGCAACGCCTTGTTGTAGAGGTTGGGTTGGAATCCTACCCCGGCGGTGGCATAGGAAACGCCGCGCGGCTTCTTGACCTCAGGGGACGTAACAACGACCTTGTCGCCATCGATCTTCATGCCGGCCGGATGCCAGACACGGTCTTCACCTGCCAGGTAGAAGAGTTTCACCTGGTCATCGCCCTTCTCGATGATCTTCGGATCGGCGAAGCCGGTCGAATCCTCTTTCCTGGCGATAGCATTGTACCCGGTCTCGGCAACGACGAGACCGCCTTTGGCATGCTCGAAATCGATAATCAGCTTGTTGCCTTTGACCTTGTACGACTTAAACATGGGCCCGTCGGCGACGAGCTTTCTGCCATATTGATTCTTCAATGCATGCAGGGCAAGGCGCTGCCCTGGCACAGCCTTGCTGGAGTAGTGGATGCCGCCGCTGACATCGATCTGGCTGGCCATACCGGAGTTGGGAATGTCACGGGCCATCCAGGTTCCGAGACGCATCTCGGCGGTGGCACCGATACTGGGCGTGTTGACCTCTTTACCTGCATGCCGCATCGCGGCGCTGTAGAACTGATGGAAGTAGACCGGCAGTTCGGGCTTGTCCCACACGAGGCGCCAACCACGAATCATACTGTGCAGGTTGTTGTAGTAGGGCAGTCCTTCACCCATGTTGGCATAGCCCTGGTTCCAGATGCCGCCTCGGATGGCATATGGGATGACCGAATTGAGTCGGCCATGGAAGAGCCAGGTGGCATCTCGGTTGCCGGACATGTTCCCCGGAGTCTTGGCTGAGATCTCTTTTGGATTCTCGCCCTTCTTGATAAGTGCATCGTTTTCGACGATCTGGTCTTCCAGCGACTTGTAGAACGCGTCCCATGCAGTCTTGTGCTCGGGTGTCGTCGGATCGGTCTGCAGTACTTTTTGATAGATGGCCTTCGTGTACTCGTCTTCACCGTCCCGGAAACCAACGCGCGGGACCCAGGCCTGGATGGCCGTCTGGCTGAACGAGCAGTTCAGAATGCCGATCGGCACCTTCAACTCCTCGTAGAGCCTGTGAGCAAAAGCAAAAGCAATCGCGCTGTAGTCGGTGTAGCTGCCATTCTTCCACGCGCCCGTGGCTTTCTCAATCGGGTGCAGCATTGCAAAGACGCTGGTGACCTCGAATTCGCGAATCGGGGCAACCTTGCCCGCCCCAACAGGTTCGACTTTCAGTTTGTTGCAGCTGCTCTTCGTGACCTTCCACTGCATGTTGGACTGGCCGGAAGCCATCCATACCTCGCCAACGAGGATGTTTTTCAGGACAACCTTCTTGCCGGTGCTGTCCGCGATGATCATCTCCGCGGGCTCGAAACTCGCCTTGAGCTTATCGAGTTCCAGCATCCACTTCCCGTCTTTCCCAGCTGTGGCTTTCTTCTTTTGCCCTCCGAACTCGACGGTGATCTTCGTGCCCGGTTTGCTCCAGCCCCAGACCGGCACATTCGTCTCCCGCTGCAGGACCGCGTTGTCGCAGAACGGTGCGCCGAGTTGAATAGCGGGTTTGGGTGGGTCCGCAGGTTCCTCCGCTACCACGCGTAGAAACGATGGTGCAAGCAATAGAACTGAGATAAGCGCCAAGAACGATGCTATTCTCATTAGTCTTCTGTTCATGCTGTTCTCCTTGTAGTCCAACTCGTAGAGATGGACCTGCTTTGCTCTCAGTGAGTCCATCGCTACGAGATGGATGCTTTTCTTTTTTTCGATACTTATGAAACCTGTTTTGCCCTGTTTCCTACATAGAGGGCGCCATTCACATGGCGCCACGGCCGACCCGGCGGGTCGGCCCTACCAGCTAATTCCTCCCAAGCAGCTCCGCCATGGCCTTGCCCATGGCTTCGCCAATATCCATGTAGGTCTCGGGATTGCCGCCGTAGTGGCCGTTAGAGCTGCCCCCATGACAGAAGGGCTTGCTGTACACGCTGGCGACGTTGCCCTTGAATTCGGGGTATTTGCCGGTCTTGCCGTCGACCGCAAGCTGGGCGTTCAGGATATGCCCTTCGTTACCCGTGGCACCTTTCTCGGTCTGCCCGAGTGTTGCGCATACAAACTTTGCGTCAGGCGCGTCGAAATCCTTCCGCAGTTGCTTGATCAACTGAACGAGGTTCTTCTCGTAACGGGTAGCGTGCCCGGCGTTGTAGCGGTCCTTATCGCCCTGCCAGTAACAGAAGCCCGCGACTTCGTACTTGGTTGCGCCTGGATAATACTTACCGAGGTCTTTCAGCACGTCTTTCGCGCGAGCAATATCACCTGCGTATTGAATGCCGGCCGTCCAACCGATTTTCTTCGCCTCCGTCCCCTTTTCCCAGTGTGACGGGGAGTCCCCAAAACCGGCGTAGACCCAGGTCTTGCCCTTTTCTTCGAATTCATAGCTTTCACTTCCGGGCGGAAGCAGGTCCCAGCCGAGGCTGCGGTTGCCGATAGCGCTCTTGAGAATCAACACCGGTGCATCGACAGCAGTACCTATATAGTGACCGATGCCAATTTCCACACCCACGTTGCCGCTGATCGTCATCCACTCGTTGTTGAACACTCTACTTTTGCCGGGGCCGCCGCTGCCCATTACACGCACATGGCGGACGTCCTTCCGGACTGTCCAGTTGCCGGCATCATCTACCAGGTAGGGATACTTGCCCTTTTCCTTTATCACGGTCTCAAGCTTGGCCTTCTTGCCGAAGTTCAGCATGTTGGACTGACCCAGCAGGATGTACACCTGCACAGGCTTGGACATGTCCGCCGGTTTGCCATCCGGGTCCGGCAGCTGCTCAGCCGCGGCGTTGAGGACAAGTCCCGTCAGTGCCAGGGCAACAATGGTTGATACTGTTCTGGTTCGTCTGATGTTCATGTTCTTCCTCCTGTTTGTTGTGTTGTTTCTATTCATTTCTTTTTCAATCCCGCCTGTTTTGCCTCCTCAAAGCTGATCAGCTTGCGGGGATTCTTGTCATCCTCATTATTCTTCACTTTCCCCGTTCTCTACAAACTCGCCCTTCTCGTTCCAGGCACTGTCGATCGCTGCCCCGTGATAGGCGCGAGCGAGCACGGCGATATTGCGGTCGTCGCCCTTCAATTCCTTTACCGGCCGCGGCAGGATTTCTTCGAGCGGCACCAGCCCGCTCTCCTGCTGACGCGGCTTGGTGAAACCGTAGAGTCCAACACCTGCCTTGAGGGCTTCAGGGACGACTTTTGTAGCGTCCTGCCCGTTCCATCGGGCCAGGCAGGTGATCAGGCGTGTGTGCTTGCCGACCATCCCTTTTACGATGTTGATACGCTTCATGTCACCGGATTCGTTCATCAGCCAGTCGGTTTCTTTGTACATGTCGGAATTGATGACATGCGGATGATTCATATGGTTGCTTGTTATCCAGATAATGCATTTCGGGTTGGCGGCCTTCGCGGCCTTGCGGATCGCCTTCCAGCACCGGTCAAGGGCCTTGCGGCTGTAGGCATTATCCTGCGCCTTGGTCAGCTTGTCTTCGCCCGGGAAATCCTCGCCCGTGAGCTGCTTGTAGAGTTTCTTCTCACAATCCAGCCATTTTTCTTTTGTTGACTGGCGCCTTGGCTGCCACAGCCAGTCGATCATAATCCCGTCAATACCTGTCTTCCTGACGGCGTCCCCTATTGAGGAGGAAAAGTAAGCCAGGTACTCATCGGTGTAAGGTATGTGATACGTGGCCGGCGCGCCATAGCTCAGTTCGGGATGGTCCTTCGCCCACTTCGGATTGGCCGAAGCACAGAAATAGCCAATGACCAGCATTCCTTCCTTGTGGCCCAACTTCACTACCTCGGGCAGAAAATCGTGTTTGAGTTCGGGTTGTTCCGGAACAAAGCCGTTCTTGTACCAGGCATAACCGTTACAGGAGACGGCGAATGTCTGGATAACGTTCACCCCCATCGCCTTGTACCAGGCCACGTGTGCCGCCGGCTCGGAATTGCGCCAGGAGCCCGGCGCGGCAAACCGCCTGCGTCCGCCCCAGTTGAAATCGAGGCAGTAGGCCTTGATGTCCTTGATCTCATCGGAACTGGAAGATGGATTCTCAGCACGAACGGAACAGGTCGCAAAAAGGACGAGACAACACAGCGTCGCCCACTTCCACTGTTGAGTTTTCATGTCACAGACCTTTCTTCTGTTTCAAGACCAGACCATCTACAGTGCGGCCCGGCATGCGCATACTGAGACAGGGCCACCGCGCGCTCATTGTTTGCGATCATCTCTCCGATGATCGGCAGGACCTTCCCGATGAATCGCTTGTCGAAAACCACCGGCGCCAGGGCCTGCGTCTCACTGGTTGGACCTGAGTTCTCGAATCGCGACATAATAGCCTTCCCCAACACCTGCGCCAAGAGAGTTCTTGCGACACTCGTAAGGAGTTATTACGACACATAGATTGACTAGTGGGAGGAGATCAACGCCCAACGCCCAACGCCAAACAACCAACATCCAAGTCGAGAGTGACTTCTCACCTCTCTCAACACAATCCCGTACTCCACATAACAGCGCGAAACGCTTTGATTCTGCTTCACGTTTCAACGCTGATCGTTCATATTACTGCTGTATGAAACTTGCATGTTTAAGGAATTCGCTCTGGATTATCTCTTTTGCCTGCCTGCTCTCTGCCCAGGCGGAGGATTGGCCCTCCCACCGGCATGACAACAGTCGCAGCGGTATAACCCCGGACCCGGTTGATGTTTCCAGTCTTAAGTTAAAGTGGGTTTGGCGTTCACCTTCCCAGCCGCAGCCCGCCTGGGCCGGTCCGGCCCGTGAGGATGCCTACGCAATGATTCAGAAGCTTGGAGCAATGCGTGACTATGACCGCGCCTTCTGTATCTCCAGTGCCGGAGGGCTTGTCTTTTTTGGATCGTCTGTGGATGATGCGGTACATGCGGTCGACCTGTTAACAGGCAGGGAGATGTGGCGGTTCACTACGGACGCCCCGGTGCGTATGGCTCCAACGATTTCTGACGGCAAAGCCTATGTTGGGGCAGACGACGGCTATGCCTATTGCCTCGATGCACAGAGCGGCGAGTTGATCTGGAGATTCAGCCCTGTGCCGAAAACGCGGAGGGTTCTTCAAAACGGCAAGATGATATCGCTCTATCCCTGCAGAACCGGGGTGCTGATAGAAGGGAACGTGGCGTACTTTGTCTGCGGTATGCTGCCATGGAAAACATCGTACCTCTGCGCGGTGGACGCAAACAGCGGCGTCGAAACCGGAGAGGGGCATTACGTTGTTGAACACAAGATGACGGCCGAGGGTGCCATGCTCTCATCCGGAGACCATCTCTATGTGCCCCAGGGACGACTGAGCCCGATTGTTTTTGACCGTGCCACCGGAAAAAACAGCAATATCAAACTCAAGGGGGGCGGCGGCTCATTTGCAGTGCTCTCAGATGACAAAAGAATCTTCTACGGTCAGGACAGCAGATCCAGCTCTATCTCCGGAGGCTCCAAGGACTCCACGTTCAAGGGTGGCAGGCGGCTTGTAATTGCCGGCAGTACCGCGTTTATCTCAACTGAACGCAGTTTGTCCGCATTGGAGCGCGTGACTCGCAAGCTGCGTTGGAAAATCGACGCCAGCTGCTCTGATTCAATGATTCTTGCAGGAGGAACTCTCCTGGCCGGCGGGCGCGACCGCGTTGCGGCACTGGATTCAAAAAGCGGCTCTATTCTCTGGCAGGCCGGTGTGCAGGGCCGTGTTTATGATCTGGCTGTTGTCAACGGGGAACTGCTGGCAAGCACATCGGAAGGGATGGTTTACTGCTTTTCGCCAAGAGGCGTCGGAGCGGTTGCACCGCCGCCGTCCCGTGAGGTGCTTGAGGTGAGCTCTGAAAACCCGCTGGCACTGGGGCCGTATGTGGAGCATACGGGTTCCAATTCGGCATCTGTTCGCTGGGAAACAACTGGGGCCGTTGCCACGATGCTGGATGTGCGCTCCTCGATCGGGACAGCCGGATTAGAAGTCAAGGCGGAGACAAGCAGCGGCAAGCAGCACAATGTGGTGATCACCGGACTGCGACCTGATCTTGATTATACCTATACGGTGAAGGCTGGAGACAAGAAAGAGGCAACCTTCGCCCTGGATACATTCTTCAACTATAGCGTGGCTCCTGTTCCCGGCATGCAGAGTACCTGTCGCAATGAGAGTCTGAAGTACTCAAAGGGTGTGACCGAGGCCATCAAAGCTGCCCGCACTGACCGTGGTTTGTGCCTGATGGTTGGAAGCCGGGGCGGGGCGATGGCTTGGGAAATCGCCAGGCAAAGTCGTTTCAAAGTTATCTGCGTCGACACGGATCTCGAGGCTGTAAAGAAGGCGCGGCGAAATTTGAACGAAGCCGGAGTTTATGGCAGCAGGGCAGTGGTTTATCATGTTAGATCGATGGATGATCTTCCCTTTGTCGGGGAGTTTGCAAACCTGGTTATTGTGAACGGCAAAGACATTGAGCATGGCGAGGTGGTTCGTCTGCTCAAACCCGGAAGTGGTGTGTCTGTTTCCGACGGAAAGACATTTGTCAGGCCGCCTTTGAAAGACACCGGTGTATGGACCCACCAATATGGGAAGGCCGACAATTCGGCTTATGCTGGTGAAACGCTCCAGGGAACCGTAAATGTTGATGAATTCCGTGTGCAGTGGCTGGGACGGCCCGGGCCGCGTTATCACCCCGATCGAAATGGGCGCAAACCGGCTCCGCTGGCGGTAAACGGGCGCATGTTCGGACAGGGGCTTGAGCGACTGATTGGAATTGATGCTTTTAACGGTTCGATTCTCTGGTCGCTGGAGATGCCCCCTCTCAGGCGTTTCAACATGCCGCGTGACTGCGGCAACTGGTGCGCGGATGCGGACCGGCTTTATGTTGCGGTCAATGATCGTTGCTGGGTTGTCAACGCGGCTGATGGTGATGTTGTAAAGACTCACAGTGTGGCACCGGGCCCGCTTGAAGGTGCGGCCTATGAGTGGGGGTACATTGCTGATGCGGAAGATGTGATTGTAGGGAGTACCGTTCGACAGGGCTCAGTCTTCAGAGGATTTCACGGCAATGCCTCGGCCGGGTGGTACGATGCACGAAACGGCATGGTCACTCACAAAATCTGCAGCGATGTTGTTTTCGCGGTGGAAAAACATTCGGGTAAGCGGCGTTGGAGCTATAGCGGCGCAGGCGTGGTGATAAACTCAACCATAACGATGGCAGATGGCGTTCTCTACTTTGTGCAGTGCAATAACCAGACCATTGTTAAAGGTGATTCGCGCCGGGTGGGAGCTCCCGAGTTGTGGCAGGACCAATTCCTGGTGTCGCTTGACGTTGGTTCCGGCCGCAGGATATGGCAGAAGCCTATTGATACGGCAGACGGCACCGTGATGTTCAGCATGGCGCACGGCGGCGGCACTCTGGTTGTTGTGGCATCAACGAATGGCAAGTTCTACACCACCGCATTCGATGCAAATGATGGACGGGAGCTGTGGACCACGGAAAGCGGCTGGAGCGGAGGCAAAGGGGATCACGGCAAGGCGATGTCACGTCCGGCGATTGTCGGAGATAAGGTATATGTGCGTCCGGCGGTCCTGGACTTGAGAACCGGTGGTGTGCAGAAAAACAAAATGCCGGACGGCGGATGCGGCACATATGCCTTCTCAAAACATGCCGCTTTCTTCCGCAAGAGTACTGTGACAGTCTGGCCGTTGGAAGGAAGTGGTGTAAGCTCCTGGGCACGGCTGCGACCCGGTTGCTGGTTGAGCACCGTTCCCGCCTTGGGATTGGTTCTCTCCCCAGAGGGAGGCGGGGGATGCAAATGCGCCAACTGGATGGAGACCTCGATAGTCTTTATGCCGGAGTAGCGGTCAAGGAACCTGAAACACGAAGGCTCGTCTCTGAGTCACAGTCAGTTTCGTACGAAAACTCCGGATTCCTCCACTGCAGAACAGGCGTCCTCACATGTCCTGGACGGACAGACCTGGAACCCCCGACTCCTGAACTCTGAATCACAGATCCAAATCGATGTCGTCAAATGTGGGAATGGCCGATTCCTTGGGTTTGTGGAATTTGAGCAGAGCCTGACCGGCGCGGGCCTGAAGGCCTTTCCATTCCGTGTACCCCATGGCTTTGCGCCAGTCGTCGACCTGCTCGGTCATGCCCCCACGCAGGTGGGTCACCTCGATGTACTCGATTACCTCCGCCAGCACCTCGGACGCCAACTGCGAATCGAGCTTGCTCGGACGCCTGATGCCCTCCGCGCTCGCAATGATGCTTTTCGCGGACATCGAGGGGTTCATCTTCATCACGTCATACAGCAACTGCATGGCCTGTCCCGTATGGACTCGACTCAGGAAGCTGACGAGCCGCTCGTTGTACGTCAGGTTAAGAATGCCGCGGGCGAACTTGACGCGCTCCTGGTCGGTCACGTCTCCCATCCCGTTGCGGCCCACCATGCGGTGAATGCTGAGCGGTGCCACAATGTCACGTATGCGTTTGCCGCCCTTGACCAGGGTCAGCAGGTTCTCGCTGGCGGCCCGGTCGGGCGAGTAGGCCAGCGCCAGGGCCATCTCTTTCAGGTCGTCGTCGTCCTCAGTGGTTTCCGCCGCCTGCTGGATGGCGGCCAGGTTGGCCTCGCCGCCGAATTGACCCAGCACCCAAGCCAGGGAACGCCGCAACGGCGGCTCGCTGCGCGGCAGCAGTGTGATCGCAGCCTTGCTGACCCGCTGCACATGCTCCGGGTCGTCCTTTTTCGAAAGCAGGGCACGTTCCGCGCCGTCAAAGTCCTCAAGCGCCGTGGCCTGCCGGATAAATGCGAATACGGTCTTGAGTTCCGCGTCACCGCCGATCGCGAAGACCGCCTGCACCGCCGCGCGGCGGACGAGCGGATCGCCATGCTTCAGCGCGCCGCGCGCCACGTCGAGGGCCGGCGCATGCTCCGCGGCGACCAGCGCATCCAGGATACCGGCCGCGTTCCAGTTCCCCAACAGCCCGCTCTCTCGAGCTTGTGCTTCGTTGAACAGCTCCACGAGGCGCTCGCCTGCGCCCTTTTCGACCAGCTCCATGACCTCGTCCTCGCGCGTCAACCCCAGTTCGATCTCGGTGGCTTCCACCAGGCGGCGCATCAGGATCTCGATCTTGCCGCGCAGAATACGCGCATCCTCGTGCCCGGGTTCGCGTCGCAACACGGCCTCGACCTCCTCAAGGGCCTCCTTGTAAGCCTCCTGGTCCATCAGGACTTCAGCACGTGCATAGTGGATCTTGCTGCGGGCACCGGGGACCTTGATGCTCAGCAGCTTGTCCAGCTCCTCCAGCGCGGCGCCGAAGTTCCGCGATACGCGGTCAATCATCACCGAACCCAGTGCGGCCCGCACGTGAACGTCCGAGCCCCGGTAACGGCGCAAGACGAGCTGGAGCTGTTCCACTTCTTTGCCCTTGTCGCCGGCCGCTTTGTAGATGTCGGCGATCTTGAGGCAGGCCGCGGGTGCGGTGGCTTTAACCGATTCCAGCCCGGCCACGTTCTTGATCGCGGCGCCGTACTGCTTCATCGCCACCAGGCAATCCGTGACCGCCCAGGTTGAATCGGGTTGCTTGTTGGCGGCGCGGTAGGCCTTGATGGCTTCCTCGTGGCGATTGAGACGCCGGTACATCATAGCTTCGGTCCAGGACAGTTCCGGGCCCGCATATTCTGTGGATTTCCTCAGAGCAGGGATCTCGATAATCGCTTTTTCCGGGTTGCGAGGGTGGTTACGGTCGCCGACATAGTAGTCGAACCGAGCCTTTGTCGCCGCCAGCTTGTCTTTCATCTTGGCAAAATACCGGATCACGTCCTCTTCCGGCAGGTAATAGGAGGCAAACATGCCCACACCGCGAATCTGCGTATCCGCCATGCCGTTGACGTTGACCTGGCGCAACACTGACGTCGCCTGCTCGTGCAAACCGCAGGGATGGCGAAGGCGATTCATCAACCAGACCTTCTCCTCGGGTTTTAATCCGCTCACGGTCTTGAGCACCCATTTCTCGTAGAACTTGTCGCGGTTCCAGCGCATCTGCTCGATCACCACCGTGCGTTCGTCCGGCTTCGCCGACGCCACCAGCGGCCCGCCGTGCTTCATGGCAAACGCCAGCTCGAGGGTTGGGTCCCAGTTGAAATACGCGATCCAGCCGGCAACGCGCCCAAGTGTGGCCGGTGTGAGCTTGAACTGCTTGTCCATCCGCGCCGCCCAGGCATCTTTGTCTTTCTCGTAGACCCTCTGCAGGTTGAAGAGCTTGACCCGCAACCCGTCGTCCTTGGGGAACAGGTTGCCGAACTTGCCGACCCAGTAGCGGCCGACACTTTCCTTATTCTCCTTTGCCCCAAGGGCGGAGCCCAGGGCAGCGTCCCAGTAGCGCCTGTCTTCCTGTGGATTATCGCCCTTGCCGTTGCGGTCTGCGAAGGCGTTGGTGGCGACGAAGAATTCCTTGAGTTTGTCGTGGTTGGGCCTGCGGCAGGCGTAGTGGTAGATCACCGCATTCCGTGCATCGGCCGCAGCACGCTCGTTGCTCACGGCGAAGTTCACGGCCGTGCGCCAGCGGTATTCGGCGGCCTCCTCGAATTTCTCGAGCTTGTCCATGGCGCCGGCCAGGTGGACCAGCGCTGTTCCGGAGTTGGGCTGGGCGACGTAGTCATCGTCCTTGACCATGCGCGCCCAGACAGCGGTCTGCCTGGCAACGTCCCCATTCTGCTGGTGGCACTGACCGATGTAGTAGAGGGCAGCGGCAGCATAGCGCACATCGTCCGGGAAGTAGTCGACGACGTCCTGGTAAGCCTTGATGGCCGCGTTGCGCTTGCCGACCTGGTGCAGGCATCGCCCCATGCGCAGGAGCACGTACGAGAGCGCCGGGCTCTTTGTGAACTCAAACGAATAGGCCTTGTAGGCCGAATAGGCGCCGGCATAGTCGCGCTTTCCGTAAAGCTTGTCGGCGTCTTCGAGATTGAGCGCTTCAAAAGTGTCGAGTTTTGAGAAGGCCTTACTAGGATAGAGAATCTCTTCCCCGGCCTTCTCGCCATGTGCCACGCCGCACGACAGCGCAAGAGCAAACGCTCCCAGCATACATAGCAGACCAAATCTCATGTCCCATGCTCCCTCGGGCGCACACGCGCCCCTTCACAACCAACGATTTATAAAAGCAGATGAGGATACTAGCACGTCCGACATGCCGGCGAAAGAGGACAATCGCGTCAATAGCAGGGAGCTATCGCGTCAGGACGTCTGGACGAGGAGAGATGATGAACTGCCCAATTGGTTTGGCAACACCTGGAGCATGCTGCACAGATTATGGCTGGGGCTTACTAAGCCGTACCGGTGCGGCAAATGTGACTATGAGGTCGATGTGGAACCTGGCCCCGGCCGAGATCTCTCTGCCCGAGTAGTCCGTGAGGGCCGGAAAACGGATCTCGAAGAATGGACTTTCCCACTGGCGAAGATCCTGAACCAGCACATCCGTCGGGGCACGCAGCTCGATCGTGACAGCATCATCGGTGCCTTTCGCCAATTCGATTCTGGATCCCGCTCCAGTCCAGATCTGGGACCTCCCTTCCGTGTGCTCTTTCGGAATTCCCACGAGTTCCGGGTCGTTGCGGAGTTGCGATATCATAATCTCTTTGCCCGCATACTGGGCCTCCGGCAAGCTGATGGAGAGCTGCAGGCCGTTGAGCTTCATAGTTTTCGTCATGGTCAGGTCGTACTCGATCTCAAGGCCTTCGGAAAGCGTTCTTACGGTTTCGGTGTACTGGATGGCCCCGCCTTCAGACTTAGGTATCTCAAAGGAGCCCGAGAACAGCTTTCCCTTCTTACCGGGGAGGTCAGTGACTTTAGCCTTGGTGTCCTTCTGCGAAGCGTATTCCCATCCCACGCCGTGGGCGTTCAGATCAATTATAGCCAGGCTCACCTTTTCCCGGCCGACCTCAACCATACCCGATGGGTGCAGCTGCACGTTGAGAGAATCCTCCGACCATGACAGTCCCGAGGTAGCCAGTAACACCGTCGCTGCCGCACCTGCCATGATAGTCCTGCTGATGCTGACTGGAGCGCTCGACAGGGCGGGTTTCTGCCATCGTCGCGTTGGCCTACTGGAAACTGATCTGCTCATTCTCTTGTCTTCCTCTCCCTCAGGGTTGCACGATCTCGTACGCAATAGCGGGCAGCACCCCGAGATCGACCCGGTTCCTGCGGCCCATCAATGGGTCGGCTCCGTTTCCCGCGATCGCCTTCACGTACGCCTCAACGATCACATGCGAAGCGTCCCCGACCAGGGCGGTGTTCGGATCGGCTTTCAGCGTGAGAGCCACCCCGGTGGCCCCCACGGTTGTCTCCCGAAGCGTAACACCGCTGGGGCGATTGCAGAGACGGAACTGAACCGACGAGAGTGCGGTCTGCCCGCCATCCGGCAGAATCTGCGGTGCCTTGATCTCCACCCGGCCGGTGCCTCCCAGGGGAATGCGGACAGGAACGCCGTCGGAGGCCCGAAAGCCCTGCGCGATGGGGCGCCAAACCGCCGGCACGGGGCGGGTTCCGTGGATCGCAACCAGCAATTCCTGCCGTGGCACGAGAAAGCGCCAGAGAAATGCCTGCATCATGTCTTCCGCCGGGACCACCGGGCGACCTACCGTTACACCGCCGATTTCCGCACGCCCTTCGATCTGTGTAGGAAAGACCTGCCGGAAAACGTCCGGTGGTGCGCTGAGTGTCGTCTCGATCGACTTCTCACCGGAGGGAATCCGGGTATTCTTCAGCGTGAAGCCGTCCGGGGTATCAACCATGACCAGATTGATGTCCCCTTCGAAACCGTCTTTCCGCAACGCGTGAACGGTGACCTTCGCCGTCCCCCCTGCAGGCAGGTTGATGCAGGACGGTACCAGCCGCAAAGCAAAATCGGGCTGCACATGCCTGATCTGCAGACGATACGCATGAGCTTCGCCGCCCTTATGCTGTGCGTCTGAAAGAAACAGCAGGTACGCCCCGTCATGCGGTAGTTCGACCCGCATGTACGAGTCGGCCTGGTGCGTTATCAATCCCATCTCCGGGTCTTTGTGGTCGTCGTTGAGGGCGACTTCTTCCCCCTTCGGATCAACCAGGCGCAGCACCGAATCAAGCGGTGAGTTCAGCCGACGGGCATACACTTCGGCCACGATCGCCTGGCCGGCTTTACCCTCGAACCGGAACACATCGACATCGGTGGGACTCTCGATACGTCCGTTGACGATCAGCGGAAACACGACCTGCTGAGCCTTGCCCGTTACATTGTTGGGCTCAGCCTCGGTGGCCTCCCGTAGTGCATTCACGGCATAGAGCACTTCGTTGCAGAATCCCTGGTCCGCACCAACCGTGGACTGCCGTATGGCGTCGGAGCCGGGCTGCATATCAAGCTGCAGTGTCTTAACGGGGAGGTTCCAACCCCGGATCGAGGTCTTCAGCGGGACGCCCGTCTGGCCACCGAGGGGGAAGACCCCCGTGACGAAGGGAAGCTCCCCCACGGCGATTCGGTAAACGAAGTCGTCCCGGCCGCGGTAGATGGCATCGCGGATCCCGAGCTTGTACACACCGTCTGCAGGAATTTCGCAGAAAAGTACGGGATCTGGGTCGAAACGGTAATCGTCGCCCCAGGCCACTTCGTCGCCGTTTGAATCATAAAGCGCCATAGTGGCCTGGAACCATCCGGGTACGGCGTCAGCCAGGTACGGGATCAATCGCCGGGCCTGCAGGCTTATCACGAGTCTCTGGCCGCTCCGCGCACGCAAGCGGACATGGTCGAGTTCTCCCGGCGTGATTCGGCCGTTGAGCAGCACAGGCAGATCCAGTACGGGTGCAGCCTGGCCTCCTGCGAAAGCCTTCTCGCAGACCTCCGGCAGCTTGCCCACCTGGAAGCACAGGGGATTACTCAGCCCTTCAGCGGAGGCCAGTCTCAGTTCCCGGTCGCCCATTTGCGCATCCCGGTCGATGGTGATTTCAACCACCACCTGCTCGCGGATCTGCACGTTTGGCTGTTTTTTCGGGTCAAACAGCCTCGTTCTCAGTAGATCCAGCTCACTCGGGCTTTTCTCGTCCATGTCCCGAAGCCAGGGATGATCTGGCAAGGCCGGCTCGTTAGTCTCCTTGGCGACCCGTTCCATGACCTTCGCGGACCATCGGCGGCGTACTATTTCGTTCAGAAACCGTTCGGTCCGCCCGCGTTCGTCGTTGTCAAGTGGCTGCGCGTACTCCAGCACCGATGCACGTACTCCCTGACCGGATATGCGTACAGCGTCGACCTCACTGAGAGATTGCCCCCCTACCTCGACCATGAAGGTGGTGCCACGCTGCCCGCCTGCCGGGAAGGCATAGCCGATCTGCGGTGGCGCCGCAGCGCTCGGCAGGCAGCACGCAAGCATCAGCGAAGCGGAGAGTAAGGCTACGAATGGCACTGACTTAAGCGACCCCGCCATGGTCCACCTCGTAGCGGTGGACCTACTTCCAGACAGTACGTCCACCGCTACGAGGTGGACGAGATAGAGCATGCGCGTGCGCGAGCCCTTCAGGTTAGTGCCATTCGGGGCAGACCCTGCCCCAAACCATCTACTGGGGTACCCGAGGGCCTGGGGCACCCCTACTCTGGCACCCGTGAGCCCGAAAAACCTTTGGAGACGAGATCTACACCTCACACCTGACACCTGACACCTCATACCACGAATCTACACAATCTCCGTCAACCGTCCCCCACCCTCTCCGAACTCCTCTCCGGAAGCCATGACCTTCAATTCCATGCCTCGCCGGTTAGGCAATGACTCGTCGGGATTGATGCCCATCCGCTCGCAAATGCTACCCAGCAGGTCCGGTGGGTAGACCGGACGCTCTGCTACTTTCTCTCCGGTGGCATCCGATGCGCCTATCACCTTGCCGCCCTTGAACCCGCCACCTGCCAGTAGCGCGGAGAAACACTGGCCAAAGTGATGTCGGCCACCGTTCCAAGGTGCGGGCCATGCCACCTTCGGAGTGCGCCCGAACTCGCCGCTCCACCAGACGATAGTGCTGTCCAGAAGACCGTGATCCTTGAGATCCTGCAACAGTGTCGCCATGGCGGCGTCCATCTGCGGCAGCTTCGTCCGCATGCTCTGGAAATGCTGCTTGTGCGTGTCCCACCCACCGTAGTTGATGGTCACAAACGGAACGCCGGCGCCCACCAGGCGACGGGCCATCAGGCAGGATTGGCCGAATCTATTCCGACCGTAGCGCTGGCGGAGCTCGTTGTCCTCCGTGGAGAGATCGAACAACTTTCCGGCATCGCCGAGGATCATCTCGTAAGCCTTGTCCTCAAGCGAGCCGAGCTTCATCGACACCGGGTGTTCGGGCAGAGCCTGTTTGAGCGAATCCAGTGAATGTAAAAGTTCCCGGCGGCTCTTCTGACGCTCGTCAGAGATGTTTCCGGAGACAACTCCCTCCACGGCGAAACGCGATGCATTCGGATCTCCGCCCGTAACGAAAGGCTTGTAGCGCGGTCCAAAGAAACCAGCCGGATCGAAACGACCCTGGGATTGCGTCAGCACGACGTAGGGCGGGATGAGGCTGCTGTAGCCAGTGTCGTATCCTTTGAACTTGGAAACTATGGCCCCGAGAGACGGGAAGACTAACCGCCCGCCGGGCTTATGGCCCGTCTGCACAATGTATGACGCAGTCTCGTGACCGTTGTTACCGTGGGTCATGCTGCGAATGATGGAATACTTGTCGGCCTGCTGGGCGAGCTGCGGCAAGAGCTGACCGATCTGCATCCCCGGCACGTTGGTATCGATCGGCCTGTTGAACGGCCCGCAGTAGTCGTAACCGGCGTCGGGTTTAGGGTCGAAGGTGTCAATGTGAGGGGGACCGCCCCACATCCAGATCTGGATGACCGCCTTGGCCGTTGCCACCGGGGTCGCGGGCTGGGCGAAGGCCGGCATGTGATGCGCGGCAGCCAGCCCGGCTGCTCCCAGCAGCATGCGTTTCTGCATTTCGCGCCGGGTCATGAGCTGTCCTGGTGTCTTTTGGTTCATGATTGCCTCGCCTTGTACATGCATCAGTTTCAGTGCCGGTACATGAATTCCATACTGTTGATAAGTGCCCACGCCAAATCCGTCGCCGCCTCATTCGAGCCTGATTTCGAATTCTGCCAGTAGCTCTCCGCCTTGGTCTGTTCGGCCATCGTGGGTTCGCGTGACAGAAGCGTCATGTACAGTCCACGGACCAGCTTGACCCGGTCTCCGCCCGCCGCCATGGTGATCCTGCGCAGCCGCAGGCTGCGGGAGATCCGGTTGTAGACATCCGTGGAGTTCAGCATGAAAAGTCGCTGCGCATCGGTCGCATCGGTACTGCGTTCGGATTCAAGCCCCGTGTCACGGGGCGGACGCCCGAACATCATCAGGAACGTACTGGTGATGCTGCCGTCCGCCAGTTCGATGGTTCGTTGCTCTTCAGGGATCCATGTGAACGGTTCCGGGATGCGACTTTCGTAGTTCTGCCCTCTTCCACCCAGCCAGTCGAGGGCGTCGACCAGGACCTCTGCGTCGAGCCGGCGGATCGAGTAGCAGGCAAACAGGGCTTCGGCCTCCTCCTGGCGGCCACGCGCAATAGAGGACTGCTGGTAGGTACGGGAGTTCAGGATCAATCGGAATACATGCTTGAGGTCGTACCTGGCTCCGACCAACTCCTGCTGCAGGTAGCTCAACAACTCCGGATTGACGGGCTGGTTCCCCGGCCGAATATCGTCCGGCTCGTGGATAATGCCCCGTCCCAGCAGCCATGCCCACAGGCGGTTGACGATGCTGCGCGTGAACCAGGGGTTCTCCGGAGTGATCAGCCAGTTTGCGAAAGTCACACGCGGATCGACACCTGCCTCGACCCGTCCGGTGGTACCGTCCGGGAGCAGCGCCTTGAACGGATCTCTTTTTGCAGGATCGCACTGTACGATCTGTTCCTTCCACTCGTCAGTGCCTTTGAAAGCCACCCGCGAGAAGAACGCGGCCATGCCATCGCGGCGGTCTGCCGGCCAGCTTCCTACGCGTGACCCCATCAGGGTGAGGGCCACGGCCTCTGCGAGAGCCGGGGGCTCGGGGCTCTGAACTGCACGGTAGAAGTTCACTGGGGGTACGCGAAAATTGCTGCCGCTGGAGGTCAGAAGTTCCCGGGCAAACTCGTCATACGGACGGTTCTTCTTGACGGAGTTCCAGATCCAGCGGTGGTAGGCCTGCACGGCGTTGGGCCAGAGGTTGATGGGAAACTCCGCCTTGACCCGAAGTAGATCGCACCACTTGAGGGTCCAGTAATCGGCATACTCCTTCCTCTCCAGCAGATCGTCAATCAGTCGCGCACGTTTGCCCGGACGATCGTCCTGCAGAAAACCGGGAACGCCCGAGGGCTCGGGAAGGGTGCCTATTACGTCCAGGTACAGTCGCCGGATAAAGACTTCATCCGAACAGGGGTACGCGGGATCAATTCCTTTCTGCTTCAGAACAGCCAGTATCCGGGTGTCCACACCGTTCGCAGGAATGGACCAGGTCTCGCTTTCGAACGGACTCAAAGCCGCCGCGACAGCATGACAGCTGCACACCGCAGTGAGAACCGCGACTGCGAACAGAAATCGTTTCATTACAGGCCTTCCCGCATCACGCCTGCGGCGTGGCAAGTCCCGTGTCCTGCCTTACTCGAACCGTTCTCGTAAGTCATTCAGTTTCAGCAGGACTTTATCCAGGCATCTCCCTGTATAGGAGTCGAGAACCGCAGCAGCCCTGTCCGGCTGACCGTCTTTTCTCAATTGTACGGCTTTCTTGATTACGGCGGGAACCCCTACCTCGAATTCTTTTTCCAATGCATCAAATGTTTCCCTGATAACGGAAAGCTTCTCGCTGTCTCCTCCCGCTTTGTCGTCGAGATCCCTGAAAAGCCACCAGTAAGATTTGCCGGAAAAAGTATCCCGTTTTACTCTGTCCGCCATTTCAACACGCATGCCGGCCGTACCCGCGGTAGAGACAATTTCCGGCAGGCCCTTGCCGTGAATAAAGAAAGGCACGAAGCACCCTCGGCTGGGTCTTGCCGGACACCACCAGTATACCGGCAACTGGTCCTCCGAATCCGGGAGGACAGCTACCGATGAGCTCGCAGTAGCGCTCAGGTCGATGCCCGGTGTTCGCCCTACTTGCATCATCCAACGAACATCTACCCGGTCACCTTTCTTTTCAAGAACGGTCCGGGAGATCTTTGCGCGTCGATGCACGCGAGTCACAACCGGGCCATCACTCGCCGTTCCGGGTGAGTAGGCATGTTGGAAGTGAAACTCCTTTTCCTTCCCTTTCGGCCACCACCCTTTTGTGACGGCATGCTGAACAAGGCTGACCGAGGCAAGGTCGAATTCAGAACCCAGGGTCAATCCGTTGGAAATAGACGTAGGACCCACAGTGACTTTCCTGGCCACCCAGTGATTACCCGTGGTTTCAAGTATCCATGCTTCTTCGGGATCGGCGATTATGAAAGAGTTGTGGTAGGCAGCGTCCATACCTCTTGTGGGTGATGCCGAACCGTGTTGGCCGTGAACTTCCACAATCTTCGCAATAGCGTTGAGAGCTTCCCTTGCGGTTCTGCCTCTTTCCAGTCCCAGCCTGACGAGAGCCATTCCCGTCGGGCCGAGCTTCGGCCCCTTACCTGCCCTGTCAGAGACCTTGTCCTCGCTGAGAACCTTTGTCCAAATAGCTTCGTTGCCAATGGCCACGCTGTATTCGTTGATTCCTTCTTCGTAGCCCCAGCACCAGTAAGGGCAGGACCCGATGGTTGTGAAGGTTTCCTCGACCTGCGGAATCTTGACCCGTACAAGATCGATCTCAGAACCTGCGGGCCATTTCCGTCGCGCGTGATACACCAGCGGCTGGCACCCAAACCTGGGCCGATCGCTATTCTTACCAAGCATCATCCATCCCGATGTCGTTGAATTCCCCGGAGCGACCCAGGTGTCGCAGGCATTCGAACAATAGAACATGCAGATGGATATCAGCGCAATGAAGGTTGATTTGGCGGTCATGCTCGACCTGGCAGTTAGATTGATGGGCGACCTCCTTTCGGGCGAAGATGGCAGACCCCAAAAAAGACCGGCATGAATAGACTGCTTCATGGCGGCAAGGATACCTTCAGAAGGGATGTCGATCAAGCACGATGACGAAAACGGAACGGGATGGAGACGCTATGGCAGTTGATACAAACGACTGCGTTTATGTGGAGCTCAACATAACCCCTGTTATGTGAAGTAGATTATGCACGTTCCACTGAATGAGGTGTGACGCCAGGGAGTTACTCAACATAATTGCGAGTGGTGATGGCAGAAAGTAGCCGGAATTGAACTAGCAGCATGCGAATTGAGGATTAGAACTAGAGAACGTAACCACCCGCGCTCCCGCGCTGGAGCTCCCGAGGACACGGAGGTTAGAAGACAGGAGGAGACTCAGCTTATGGAGAGCGCGCTGAATTCAACGATCGTTTTACTGGGACAATACGTTTGCAGCATTTCGCACAACGTCTACGAAACGATCATCGAATTCAGCGCGCGTTTGCCTCAGGAGAGGGAGGAGGTGATCAACGTCCAACGTCCAACGCCCAACAACCAACGTCCAAGTTGGTGCCAACGGGAGTGACTTCTCATCTCTCTCAAATGGCAAACGTTGCATGAATCTGGATTAAGGAATGCCGGGGGTCAGGGGAGCATTCCGCCAGATTCATGCAACTTCTCCAGAGCCCAAGTCCCACTCCTCCCCATCGAACCTCTGTGTCCTCGGGAGCTCTAGCGCGGGGGCGCGGGTGGTTGAATCTCCATATCTAAACTGCCATTGTTCGCGGGGTCAATCTGGCAACATTTCTCCTATTCTGAGCGGACCTTCGAACGGCGTGTTGTGTACTCAGCCCGCACTTCTTCAAGGACGGACTCGTAGAGATCCGCCGCTTTCTGAAGCAGCGCCTCACGCTCTTCATCGCGTTTCAGGGCCGCGTTGTAGCGCTCCATGTCGTACCGCTTTTCCTGCCTTCTGCCCCGGTCTCTGCTGTTACGTGCTGTCTGATAAACGGCGTATTTCTCCTTGAGGTCCTTTTTCTGTTTGGCAAGCCGCTTCTTTTCCTGCTGCGTGTAGCGGTTGGCCTCCTCAGTAGCGTCCGCCAGATCACGGTACCCTTTCATGGCGCGCACATCGGGTGAAGTGACAACCGATCGCGGGAAGCTCTTTCCCTTGTTCGAGGGATCTTCTTTCCAGGCCTTTTCTGCCTTTGCCAGGGCTTTGACTTGGATAATCTTCTCCCGGCGGTTGTTGTATTCCAGTTTGCGCAGGTCTGACCGTGTCATAACTTCGTATGTCGTGTTGTCGAGACGCCGACGCCTCTTCACTACAACGTGTTCTTCATAACCGTGGGCTACTACGGACGTAAGAGCCAGAAAGAGACATATTGTTATGTAACCAGTTCCTTGCATCACGTTTTCCTCTTCAGCAAAGCTCTACTGATTCTGCAGGTAGTATGCGCCCTTGATGCGGGAAGCGCAACCGGAGATTCCATGCTCAGGATTCCCTCATGTTGACAGGCGCGGGTTCGTCCGTCTCACTCCGGGGGATAGCTCTTCGATTCAGAACGGAGAAGGCGCTGCTGCTTACTGAGCTGGTGCTGGTACCAGGCAAGTTCACTCTGAGTCCAGATGTTGGCTTCCCGGTAATCGCCGACGAACGGCACTGCCAGGTCTATCCAGCAGGAGATTATTGCCATTTCTTCGTGTGAGAGGTCGGTGCGGGGCTTGCCATCGCGATCGGGATGTTGCTTTTCAAGAATCTCTATCATGCGGCTGGCTTTGGCGCCAAACGATCCCGGCTCGCGTACTGTCGGACCACCTTGGGGAGAAAGCCAATTGATGAATGTGTTGGATCCGGTGTACCTTTTGATTCGTCCACCGTCTTTAGATTCCATGGCTTGAAGAAGGCTCAAGTAGGATTCGCTCCACGCACGCTTGGCCATTCTGTCATTTACAGGCTTGCCCAGCAGGCTGAACGATTTACCGTCCTTGCCGGGGCGGAAATCCTCAGTGTAGACCTTGCCGCTGTGACAGCGCACACAGTGCTTGTCGAAGATTGGTTGGATCTCCTTGATAAAGCTGAATCCGCGCGCGGGACCATGAAACAGTTTGAGTTCCTGCACACCGGACTTCATCGCGAGGGAACGTTTCTCATGTGTGACTGGCGCAGTGTTCTTGTCCTCGTGGCATCCGATACATGAATACGTCTCGCCGGGCATCAGTGTAACCCAACTGCGCATGGATTGAACCGCATGCCCCTTGCCGTCAATTGCCTGGAAGTACAGGGCCGTGCGCGCAGGTGCATTGAAAGCGGCGGATCCGTCCTCGTACACTTTTGCTTCACCAAGAACCCGCTTCACATCCCACGCAGCGCAGATGCTGACGGGCGTGCAGACCCGCGCGCTACCGGCTTCGCCCCGATTAAAATTCTGCCCCACAGCCGCGGGGCGAAAGTCCAGGGCAATGACACGCAGGCTCTTTACCGTACCCCTGGCAACGCCACGCAATCCTTCGCCGGCGTAGATGTTATCAATGTAGAATGTTCCGTAGTCCTTGCTGTAGTCAACGGTGCTCGAACGCACCCGTGGCACCTTGCGGGGGATGAGGGGTATGGGATGGCGATACGATTCCTTCGGGTCCGATGCCAGCAGCTCGCGTTCGCCGTCGCGACTCATCCAGTAGATCCCGAAATGGCTGCTTCCCGGCTTTCCCCCCAATGAATAACCGACCAGGTACTCGTCCCCGGACAGGGGAAAAGGGTACTGGAAAAGTGGCTCGTCCTGATCCGCTTTGTCTTTGCGAACGTAACGAAGTGCGCGCACGGGAGCGATCCACTGCACACCTTTGCCCTCCTCGCGCCCTTGTGCAGTATCAACAGTCACAAGTTTGCCGTGTGGTGGCGTGTGATGACCGGTCGTAACGGCCAACAGCAGGCGACTTCCAGGTATGGAGCGCGCCTGGATCAGCGAGGTCGGGTACCAGGAGTTATTCCCGTATAGCGCTTGTTGCTGAGTGCCATCGGGGTTCATGGTAAAGAGTCCCTGCGGATAGATCTGACCGCGGTCATTGTAGTCCCACCGCGTGTAGACGATCCGGCCATCGGAGAGCACGCTCGGATACTGGGTCGATACCTGGTCGAAACCTAGACGGAGAATCTTGCCGCCTTGTAAGTCGCACGTGTATAGGTTGACAACATCAATGGATTCGTTGCAGTCGACTACGTTCACGCACCGGGTGGAGTGGTAAAGTATGCGGTCGGACGGGAGATATCGTCCCTGGATATCAGCAACGCCAGGCTCACGTGTGACCTGGCGGACCTTCTTCGTAGCCACGATCATCTCGTAGATATGGAAGTCGTCCTCCAGTTGGGATTTCTTCCATGAGAACAGGATTCTCTCGCCATCGTAGGAGACGTCCAGGTCACGGATCATTCCGTTGGGATCTCTCAGGAGATCATTGACGGTGGTGGATGCATCCTCGTTGAACGTGAGAATGCGTATCGCCGCGCCTGCCTTGAAGGGTTTGCCCTTGTACGGACCATCGCTCAACGACATGTTGAGACGGGGGGCATTCCCGAACTCAGTATTCTCAAGGAACACGATGGCCGGAACAGTGTCCATGAGATTCTTAAGCCGTTCCAGCCTTTGGCGCTCGCTCCCCGGCGGATCCGCCGCCAGTATCGATGAACAGATCAAAGCTGAGATAATGAAGGGCTTCGCATTCATACTATTTGTTGTCACGCAGGCTTGGTTCTATGACGTTTGTAAGTATCCAGGGGGAGATCTGGTGTGAGCGGTGGGTGGTGTCGAGGACGTGTTCCCATTTGCCATGGCCCAGCTTTTGCACAGTCCGGGCAACGATATCTTTGAAGGTGTCGACTGTTTCCTCGGGCAGGCCTCTGAAACAGCAACTGTCGTACCGGGCGGTCACCATTATTTGCCGGCGTCCCTTGCCATGCCCGCCGAGCGCATAGACCTCCAACCATGTGGCGACACCGCCCCCCGAACCGTCCGGTGCAATGTCTTCGTTGTACATCGGTCCAAAGAACTGCTCCAGGTCACCCACTGAACCCTTATCCTTGTTCCGAAGATACAGAGGATACGATCCGGCAACCGGAACGCTCAGCCGTATTCGCATATCGAGGGCGGCCGCCATGTGCGTAGTCCAACCTCCTCCTGACAGGCCGATCATCGTCACGTCAGGTTCACCCTTGCTGATGGCGGCCCAATGATTGATGCACAGGATCACAGGCTCCAGGAAGGGCTGAAACCCCGCTCCCGGCGCAAGGCTCGAATCATGATCAGGGAGCTTCACGACGGCAGCGTGGGAGGCATGTGCGCCGCGGAAGCCTATTACGGGCTCTTTTCCGTTCGGCAGCTTTGCGGTCTTATCGTCATTCCAGCCACGCTGCGGCATGTGCATCATCGCGGCGGAACCCCCCCTCTTGAGGAAGATATGAATCGAATCGATGTAGTCGGTTTTTATGTAATTCCCCGGCGGTGAGTGACCTGCATGCACAATGCCCAGCCGGGGGCGCTCGGAACTCTTTGCCGGATGTATCAAGTAGCTTCGTGATGTGATGCCCAGTATGTCTACCTCGAGCCGGTCGACCCGAGCGACGAGTGATTGATCAAGGCCTTTAAGATGCTCTTTGAACGCTTCGGCGCCGACATCTTCGGTCACTTTCGGAAGGCGTTTCTCCGGAAGCCCCCCGGCCCAGATAAAACGTACCAACTGTGCTCTCCGCGCGGCGGCCCCTTCCGAAGTTGCAAAGCGGATCTGGTTGTCCGGGTTATTGTTCGAGGGCAGTTCTGCAGAGCTGATTAGAGGACAACCCAAAACCAACCAGGTAACCGTTATTCTAAGAGCTACTTTCATAACAGCCGTAGTCCCGCGACCGCGGGGCGGAGGAGGATCCCTCTGATCATCTTCAATCATCCCAAATCCTGTCAAAAAAACCTCTCTAGCGATTCGTTTCGAGCCAAACTATTCCCTGTTACTTTCAACTGCCTACTTGTTCCATTTCGATAACGGTAAGTAGCGATTCTTCTCCATTTTCAAGTCTGAGCAATCGCTAGTCTCTATAGCCACTCCATCATCAGCCTGTTCTTCTGAATATACTGTGTTGCCGGTAACGCTCAAACCTCTTGTGCTCTTGGCCCTGACGCTTGTCGTGCCTCGGAGCAGGAAGTCATTATTCTCGATTCGAATGTTCTGGTGAACTGAGTCATTCGCGACGCTGTTTTGGGGATTTATATTTATCACCGGTTCGGCACAGAGAACAAACCTGTTCTTGCGGATGGTCATGTCGCGTACACAACCCGACTCGTACCAGCCCTTTGCGTCGTCCTCCAGAAGAATGGCGCTCATATGTGTCCTGAGAAAATCATTGTCTTCAACCAGTACTTTACGTCGCGTTGTTATAAGGAAGCCTCGAGTGGGAATCCGTGACACGGTACAACCGCGGATTTCCACTTCGGGAGTCCAGGTGATATTCTCCACGGCATCATTCTCTTTGAACGCCGATGGTACGGGGTTCTCCAATGTAAGCAGGAGCTCTTTTGGATTGAGTAGCTTCGCGTCTTTGACATTGTTTGGACCATAAGTCTTCAGCGAATCCCAGGCAACAAACTCGATATCATCCCCCGGGTTAAAGGCCATAAACCCAAAAGTCTGGGGATGCATAAATCGCACCTTTATCTGCTTGTCGGAGATACACTCAACAACGCGCAGATGTGTTCCGTGGATGTTTATGGCATCATCATGGGCCCCTGAAAAGAGGCAGTCCTTTACCAGCAGCTTGCCCTTGCAGCCTGAGACCTGGATACAGTCGGCCCATGCAGCGGTCGTTCGGCCGCTTGTCTTGTCGGGGGCGACGGCAATTGTATCGAAGGTGAGGTTTTCGGAGAACTGATTTACCAGGCCCATTCCATGCAGATACTGAAATCTCACATTCTTCCACGTGATGTTCCTGCTGCGACGGGTAAAGACGCCGGCGCAATCCCGCAGGGTATTGCGTATCTGGTAAATCCGATCCAGTTTCATACCATGCTCTCCGCGGGCACGGACCTGGAACGGCTTGGTCTCTTCCAGCGTCATTCCTTTCAGAGGATCGCGCCGGCGACGTACCTCACTCGTGCTCAGATCGAGCTCCTGGGCAAGACCAGTTGAATAGCTCCATCCTTCGCCCTTCCACGTGATGAGTCCGTTTTCGATTGTGTACAGCGAGTCTTTGTGGATTTCCAGATCCGCGTACCCATCGCCAATGCCTGCTACCCTGAACTCTGAGACCGTAGGGCGATGGTAATCAAAGTGAAGGTCGGATATTGATATGTTATCACAACTATCTATGCAGACCTCAATCATCTTGCCGCGATAGACAATGTACGCGCCAGGACCGGAAACCCTGAAATGCTTTGCTCCCTCCAGGAGAATTCCAATTGCTTTTCCGATATCCGGTTCACCGTTCGTGTTGGATATCTGGTATTTTCGCTTCAAAGCCCTGCCGGGATGGAAGTCATAGCGACCGGGGGCAAAGCTGATTTCAACGGGAGCTCCAGCGGTTCCTGTGCCCATGAGCATAAGCGTCTGGTCAAATGATCCTGGCGAAACGACCTTCACTTTGTCCCCGCGGGAAAGAAGCAAGCGATTGATGTGGCTGAATGTGCGCCATGCGAGGTCTTCTTTTAAGCCGGAACTACTATCGTTCCCAGCTGCCGGGTTAATATAATAGGTGGTATTGCCGGGTGAGAGCTTTCGGTTCTTTTTCAATGGATACATATCTTCCGCACAGTTGTCCGAAACAGGACCTAAAGCGATACAGGCAGCAATAAACATGGCCAAAGACATCTTGTTCATCTGTTCTTCTTTCTGGTTAACATCTGCACTTTTCTTGTTTCAGTACCCTCTTCCCAGGGACTGATAATCGCGCTATTTCTTCGAAGCTGCGGCTGCGCTTGCCGCCTCGAATGCCGCATGCCCTGTCGACCCTTTGCCAAGGATTGAATGACTTGTCTTCGGCAGGAACTTGCGATGTTTGTCTACCAGCATCTGCATCTCCGGAACTCGGATCAGGTTCTTCCATTCGTGGGGATCCTTATCGTGGTCGTAGAACTCTTCAGTGCCGTCACTGTAATGGATGTAGCGATATCGCTGTGAGCGGATGGCGTAGTTGCCGGGGCCGAAACTGGTGCGAGCCATGTGCGGCCACTTGGCCTCGGGATCTGCAAGCAACGGCACCATTGATTGCCCCTCAAGCTTGGGGTCGGACTCTAAACCCGCTACATCCAGCAGGGTAGGGTAGATATCCAGCAACTGAACGGGTTTCTTGCAGATTCTTCCCCTGGCTACGCCGGGACCGGCAATAATCATGGGTACCCGTGTGCCGTTTTCCCACAGGCTGCGTTTGGCCCAGCGCTGCTTTTCTCCCAGGTGAAAACCATGATCGGTGTAGAGGACAATATACGTGTTGTCTTTGTATGGGCTCTCTTCCAACGCCGTCAATACCTTGCCAACCTGGTGATCCACAAAACTTACGCAGGCCAGGTACGACTGGACAAGCGGCGCCCACTCGTTGTTCTTGAGCACCCATTCATGGGTAGGTGACACATGTTTGAGTCGGGTCAGATCTATGGCATACTGCGACAGATCGCCCAGATCGTTATCGATGATTGCCGGCAGCTTCAGAGATTCAAGGGGATACATATCAAACCATTTCCGGGGCGCAAACTGCGGCACATGCGGGCGGTAGAAACCGGTGCCCAGGAAAAAGGGCTTGTTGTATTCCTTCTGCAGTTGCGCCACGCCCCAGGCTGCTATTTTGTGGTCCGGCATCTCCTCGTCACTTTCCGGAAATGCACCCCAATCCCAGAGCGGATGCCCCGGAAAGGAACAGAGTTTCTTCTTGGGCCGTGGCCCGACACCGCCAAATGACCCAGCATAATTGGGCATGTACTTCTTGTTCTGGTTTCCATGGAACAGCTTGCCGGCCGCAGTAACAAAATATCCCTCTTTCTGAAACCGGTGGGGTAACAGAGTGTTCTTTCCGGCAACCGGGGAGGCAGCCAGGTCAGGACTGAGAAAGTAAATGCCGGTGGTCGCCGGGTAGAGCGAGGTCATCATGCTGGCCCGCGAGGGATTACATACCGGCGACTGGCAGTGGGCGTTGATGAATAGCACACCACGTGCGGCCAAGCGATCCATATTCGGTGTCTTTGCCTGCGGGTGCCCACCCATGCACCCGATCCAATCGTTCAGATCATCAACAGCGATGAGTAAGACGTTGGGCCGAGCCGTAGAACCATCCCGGAGAAGACTTTTTCCTTCTGCCGGTATGCCAGCCGTCACAGCGAGCATGGCAGCAATTGTAATCCTCACCAGTCGTTCTCTATTCGTTACTAACGTTCTCATGTCTGTCTTCCTAACCGTTTATGGGCATTCAGAATCAGTCAATGTTTTTGGTTCACTTTCTTCACAGTTATGGCCGGTCGAACTGTTTGCTGTCCCGGCATTTCAATGTGTATTCTTGAGTAAGACCGTCGAGCATCATCATCACGAGGGTGGAACTCATGCAATAATCCTTAACGCCGAGTGGCTTTCCCGAAACCGAGTCGTAGTGTTCGCTGATCCCATTCTTGATCGCGTTGGCGACGGTCTTGTCGGCTATGTCGGCTGCGAGGTCCCTGTGACCGTAATCGGCCAACCCGCTCGAAATCTGGTAGTTGGTCGGCGGCCAGACATCACCGCGCCAGAAGCTCTTGGATTTCCAGCGCTTGTCCGTCGAATCCACGGTTGGAACCGGTAGCGGGGTCTGCCATGCGGGTGAACTCAGAACACCGGCCATGCGCCTGGCCATCGCTTTCGTTGGCACCCCAGCCGTCAGCGGCATCCAGCTACTGATGGTGGCTACCGGTATTTTCTCCATCGTGTCCCGTTTCACTGACAGAAAGGTCCCCGCTTTTTCATCCCACATATGCGTCCGCATGGCTTCGACGGCCTTTTCGATGCGGGGCCTGCGGCGGGCCGCCATCTCACTGTCCCCCATGATCTTCGCCAAGCGCACGAGGCTCCTTTCGGCCAGGACCAGGTACGAGGTGTTGCCCGTCACACAGATGTCGCCATACCAGGCACCTTCGTTCTTCCCTTTGCGCGTGGGGTGGGGGGTTAGTTTCAGCCCATCCATGTTGCATTCGTAATCAAACGTTTCCCAGCGGGCGTGCTGGATCTTTCCGCTGTAGGATCCTACCGCGACAAGCCCGACATTGGTCACATCCCGTTCGCGCCAGAACCATTCGTGAAATCGCTCGAGTCGTCCCAGGCACTGTTTGAGCAAGTCCTTGTCACCGTTGCGCCGGTATACCCGTTCCACTCCCCAGGCCAGGATGGGGATCTGCGAGAACTGCCGGACCTCCTGGGGTTCGGTCTTGATGGCGACGGTGATCATGTCCCGGGCATAGTCTGGTTGTTCTGCGTTCCAACGGTCCTGGAAATCCCAGTAGTTCTGAAATATATCGCGGATGAGTTTCTTCTTGCCTGGCAGGATGCTCAACAGGTCGAGCACGAACATGGTGTCCCAGATCCACTGGCCCTTGTAATAGGGGCCACCGGGCCGTACCCACATCTGCCTTAAAGGAGGTTCAGGTGGCACGATTTTATCGAGCACACATTTCTGAATAACGTCTTCGGTCAGCTTGAGGGCATCCTCGCGATTCGACTCAAACATGGCACGGATGTCGATTTCCCCGGATTCCGATGCGTCGGCGATTTCACCGAACAATTGGGCGAGCGTCGTACCGCCAGCCAGTTTCATAAAGTCGCGTCGTTTCATGTTCTTAACTCAGGCAGCAGTTCCTTCAATCAGAAGCCCAATCATTGTCACATACTAACCACGTGTTTCCAGAATGCAAAGATTCTTAGCCGCGTTCCCAAATGAGATCTCTCGACTTCGCTACGCTACGCTCGAGATGACATGATTCTTAAGGTCTTCTGTCATGCCGAGCGAAGCCGAGGCATCTCGGGCGCCTACCATGCGGCGCTTTCGAGCCATCACAGTCTCAGACGTGTTTGTGCTCCGGTATGGCAAAAGCGTGGGCATGCTGTTTGCGGTGATTGGAACGTTCAACCTGATGTTCAACATCGGCGTGATGGCTCACGAGTTCTTCCCTAAGATCATGCCGGGACTGCTGGGCGTCTTCATCGTCTCCCTTTCCGCATCGTTGCCTGCCTCTTTGTGTTCGCACCGCAAGGTTGCCGCCGTTTCGAAGATCGCGGTGATGTTGGCATCGGGCACATTTGCATCCATGTTGATGCAGCACACGCCGGTCTTCTGAAGGTCGCCGGAATCTGCTGCGAGCCGGCGAATCGTCTGAGAGACCTCATCCGGGGTCTGGTGGACAAGCTCGACAGGGGAGAGGCGGATGTTGAGAAACGTATCCGGCAGGTGTTCGCGCAGGATCTTGACGTCTCCACCCCAGCCGACATCGAGGAATTCCAGGTGAGGCAGTTTCGCGAAGCTCTCGACATGGCGGTGTGCATCGTTGCCGCAGTAGTGAATGCCGAAGGGACGGTACCGCTCGGACCAGGCGCTGTCGAACGGCAGCAGGAACCGTTCGTAGTCTTCGGCGGAGACCATGGTGCAAGAGCACACAGAATGGAGGAACAGCGTCTCGTGCAAATGGCGCACAGTGCGATTGACGCTGATACTGGATGTGCCGCTCTGGCCCTGTACGTAGTCGACGAAGCGCGTGATGACCTCGTGAATTTTGCCGAAGAAGGCGCTGGCCTGCTCCGGCTTGTCGAACATATCCATGAACATGGCCTCGCCGCGCAGATCCATGGCTACATTCAGAATGCCGCCAAAATTGATATCGCCGTACAGGCGGGAGTGTTTCTTCTTGAGTTGATCGACCAATGCCATCAACGACAGGAAGGCTTCGGACTGGAAAGCCGCGTCAACGTCGAGCTCAAGGTCGTCCCGTTCGGCGGTGATGACTTGCGGGGGGTGATTCTCGCTATATTCCACGCGGCATCCGAGCATCTCGCTGACCAGGTAGCCGGCCGCGAGGTGAACCGCGCCGATCTCGGCCCGGCGTTCATTGCGATTGTCACCAAGGCCGAATGCGCCCCAGCGCTCGTAGAGCGCCCGTTCCATCTTCTGCTCATCCTCAACGCGGCGTGCAGGATGAAAGAAAAAATCGCGATCAAAGGAAATCCCCTCTTGCGCATGCCACCATTCAGGCGCAAGCACTATGTCGGCGGGTAACAGGCCATTGTTGTGTTCGGTCATTCTGGCGTCCTCTGCATGATGATTCAATTATTGCAGCATTTGGGGGAATAGAGAAGGCGTATTATGCGTCGATCATGCCACGATTTGCGCAGGCTGTCTGAAACGATTCACTATCTCGTTTGCGGTGGGGGTATGACACCCTTGGAACAGCCCTTACGGGCTTAACTACAAACGTTCGTAGTTAACGCCGTAAGGCGTGTGATACGTGCGCTCTCTTCCACAGTGGAGATCAATCTGTCTACTTAGTTTCTGTGCGGAAATAGGGGTGTGCTTGACGCGCCGGGATGACAGGGCAGTACTCGACCGCTTCTTCGTGAAGATGAAAACCCCGGTTGAAAGCGATCCGGAGGAAGATGTGCGTCAGCTCGAACTGTCGTACGCCAATCCGCGCCGCTTTGACGACCGCAACCTGTTCGGCCCGGGATCGGACTGGGAGTTCAACAAGTGGAACCGGACGGACACCGTCGGTTTCGTAATTTCATGCGTCGCGGCGATCGGTGTGATACTCTTGCTGGTGGGAGTGATTTCGTTGGGGGGATGAGAGGCTGAACCTCGTGAGAGAAAGACAAACCGCAATCATCGCAGCATGCTTGGCCTGCACCGTGCGCAGAGCGCTCTGGTGCATGGGCTTGCTTGCATGCATGACAGTCAGCATGGCTGCTGCTACGAAGCCCAACATTCTCCTGATCGTCTCCGACGATCAAGGCTGGGCCGATGTGGGGTATCACGGTTCGCCTATCAAAACGCCCAACCTTGACCGGCTGGCGCGTGAGGGGGTCGAACTCGACCAACACTATGTGGCGCCGATGTGTACACCGACACGTGCTGCGCTGTTGACCGGGCGGTATTGGAGCCGGTTCGGTAACACCACTCCAAGCAACGAGCGTGTGTTGCCGTGGAAGACCTGGACTTTGGCCCGCGCGCTCAAGCAGGTGGGCTACACCACCTACATCACCGGTAAGTGGCACCTTGGCTCCAAGCCCGAATGGGGGCCTAAGAAATTCGGCTTCGACCATTCGCACGGTTCCCTGGCCGGCGGGGTGCATCCCTATAACCATCGGTACAAGGGGACAACCTACGACCGGACCTGGCATCGCAACGACAAACTGATCGAGGAAGAGGGCCACGTGACCGACTTGATCGGCGCGGAGGCCGTGAAGTTCATTGAGGCCAGGCATGCCGGACCGTTCTTTATCTACGTGCCCTTCACAGCTGTTCACGATCCGTTTGATGAGCCGCAGGAGTGGCTGGACAGTGCTTCCCATATCGAATCGGGCCGTCGACAATACGCCGCCTGTGTTCAGCACATGGATGCCGTGATCGGCAAGATGATCGACGCGCTTGAACGGACCGGGCAGCGTGAGAATACCTTGACCATCATCTTCTCTGACAACGGCGGAACCAATGGGGACGGCAGCCGCGCTTATCCTGGCGGCAAGGCCAACAGTCCGATCAAGGGACTGAATCATCCATTGCGCGGGTGGAAGACCCAGGTTTACGAAGGCGGTATCCGTGTGCCTGCTCTGGCCAACTGGCCGAAGGTATTGAAGCCCGCAAAAGTCTCCACGCCGGTTCACGTGATTGACTGGATGCCGACGATCTGTGCGTTGCTGGGCATCCCGGAGGCCAAAGGGGCCAAGTGGGATGGCGTCAACATCTGGCCCACGCTCATAGGAGAGGATGGCCCGGTGTTGGCAAGCCGCGAGCTCTATTGCCAGGGCGTAGACAGAAGATCGGCCGCTCTGCGTCAAAGGCGCTGGAAACTCGTTGTCCACCGCCGCAAAGGAGGGGACAAGGTAGAGCTGTTCGATCTCTATGCGGACCCCAACGAGAAGGAAGATCTGTCTGCAGAACAGCCCGATCGCGTGGCCGCGATGCTTGCGGCGTTGGCCGCCCAGGAAAAGCGGGACAACGATGCCGTGCCGGCAGCAGAGGAAAGATGACGATGAAGAGGATTCTATTGGTTTGTACCTTAGCGACTGCACTTTCCGCGTTGGCGGCTGAAACGCTTTTCACGAGCGGCCCACATGAGCTTGAGGGTTCAAAGTATTACTGGCTGGCCGAATGGAAGTTGGAAGTGACCATACCGCACGATGCGGCGCCGGGACAGAAACTGCAGGTGCTGTTCGGCACGAAGGGCAAGGCAAAACGGACGCTGTACTTCCAGCACGGCGGCAAGACCGGTTCAGTGGTTGACATTGGTGCCCGAGAGGGCTTTGCCTGGATCGACCTTCCTGTACAGAATCTCAAGGCCGGCGACAAGATCGCGCTTTCAGGTAGAAGGACCGAGCAGGTTGCTTTTCTGGCCGGGGTGCGGATGACAGGGGAATCGGCCTCGGCGCCTATGGTCAAACCTATCCGCACCGCGTCTCCGCCCCCGGCGCGCAAAGGCCGGCCTTCCTGGTCCGACCTGCCGGGGTTCGAGATGACCGACCAAAGACGCCGCCTGTGGGACCCTGCACCGCGGGAGCCCGACTGGGAGCGGGCTCAGCGTTCCTCGCGCTATGCAGGAATTGCCCTGGACAAGGTCCAGCGCTGGCTCCGTGAGAACTGCATGGCTGTTCGCGACGAGAAGTCCGGTCTGTTCCGTCCCACGGGGCGTATCTGGAATTACCGCGACACTGCGGCCGACTGTTACCCCTTCTACATCTGGGCTGCTTTCTACACCGATCAAAAGCTGTTGGAAACAGTCATGGTGGAGACCCTTGAAGCGGAACAGCGACTCTGCAACCACATCGATCGTCTTCCTGTCCCGTACGATATGGATGCGCAGAAGAAGGCTCCAGGTTCCCTCGATGCCACGATCTTCGGAGCCAGCGAGTATGCCAAGGACGGGCTCGTGCCGATCGTCGAGATAACCGGTACGAAGTCACCGTGGTTTGCGCGGTTGCAGGGGATCATTGACGACATCTTCAAGCACGCCCGGATAGATTCCCCCTACGGCAAGATCCCGTCGACCAACATCGAGGTGAATGGTGAACTGCTGCAGATCCTGCCTCGGCTCTACCGTATCACGGGTGACAGAAAGTATCTCGACTGGGCCTTTCGACTGGCTGACTACTACCTGTTGCCGGGCCGTTTCGTGCCCTCGAAGCTGTACGACCACGGGTGTGAGATTGTCGGCGGGCTGGGGCTGCTGTTCGCCGTGGCTCTTCCTGACGCCCCCGACAGATGCAGGAAGTATCAGCCCCACCTGGAATACATGTTCGACGAGATGATCAAGCGTGGAACGAACTCGGATGGTGTGATTATCGGCAGTCTGCAGTCCACGCCGGGGCCGCATGACCGGCAGCGCCTGGGTGATGGCTGGGGGTACGATTTTGTCGGGTTCCTGGACTACGATATGGCGCGGGGCAGCAAACGCTACAGGGGGGCGGTGAGGAAGCCGCTGGGGAACCTGCTCAAGCCGCGCTATTACAGGTTCAACTGGGATCACGGTTCTCGCGACAACGTGGCTGACTCGGTCGAGGGCGGGCTTTACCTGTTGCGGCAGCTTCCCGTCCCGGAAGGATTCCTGTGGGCCGACCGCGAAATCGCCACGTTGCTCGTCGACCACACGGACCCGGACCGCTTGTGGGGTGTACACAAACTAGAAGCCAACACGGTTCGCACTGTGCTGATTCATACGATGCTCCACACCCGCAACACGATAGCCCGCCCGTGGCGGCAGGGACTTCAACTCGGCGCGGCTCCCTGCGGCGACGGGATATGTGTCTTCGTCAGGTCGCGGGAACCCTACGAGGGCCTGATCCAGTTCGATATCCCCAGGCATCGTGTCTTCATGGGGTTCAAGCAGGACTGGCCGCGGATGAATGCCGTTCCCGAGTGGTTCACCGTCGAGCCGGATGATGAACATCGTTACGCTGTGAAGAATGTTGACGACGGCACGAGCAAAGTCCACTCCGGCAAATCGCTTGCCGCCGGCCTACCCGTCCGACTTGCTTCGAATGCCCCGCTCAGACTCGTCGTACGTCCTTTGCCTGGCGAGGGAGCGAGTACGTCGCTGGAGTGAGTGTGACCGTTTAAGATGGGGTTTAAGAGTGGGAGGTTCGTGCGAGTCTGGCTCGAAGCGAAAGCATCAGGGGATCTGAATTCTAACCCTCCTTCGCCAAGGCTATGGAGGCCAAGCGAATCCAGCTACGAGATTCGGCCACTCGCCACTCTAACTTGAGCCCATCCTGCGACGGTGGGGCGCATCGGTGAAACGGCTCTCTCAAGGTCCTCAAGTATGGCGGGCTACTTGAATTCCACTTCCAGCGTGCGAATCTGAAATGCGCCAAACCGCAGGGGGACTCCTTGCTTGCGGATTTTCAGGTTACCGATAGCGTTCTCCATAATCCCTACTTCGTGAACCTGGTTAACGGGCTTCCCGAACGACAGGGTTGCGTCGACCGCAGATCCTGAACTCTCATACAGTCGTACAATCATGGAATCCCGGTCCTCCGCCATTTTCACAGCCTCCACAACGATTTCCGCCGAATCGACATGAAGCATAGACAGCGATTGGCTGTCGCCCCGATGGCCGGCGACCGGCATGGTATGTAACGGAATGTTGAACTCGCAAGCGATCCGAACCACGCCACCCGAGACATAGTCCCCCTGGTGAGGATAGAGACCGTACCGAAACTCGTGATCCTCCTGGTCGGTATAGCGGTAGTTGGGCTCACCAGGCTTCAGGTTGCTGTCATCAAAGACACGTGCACCCGTGTGCGGTACGCTGCGCAGCAGGTTCAGGTCCAGTATATTGTCCTTCACTTTGTGGCCATATTTCGAGTCATTGACCAGTGCAACGCCGTAGTCCCGTTGTGACAGGTCCACCCATTTCTGCGCCGGCACCTCATCCCGTGCCAGGTCCCAACTCGTATTCCGGTGGGTCGGACGCTCCAGTGAGCCGAACTGGATCTCATAGGATGCTCGATCGGCCAGGATATCGACAGGGAACGATGTGCGCAGCATGGTTTCCGTGTCGCGCCAGGTTGCGCGAGTGGCAAACTCAAGAAGGGGGCTGCCGGCCATCAGGAGAATCTCCTGATCGACCACGGAATGGCCGAGAGTGTAGCGCTGGCGTACTGCGGCCCGTGGACCATCGACCTTGGCTTCGCTAGAGACCAGATGCATGGTCCGGACGTTCTTGTCCGCATAGTCCATGGGAAAGTCCCAGGCGTTGCCCTTGTCCTGGTAGACAGTCAAACGGTTGGCCAGCGCGCCCTTGGCCAAGACCTCGCGGCGGGCTACTTTGTCATAGATGCTGTTGATCGCGCCGCTTTGATGAAAACGAACGCGAAGACGATCATTCTCAAGCAGTCGCGGGGTTGCCTTCAGGCCTGGAATCTCCGGGCGCGTTGCCTGCGCATCGACAACGGAGAAACTCATCGCCGGCGTTGTCACCTGTGTCCAGCGGCGCCCCAGTTTGAGCCACTCGGTTCGCGACCAGCTCAGCGAATTACTGACAAGCCAGGGCTTCGCGCAGTTCTGCGTATCGAGCCGTCGCGCAATGGCAGCCCTGCACTGCTCGAGGCGCTGCCCGATATCCGCCAGCATCTTGCTGTAATCTGTTTTGCATTCGTCATAGACCCGTTTGATCGAAGAGCCGGGAAGAATGTCATGGAACTGGAAGCACAGTATTCTTTGCCAAATGGAAAGCAGTTGTCTGCGTGGATAGGCTTTACCCGCCACAATGCGCGCACAAGCCGCCGTCCACTCGAGTTCGCGCAGCGCTTGCTCAATCCGGCGGTTGTACCATTTGATCCGCCCATGCGTCGTAAAGGTGCCCTGGTGGCGCTCCAGATACAGCTCTCCCACCCACGTGGCAAAAGCCTCTGCATCCTTTGCCCAACGTGGAAAGAAGCTGGCGACAGGCTCTTGCCGAACCGGTGGCAGTCCCGCCAGGTTTTGGATTCGCTTGAGAGACTCAAGGTGTTCGGCCCCGGGACCGCCCCCCCCGTCGCCAATCCCGAACAGCATCAGAGCCTCGTCGGACACATCGCCGTCCAAGTACTCCTTATCGATTTTTGCGAGGGATCGAGGTAATGCCGAACTGTTGTAAGTGTCCTCGGGAAGCATGTGGGTCAGCACTTGTGTTCCATCAATCCCTTGCCAACGGAATGAGTGATGCGGGAATCTGTTGATTGTGCTCCAGGACAGTTTCTGCGTCATAAAGTACTTCACGTCGGCGAGTCGCAGAATCTGCGGCAGCGCGGCGGAATACCCGAACACGTCGGGAAGCCATAGATAGTCCATTTCGACACCAAACTCACGCTCGTAGAACCGTTTGCCATATAGCAGCTGACGGACCAGCGATTCCCCGCAAGGAATATTGGTATCGGACTCTACCCACATCGCTCCCTGGGGCTCGATACGTCCTTCTTTCACCTTCCTTTTGATTTTTCGATAGAGCGCCGGATAGAGATTCTTCATCCACAGGAACAGTTGTGGCTGGCTGGCGCCGAATTGATAATCCGGATACCGCTCCATCAACTCAAGGACCGTGGCAAAGGTACGTGCGCCCTTGCGCCAGGTCTCGCGCTCCGGCCAAAGCCAGGCAAGATCCAGGTGGGCGTGTCCGATCGCGCTGACATGTAGCGCGGCATCGCCACCTTTCTTGGAAAGGGTCGGGGCAAGAATCTGCCGGGAGCGCCTCACTTCCTCGGGCGAGAATTCCACCATCGTCGCGGCTACACGCTGCAGAGCGTTTCGCATCTGTCTGCTTCGCCCGGTCTCACGGGGAGCCGCTTTCCAGAAATCGAGAAGTACCCGGAAATCATAGGCCAGGTCGCGCATGTCGTCGTTGCAAATGGCGATTGCCGCAATATCGATTTTGCCCTCGTTGCGCAGATTGCCAAACAGCCCATTGCATCCGGCATCAGCCCAGAGATCAATCCGTGCCCCCCCTTTGGCTTTCTTCGCAAACGGGAGAACTCGCTTACCTATCGTATGCATGCTATCGGCAAAGACAGACGAGCCACAGGTCAGTCCACGGGCGGGAACCCCTTTACTGTCGAACACGCACAGCTCGCCATTCACATCAATGAGGAGAACCACTTTTTTGCCGGAGGCTGACTTCGGTACAGTGCCCCGGAAGTGAAACCACGCGCATTCAAACAGCTTTCCCCATGTGTCCCCAACGCGCAGAATACGTTTCTTGCCGCGTCGACGCTGTGGAAACGGAAGCGGTTCGGGGCTACAGTAGGCAGTGATCTCAAGATCTCCAACCTTAGTATACACATGCTCGAAAATGGCATCCTGAACACGACCCAACTGGTTGTCAGTGTAGTCTGTAAACCGCGGCATAATAACGCTCCCTGGTAAGCAATATCAGAGTTATCGAGTATTCTATCATTGGTATGGTGAAGGCGAAATCATAGCAAACATATGAGCATTCTGCGATGTTATGTGGAGTACGGGATTATCTTGAGTGGGTTCCGTAAGTCTCTGCGGATGAGGAAATCGGGCGAAGAACTACTTAACATAACTGCTGAGACGCTCGCCACACTTCGTTGAGGAGAGATTGAACCACCCGCGCTCCCGCGCTAGAGGGCCCGGAGGACACGGAGGTTAGATGGGAGGAGGAGACGCTGCTTCCGGGAGCGGCATGAATGTGACGATGGTTTCGTTGTGACTTTCATGTCGCCAGGCATTTTTCAGAATAGAGGCGAAACCATCATCAAATTCATGCCACGTTTGCCTCTTGAGAGAGATTGTGGGGACGGAGGAGACAGGTCAGAACGAAGGCGGTAATGAGAAGCCTACATTCTTTCTCTTCTTCCTCTCCATGGCAAACGTTGCATGAATCTGGGAAAAGGAATGAGGGGTAGAGGGGGTCATTCCGCCAGATTCATACAACTTCCCCGGAGCCCAAATCCCCTCCTCCCATCTAACCTCCGTGTCCTCGGGCCCTCTAGCGCGGGAGCGCGGGTGGTTACGTTCTCCAATTCTAATCCCTTGATCGCATGCTGCTTGTTCAATTCCGGCTAATCCAGGCCGCCTTTCGGGCAACATGCATTTGACGGATGATACCGGGATATCTTTAGACTACTTTCCCCAGTTCGCGCAGACAGTCAAAGGCGGTTTGGCGCAGCTTCGCGAGCTGTTCCTTCTTTTTGACATCGGGATGGATATAGGGATTGCGGGCATATTGGAGATCAATGAGCGAACCAGCAAGGGCGAGGACCTCCTCCTCATATTGCAGGCCCTTCACATTCAGAGGATTCTTGACCTTAATCGTCTGTCCCCACTTGCTGAACGAATACTCTCTTGCAAAGCACAACAGGAGAATCCCTATATCCTTGAGCCCGTTGGCCCGGAACCTGCCTTTCCCCCCCATGAGGCTCATTAGAACCGCCTTCACGTTGTCGATAGTGAAATGTACCCCTCTGTTTCGCGCCGCCAGCATAAGGTTCTGCTGAAAGCCCATATCCACGCGCCGGGTCTTCTTGTCCATACAGGCCTCGAATATGCGTTGGTTAATACGATTCGAGGCCAACCGGGTGATCTTCCCCTTGAGCCGGATCCGCACCTCGCACTCCACCGCAAAACAGTAGGAGAAGGCGACGGTCCTGGAGAAATCGAGCAGTTCACGATTCTCCTGCAATTCGTAAAGATACTCTGCGGTCGCAAGAGCTTGCCTGGAGTCGTCTCCCAACCCGTCATAGCCTGCCAGATTGTCCTTGAGTTCCGCCAGGGCAGCCGCATACGTTTCCTGGTCGCGATCGGATTCTGATGCATGCTGCATGTCCAGTTCGGATCTGCGAAGCATTTCCACCTCGCTGATGGAAGTGATGAAGTCGTACGCCTCGCCCTGGACGTGCGGATCGGCATCCGGATCATCGAGCAGTGCCCTGACGGCCTCAACCCGGTCGTCGTCCTCTTTCAGGTCCCTTTGCTGCCTTGCCCTCGCAATCATCGCGAGCTGGCTGCGGCTCTTGCGGCAGGACTCGTGCGACTGGCGGATAGTATCAAAGAAGCTCTCCATTTCGTCTTCTATGCGGCTCTTGTGGATAACATGGACGGCACCCATTTTCGTGGCCAGGGCACCCTCTTCAAAGGATCCGACGGCAGATATCATGATCACCGGTAGGAAGGGATCGGAGGCCTTTATCGTTTCGATCAGCTCAAGCCCTTCGCGATCCGTGCGCATCTGGAGGTCCGTCACTACCACGTCGGGGGATTGTGACTCTATGACCGCTATGGCCTCGTCAGCATCCGCTGCCTCACATACCTCGTAGTCTTCAAGCAGCAAGGTCCGCTTAAATGCTTCGCGGTATTGCGCATTATCATCAACAATCAGGATTTTGATCGGTTGATCAGTCGTCATACATTACTCCGTTGTCATTGTCGCGTATTGGGATCAGCAGCGAGAACTCTGCGCCACCATCCGGATGATTCCGTGCCTGCACCTTTCCGCCATGAAACTCCTCAACGATCGTCCATACCCAGCTAAGTCCAAGGCCTTCGCCACCCTCTTCTGTTTTCGTCGAGACACCATAGCGGAATATCTTGTCGATCTCCGCCTGGCTCGCCAATTGCCCGTCCGGGTTGGGTATGCCCATGCCGTTGTCCCGAATCGAGATACACACATCGTCGCTGCCGCTAACCATGCTGGTGAAGACAGTGATCTCTCCGTCCCCCGCTCCGCTCAACTTTATAGCATCGACCGCGTTGCTCAGTATATTGAACACGGCCAGCTTCAGTAAACGCGGCTCCACCGTGGATTCCGGCAGGTCTTGGTCGTAGTGCTTGCGCACAATGGTTTTCCCCGGCAGCGAGAACGAGAACACTTCGATTATCTCGTCAAGAGCCCTGTTGATCGACACTGTCTCAAAACGCGGACGGTTGATGTAGCTGAATGAACGGTAGATATTGACGACCTCCTGCAGAAGCCGCGCATTATTGAGAAGTCCCTGTACCGATTCACTGAGCAACTGCCGCCGGACGGCAGCATCGGAGCCATCGATCTCTCCGGCGTCCAGAATCTTCGTGGCCGTCAGGATATCCAGTTTGGATGTCGCGATGATGTTGGTGAGATCGTGTCCCAGGTTTCGTGCCAGGTTGATGTTTGCACGGCTGCGCTCATTGCGGACATGTCGCCACTGCATGTCGAATACCGCGACGGTGTCACGTAGCTGTTCGGCCACCCGCTCGACCGTTTCCAGGTGCCATTCACGGAGCTCCGCATCGAACGAGCTCAATTTGGCGGGGAGGAACAGCACCAGGAAGGTAAGATGCGGGCGATCCTCCGGCTGGGTGATGTCGCATACGGCACAGTCTGCGAGCAACTCCCGCCTCACACCCGCGAGCCCATCGATCTTTCCGGGAATGAAAACATGTTGCATGCAGTATGCTTCATAGTCACGCGAGCTTCTCCCATCGTCAGCGCCGACGCAACCGGAAACCGACAATTGACCCGATTCGTCCGGCGAGACGTCGTATACCAGCGCCGCGCGGTAATCCAGTAGTTGCACCAGCACGCGCGGAGCACGCGCAAGCAATTGCGATCGATCGATCGCCGGGTCCCCGGCCGCGATGTTGCGAATCGACTGCCCAAGCCGCAGGAGGATGGCGTCGCGCGCGAGATCGTTGTAAGCCTTCTCAAGTACAGAGGATGGTTTCGGCATGAGCTGGGGCGCTGACGATGACACGGCATCGATGCGGCTCACCACGCGCTTTATCGGAAAGATCAGCTTGCGGAGCACAACGGCATACCCGGCCGTCACAAGCGCGAACATCAGCAGGGCCCAGAGTCGGTAGCGGTTTGTCAGCGCGACAATCGGCTGGTAGCTTCCCGGAGTGGTGTAGTGGAAGGAGAGCAAACCGGTCCAGGGTTTCTCGGCCGCACCGGCAATCTCGTAAGAGACCACGTTTTGGAAGTTCCTGTAGAAGAGAGTATTCCCAAATCCGTTCAATCGATCAAACTTCTCGTTATCCACCTGAACCAGCAGCTGGGCCTCGTCCTTCGGCACGATCCGAATTCGGAACACGCAACCCTCTCCGGACAGCAGACCCTGCGCGATCTGCCGCCATTCCTTCTCCAATTGGCGGTCTACGGTTTCCTCCGCATCGTGTCGAGCCAGGATCCTCCGGGTGACATCCTGCAGGGGCCTTGTGTCGTGCGGAAACAGCGTACGGAAATTGTACTTGATGGTGGATTCTTTCTCCACCTGGTAGTACTGCCGGTCCAGCTCGCTAAGCAGCAACAGCAGCGTCACGAGATAGACTACCGCGGAAAGGGCGAGCAGGTAGTTCTTTCTGAGTGTACGTGAATTCATCGGCCCTCCTGGTCCGATATCATAAGACCACGTTCAGCGGGTCTGGTCAATCATGAGAGTATTAAAGAGGCAGGGTCATTCAGTTTTCCGTAAGGCATTTGGGATCAGAGTGTTCAGTATTCCAATACCACTTGCAGCGTGTTCATCATCCAGCGAGGAGGTCGCCCGATCGGAGTCGGGCGCTACGTTCGATCCCCTGTAGCTCCCGATTCCAATCGGGAGATCTCGTTTTCAGCGGGTTCATTGAGTGCAGCGTAGTTCAGACTTTTTGCATAACTTCCTGCGACACAAGAGAGTGAGCTTATGGATTAAATGGCCCTGGTGAAAGAGGCACGGCAAGCCTCGAAAGCCGTCCCGGCCCGGGGGGATGAAGGATGTTGAAAGTGTCTCTGCGACCCCCTTCAAGCCCGGGGACAGGTGCAATCGACACCCGTAAGCCGGAAGAACCACTCTATCCTCCCAACCGCTACCTGATGAGCAGTAGCGTACCGATATCGAACACCCCCGACGGCCTGGTGAGACCGATGCTGACGTCGTCTAAATGGGCACTGTACGGCGCGTTGGTGGTGCGAAAGGAACGCAAGCCAAACTCGCTGTAATTCGTTACGCTGTCGCTGTAGAACGCGAGGTCTTCAGCCATGAGCATTCCATTAACGTACAGATCCCACGTCTTGTCGACATAATCGCTGTGCACGGTGAACCGCTTCCATTGCCCCTCGCTGATGGCGGGCACCGGAGGCGTGAGATCCCTTGCTGTGTCGCCGTCATAGGCCCAAACGTGCCCGTTCGTGTTTACATAAAATGCGAAGGTACTGTTCCCAGGGACCGACGGAGGCGTACCGAGTAACGGGCGGACACGCATGTCGGTCCAAACGTCGGTTTGACCGCCGAAGAAGGTGTGGCTGAGGCCGCTGTTTACTTCCGCTGCCTTGCTTCCCGAGTAAACCACATCAGTCTGCACCGTGGCATTCCCGGATACCCAGCCGCGGTGACCATCCAGCTCGACCGGCGCCCCCAGTTCAAACGTTTCGGCAAACGGCAAGCTGTACCATAGGTTCGAGTCGCCTGCTATGGTATAGGTGAATTCGGTGTACAGACCAGCAGACGCGTTGGTGAAGTTGCTCAGCCCTATGACAATCTCCTCATCCACGTCTTCCCCATTATCAATGACCGTGAAGGTGATGAACTGATTCGTCTCTCCCGGGTCGAAGGTGAGCGTGCCGGGAGTGTAATTGGTGTAATCCAGGCCGTCGGTCGCCGTGCTGGCAGGTAGGATGGCGTGAGCCACTGTAACTGTGGTTGACTGCGCAGGAAACAGAACAACTGGAATCGAAGCAGCAGGCACATCCGCATCGACGCGAACACCACTGGTCTGGAACGAAACCACCGGTGGCTCGTCCGCCAGTTCGTACAGGATCGTGTAGGTAAAGTTCGTCTCCACCCCTGCTACCCCATTGACATAGTTACTCAGCCCGATAACGATCGTCTCGTCCGGTTCGTTCTCCGTGTCGTTTATGACCGTGAAGGTGAAGGACGTGGAGACCTGGCCTGGGGAGAATGTCAGTGTCCCCGGAGTGTAGTTGGTAAAGTCCGCACCAAAATCTGCCGTGCCGCCGATGAGGAAGTGGTCTACGTTGACTTCTTTCCCGCTGGGAGCGCCCAGGACAACGGTCGCCGTCACGACAGCCACGGACTCCTCGGCCTCGGCCTCGGCCGGTTCGAACGAAACCGGCGGCGGCTCGTCGGCCGGTTCGTACAGGATGGTGTAGGTGAAGTTTGTGAACTCTCCTGCCTCTATATCAACGAAGTTGTGCAACCCGAAAGTGATCGTCTCATCAGGATCGGGGTCGAAGTCGTCTATAACCGTGAACGTGAAGGAAGTGGAGAGCTGGCCCGGGGAGAAAGTCAGGGTCCCCGGCGTGTAGTTCGTGAAGTCCGCACCGAAGTCAGCCGTGCCGCCGATGTGGAAATGGTCTACACTGACTTCGTTGGTGACGGCCTCGCTCAGGGCAACTGTCGCCGTCACGACGCCCACGGATTCCTCGCCCTCTGCCTCGGTCGTCACGAATGATACGCCGATTGTAATGGGCCTCGCTTCCTGGATTCGGACATCGTCGATATAGGCATTGGTGGTGCCCGCTCCGCGCACTCCGAACTCAGTGTAGCTTGTCGCAGCAGTATCATAGAAGCCAAGGTCCTCAGCAACCATGAAGCCATTTACATACAGGGACCAGTTGGTGGATACGTAATCGCTGCGTACGGTAAACCGTACCCATTCCTCCTCGGTCAGCGCGTAATGCACGAGCTGTGTAGGCGTCGTACCGTCGAAAGCCACCACCTGTCCGTTGGTTGATACATAGAACGCAAAGCTGCTGTCGGAAGGCGGATTGGTCACGTTCTCGTCGTCGGAAGCGAACACCGGCTGGATGTACAGGTCGGTCCAGACGTTTGTCTGACTGTCACCGAACGGGTGACTAATCATACCTGTCGCGGAATTGAGGCTGCCTGCCTGATTCCCGGCTCTGACCACGTTGCTCTGTGCGACTGCATCATCGCCACGCCAGCCGTTCTGACCGTCGAGGTCACCGAGGGTTCGGTCCTCGAACGGCTCATAGAACGGGAGACTCCAGTCGGAACCGTCGTCCCCGATGGTAACTGCAAAGCTTGACGGCTCAGCGGGTGTGGAGTTGCTGTAGCCGGTGAGGCCGAAGATGATGGTTTCTGGCGGTTCGTTACTCGTATCGTTGAGAATATCGAATGTGAATGTCTTGTTCGTGTCGTCTACCGCGAAGATCAATGTACCGTCCGTATAGTTGGTGAAATCCTGGCCGAATAAGGCGGTCCCGCCGGCGAGATAATGATCCACCCGGACTTCTTCGTCGTGCGCCTCGCTGAGGATAACCGTGGCCGTGACCGTGCCCTGGGTCTCGGCAACCGTCAGCGAAGCTGTCGCGTATGCAGCGCTGGGCCGGGGGTGCACTTCCAGGATCTCCACGTTGTCGACATAGGAGTACATGTTGGTAGAACCTTCGATGAAACCCACTTCAGTGAAAGCCGATGTGGCCGCCCCGTAGAAAGCAAAGTCGGTGGCCACTTTCGTGTCGCCCAACCACAACGACCATGTCTCAGCCGGGTAGTCCACCCGCACGGTGATTTGAGTGCTGCTGCTCTCACTCAGAGGATCATGCGTCAGGTTCGATGCGGCCTGGCCGTCGAACGCCGTAATCAATCCGTTGGTATCGACGTAGAATGCGTATGTTGCATCAGCGGGAATGAGTGAGGAGGGATTGCCTTCGTTAAACCGTGGCTGGACGTCAAACGTAATCGTAACGACCTCTTCCTCGCCCGTGAAAACGTTGGACACAGTCACGTCGCCAAGCCGTGCCCGGCTGTTGGTGGCAATGGCCGAGCCGCTGCCGGTTACACCCCATCCGTTCGTGCCGTCCAGGTCGGTCCCGTTGGGATAGTCGAAGGAGTCCGAAAAGGGCACCGTGGATGCGCCCTCGACAACTCCTGTACAGGTCAACAAAAGCCCCGCGGTCAGTACCGCACCAAGCCTACGTATGCATATATACCTTCCACGCTGTGCGTGGCGCCCCGTCGAATTCATCTTGTCGACCCCATCCTGCTTTATAGATCCCAATTGCATGGGACCATGGTCCCATTTCAAGTCGGACCTGCTTCCCCTCACTCCAGACCGCCTTCATAGAACTCTCAAGCACTCCTGTTTGTCTCGTCAATAGTCTATTAAGCTCTGTGCACCGTCCTCTATCTGAGCAGGAACATTGCGCCCTTTGGAACAGGGAATGGCGTAGTGAGAGTTATGCTCACGTCGTCAATGGGAGCGTTGGAAGATCCAGCTCCGCGCACGCCGAACTCAGTGTAAGACGCGGGAGCGGTTGCATCAACGAAATCCATGTTCTCGCGCAGTAGGATATCGTTCAGGTACAGATCCCACTCGGTGTCAGCGTAGTCGCTGAAGACCGTGAAGCGAACCCAATCGCCCGGGTTCAGAGCGGTGTGCACCAGCTGTGTCGGTGAATTCCGTCCGTCGAAAGCCACCACTTGCCCGTTGGTGTAGACGTAAAACGCAAAACTGCTGTTGGCAGGCGGATTGGTCACGCTGTCGTCGTCGGCCCCGAACACGGGCTGGATGTAGAGATCCGTCCACACGTTGGACTGGCCGTCGTTGAAGGTGTGGCGGATCAAACCGGCATCGGCCATGATGAGGCCTGCCTGCGAATCTGTATGTATGTAAGCGGCCGGAGCATTGGTCACGTCGGTATCCACGGCATACCACCCGTGCTGACCGCTTAACCCGCTCAGGGTCCGGTCTTCGAACGTCTCCACAAAGGGCAGCGCGAACCAGTCGTTCGTGTCTTCAAGGATGGTGTAGGTGAACTCTGAATACGGCGCCAGGGAGCCCACATTCTGACCGCTGAGGCCGAACTTGATCGTCTCGTCCGACTCGTCGTACGTGTCGTCGACAATGGTAAATGTGAAGCTGGCGTTGGTCACGTACGGATTGAACGTCAGCGTGTCTGCCGAGTACGTGTAGTCATCACCGATGTCGGCCGTCGTGCCGAGTGCTATTACGGCATGATTCACCGTCACCGTGCCGCTGTAGGTCTTGCTCAGATATACAGTACCCGTTCCGGAAAGCACGTCTTCGCCGGCGGAGTAGACGTTTGTGACAAACGAGATGTCAGGGGGAACGTCGTCAATGTCCGCCAGGATGGTGTAGGCAAAGTTGGTGCTTGTCCCGGCTTCGGCATTGCTGTAACCGCTCAACGAGAAGGTAAGTGTGTCCGGCCCATCAACGACGATATCGTTGATAATTGTGAATGTGAAGGTGTTTGTCTGTTCACCCGGATCGAATGTTACTGTTCCGGGCGTGTAGTTGTAATCCTGGCCCGCTTCGGCAGCGCCATCGTCGAGAAGCACGTGGTCCACCGTGACGGTACTCGCATAGCTCTTGCTCAGGACAACCGTACCGGTAACACTGAGAACGCTTTCGGCCCCGGACCCCGTAGCCGCAAGGAAACTCGCAATGGGCAGGCCGGCAAGCGGACTGGTGAGAGTTATGCTCACATCGTCCACAGGCGCATTGGATGAGCCCGCGCCCCTGATACCAAACTCGGTATAGGATGTTGTAGTATTCGTGTAGAAGGACAATCCACTCTCTATCGCAACAGGGGAACCGTTAGTGTAAAGGGACCAGTTCGTGGCCGCGTAATCACTGTTCACGGTAAACCGGACCCATTCTCCCTCGGTCAGGTTCGTGTCATTCGTCTTTCTGACATTGCCGTCATAAACCACGACGTCACCGTTGGTGTTCACGTAAAACGCGAAGGTGCTGTCCGCAGGCACATCGGTCACGCTGGCGCTGCTGTCATCAGCAAACACCGGCTGGATGTAGATATCCGTCCAGACGTTGGACTTGCCGTCGGAGAACGGGTGAAGAGCAAAGCCGGTCTCGGAGTTGATGCTGCCGGCATAGGTGCTGCCGCCGTACGTGTTGTTGCTCTGCACCGTGGCGTCGAGCGCATCCCATCCGTGCTGGCCGTCCAGGTCGGCTTCATTTCTCGACTCGAAGGTTTCATAGAACGGCAGCCCCCAGTCGGCGACATCATCTGAAATAGTGATGGTATGGGTCAACGGTGCAATGATCGTGGCGCCACTGACATTACTCAACTGGAGGATGATCGTGTCATCGTCTTCACCAATGGTGTCGTCGTTGATCGCAACGGTGTACTCTTCACTGGTGCTGCCGGGCGAGAACGACAGGTTTGTTATTCCCATGGCGTAATCCAAGCCGCCATTTGTGGCCGTGCCGGACAGGGTGTCCTCAACCTCGATGGTCACCGTCCCGTTGTACGTCTTGGACAGGTACACCTTTTGAGTCACCGTGCCGACGCCTTCGGATACGGTCGCCCCGGAGGATGCAAAGTACACATTGGGCTTCTCGTCGCCAACGTCCTCGAGAATCGTGTAAGTAATCTGCGTGTGCGTGCCGTCCGAACAGTTGATGAAGTTCGACAGGCCGAAGATCACGGTTTCGTCCAGTTCGTCCTCGAGATCGTTGATGACCTCGAAGGTGAAGTTAGTCGAGGTGTCGCCGGGATCCAGGATCAGCGTCCCGTCAGAGTAATTCGTGAAATCGTCGTTCAGAGTTGCGGTACCGCTGACCGCATAATCTACTTTCACGGTATCAATGTTGTAGGGCACGCTGACTGTTACCGTCACCGTTACGACACCCGTGCTTTCGGGGATAGACACCGCATTCGTCTGGAAGCTGATATCAGGCACGTCGGACGGGTCGATGTTGATATACGCCGTGAAGTTTGTGATATCACCGGCCGAACCACCGCCGTAGTTCGCAAGCGCGAACTCGATTGTTTCTGCAGGTTCACCGTCATTGTCCTGTTCGATCACGAACGTGAACGGCAGGTTCGTTGTTCCGGCGATGATCGTCAGGTTGCTGGGACTGCTGAAGGTGTAGTCCTGGCCCGCCCCGCCGTTCGTCGCCGTCCCAGTCAGGAGATCCGTCACGTCCACGGTCACATTGCTCGCGGAAGCCCACGACAGCGACACGTAGCCAGTGGCCGTGCTGCCTTCGTCATAGGAATTGGAGGCCACGGTGAACGTCACAAACGGGTCTGGCGGATTCGTGGAGATGTACACATCATCGAACGGCGCACTCGACCCGCCGCCACCACGTACGCCGAACTCAGTATAACTGGTCGGAGCGGTGTTGGTGTAGAAATCCACGTCGTTCGTTACCGGTACGCCGTCTACGTACAGGTCCCAGTTGCTGTTTGCGTAATCACTGAACACCGTGAAGCGCACCCACTTGCCTTGTGTGATAGTGACACCGGTCAGGGCCTGGGTGGCGTTACCATTGTAAACCACGACGTTGGAGCTGTTATTCACGAAGAAAGCAAACGAACTGTCGTCCGGCGGGTTGGTGGACGAGTTGTCGCCAAACACCGGCTGGATGTACAGGTCGGTCCAGACGTTGGAATTACCGGCGGCAAACGGGTGGCTTGCGATGCCGGTCGAGGACGTGATGCTCGCGGCCTGCGTATCGATAAATGTGGTGGTCTGCACTTCCGCATCGGTGGCCTGCCACCCGTTCTGAGCGTCCAGATTTCCGGTGGTTCGCGGAGGCTCGAAGTCGTCGCTGAACGGAAGGCTCCAGTCCCCGGCGTCATCAGGGATAGTCAGCGTAAAGGTCGATGGCGAACCCAGTATACCGTTCGTCACGTCGCTCAACTGGAACACGAGGGTCTCGGCTTCCTCCCAAAAAATGTCGTCAGTGACAGTAAACGTGAAGTTGGTCTCCGTTTCGCCTATATCGAAAGTAAGTGTGCCGCTACTATAACCGGTAATGTCGGCGGGTTCTCCACTTCCACCACCGGTGAGCGCATGGTTTACGGTGACGGCGGTGCTATAGGCGGTTGAAAGCCGTGCAGTCACTGTCACGCTCAAGCCCTCTGCATACTCGCCTGATGCCAGATCGAAGTAAACCAGCGGCGGAGCCTTGATGTCCACATTGTCCAGGTAAGACGTCGACGATGACTCCAGGAATGAAATCTGGTTGAAGTCGGAGTTACTGCTGGAATAGAAACCGAAATCGGACACGATCTCAGCACCTCCCACATAAAGCGACCAGTTCGAGGTCGCGTAATCGAGGGTGACGACGAAGTTCGTGGGAGACTGGTCCGATATTATGTCATGGGTGAGGTTCGAGGCATCCTGGCCGTCATACGCTGTTACCATCCCGTTAGTGCCGATGTAGTATACGAAGGTTGCATCGTCGGGAATGAGATCCGAGGGATCACCGTCGGTATAAACGGGCTGAAGGTCGAAAGCGATCGATACCACGTTCGAGTCGTCGGTGAAGTCGTTCTCCAGGATGACGTTCGTACTGCTATTGGGGATCAGAGCGGCGCGCTTACTGGACAGATGGTTGGTCACGGTGACCGAACCACTGCCGGCCACTGCCCACCCGTTGCTACCGTCGAGATCGGTCCCTTGGGTATAACTCTGAAAGTCATCAGTGAATGGAAGAATGGATGCCCATCCGGCGGAGGCGGAGGCAAGAAAAAGTCCGGCTATGACAAGCCGGACTAACGTACCACCCAAACCATGGCGGAAATTGCGTATGCTGGAAATCGAAAGGCTTTTGCTTTGCCACTCGGTCATTGTGCCGTCTCCTCATTACGAGATGAGTGACTGGTGCAGAGAGTTCAAGTCGCCCGGCTCTTCAAGAGCATTTACTTTACATGCGACTGTGAAAGGCAAACACCTTTCGCGTTTCTCTCTGCTGGAAACCTTCGTAAACACCGGTTCCAGCCACCCGTCAGCATCACCCCTGACGCCGACGACAACACTTCTATTCAGTAGCATACCTCCGTATCGACCCTGCGGCAACAAGGACGAATATACCCTGGCACCTAAGGTCTTTTCTTACCTACTACCTCGATAATAATCCTAAAATTCCCATTAAGCAAGAAAAAAAGAGAAACAAATTTCGCCAAAGGCGATTAACAGGACAGCCCAGCGTTGGCAACGCCTACGCTGGGTACGCTTCCCCGGGGATGATCTTCAGTAGCTGAATCCGTGAGGATTCAGATGTGCCGAGCCGGCGAATGGTGTGCTCATAGATCGTGCTTCCTCACCGAATGCTCCGCACGTGCCCGCTGTTGGCCCCATGAATACGTGCATTAGGAATACGTGCATTGAATACGTGCATTCGACACGCTAAGTCTTTCTGGGAGAGTAGACTACGCTTGGCTTGGGCTCTCCTGGATGGCTTAGAGGCGAAAAAGCGGCCCGATATTGACGTGTAAGGATAGTGGTGCGAGTATGGCATCGTTATGCCAACCGTCCGAATGGCGATGTTGTGGAGATGAGGACTGGGGAGAGCAAAACCGTTTCTGCGTGCGCGAGGAGAGAACTCGTTACAGCTCAAATAGAGCCTGATTTCTTGCTTCTAAGGCCCCAGAGGAGTACAGATGTCGACGTAAACGCCTCTCCTCAAAAGAGTTATCGTGTCGAATGCACGATAGCACGATAGCAATCACATATGAACGCTGTCACCAAGGCTGTGGGCTTCGCACTCAACCTCTGGTGATACTCTCCACAAATACCGGCGAGGCGTCACGCTTCAACACCTTACTTTTTGGTCATTTCAACCATGGCCTCGGCAAATCCCTTGCCGATCTGCGCCATTATCTTCGGTGAACCCAGGTAGTGGTAACCGGCATTGGTAATGCCCTTAAGCAATTCAAGGTCCCTCGGTGTATAGAGCTCGGCACGGAATTTCTCCAAAGCCGCTTTCTGCTCCTCGCGGCTCATGTCTGTCTTACTTAATTCCCGGGATTTGGCTCTAAGCTCACCGCCCTTCTTCGATACAGCATCCAGTTCCATGTCCCAGTAGTTCTCCGTCAGGACGGCGGCGACATTGCCTTTGAACTCCGGCAGGGCTGCCGGCGCGGCCATGGCATCTCTAAAGGTCTGGTGAATCCCCTTATACCGTTGCTGGTCCGCCCCATACTTGTCCGTAGGCCCACCGGCTCCCATCACGCCAATCACAAAAGGCATCTTGGGCGCGGAGAGATCCTTGCGCACGTCACGAATGAAGTCTGCCATCAGTTTGCTGTAGAGATCGTATCCGCCGGCCTGGCCCCGGTTGGGATAGACGCCGCTATTCACCATGTCGTTCCACCCCTGGAACCAGACGAAGCCAGCCACCTCATAGCCCTGTTCAGGGTTGTATACAGGGCATACCCGCTTGATGTCCTTCAGCACCCGCTGGACGTGCCCGAGCATGAGGCGATAATAGACACCGGTCGCCTTGGCCCGATCCGCTTTCACCTGTCCGATGTCTTTGCCCTGTTTTTTGAGGCCTTCCAGTTCCTTCTCACTGAATTCATACGGCCCTGCACTCGGTGATCGAAAGTCGGTGTGCAGTGATTTTCCGCCCCAGGCAGTCTTGATGATGAGGATGGGTTCATCCAGCACCTTCTGCATGAAGATCCCAAAGGTGAATTCAGGACCGATCTTCCCCCCGTCCTGGGTAGCATCTTTGCGTGATCCATAACCAGCCGTCAGTTTGCCAAAGCCGTCGGCCTCCCCATCTTCCCTGCCGTTGAAATAGGAAATCCACACCTTTTCGCAAACGCGTGGTGTGCCGTCAGCCGCGCGCATTTCTTTGAGCAGCGGAACCGTCTTGGGGTCCATGGCAAGATGGTCAAAGGCCGAAACCTTGGCATGGCCCTCCATGTTGGATTGCCCCGCAAGGATATAGACCTTGAGCGGCTTAGCCATTGCACTGCTACAAAGCCCAACAAAACCTGCCAACAAAACTGCACTTACTTTTGACATCTTCATCTCTTCTCCTTATTGGGTAGACAATGCGCCGTCGGTCTATCGCAACATGGTTTATCGCAAATCCGTCCGTAAAGGAACTCCAAATGAAAACGAGCCTTTTTCGTAATGAGCCGTTTTGACCGCATAAGGGCGCGGGTATGGGAGTTTCTTGACAGGATCTACAGAATCTACAGGAAGGGAGGGATGGAGATGTGTGGATTTCAGGCCTTTTGTGTGACACACGTCATTGCTATCCGGCATGCCAACGCCTTATCATGCCGGAAAGCGTGAGGCATGGACCACGCATGTGTTAGAATGCGTGCATTGAGAATGGAATGCACGATAGGTAGCAAAGAGACAAGCGCCAGAATAGGAAATCGATCATATTCAGTTCCTGTTGCGGAAAGGCCGATGCGTCAGTCGTTTGAGATCAAGTGAAACGGGTAGTTAGAATGAAAACGTCACGCAATGGAAGGTGATGAGAGAAGGAGCAATGAAGATGATACGGCAATGGTCAATAGGAGTACTTTTAACTCTTGCAGCTTTGGTTGCAGTGGGCGAGGACGTATGGCAGGCATCATGGATCGGCGTGGCGGAAACGTCCGGGGCGCAGGCAAGCCCATCCCAAGAGGGAGCCGTCATTGTTATCAAGAAGGCGCTCTACGGAGAGGTCGGCAATCCGGCAAAGCAGGTCGACCTCACCAAGAAGTTCCAGCAAGAGATTGCTGCCGGGAATGTCACCCTCGAGAGTTCCAACGAAGTCGCCGGCAAAGACCCGGCATATGGCACACTGAAGAAACTGTTCTTGGAGTACACGCTCAACGGCAAGCGAATGACGAAGAGCGTCGAAGAGGATGCCAAGATCAACCTCGTCACCGGCACAACGACAGCCGGAAAGAAGGGTCAAGCGAGGGCCTCTGGAACCGCGAACCTCTGGACCTGTTTCAGGAAATCGGTGACGTTGGAAGCTGCGCCACGCCGTGCCGTGGCCCGAATCGCAGTAGACTCCAAGTACTGGCTCTGGATCAACGGCAAGCTGGTCGTGTTCGAAGGACAGCTCAAACGCGGTCCGACCCCGAACGACACGTACTATGACCGGGTTGACCTGACCGGGCATCTTCAGAAGGGGGAGAACACGGTCGCGATCCTTGTTTGGTACTACGGCAAGGACGGCTTCAGCCACAAGAGTAGCGGCAGGTCGGGACTGGTCTTCGATGCGAACATAGACGGGAGAGCTCTGCCGAGCGACGGCAGCTGGAAGGCCGTTGTCCATCCCGCGTATGGGAACACGGGAGCCCCTCATCCGAACTACCGTCTGCCCGAGTCCAATATCCGCTTCGACGCCGGCAAAGACCTCGTCGGCTGGCAGACCCCGGGCTTCGACGACGACGCGTGGCATGCAGCCGCCGAGTACGGCAACCCGCCGTGCGCGCCGTGGAACAAACTGGTCGAACGCCCCATCCCGCTGTGGAAGGACTTCGGGCTGAAAGACTACGTGAACGCCGAAGACCTCCCAGAGGTCTCCGACGGCAAGACGGTCAAGGCAACACTCCCCTACAATGCGCAGATCACGCCGTATCTAAAGGTGGAGGGACCGGGTGGTCAGCTGATCGACATCCGCATGGACAACTACAAGGGCGGAGGGCCGCCCAATGTGAGATCGGAATACGTGACCCGGGAGGGCGTCCAGGAATACGAGAACCTGGGCTGGATGAACGGGCACGAGGTCCATTACACGGTACCCGCCGGCTTCAAGATCCTGGCGCTCAAGTATCGCGAGACCGGCTACAACACGGAGTTCACGGGGAGCTTCGAGTGCGATGATGACTTCCTGAACCGGTACCGCAAGAAAGCCGTTCGTACCCTCTATATCACCATGCGGGACACCTACTATGACTGCCCGGACCGCGAACGCGCGCAATGGTGGGGTGACGCGGTCAATGAAATTGGCGAGGCCTTCTATGCGCTTGACCCTCGAAGCAATGATCTGGCCAAAAAGGGAATCCTGGAGCTGATGAACTGGCAACGGGGAGACGGCACGGTCTACTCGCCTGTACCCGCCGGCAACTGGAACAAGGAACTGCCGACGCAGATGCTCAATTCGGTCGGGTATTTCGGGTTCTGGACCTATTACCTCTACTCGGGGGACCTCGAGACGATTCGCACCGTTTATCCGCGTGTGAAGCGCTATCTGGCAGTCTGGAAACTAGGCAATGACGGACTGGTGGTCTCGCGCAAGGGTGGGTGGACCTGGGGTGATTGGGGACAGAACAAGGACATGCCGATCCTCTTCAACGGCTGGTTCTACCTGGCACTCAAGGGACAGAAGCTTATGGCCGAGGCCGTGGGGGAAACGGCTGATATCGCCGGGATTGGGGCTCGCATGCAGAGCATCGAACAGAATTTCAACAAGACCTTCTGGAACGGCAAGAAGTACCGTTCGCCAGGCTACAAGGGCAAGACGGATGATCGGGCGCACGCGCTGGCCGTCGTCTCCGGGCTGGCCAAACCAGAGCAGTACGGAGCGATCCGTGAGGTCTTCCGGACGCAGGAACACAGCAGCCCGTACATGGAGAAGTACGTGGGCGAGGCCTTGTATGTCATGCGATTTGAAGAGGATGCAATAGCGCGAACCAGGAAACGGTTCAAGGCCATGACCGATCACCATTACACGACACTATGGGAAGGCTGGGGAATCGGAAAGGAAGGTTACGGCGGAGGAACGATCAACCACGCCTGGTGCGGCGGCGCGCTGACGTTGTTGTCGCAGTACGGTGCCGGCGTAGCGCCGATCACACCGGGCTACGGGACGTATCATGTCCTGCCGCAGATGGCGCCCCTGAAGCACATCAAGACCACCGTGCCCTCTGTAAAGGGGGATATACATCTGGAGCTGCATAACAAGGCGGCGTCTTTCACGATGGACCTGGTTTCGCCGAAAGGCACCACCGCCATCGTCGGTATCCCCAAACGCGCCGGTTCCGCCATTGCCCGCATTCAGGCAGACGGGACGTCCGTATGGGAGAACGGCAATCCCCGGCAAGGCGTCAAGGGGCTGACCTTCAAGGAAGAAACGCAGCACTACATCACGTTCATCGCCCAACCCGGAAGCTGGGGCTTCAACGCCACGTATTAGTGCACGATGAAGAAGTCAATCACACTTGTCATGGGACTGGCGATATGCGCAACGGCATTCGCCGCAGCTGACCCGTCTTCGCCAAAGGGCTACGACGCGGCAAGGAAGCCCAATATCGTCATAATCTTCAATGACGACATGGGATATGCCGACGTCGGTTGTTTCGGGTCAGAGAAGAACAAGACCCCTCGCATCGACAAGATGGCGGAGGAGGGACGGAAGTTTACCGACTTTTATGTCACGTCCTCCGTGTGTACGCCGTCTCGGGCATCGCTGATGACCGGGTGTTATCCGCTAAGAGTTCTTGGACCCAGCGGCGTGTTTTTTCCCAACAAGACCCGTGAGAGCGGCATGGACCCCCGGCATTTCACTATCGCGGAACTGCTCAGGTCGATCGGCTACAAAACCCTCCATGCCGGTAAATGGCATCTTGGCGACGCGGTAAAGTTCCTGCCGACCAAGCAGGGATTCGATACGTTCTACGGCATTCCCTACAGCAACGGCATGTATCCGTCGCGCTCGATGACGTACGCCGCCGACTGTAATTTCCGAGAAGGGTATTCGGCTCATAAAATGATCGACCTCTATGCCAGGACTCCGCCAGGAGCACACCCGAAAGGGACGAAGCATAAAGTTCCGCTGATGCGGGACGAGGCATGTATCGAGTTCCCACTGGACCAGACCACGATTACGCGCCGGCTCACGGACGAGAGCATCCGCTTTGTCGAAGAGAGCGTGAAAGAGAAGAAGCCGTTTTTCATCTATCTAGCCCACCCGATGCCGCATGTTCCGCTCTATGTTTCGCCGGAGTTTGAAGGCAAAACGGGGAACGGGCTGTACAGCGATGTGATCGCTGAGCTTGATTTCAATACGGGACGTTTACTCGATGCACTCAAAGCAATCGGGGTCGATGAGAACACGTTGGTGATTTTTACGTCCGACAACGGCCCCTGGCTTATAAAGGGTGAACACGCCGGTTCGGCGAAGCCCCTGCGTGCCGGAAAGGCCTCGAGCTATGAGGGAGGGCACCGGGTGCCGTGTATCATGCGCTGGCCGGCCAACATTCCGGCGGGTACGGTCTGTTCGGAAATTGCGACGACTCTGGATGTGATGCCGACCTTTGCCGCGATTACGGGCGCGAAGATTCCGGCGGATATTCGCTGTCAGCCGGATGGGTATAATATCGAGAACCTGATGACGGGCGGGCCCGGGGAAAAGAGTCCGTACGAGCAGTTTTACCTGGGGAATGGTGCGGTCCGTGCGGGGAAGTGGAAGTATCGCCAGGGCCCCCTGTACGCAAAATGGTCGGCTCCGGGCACGATCCCAAAGGAAAATCCAGGAGTGACCCAATTGTTCAATCTGGCCGAAGACATGTGCGAATCGAATAACCTGGTTGAGCAGTATCCCGAAAAGGCGAAGCAGATGGCGGAGTTGCTGAGGCAAACCCCGAATATGTCGATGGTTCTCTCTGATCCCGCCCCGCCCAGTGGCACCCGTTACCCCATCAAAAAGGACCAGGAAATTGAGGTCGAAGGCGGTAAAGGCGGCAAGTTTGAGGCGGTGATCGCCTTTGCCACGAAGACAGGCTCGACCTGTGCCGTACTCGTGAATGGGATTGAGCAGGAGCAGCTGGGTTTCCCCAATGTCGGTAGCTGGTCGGAGAAAAAGACGGGTAAGGTGACGCTGATACTGAAACCGGGCTCTAACAAGATCAGAATCCAACACCTAAGTAAAAGAGGTATCAACTTCGCCTATATCGATCTGAGGGCAATGTGAGAGAGCCTGGGAAGAGGGCGATTCGGGTGTTCGGTGTTCAGTCGGGCGTTCGCATGAGAGCCCCGAAGGGGCGGGATATACGAGCCCGGGGCCTGCCCTCGTTGCTCTACACATCTTTGGGGAGACCTTCTGACGTCCGGACAAGCCGGAGGCTTGCCAGCTATTGAGCCATCTGCGTTGTGAAACATATCAACGGGGGCAGGGTGAAACGGGGGTACGAGGTTTTGTTTACCCCACAGCACAAGGGGTTAGGCGCTAGGTGTTA
>JASLPY010000209.1 GCA_030744755.1 Kiritimatiellia bacterium | reverse complement strand
CGGAAACACCACTAGGGGAATAAAGGGATATGACCCAATGTTTTTTTCCAACGTATTGATATGTTTTCGGTTCTCCCAAAGCGGGTTCAGTATTGTATCGCGTGTCAGCCCGCATTTGACATGCCACTCAGCGGCATTTTGATCTCCTGAAACTTTTCCATTCAGGTCGCACGCGTTAACCACGAACACACCGTGAGGAGATACCACCACGTATGGAACGCACGATATGCCTCTCCCCGATCTTACCATCACGTTGTCGAGTACGGTGTATTCGCCGCCAAGCCGGTCCAGCTCATTTTTAACTGTATCGGCCTTGGAGATGCTTGCCCCCCCTTTTTTATCTCTAAGGAGTAGAACGATCAGGGCAACGAGTATAACTAGTACCGCAAAGATCTTGACCCCGTACACTGTGATGATCTCTATCATGAAAGCGGCTAATAATTAACAGAGCGTTTTCCAGTACACCCCACAATACCCTTGGGCAGACAGGCTCGGGGCAACACTGGAGAAGCATTTCATCTTTATTTACTGGTTATTATTCATTAAAATTTGATCTTCATATTAGCCACTTCAGGGAACAGTTGTGGCGACATGATCTCCCGCCGGGACGAGATAGCTTTCAGTTCTTCCCTTATTTTTTTGAGCCGAGACAGGGTAACGGCTTTTCTTGACGGCAGTTCTTTTTGAATGGACAGTGCCGCGCGTCTGCCAAATACCGTAATATCGAGAAGCGAGTTTCCCATAAGCCGATTGGTTCCGTGAAGCCCGCCAGTTACCTCTCCCGCCGCCCACAGTCCTTTGATATCGGTACGCCCATCCCGGTCGATTCGGATTCCGCCGTTCTGGTAATGGAGCGTCGGATAAATGAGGATAGGCTGTTTAGCCGGATCGATTTTGTACCGTTTAAAGCGATGAACGAGACCCGGAAATTGCCGATGCAGAGCCCCCTCCCCGTTTTTTATATCGATGAGCGGAGTGTCGAGCCATACCCCTGCTCGTTGGTTCGGCGTTAGCACGCCGCGTCTCCCAGCAACCTCGGAGATGACGGCGGCAGCCAAAACATCGCGGAACGTCATTTCACCGATAAAGCGTTCACCCTCGGCGTTCAACACCTGCGCACCAGCGGATCGGATCGATTCGGTCACGAGTTGCCCGACCAGCGCTTCGGGATAAACTGTTCCAGACGGATGATATTGGTAGCTCTCGGGGTGCACTAGCCCACACCCTTGGCGATAGGCCAAGACTAGTCCGTCTCCCGTCGCTCCAAAGTGATTACTGGTAGGAAACCCCTGCAGGCGTAGCTGCCCACTCCCTCCAGTGGCAAGAAGAACCGCCCGTGCCGAAACAGTGATGAGCCTGCCCCTATTGCGATCCCACAGCACGGCCCCGGTCACGTCTTTCCCGTCATCAAGAAGTTCGACAGCAGCGTGTTCGGGAAGAACCTGCGTTTTACTCAACAGCACCGCATCCTTCAGCACGCGCATGATTTCGAGCCCGGTATAGTCCCGGCACGCCAACACACGGGGAACGGAGGTCCCGCCGCCTGCGCGCAGGCGAAAGGTACCGTCATCGTTCTGATCCATTATGCAACCGAGCTGTCCAAGCCAGCGAATGGTTTCGGAAGCGTTATCGCACAGAATGCGAAGCAGGTCCGGGTTATTGTTGCCGTGTCCGCCCACATAGGCGTCGGCAAAATGCCGGCGTGGAGAGTCATCGGGTCCAAGCGATGCCTGGATTCCGCCCTCGGCCATAACGGTGTTGGAGTCGCCCAGCCTGAGTTTTGTGGCGAGATGGACGGTAAGCCCAGCCCCCTCCAGCGCAAGTGCGGTAGATGCCCCTGCCCCGCCGCCGCCAAGGATCAGCACATCAGTTTCAATATCCACTGAAGGCTCGAAGTCGGGCGGCAGGCAACTATCTGCTTCCAAGAGGTCGGCCAGTTCATTTGGAAACTTTCGGCGGTTAGCGTCGGGTCCTATCCGCACAGTACGTTCCACTCCCTGGTAGTCGGGGTGAAATTCTAACAATAGTTTGTTCGCGTTTATCTCATCAAGTTCCAGAGCGCCTTGATGCAGTCTTTCTTCCCGGCTGGCTTCGACTTTATCAAGCGAATCACGAGCCCATGCCGTCATTTTTCGATCCTTCCCCGTTCACGGAATCGGCGTGCATGCTCCAGTCGCTGTCCCGAGTTACCTTCGGTAAGATATTCCCATTCACGGTTGACCTGTTCCCAATTGGTCGAGCCGGTTTGTTCCTCAACGAGTTTCTGAGAAGCACCAATGGACCGGCGCACCCACATACCCATGTTGTGCGGCTGGACCCGGTCTTCACAAACAAAACGGCACAGCCCGCAGTGAATGCAGGTGACGAAGTCTTCCGCCACAGCCTCCAGTTGCCCCGACCGCATCCGGAGAATCGAATCCATCACCGGAATAGCCATTGGACAGGCGATTGTACAGCTCCCACATTTTGTGCAACGGTCCAGAGTCGGGTACGCCGTGCGCAGTTTTTCGGGAGTCGGGTCAGGCTGAGGAACTACTGGGGTGACCGCATCCACCGAACAGGGAAAGACCTCCATTCCTTCCTCGACCAGGCACAAGCACGCAAGGTCGGTACCACCAAGACGATCATCGGGAAAGCGAACGGTGATGGTGCAGGACCCACAGACACCACCCACACAACCGGTTTTGATAGATTCCGCTTGCCCCGCGGACCACAGGGCATGGATGACTGTCTCCCCGGCCCGCGCCTTAACGGGCTTCCCGGCAACTTTGATTTCCACAGTTTTCATAACAGTGATTATCATTTAACGATGAACAATTATCAATTATTCATTGAGGAAGCTTCACTCCTTCTAACCTCCACTACAAGGAGACAGGTTAATCTCATCCGATTACAAGACCAAGGGCACCCCCGCAAATAGAAAAGTGAAAGGGTTCGGGCCTACTACTCATTGCCTCTACCTGTTGAACTATGCTAAGTTGACGGGAGGTAGTTAAAAAACCTTTAAAAAGTCTACCCCCCATGTCCGGACATTCTAAGTGGTCCACAATCAAACATAAGAAGGGTGCAGCTGACGCCAAACGTGGAAAAATTTTCAC
>JASLPY010000208.1 GCA_030744755.1 Kiritimatiellia bacterium | reverse complement strand
CCTTCAGAAAGATCCGGATTAAATCATTGCAGTAATCTAGGATATCAAGAGAAGAAGGAGCGGCATTGGCAATGCCGATTCTTAACAAAAAACAATTACTTTGGTTTTCAGCACCACATTAATGGCCCCAAAATAATTGTTACTGCCCAAAAGGCGAAAGGACAGATTGGCGATTGGATGCTTACTGCTTCAAAAAAGTGAAGCTTGGCAGATCGCATAGCAGTTAAACCGACCCTTTTTTCTGGTCGCTTGACGGTGAATTGGCAGTGGCGTTTCCTCTGCCGCCTATGAACGAACCACCCAAATGGAAATGGAAGGTAAGCCTGACCCTTATATCTTTATCCATGATAATAATATTCATTGGTGTTGCTGTGTCGGCTGGTGATGTGAAAAAATTTCAGTATTTCGTGTCGGTAGGCGGGGCCGGCGTCGTGTTTGGTTTTGTTAAATTTAGTTTCGATAATTGGAAACGCATGGTGTGGGAAGAGGACGATTCAGATGATGATGAATAGTTAGTCTTCATCGCTTCACACTCACGGCACACTTGGGTGGCGCTGCCAGCAACGCTAAGCAACTGACTCGGTCGGCTTCTCCAGCCCGACATCCTCAGCTTGCTGGCGAGGGCCGTTAATTATCCAGTTGTCTGAGAGGTCATTTTTTCAGAGAGGGTCATAGTTTCTGAGGCGACCTGTTTCCGGGGATCCCCCCCTCCCCAATGTTGAATAATAACAGGGAGAACTATAACGACATTTCGAACACTAATAAACATCCCTGACATTAATGAACATCAGTGAAAATGGTGTAACTTTTGGGTGTAACTTTGACCTAATAAAGTCGTAAGTCATTGATAGAGAAGATGGGGTGACCGACGGGACTCGAACCCGCAACCTCTGGCGTGACAGGCGTTCCGGCAGTCAAATTAGCACATTTTTGCACCTCATTTTACCCCTGCAAACAAAGGCTGAAATGAAGTGAGTGTAACTGAGTGTAAGATTCAATTCAGACTACTGCCAATTATGCTGCCAATTGTTGGATGAAATGGGTCAACCTGCACCTGCCGTTGTCGGTGAAGGTGCGGAAGGAGACCGACTGGCCGACGCCGCTTGCTGCAAATCCCGGCAGCAGCAAGCAAAGTCCAACGCTATCGCAGCAGGCCAAGAACTGGCCGACGCCGCTGGAGGACGATGCGAACAACGTCAACCCATCGGACAAGCGGATGAAGACGCTTGTGTCGTCGACCAAGGGAACCGGCATGAAGCTGAACCCAAACTGGGTGGAACAGCTGATGGGACTTCCTCCGGGTTGGACGCAACTCCCGGCGCACTGGTTAACCGAGTAGATCGCCTGCGGCTGCTGGGCAACGGTGTGGTCAACCAGACCGCCTCAAAGGCGTTTGCAGCACTGTCAGTGCGCTTGGCCAAGCACTTGAAGATTTAACCGCAACCGGTGCCAGGTACGGAACGACTGACACCAACCTCGGACTAGGTTGATGTTGTTGTTTGTTAAGAAAAACGAACGGCGACGGTCAGTCAGATTGACTGGGTGAGGTGGGGATGGGTATAATTACTTCAGGATGCTGCTTAACCACTTGCCTCCCTCCTCTGGCCTTTAGCGATGCCTCCGGAAACCACATCCATCTCGAACTCAGTCAGTCCCTCGTCGGATTCTTGGAGTTCTTTCCAGCCGGTGTTGAGTTCTTCTTGGCTGAAGTCGTAGCCGTTTTCTTTGCCTAGTGCGACCAAGTCAGCACCGGCTCGTACCTTTTCCTGCAAGTCAGTGCTGTCTGCGACTGCTTGGCGGAAGTTTGTTAATGTCTGATTCATATGCCTGTCAGCGGCGAACCCACGCAGGCCGAGTGCCGCCATGCAAGTGGTTATTTCCCTTCAGCTTTCAATTCATCACCCGTCTTGCCGCCGTGTTTGCGCAGGAGGTCGCGGCGGCTAAGGCCGGAGTTCTGTTTCTCTAATTTGTTCATGGCTTGTTTTCCTCTTCTCTTTGCCGGACTTCGACTGCGGTTTTGATTCGGCGGGAATTGATGTTGAGGCAACGCTCTAGTGGATCGCTACTCCAGATGATCGCCAATGCCGTTCTTGTTTTTGTCTGTAACGCCGGAGAGGGGATGCTCCACCACCGCCTTCCAGGCGATTTCGCGGAAGATTTTATCAAGGTCGGCGCTTAGGAAGCTTGGGTTCTTCTTGAACTTGATAGGCGCTGAAATGAGTTCAGGGGATTTGCCGTAGAGCGTGGCGTAGAAGACATAGCCCTCCAGGCGGTCGAAGCCGGGACTTAAGTGGCCGATTTTGTCTTTCCAAAGAGAACGCTCTTTTCCGCCGATCACCGTATACAGGCCTTCAACGCCGGGAAGTTCGCCCCGGATGAACCGCTTGGCTGCCTCCGTCATCGCGGCGTGGGTGGGAAGGATATATACTTCATCTGTTGATTCGCGCAGCGTTTTCACGAGGTCCCCAAAGCCAGCGTTCGCGTGGGCGCTGAGTTGATCGAAGACCGCTTCGGTGAAGAACGCTTCAGATTCCGGGTTTTCTTTGAGGTTGAAGACCATCCGGACTTGACCCGGCGCAGGCCAGGCGTCGGAGAGATAGAACTTCATGCCGGGATTGTATTTTTCGCAGAAATCGATCCAGCACGTGTAGAATTCCGGACGATCACTGCCGTAGGGGCCCCAGATCATCGCCTCCCATTCCGCGTTGGAAATTGCGGCCAGAAGCTTGGGCAGGGGCTTGCCGTCAAATTCGAAGATGCCGTTTTCCTGCTCCCATTTGTAGCGCGTGCTGCCTTTGACGCCGCCGCCGGTATGCAGGCAAAGGGGCTGCTCAAAGCCGACGGCCCGGCAAATGACGGGCAAGGTCTTGTAGGCGGGCGCCATGAAACTGTGGCCCGTTCCCACGATACGCATGATGCCGTCGGCAGGTTTGGGAAAGGACAGGGCGTCGCTCGCAGCCGAAGTGCGACCCGCCGCACCACGCTTATAAATTGCCATAATCTCTTCAGGCGTTTTGAGACTTACCGCGTGCGGCGGAAATTTCTCCTTCTCCCATCCGGGGTCAAATACCAGCTTCGTTTGCGCTGCTGCGGCCGGGCGTGCATTGCCCTGTCTGGATCGTTGGAACTGTTGGCGGGCGGCCTTGAACTCCTCCGCGGTCAGCTTGCCATCGCCGTTCGCA
>JASLPY010000207.1 GCA_030744755.1 Kiritimatiellia bacterium | reverse complement strand
TCGGCGGCGATTGACGACTTTGAGATTACATCGCCTGGCAAAGGCCGCCGAGGAGGCCCCAAAGACACCCGCACACCCAGTTTTGGAGTGTTTCGTTGGGGTCAATAGTCCCGCCTTTCGACATCTCGCATCACGAATCCCGTATCTCGCATCACTTCCTGGGGTACACATGAAAAATCATACTCTTTATTCATCCCTCTATCATTGATTAGGCCAACAGCGGTAATGGCTCCGCACGCAGTCCCTGTCCCGCGACTGTGTCTTTCAGAATTGCGATCTTGCATCCTTTAGTCGCCTCCCCTATATAGAGCGGAGATTCCGCATTAGAAAGCATCTAAGTCTCCAGTCGAGAGGTCCGTGAATGGATGGCTCCCAGGATATTGACCACGTACCACAGGCATTGGATTTCAGCGATCACGAGCAACTTCTGGATCTCTACGAGCGAATGATCGGGGACGTGGATATCCAGAAGGTGCTGCTCCACGTCACGGAGGTCGTGCAGCAGAAACTGAACGCAGAAGCCGCGACAATCTACCTGGTGAGAGAGGAAACCCGTGAACTGGAATCCGTGGCGCCTGTCGGAAATGTCAATCGGTTGATCCGTCTTCCGATCCGTGAGGAATCTCTATCCGGTTTCTGCGCATTGGCCCGCCGCGCCTTTGTGGTCAGCGACGCCTATGATGACCTCAGCCATGTTTCACCGAAACTCCGGTTCGACAGCGCTTGGGACAAGATTAACAACTTCCGTACGCGCGACGTGATGTGTGCACCCGCGGTCTTCAATGATACAATCTACGGCGTTGTACAGGTCATCAACCACCGGGGGGAACCTTTCTCCGATGCGGACCTTCCACCACTTATGCACGTTACACGCCTGGTGGCGTATGCACTCTACCATGCCCAGATGTACGAAGAGATCTCGACACTCAAGGCGCTTGACAAACAGAAAGCGGAGTTCATGCGCATCATGGTGCACGAACTGAAGTCACCTGTCTCAGGCTCCAGAATGCTTGCCACCGCGCTCGGTTTTGCCAACAAGGGGAACTCAAAGATAGTGGAAGTGGCAGAGAAGATCGGCGTGCGGATGGACCAGCTCCTGGATTTAATCAAGGATATCCTCCAGCTTTCAAGTGTCAAATCAGGCAAGCCGCTGGGTGAAATCGAAGTCTTCGACATTGTCCCGGAGACCCGCTCCGGCTGCGACCTCTATACGGAGCAGGCCGAAGCCAAGGGGCTCGACATGACCGTTGACCTCGGTGACATGCCCCTGCCTATTCGATTCGACCGTAAGGGATTTGCCCTCGTTGTTTCCAACCTGGTTTCGAACGCTGTCAAATACACACCGCAGGGCTCAGTGGGTGTTACGCTTCGGCGAAACAAAGGCGCTGCCGTCTTGAGTGTCAGTGATACGGGACTCGGTATTCCGGAAGCCGACGTTCCCAAACTGTTCCAGGAGTTCTTCCGTGCATCTAACGTCAGGGCCGGCGACATCAACGGAACCGGTGTAGGTCTGGCCGGGGCAAAACAGCTCGTTGAACGATTTGGAGGCGTCATGGAACTGCAAACAGCGCAGAATGAAGGCAGCACATTCATCGTACGTTTTCCGATTTCCAAGGCATAGCCCTGGTCACGAATGGCGCTAGCTTAAGAGTTCTTGGCCAAATCTGTTGCGATCTCAGTCGGTCCTAATCCTTGTCTGGATCCTTGTCGCGATCGTCGTCGCTCTTCATCATTGTCCCGATCGTTGTCTTGATCTTCTTCGACAAAGATCAGGAGGACGATCGAGACGAAGATCAGGACAAAGAAGGACTGCCGAACAACCAACCTCGAGGCGACGCCACAAGGCGCGCCTCAGGCAAGAGTTCGATAAGAAAAGATGATGAAATGAGGCAATCGGGACCAGGTTGATCGTCGTCGCGATCCTTGTCTCGATCGTCGTCGCTCTTCATCATTGTTCCGATCATTGTCTTGATCTTCCTCGGCAAAGATCGGGACGATGATCGAGACGACGATGAGGAACGACGATGAGGAACGACGATGAGGAACGACGATGAGGAACGACGATGAGGAACGACGATGAGGAACGACGATGAGGAACGACGATGAGGAACGACGATGAGGAACGACAACGATCGTGACAATGATCAGGACAAAGAAGGATGGCCGAACAACCGGCCTCGAGGCGACGCCATAAGGCGCGCCTCGGGCAAGCGTGCGATAAAGCTCAGGACAAAGCTCGCGACAAAGTCAAACCTGATGTAGTGCCATTCACCCCCGTCTTTCGCGGCTATCCCATTGCTCAACCGGTCCGTCGGCCGTGCGCCTACTCCCCTCGGAGAGGGAAGCTACCTCCCGGAATCTCACCCCACTAGATGTGGTGATACCCTATGCCTTATGGGGGGTTGACCTATGGCAAAAATCATACTTTACCCGACTTGTCGAAAAGCAGGATATAGGTGTTTAATATGTGTGAGGAAGATGAGGAAGGGCCAACGCGCGTAAGGTTCCGGGGAGGAAGAACCATGATTGAGCAAACATATGGAGCGGAAGCAGAGGAAGGGCAGGGCGCCCTTGTTATGCTTGTACTCTCGTTCTGCGTCATTCTCATTCTAGCGCTTGTCGGTATGATTCAGTTCAGGGGCGGGACGTTTCCGCCGTCTGAGGGATCGGCTGCGCGAGTTGTGGACACAGGGGGCTCTCGCTCCTAGTGGCCGAGTGACTCTGCTGGCGTTGAATCGAATGGGGGTGGCCAAGGTACGGTGTCGTGGGCCAAGCCCCATGATCTCTTCCAAAGAACGAAGCCGTTCAGACCGTGCCCCTTGAGTCTACTCGCCAGAGGAATCCACCGTATGCGCGCCTGACTGTCGAAAAGAGGACAATTCCGCCGTGAAATTGCCCAGAAAACCTACACAGAAAGGGGTTGAACAGGGAATTCAGTGTGGTAAACTGCTGATGTGTGTCGGGATAGAAAGTAGGTGAAAGGGGCTATGAACGAACACATGTCAATAAAGCAGTTGGCCGCTTATCTGGATCTACCTCAGGAAACCCTCTACAAGTACGTTCGGGCAGGGATGATTCCCGCCGTAAAATCCGGACGTAACTGGGTGATAAGCCGGGTTGAGATCGAGAAGTGGATTGAAGAGCACGGTAACACTGCCACCGCGGCCCATCGCGGACAGATATTGGTCGTGGACG
>JASLPY010000206.1 GCA_030744755.1 Kiritimatiellia bacterium | reverse complement strand
CTCGACCTCGATGAAGGTTTCGCTCCCAGAGTTCCCGCGGTTCCTCCAGCCCAGTGTCACTGAAGTTATACTCCTCAAACTCTCCGGGTGCGATCATTTCATCGGTATGGAGTTCCCTAGCAGGCATGAACATCTGAAGTTGGTGGAAGTTCAGGTGGTCGACCCGGTCCCATCCCGTGATATAGATCGGATTCAGTTGTTCTTTCTTACTCGCCTTCGGAGTTATTGGCATTCGACGCCCGCGGCGTCCGAGTGTTTCCGTAGGGTTCATTGGTATAACTACTCGCATGCCCCTATTCTACCAGTACTGTAGGGGGGCTGTTAGCCTGCTCTCTCCTATACTCCTATCGGGAACGATGGTAAACTGTAGACATGTCACAGAAGTACGTCAAAGCAGGCACCGAGGGCCAGTTTGAGGACGAGGTCATGGAGAGGCATCGGTCGGGAGGGTCCCTGATGAGTCGGTCAGACGATGAACGCTACTTCCGACAGGTGAAGACGAAGCCGGTGCGTCTATATACCCCGCCCATCAACCCGGAACGGCTGTGGAACCCGTCGATGAATGCGATGGAGTACGTCGAAGAAGGTACCCACGGGCAGTTTGAGGACGAGGTCATGGAGAGGCATCGGTCGGGGGGCACCTTCTCCTCCGAGGAAGTGTCTTCAATGACCTCAGACCAGTTCGTCGAAGTTATGCGAAGCGCTGGGCAAATGCAAACGGGTCTTCCTGAATCCTTCGCCCTCTCGGGTCAAGGGAAGCACGGTAGGAAACTGGGAAACGAGAACTGGATCAACGACAAATACGGTTCGGCACTGGAGAACGTCGGGGATGTGTACCACCGAATGACAGCCGCCCCTGAATATCCGATGGACGAGAGCGAGGTGTGGGGGGCAGATACTTTAGGGAAGACAACTCAGGCGGTTCGACACTTGGAGCCACTAACCAAGGGGTTTGAGGTCATCGAATCGTGGTTCGGAGGGTATCACGAACGCAAACAAGCGGTCAAATGGACTCCAACTGACGAAGAACGGGAATGGGGAAAGGGATATTCTGAAGCCCACTCACAACTGCCCGTGTACACCCCAGTACAGCAGTTAGCGAACCAGTCAGCCATACATCTGGGCAAACACCAGTTCGGTCCCTCTATGGAAGCCTTGGGGACCATGAGGAACATGGAAATAGCCCACAACGAGGCCCAACCAGAGCCAGAAGTTGAGGTAAAGGTAGACCCCGACACCGGGGAAGAGGCAGAATGGACCACGTACCACACAAACCCGGACACAGAGTACAACAGGGGTATGAGCCAACCGGCCTCAGTTGAGTTCTTGAGGTCTCAGGGACGATGAGTAGTTCAATAGGCAAGAAGCCTGAGTGGATGACCTCTCAGGAGTTCGACAACGCCCAGTACGGCTGGGAAGAATACGAACAACTCCCACTGTTCATGTCGGCCAGAGACATACGCGAGCAGTACCCCGTAACAGGTGACCTCTTTGAGGGGGATGTTCCGGGTCCCCCTAATGAGAAGGGTCTCCCAACCATTGAAAGCACCTACGTGGGGGACAGTAAGGCTAAGAAGTACCGCAGTGGGCCAAGCGCCTTTGAAGATTTGACTGAAATGAAGAGGCATGGCCCCGGTGGGCTTTACAACATAGGTCCCATGCCCTTCGCTCCCACAGTGACCCACCCAAAGACAGGGAAAGAACACCAATCGTCTTATCTCACCATAGATAAATCAAACCCTGAAGGGTTTGTACATGGTGAGTACTCCTCGTTGGCAGAGGATTTAGACGAGAAGGGCATGGAGACCCCGATTCATTTAGACGTGGCAAACCGAAGGTTGCAGGGGCACCACCGTCTCCAGTGGGCGCATGACAGGGACCCTGACATGCTGGTGCCGGTCATGCACGGGGAACAGTTCGCCCGGTGCCTAGGTTGTGAGGGGGATGTCAACTGGGGATACCCGCAAGGGTCGACGCCACCGGCTGAACATAGAGAGAACACGAGGGGCAATCTGGCGAGAAATGCAAGCGCACATCAAGAGGCTGCCCGAACCGGGCGATTCCCACATGATCGGATGTCTCCTAGTGAATACACCTCCGAGAACCTCTCCTCCATGCACACCAAACAGCATCCGATCTACTGATGAGTAGTTCAGACGCCCTCCACCCGCAGCAGTTGAGGATGTTCATTCCCGCTGGTGAACTCATAAAGATGGAAGCGACCAGCCACCCCACTCCGATGCCGCATGGTCTGTGGCGTGAAGGGCGCAACCGAGAAAATGAGTGGAAATGGGAGGACAACCAGCAGGAAGACAAGTATTTAGTGGGCGTGAGGGAAGGCGACGAGTTGGTTAGTGAGAGGATCGGGGAATCCATCCGAAAGAGGGGGGTCATTCACCCAGTAGAGATTGGCCCCGACCACGTCTCAGAGGGACACCACCGTATTGCTATCTCTGCGGGCATCGACCCGACAAGAGAAATACCGGTAGTGCATCTATGAGTAGTTCAGACCGCCTCAACCCGCAGCAGTTCATGTCTGCTGAAGAACTGCGTCAGGCTGAACCAAATGACTTCATCCCAGACTTAGGTGAAACGCTGGAAGAAATGTGGGATGCTAAGTTAGCCGAATCTAAGAGTGACCCAATGGATGGAACAGGCTCACTCTACGATTCAATCGCAACTGAAGGAGTAGCAGAGCCTGTCGTACTCCACGGACACTGGCCCGTCATCATCGGTGGGCACCACCGGGTGGCAGCCGCCTTTGACATAGACCCGAGTATGCAGGTTCCGGTGGTTTGGGATGAGTAGTTCAGACGCCCTCCACCCGCAGCAACTTCAGATGTTTATGCCAGCGCGGGAACTCATGGACAAGTTCAATATCAATGAGGGACTGGACTACATGGAGGTCGATGGAGGGAGAGAGTACAACGATTTCTCTGGCACTTGGGAGGAGGCTAACGACGAGGACTGGCGCATGGAGGGTATGGAGGAGTTCCAAGACAGGAAGTTGAACGAAACCCTTGACCCGGAAGGGATACGTCCTGAACTGGGGGAAGACGGGCAACCACACCCGTGGTACAAGAATAACGAAGAGTCTCTATACGAAAGCATCGCTAGGGAGGGGGTTACGGAGCCGGTCACGCTACAGGACCCTAACATTATGCATCAGGGGCACCACCGGGTGGCAGCCGCCTACAGCATCG
>JASLPY010000205.1 GCA_030744755.1 Kiritimatiellia bacterium | reverse complement strand
TATAACCCCAGGTTGGAATGGCATGGGATCGATTCCCTGGTGGATTGTTTCTTCAATGACAATCTCACCGAATTGGAGGGCTCAACCGCCGGTGTCCGGACTCCGGTTGCGGATGTGACAGAAACCGAAAACGAACTTGTTTTCACCGCCGAGTTGCCTGGATTCGAAAAGGGCGACGTGGACATCGCCGTTAACGAAGGTCGCTTGACCATCAACGCCGAGAGAACCTACGAGGAGGACAAGGAGACGAAAAAGTACCGGATTGAGCGCTGGTACGGCAAGTTTTACCGCAGCTTCCTGCTGCCCAAGTCGGCGGATGCCGGGAAGATCTCGGCCAAATTGAAAAACGGTGTGCTGAGAGTCAGCGTCCCGAAGAAAAAGGAAGTCAAACCTCGTCAGATCCAGGTATCGGTGAACTGACGCTCCTTTCTTGTTGTTCCGGCGAAAAGCTCCGGGACTTAATCCATAGATCAAGGGTGGAAGTGAAAACTTCCACCCTTTTTTTGTTCGGCTTACACCTCGGCAATCACGTCAATTTCGATCCCGACGCCCTTGGGCAGCTTGGCCACCTCAACGGTGGTGCGGGCGGGAGGGGCCTCTCCCGTAAAAACAGTCGCATAGACTTCGTTCATGGCTTCGAAGTCCCCCAGATCAGTCAAATAAACCGTGCACTTGAGCGCCTGGTCCAGCGATGAACCGGCTTCCTGTAAAAGGGCTCCGGTATTCTCCAGAACCTGGCGCACCTGATCCTGGATGGAGCCTCCCACCACCTCACCCGAGTCGGGACTCAGGGGGATCTGACCCGAGACGAAGATCAAACCGCCGGCACGAATGGCAGGCGAATAGGGCCCCAGGGGTGCGGCTCGACTATCAACATCGATTCTTTCTTTCATCTTAATTCTCCTTCCGCCGGAAAGAATACAAGAGCCCGGGGTTAGAAGTGTAGGGGAGTAGGGCCCGTGGGAGGCGCCTCAGGCGGCGAATCGCTCAGCCAGCACGGTCTTATAGCGGCCGCTCTATGAGCGGCTCCGGCCTGCTTGCTTCTATCTACCATCTTCGACCTTCTGTATTCTGTCTTCTGTATTCTTCTGCTAGAATACTCCCTTCTTTGACTTGCCGGGGTAGCTCAGTCGGTAGAGCAGCGGACTGAAAATCCGCGTGTCGCCAGTTCGATTCTGGCCCCCGGCACCCCTGTCCTCAACCACTTAGCCCCACTTACAAAAAACATCAATTCTGCTGCCTCCTGTTTTCCTCCTGTGTGGCCTTGGTTTCTTCGGCCCGTTGAGCTTCACAGATACTGCTGATCGCGTGAGAGCTGACATAACCGGCATAGCGCATCGTGGTTTGAACGTCCGAGTGGCCCATCAATTCCTGCACCGTTCTAACATCCACACCACTCATCAACCATTGGGTACACCGGAACCGTCTGAGATCGTGAAAACCAATCTCAATCCCCACTTTCTTACAGGCCCTCTTCAGTTGCTTGTAGGGATTCACCCAGCGAGTTTGTGTTGTGGGGCTCACGAAAACGTAGGGACAATGAACATACCGCACAAGTCCCTGCAACCAGCCCATGGCGTAATCGGATAGGGGGATCTCGCGAGGGTCATCATCTTTGGTCAGCTCAACGATCTGACCTTGCCCCCTAAAACGAGTCCAGGTTGAATGTTAGGATTTTCGGTTTAGGAAGGAGGCAAGAGATGGCAAGGAAGCGGTTCACGCCCGAACAAATCATCAGCAAATTGAGAGAAGCAGAGGTGCTTCTAGCCCAGGGAGAAAAGATGGGAGTGGTGTGCAAGCGGATCGCAGTGACGGAACAGACGTACTACCGATGGCGCAAGGAGTATGGAGGGCTACGACTGGATCAGGCCAAGCGGTTGAAGGTGTTGGAGAAGGAGAATGCACGTCTGAAGAAGTTGGTGGCGGATCTGTCTCTGGACAACCATATTTTGAAAGAGGCGTCCTCGGGAAACTTCTAAGCCCGGCGAAACGGAGACGAGCTGTGAACTACGTCAGAGCAAGACTCGGAGAAGAGCGAGTTTCCGAACGCCGGGCCTGCCGAGTACTGGGACAGGCGAGATCGACACAACGACGAGAGCCCGTGGTGCGGGAGGATGAGGCTCGATTGGTGGCGCGGATGGTGGAGTTGGCCTGTGAGTATGGTAGCTACGGCTATCGACGAATCACCGCAAGGCTTCGTGGGGAAGGATGGGGAGTGAATCACAAACGAGTGGAGCGGTTGTGGAAGCGCGAAGGGTTGAAAGTGCCTTCAAAGCAGCCGAAACGAAGGAGACTGTGGCTCCATGATGGCTCCTGTATCCGGTTACGACCGGCCCACAAGGATCACGTTTGGAGTTATGACTTCATGCATGAGCGAACCCATGATGGAGGAGCCTTTCGGTTGTTGACGATCCTGGACGAGTACACCCGGGAGTGTTTGGCCATTGATGTCGATAGGCAGATGAATCACCAAGACGTTTTGGACCGATTGGCGGAGTTATTCGTGGATCGGGGAGTGCCCCAGTATATCCGCTCGGACAATGGCGCGGAGTTCACCGCTCGGGCCGTCCGAGATTGGCTCCAAGCAGTAGGAGTCAAGACACTGTACATTGAGCCGGGCAGTCCCTGGGAGAACGGCTACATCGAAAGTTTCAACGGGAAACTCCGAGACGAGCTACTCAATGGGGAGATCTTCGACACGTTATGGGAGGCCAAGGTGTTGACGGAACGCTGGCGCAGGGAATACAACCAGGAACGACCGCACAGTTCCCTGGGCTATCGGCCTCCGGCGCCGGAAGCCTTCCTGCCCAGGGAAGATCTCAGGACTTCTCCGGTATGGGCTGGACTTCAAATCACTCCGGCTCTAACTTAAAGGGTGGTACCACTCGTGGGGGCAGGTCACTACGGACTTCTCCACCTCAGCCACAGGGTCTTCTGAGATGGGGCAAGAAAGTCAAGACCCCATTGAAACAGGACTCCGAAGTCGCTCAAGAGCGCTGCTAGGGGTTGGAAGACCTTCACCCGTCCCCAATTTTCCCGGCCCATATTCGAGAGTCCGCTCGATGACCGTTCAGCACCGGTAATCCAGCGGAGCCTTGTTCTTCGAGAAAGTCCTCACGGGACCGCACCGGGTGTGCGCGATTCCGTCGGTTAAGGAGTAATTGTATTGAGTTTTACACAGTTTTCGTTTGATCCCCGAATAGCCGATTCCATCA
>JASLPY010000204.1 GCA_030744755.1 Kiritimatiellia bacterium | reverse complement strand
TCTTCGTCGAAGGGGTCTAGCACAAGACTCCTTTGAGCGCTTACCAAGTCTCTGTCCTCCGCCAGCGCTGTCTCCTGCACCCGGTCCATGTCGTAAAGGACCGGGCCGAAATATCGAATTCGTCCCACACATGAGTGAAAGCAGGCAGGTGGCAGACCATTCTCTACCCTGGGGTAGCAGAGGATACATTTTTCCATCTTTCCCGAGACCCAGTTTTGGTACGGTTTTTTGTAAGGGCAAGCAGTTACGCAGGCCCGCCAGTTGCGACACCGGTTTTGGTCTATGAGGACGATACCGTCCTCTTCCCTCTTGTAGGCAGCCCCTGAAGGACAGGCAGCCACGCACGCGGGATTGATGCAGTGGTTACATATGCGAGGCAAATAGAAGTAGAAAACATCTCTGAATTTCAGGTATGCCTCTTTCTCCTCCTTGCTTATCTCCTTGAAGTTAACGTCATACTTTCCGGTGACGTGAGCACCTCCAGCGTTATCCTCCCAGTTCACTCCCCAGGTAAGAGGAATGTCCTCCTCCTCCGTAACCATGGACTGGGGCCTCCCCACGGGCTGCTGGGACTGTTGCTCTGAGTCGTGGAGGTCGTCGTAAGTGAATGTGTAAACATCCTTGCCATAGTAGTCAGCCATCTCTGGCACGTTGGGATTGGTGAAGAGGTTGGCAAGTTTGCTCTTTCCTCCTTGGCGAAGCCCCAGGTTATCGTTCTTCTTCGCCCATCCTCCCTTCCAAACATCCTGGTTCTCCCACTGTTTGGGATAGCCGATCCCTGGCTTGGTCTCCACGTTGTTCCACCACATGTATTCGGCGCCTTCGCGGTTGGTCCAGACGTTCTTGCATGCGACGGTGCAGGTATTGCAGCCGATGCACTTCTCCAGATTGAACGTCATACTGTAGGTAGCTTCGACTTTCATGGGTTCTTCCCCCTCTATCTTTTGGGCAGTTTGTCCAAATCTTTTTCTTGGTAGATGACTTTTTGCTTCCCCTCCGCCAGTGGCATCTTGCGGATGAGCACACCATGGTCCCTCTCTGAAGGGCTCGTACCCCAGTAGTTGATGTAATAGCTGAACTGGGCGTACCCGCCTATCATCGTTGCGGGATTCATGAGTATTCTTGTGGTAGCGTTGTTGTTCCCACCTCGCAGGTCAGTTCGATTGCGCTTGTTGGCAAGGGGTGAGAACGGGGTGTTCACGTGCCGTTCCACTTGGTGGTAAGTGATGGCCATATTCCTCGGTACCTGGTGGCTCACTACTGCCCGCACTACCTCGATGCCGTTTTGGGCATACATCTCCACCCAGTCATTATCCTGGACGTCGATCTCTGTCGCATCATCTGGGTTGAGCCACACTGTGGGGCCCCCTCTAGACAACTGCATCATCGGCCAATGATCCCGGAAGGAGCTGTGAATTTGCCACTTGCCGTGGGGGGTGATAAACCGAAACACCTTTGACTTGGTCTCAGCGTTTTCAAGATCAAGGTCTCCGATTGCTACCATGTCCAAGGGAGGTTTGTTGGTTGGAAGGGCTTCTCCCAACTCTCGAATACCCTGGTGGTCGTAATAGATCTCTTGTCTGCCCGATAGGGTATGCCACGGTTTGAGTCGTTCCACGTTCATCGTCCATGGCCCAAAGGTCCTCTCCTTGCCGGTTTCAGGATCAGTCAGGATAACGCTCCACTGGGGTGTGGTATGAATTCTTCTGGGCTGCGAAATGATGTCTTTATAGTGAACCTTCCTGTGTTTCACATGTTCCACCAAATCTGCCAGTGGCAACCCCACCTTCTTCTCCATCTCTTCGAAGAATAGTTGTGCGAGTCTGCCGTTCAGCTCCGGGGAGATCTGCAATATCAACTCGCACGCCTGTTCGGGCTTTTCAAAGTAGACTCGGTCATTTTTCACCGTGAGAACCGGGTTGACTTTCAGTTCTTCTTCCACGATGGGCGTTAGGTCAGCGTATTGTCCCTTGGAGCCGTAGTGGTCCACGTTTGGCCCCAGAGAGACCAGTTTGTCGTAGACCTTGGTGAAATCCCTTTCCACGATCGCAATGTCGGGGAAGGTTTTCCCGGGAATAGCCTCCACATCCCCCTGTCGCCAATCCTTCACTTCTCCTAAAGGCTGGGCGAGCTGATCCGGGCTGTCCATCCACAGAGCTTTCAACACCACGTCTTTGACCGGCTCTGGGAAATGTTTCTTCGCCATTTCCGAGAATTTCTTGGCAATCAACTGGAAGGCTACCCAATCGTGTTTCGTCTCCCAGGGTGGGTCGGTGGCAGGAGTCAGGGGATGCACGAAGGTGTGCATATCCCCGAAGGTAACATCGTATTTCTCGTACCAGAAGGCGGCCGGCAGCACTATGTCGGCATAGTTCGCACTGGAGTCCATGCGAATGTTCAGGTTTACCAAGAGGTCTAGCTTGCCCGTGGCCGCGGGTTCCCGCCAGTCGATTTCATTCACCATCCCTTTTGCTGGCTCGTTTTCCCACAAAGCATTGTGATGGGTGCCCAGGAAATGATTCAAAGTCAACTCGTGTCCCCTCATGCTGGTGCCGATGAGGTTGCCTCGATAGACCGTCAGCACCTTGAGATGGTTTTCTGGTGCGTCGATGTCTTTGATGGCAAAGTCTAACTTGCCCTCTTTGAACTGATCCGCCACCCATTGCTTGACCTCTGCATCGGTCTTACAGCCTGCCTCTACGGCTTCCTGGTACAGATGAATCGGGTTCTTCTTGTCAATCTGGGGAAAGAAAGGCAGCCATCCCAGCCTGACAGCAAGGGAATTCATATCCGCTGCGTGATTGAACTCAGGCAACTTTTTGGCGCCCGTTGCCCACTGGTTGTCCAGGGGCATGCCATCATACCGCCACTGGCCGGTTTGAAAGTACCAAAGGGAGGTGGAGTTCATGAGGCGCGGCGGCGCGGACCAGTCTAGAGCGCCGCTTAGATTTACAAAAGCAGCGTTTAGCCGGGTGTGTTGCGTTCCTACGTAGTGATTAAAGTTTCCCCCGTTAACCCCGTTGGCTCCGCAAAGGGCGAGCATAACCGCCTCGCTGCGATAATACAAAGAGGCGCCGTGGTACCAGTGTTGGATCCCCGGGCCGGTGATAAACAGGGATTTCCCATTCGTTTTCTCGGCATTCTCAGCGAACTCTCTTCCCACCTGGATGGCCAGATCTTTGCTGACACCGGTCTGCCGTTCCTGCCATGCAGGTGTGTAAGGCTTGGGATCGTCGTAGTCCAGCGGGTAATCGCCGCCAAGCCCTCTGTTAACCCCAGCCTGGGCCATCAACAGGTCGAACCCGGTAGTGACTACCAACTCCTGA
>JASLPY010000203.1 GCA_030744755.1 Kiritimatiellia bacterium | reverse complement strand
CCTTTAACCAACGCGCCCATTTCATGATCAAGATCGCAGAGATTTTTGAAAAGCGGAAAATGGATATCGTCTCGGCGCTGCAGGGAGAGGCCGGCGGCTGGTTTGGCAAAGGCATGTTTGAGGCCAGCTATGTACCGGAGATTTTCCATGCGGCAGCGGCGATGAACTACGCTGCTATTGGGGAGGTCATCCCGTCGGAATTCGGCAAGCTCTCTATGGCCATCCGCCGCCCCATGGGCGTGGTGTCGGTCATCAGCCCCTGGAATTTCCCAACTCTATTGACAGCTCGCGGAATCGCTTTTGCGCTGTCCGCCGGCAATACGGTGGTACTCAAACCATCGGAGGAAACACCATACTGCGGTGGGTTGTTATTTGCGGAGATCTTTGAAGAGGCTGGTGTGCCTGGTGGCGTGCTCAATGTCATTACATGTTCCCGCGACAATGTTTCCGTAGTTGGCGAAGAAATGGTCGAGCATCCCCTGGTCAAGGGTATCTCCTTTACGGGTTCGACTGCTGTGGGCCGCGAGATCGCTGCCCGTGCGGGTGCGCACCTGAAGAAATGCTGTGTCGAACTCGGCGGTAAGGATGCGCTGATCATCTGCGATGACGCGGATATGGATCGGGCGAGTGGAGCCGCAAATTTCGGCAGCTTTATGCACCAGGGCCAGATATGCATGTCGGTGGAAAAGATTCTGGTTCAAGAGAGCGTTCTGCCGGAATTTCTTGAGCGGTTCAAGGAGCGAGCCTCAAAGTTGAAAGTCGGCGACACAACTAAAGACAAATCCCATGTGATCGGTCCACTGATCAATGACCGGCAGGTGGCAAGGGTAAAGTCTCAGATGGACGACGCCGTAGCGAAAGGCGCTGACATTGTGCTTGGGGGCAAGGTTGATGGGCGCTTCGTCGAACCGACGATCGTCACCGGAGTGACATCGGACATGACGCTATACCGGGATGAAACCTTCGGGCCAGTCGTATCGGTGATCCCATTTGACACCGATGAACAAGCCGTGGCTATTGCTAACGATACGGAATACGGTCTGTCATCGGGGGTCATTACCAAGGACGAGTACCGGGGCCTGGAGATCGCCCAGAAGCTGGAAACCGGCATGTGCCACATCAATTGTTCGTCTGTCAACGATGAACCACATGCGCCCTTCGGCGGTTCGAAGTCTTCAGGCGTTGGTCGTCACGGCGGGCGGTGGGCAACGGATACATTTACCGAAACAAGATGGATTACGCTGGAGCGTGGTGGCCGAGGCTTCCCGCCGGGGTTCTGAATACAATCAGTAGGCAAGGCTGGTGAAAACCACATCTTCAAGGCGGCGGTTTCTGCCTTTTGTGCATGGACAGGGCAGAGTTGTTTAATTCGGTAATTAAATGCGGCTGCCTGAATCGACCAAGACGGAACCTGATTGAAAATGATACTGGATCCAGACGAGAGCCTTCCTCGGTTCTTCGTTTCTGATCTTCTGTCGATCATCAATTGGCTTAAGGATCAGTAACAAGCTTTACGCCAGGCTACCTGTAGTTCGTTTTGGTCGCATCTGTAAATCACCACCACAGCTCTTGCATATAGACTGTTTTTCTTTGGCACAGTTAGAACAACTGGTGCATTCATCGGAGCGGATATACGCCTGAGTAGCTTCACTGTTATTGAAATTGAAGATAGCCGGATGAAATACCTCTTCCAATTCTTCTTTGCGGTTTTATTGCTGATCGTAAATTCTGTCAGCTGGTCGGCCTGTCCTGAGACCCCAGTCCAGTACTCCGGGCAGGACCGTGTGGCTGCAGGCGAACAACCATGGGCGGTGGAACGCGTCTTCCCAGGCCTTGATTTCTGGCAGTTGACCAACCTGGCACAACCGAAAGACGATTCAGACAGGCTCTTTGTGACTGAACAGTGTGGTCTCGTCCGGGTCTTCCCGAACCGGTCGGACGCCAGCGAGGCAAGGGTATTCCTGGACCTCAGCGATCGGCTGAACAATCGCGACAACGAAGAGGGGCTACTGGGTATCGCCTTTGACCCCGCGTATAAAGACAACGGATTCTTCTATCTACATTACTCTGCCTCGGATCCGCGTCGATCCGTGATTTCCCGGTTCTCAGCGCAGGTTTCGGACCCCGGTCTGGCCGATCCTGAGAGCGAGTTGGTTATCCTTGAAATTCCCCAGCCGGCCGGGAATCACAATGGAGGGCAACTGGCTTTTGGTCCTGACGGGTATCTGTATATCGGCCTGGGCGATGGGGGGTGGGGTGGAGACCCTCTAGGCAACGGACAGAATACCGCGACACTGCTGGGTGCCATTCTGCGGATCGATGTTTCCAGCGCCGGGCTGGGGAAGACCTACAAGATACCGCCAGACAATCCGTTTGTTGGTACCGAAAGCGCTCGCGGGGAGATTTTCGCCTATGGGCTGCGCAATCCCTGGCGTTTTTCCTTTGATATGGCGCATGCCCAAGCGCGGTATTCCGAGACTGAGACAGTCGAGCCGAAGGGACCCGTGGAGATCTGGACGGGTGATGTCGGCCAGAATCAGTGGGAAGAGGTCAATCTGGTCCGCACTGGCCTGAATTATGGGTGGAAAGTGATGGAAGGCAGTGGCTGTTATTCTTCAAGGGACGGTTGTCCGACCGCCCGACTCGAGCTACCGGTGCATGAATACGGAAGAGAGGATGGGTGCTCAGTCACCGGGGGTTACGTCTACCGGGGGAACCGCGTGCCTGCTTTGACTGGAACGTATGTGTTCGGCGACTTCTGCTCGGGCAAGATCTGGGGCCTTAATTATGACGGTACATCCGTGACCTACAAGGGACTCCTGGCCATCTCCGGCCTGAATATCGCCTCCTTCGGCCAGGATTCAGCGGGGGAGGTCTACATCCTGTCCCGTAACGCCGGCATCTATCAGCTGTCGGAGTTGGATTCTGACAACTGACGAGAGCGGGGTACGGTCACCCTTTACCGTAACCCCCTGAGACCTAGGGCTCTTCCTCTGCGGCAGACCCCATGGGCATGGGAGAATCGCTCAAGTACTGGATCGGGGAATCTGGTGTTCCTTGATAGAGTAGTGCAAAGAAGACTGCCCTCCTTCTGCCCTGTACGGGAAAACATCAATGGTTTAGAATCCGGCGCCCGCCGGGATTGGGGTCAACCCGGGAGAGAGGTGACGCAATAAATGGTGGTGATCAGCCAGTTTTCTATTGACGAGAGACCGAAATCTCGCGAAAATCGCAGGTTTGCGAGTTCCGGAGGGGTTCCCGAGCGGTCAAAGGGGGCAGACTGTAAATCTGTTGGCTCAGCCTTCGGAGGTTCGAATCCTCCCCCCTCCACCAGGTGGTCGCCAACGGATTGTCCGGTGACCGAAAGATCTGTACCTGCTCAACTGATAAAGAGGATTTTGCCAGAGTGCCGAAATACTCAGAGCGGGTG
>JASLPY010000202.1 GCA_030744755.1 Kiritimatiellia bacterium | reverse complement strand
CTCAAGAGAGCAGTGGCGGACTTGACGCTGGACAATCAGATACTCAGGGAGGCCGCTGAGGGAAACTTCTATGCCCGGATCCCGTCCACCTCAGATAGCTCGAACACCAATACTGCCAATGAGTGTCATGTGGCAACTCTGAGACTAGGAAAAGTGCCACGTATCCGCATCGCCCCCGTGTCCTAAATGGGATATTCAGGTAAAATAAAAAGGGACCTACGCCAATGCCCTGTCCAGACCCCCCTGACCCCCCTACGGAGCCTAGGAGGATTCGAGTGACGAACTCTAGTATGCCACCGGCCGGCCCACAAGAAAAAACCCCCCCGTTGCGGTTGGTTGCTCTGACACGCGTTTCTTCTCCCGGCCAGGAAAACAGGCATGGGAGGCAAAGACAGGAAACCGACGAGATCAATGCCCATGCCCAAGAACTGGGAGCCGAGATTGTGGACACTTGGGCCATCCAGGAACGAGCTACGATTTTCGACCGGCCCCAATTTGAGGCCTGCTTGCACCGAGCCATCAAGATGCGTCAGTCGAGCGAGATTGAAGGCATCATTCTCGGCTCAGTGGATAGGCTTAGCCGTGATCCCTATGACGGCGGTGCTGTGTGTCGTGAGGCCCTTCGCAACAAACTACGTTTGTTCTTTGCAGCCGAACACCTAGACGCGGGCAAGGAGTCCGACCAGGACAGAATCACAAGCGCTCTTCAAGGAGCGAGAGCGTATGTGAACCGTCTCAAACGGAACACCATCCCCGCACGTAAAGCTAGGGCCGATGATGGGAAAATCCCGAACGGCCAGGTTCCTTGGCCGTTTGACTATGACCAGGGCACAGGGATAGCCACTCCGAACCCCGTCCGGGCAAAGTGGGTGCGACGTTGGGCCGAGACATTGGCCGGTGGAGGCACCCTCGGTGCTATTGACCAGTTGATGCAAGAAAACGGCGTTCCAGCACCCAAAGGAGGGGACCGGTGGGGACGTTCAACCATAGTCCGGATACTGCGAAACAAGGCACTCAAAGGCGAGTTTCAGGCTGAGTATGAACGGATGGAAGCCCCCTCATTCTACGAGAAATCTGGGCGGGTGAAATCGACGCCTAGACTCGTGTACGCCGACAAAGACCACGCGATTTTGACCGATGAGGAATGGTCGAAGATCCAAGGGATCCTGGATAACAACCGGGTGCTGTCCAGACGAAACACCAAGATAGACTACACACCTCTCCAGGGACTTGTGTGGTGTCACTGCGGTAAAAAAGCCGCTGGGTATCCTGTGCACGGCTACCCGTATTTTCGTTGTCAGGCATGCCGCAGACCTCGTGTTAATGCTAAGAAGCTGTGGGACCAGGTCAAAAAGGACATGGCTCACGTGCTCTCTAATCCAGAGAGGATGATGCCGGTGCTGGAAGAACAGTTGGCAGACGGGCAAGTTGAGAAGGAGTTGAGAGCGAAGATCGATGTGCTCGTTGCTGAACTGCAGGGGCTCGATGAGGCCGAAACCCGTGCATTACGCAGCTATATAATCCTGCCGGGGATAGGTGAAGAGAAAGCTAAGAGGGAGATTGGCCGGATCAGTTCGCGTAAACTGAAAGTCGAGGCCGATCTCGCAAACTTCCGGGACAATCTGGATAATTTGGAAGAAATTGACATCAGCCTGTGCAGAGTTGAAATGCTAGCTGAGAGGTTCTGGCAGATGCTCCGGGGAGCAACAGATCAGGAATGGCGTGGGCTGCTTAGGGAGTTTGGAGTGAAACTTATACTCCAAGCGGAAGCGCCCCATATCCTACGGACGAGAATACGATTGACAGCAGGCAATATTGTGTTGCGGCGATCTTGAAGGCAGGCAACCCAGGGGATATGTCCACCTCTACCTGGACGATGAGCCCGTCCAGGCCGATTACCGCGCAAGTTTGGGCTGTGGCGAGCACGTCACCGGCACCTGTTCGGTTGCTTTGGACTCAGTGCGGCGCTCGACCGCGTGAGTCCGCATGGGCGGGGAGCCTGCCGTCGCGGCTGAAGGCAAATGCGGTTGTAATCCTGGCTCCTGTCCCACCCGCTGCCCATGTCAACGATTGCTGATTCCATTGAGCACCCTCAACCGGGCCGGAACATTCCCGGCTTCGCAAAGAGGCTTCGACGAAGCCGGGTACGCCGGCCGCTCCTGGAATCCTGGTGCAATGAGCCTGGGTCGGCTCGGGTAGCGGAACCGGCTCAGGCCGGCCCCTATCCCGCGGCCACGGTCATCTGGTACAGGTCGCTGGCAACGCTGATCGGCCCGTCGAAGAACCGCCTTGCGTCGTCGATCAGGGGCTGTGGGTCGAGATGGAAGGGGCTGTCGATATGAGTAAGCACCAACTCTTGCACCCCTGCCTGGGCGGCGGCGCGGCCGGCGCCGGCGGCGACGGAGTGGCCCCTTCCATTGGTGTCCTCCAGGTTGCTTTCCACGCTCAGGGCTTCGTGGATCAAGAGCCGGGCGCCCTGGGCCGCCTCCACCAGGTTCGTGCTTAATCGGGTGTCGCCCGAGAAAACGATCGACACTCCACCGGCTTCCACGCGCCAGCCCACCGATCCGGATATGTGGTCCACAGGAAAGGATGACGCCCACGTTGTGGCGCCCAGGTCAACCCTTTGGCCGGCCTCGGTTGGGTGCCACTGGAACACCTGGTGACCGTTCCCGGTCGTGGCTCCTTCCTGGTCGACGTTGATGACCCGGAGCCGGGTAGCCTTGCAATACATACGCACAGCTTCCAAAGCTTCCTCGGAACTGTAGATGCGAAGTGGCGGGCCCTCCGGATTGGTCAGGCTGCGCTGGCCCTGGATGTAGGGCAGCCCGCCCATGTGGTCGCCGTGGTGGTGGGTGAGCAGCACCTGCTCGAATTCCTGCGCCAACATCCCCACCGCCGCCGCCTGGCGTATTACGGAATTGCCTGAGGCAGTGTCGAGCAGCAAGCGTGTGCCGTCAGGGCAGTCCAACACGATTGCGGTATGGTTCCGGTACACACACATGCCGGCGCCGGTGCCAAGGAAGGTGATGTCAACGTTGGGCATTGAAGAACTCCCGTTCAAGACTGGAACTCCGACAGATCGTCGCACTTCACTGGTATTTCGTCAAGAACCCGCCGGCTGGAAACCTGATTCCTCTCACCTGTTGCCTCTCAATAGAAGCCAGGCTTTCGGCCCAGGTCATTCTAGTCGCGGGTGGTGAGCGAGTCAACGAGGGCAAGTCAGTTGAGCTTGCTGACGGAGATCGCCGCGGGCCAGTCTTCATTCCTTGTTTTGTTTGTTCTTTCCGAAGACTTGTTCTGCAAGGCGCTTCAGCGAGAGGGCCAAGGTATTGAGGATCCCTAGGCACATTCCAATCATCTGGAACGGTGGGAACATCATGCCGTCTCCGGATTCCTGTCTTCGGGGAGGAAAATGAGAAACAGGAGACGCCTCGACCTTCGGAGAGGGTGCGGCGGGCGC
>JASLPY010000201.1 GCA_030744755.1 Kiritimatiellia bacterium | reverse complement strand
TCTGTCCCATTTGTGCTGACAGCCAACAGTAATCCCAAGCTAAATCCGCAACCAGTTAGTCAACTGGCCGACCGATCCACTATGAATCGCCAGATTGTGCGTGGTCGGCTACCTGGGCCAACTCATTCATAAAGGTATCGTGATCGTAAGATATGCCATTCAAATAGACACTATCGCGTGCAACTCCTGAGGCCACTACTATCGCCTCCTTAATTTCCTCATCCGAGGCTCCACCGAGCTGTGCAAGCCCAGTCAAGAACGGTACTCAATAGTCACATCTGAAGGTTGCTGACGCCCCAATACCAATCAGAGCCTTGGTTTTGGCGGACAATGCGGAATCCACCATTACGAAGTCTTTCAAAAAGGCCCAGAAATGCTCCAAGGTCATGTCGGGCATGCTATCCATAAACCCGGGTACGATTCCTAACGTCGCCTCGACATCACTCAGCACATCTTGCCGCGACATAGTTCATACTCCTTTACTCGTTGGGGTCCGTAAATCCAATTGACCTAGTGCGAAAAGTAACACAAAATGAAAAAGAAGTCACGTCAATAGGTGTGTAAACGTGGTCAGGCGGCGGCCTCCTCCGTGTCGGTGTGGAACCTCAGTCCATCCACATACTGGGCTCCGTTGTAGACCTCCCTCATACTCCGCGTACCTTGCTGCTCACATTGCGGCGCTCAGTGGTACAATTTTGCTCCGCCCCACTGGTACACTTTCACTCCGCCCTTGACAGCCCGATCACATCCATTCCGACAACGGGTCGGAGTTCACGGCCAGAGCTATCAGGGAGTGGCTTAGAAATGTGGAAGCTAAGACACTGTACATCGAGCCCGGATCACCCTGGAAGAACGGCTACGTGGAGAGCTTCAACGGAAAGATTAGGGACGAGCTACTGGATCGGGAGATCTTCTATACATTGCAGGAGGTTCAGGTACTGACTGAGGAGTACAGGCAGACCTACAATCGTATCAAGCCACACAGCTCCCTGAGCTACAGACCGCCGGCACCTCAGGCTATCCTGGCTGCCGACACGGTTCCTGCCCTTGTGGGATTAACATAACGAGTGGTACAAAGATGGGGGGCAGGTCACCACACCGAACCGTAACTCCCAGGACGATATCACCTTCTTCGAGTCCCAGGGAGTTGCTCTGAAGAACATCGCCCTTGGTGCGAGGGTATATCAACTGACATTAGATCGAGGGGTGGAGGCCGCGTTCGGAGGCCCAATGGCTTTGTCCTGATGCCGACTGGGCTACCGGATATTCGCTTCGGCGAACCGTTTGATAGAGTCCAGAGCGATCTCGCGGTTCGATACCGCCACCGAGAACACCAGGTGGTCGAGGCCCGCCTCTTCATAGCGGCGAACGTCGTCGGATATCTGGAACATCGCCCCCGTCAACGGTTGACGGTTTCCGTCGGGAGAGGACACCGACCTCCCCATGCGAAGCGACAGAGACATGGCGGTGGTCACCGAGTCCGGGTCCCGCCCCCCCTCTTCGCAAACCTCACGCAGGGTCTGCCTGGCCTCTTGGAACTCTTCTACACGCATACTGACAGGGAACCAACCGTCGCCGAGTCGGACCGACCGCCGCATGGCGGCCTTGCTGTTTCCCGCTATCCAGACCGGCGGATAGGGCTTTTGGACCGGTTTCGGGAAGAAGGTTTTGCCCGAAATCTGAAAATGCGACCCCCGGTACTTGGCACCGTCCTCGCCGCAGAGGGTTTTGAACATCTCGATGTGCTCGTCGGTGACCCTTCCTCTTGTATGAAACTCCGCCTCCATCCCCTCGAACTCTTCGGGCATCCATCCGATGCCCGCACCGAATATCACGCGGCCACCTGATAGGACGTCCAGGGTTGAAATCATCTTGGCGTTCAAGACCGGATGGCGCAGGGGCAGGATGAGGATGCTGAAACCAAGCTTCAATGTCTTGGTGCTTCCCGCCACGAAGCTCATTGAGGTGAGGGGCTCTATGACGTTCTGTCCTTGAGGATCGGCTTGGCCAGGCCCCCATCGGTCGGGGTAACGGTCAACCAGATCCACGGGATAGACTGTCCTGTCAGCCAGCCAGATCGAGCTGTACCCTGATTCCTCTAAGACATCCCCGATCTCTTGCAGATACTCGCCCTCCCTGCCTGGGTCGGCACCCATGGCGACGGCGAAGGTGGCGGACACTCCGAACTCCATTTATCTCTCCTCGCGGCCGATGACGGCGATTACTCTCGTGTCAGGCAGGTCATCACCGAGTTTGGGATATGGGGCACAGCCCCGATTATCTCATATGTAGACCGTCAGTGAAGGCACGCATTTCGCAGCTCCGCTCGTTAAGGTGTATCGTCTCGACGGGAGTCTCCAGCCGCTCGACCATCTCCTTCCACTTCGCCTTCTTCCATGCGAGGCTGTGGGTGATGTCACACAACTGGCAGCGGGCGGTCCCGCGGATCTTCCCGTAGGCGCAGGTAAGTTCCCCGACAATGCCTCCGCCAGCCTGTTATATGCCGTAGATTCTCATGCCCGATTTCTCTTTCCTCGTTGAACCTCTGATTTGCACTGTGGGTAATTAGTTACGGGATTGTCGGTTCATGTCGCTGACCAGCCTGGCCCTGCCTCTGAGGGCAGTCTACCCTAAGGGGTCAAGGGGTAAAGAATTGTGTGTCGTGATCATCCTGCCAGCAGACACGTTCTTTGCCTTTGAGGGAGTACCCTAAGGGGTGTGAGATAGGTCATTTTTTAGGCTTCCCTTCGCCGCAGGAGGTGGTCTCGAGTACCCCTTTGGGAAACAGTTGATAGCGGATCTCCCACCCCTCGTTCTCATTAAGGATGCCTATCATCATCTCCAGTTCTTCGCGGCTCCACCGCACCCGTCGGAAGCTGGTGGAGTGGAGGCACAGTCGAGCCGCTCTGTCGATGTCTCCCAGAGTGGCACGCTCTAGATTGGCACGCTCGAGGATCGTCTGGTGGAAGTTGACTCCCTCAAGCTTGGCATCACGAAAGTCAGTGCCAGAGAGATCGGCAAAGCTAAAGTTTGTATTCGTACAGTCAGCGCCTCGAAGGTATGCGTTTCTGAGCGTCACACCCGCCAACGGCAGCCCCGCAAGATCGCATCCTGCTAGGTTGGCATTTGACAGATCCATTCCTGCCCGGCGATCCTTCTCAAGCTCGGCCTCGCGGATGCGCTGGAACTCCGCCTTGTCGTTTCGCAATATGGCTGTAAGGTCGTTCTTCTGCTGGTGTTCCAGAAGGGGATCGGGGCCGACCTGCTGGGCTTCCAACAGATAGACGTGGTCGGCACCTGGCTCCCGCTGTTCCTGTTCTCCATCCTGTTCGGCCTCTCCATGGACTACCACGTGTTCCTGCTGAGCCGGATCCGTGAGCGGTTCATACAGACCGGCGACAACAGCTAGTCCGTGGCCTTCGGACTTCGCTCGACCGGCCGATTGATAACCGGCGCCGCCCTTATCATGGTGGCTGTCTTCGGCGGCTTCGCACTGGGTGAACTGGTGATGATGCAGCAGTTCGGCTTCGGGCTGGCGGTGGCGGTCTCCGTG
>JASLPY010000200.1 GCA_030744755.1 Kiritimatiellia bacterium | reverse complement strand
ACCGGAAAGGCGATGGTGCCGGTGATGAACTCCCCGAAGAGCAAGACCTTCTTCTCGTGGCATGACGGGCAGAACCACCGGCCCTTGCATGAGAACGGAAGAAGCATCGACTTCTTACAGTCTTCACAGTAGATGCGCGCGAACCCCTTTGTGAGATCACCGCAGTCCAAGTAGTTGTTGACCACGTCCGCGACCACCGGCTTGAGAAAGATTCTTCCTGTCGTGGGGGTGAGCGACTTTATCTCGAAGAAGATCGACGACCTCGTCAAGCCGTACATAGATCGGACCAGTCGGGCAGGTAGGAAGAGGCTTCGGACGGGGATCGTGGCGATCCTGCTCGGTTCGCCCGAATTCCAGAAACAGTAGGGGCAATAATTTCCTCCTCTCCCCCGTTTATAATGTCGAGGAGGTTTTATATGAAACGTTTGACGATCTGCCTGCTGTTGTTCCCCTGTCTTGCCGTATCCCTTTCCGCCCAGGATAAGCCCAGGAAAGAAAAGAAAGACATGAAGGGCCCCTGGTCCCATGTCGTTCTGAGCGCCTCAAGCCCGGACGGACTCACATGGACGATCGATGATGGCGTCCGCCTGGATCGAGCCTCCGTTCCGTGCGCCGTCGTGACTCCCGACGGGAAGATCATGCTCTACTTCGTCGACGCCTCGAAGAAGGGGCCGGAAACGACAAACTGCGCCGTCAGCACGGACGGGATCAATTTCAAAAAGCTCGGTCTCTCGATCAAGGGGATGAAGGTCAGGAAGGCGCTCGACCCTTCCATTCTTCTGCGGGAGGATGGCACGTTCGACCTCTACTACTTCGGGCACAGTCCGGGCGGAAAGGACTCCAAGCCGGGCGATTTCAACAAGGAGCGGCACAGGATTCACCGGGCCACTTCCGGGGACGGGGTGAACTTTGTCGAAAAGGGAATCTGCTTCGCGAAAACCGGGTTGGTCGATCCGGACGTCTTTTCATGGAAGAAGAAGGACTTCATGTTCGTCTTTTCCCTCCAGGAGAAAAAGACCGCGATCGCCACTTCCCGGACGGGAAGTCGGTTCAATTTCGACGGGTACCTTCACCTGGAGGGATGGGGGACCACCCAGCCCCTGGTGGTGGGGGACAAGCTCCGGATGTACGCTTTCGAACAGCGCGCCCGGGAGGGGAACCGGGTTTGCAGCTTTCTTTCCACCGACGGGATCCGCTGGACGAAGGAGGAGGGGGTTCGCCTGCAGGCCGGGAAAGGGAAACAGTTCACCGACCCGTTCGTCGTCAAGTGGAAGTCCGGGTACAAGATGTACTTCAAGACGGGCCGGGAGGAGTAAAACAGAAGGTTTCTACCCTTTCGGGGTCGTCGCGCTGACGATTACGGGACGTTCCTTATTCGTCTTTGGATCCGTGACCAGGGCGCAGATGTACATCCGGTATCTTCCGTCGAGGAGTCGAACGACATAGGGATCGTTCAATGACCAGACGGAGAACTCTGAGAAGTCGGCACACCGAAGGCGGATTCCTGGTTCCCTCTCATAGGTTTTTCCGTCCTTGGAGAGGAAGGAGTAGATTTCCCCTACGGCGCGGTGGCCCGGATGAGGAGGGGCTCCCTGCCACATGGTGAACATTCGACGGGTTCCATCTGGAAGTTCAATCGATTTTGGATCGACGAAGGTTGCGTTCCCCCCAGCCGACTTGTCTGCGAAGACGTTGTCGTCTTCAAAGTTGAAGGTCTTCCCGTCCCGGGAGAAAGCTCTTCGGACGTTGTTCACCCCTCCCCTCTGCATATCCCCGATGTAAAAGAGAACAACACCTCCCGCTTTTTTGGAGTAGTAGATATCCCACACTCCGGTTTTCCCGTTGTCGCCGGGATTCCCGGAATACCCGATCGAGGAATCGCGCCGGAAGAAACGCCCGTTCCGGGAGGTCGATCCTTCCAGACTTCCCTTCTGATCGAGTCGGTAGCGCACAAAAGTTCCGTCCGGGAATTGCACCTTCCCCGCAGGGCGCTTTTTCTCAGGATTACTTCGTGGATTCATCGAGAGAACTTCCACCCCGGAAAACGTGAGGCCATCATCCGAGGTGACGAGATACTTTTTCGGTCCCAGATTGTACCAGAGGGTCACTTTGCCCGTTTTCGGATCGACCCGTGCCATGGGAACCGAAGCCTGCTCCGCTCGAATTCCCGGATCGACCTTGAATGTCAGTTCCGCAATTGTGTCGACCCTTTTCCCCGGGGATTTTGGCGGTTTTCGACCCGGTCTATCCTGGTCTCCATCCGTGCCGGGATGGATGGAAATTCCGAGAATGAACGCAACAGTAATGACTGAAGTTCCCATCACTCCTCCTTAATTACTATGAACGTACGCGCCGGTAAAGGATTGTTCAAATTCTCAGATCATGCCGTACTTTTCGTCCCATTGTTTCAATCGGGGTGACATGATCCGATTCCAGAGCGGGGGGATGAGCGTGAACACGATGGTCGTCAGATACCCGTGCGGCATCTCGGGTGCGTCGGGGCAGGCGTCCAGTCTCCAGAAGGGAACCGCGGGCTTTTCGTGGTGCGCGGAGTGGCGGGTGAGGGAGAAGAGGACCATTTCGCTGATCCTCTGGTTCGTGTTCCAGGAATGGTGCGGGCTGGCGGGTTCGTTTTCCTTTCTCCTCAGTCCGTAATGTTCCATGTAGTTGACCACCTCCAGGACGAACTTGGCGAAGAGGGACTGTCCGAGAAACAAGACCAGCGCGAGGGGGCCTCCGATGAAGAAAGAAGCTCCCATCCAGCAGCAGCTCATGAGGTAGCCCCGAAGGATCCGGTTGTTCCAGGAGAGGACCCACTGTTTTTTCACCTTGAGGCGATCCATCTCGAGTCCCCATGCGCTGAGATGTCCCATGACGGTCGAACGCAGGAAAAAGAAGTAGACGTTCTCCCCGCGACGGGCGGTGGCCGGGTCCGCGTCCGTACCTACGCGTACATGGTGCCCGTAAACATGTTCGATTGAAAAGTTGGTCGTACAACTCATTGCAAGGAGCCAACGTCCCTCGATCATCGCCTCCCTCGAGGTGATCCGGTGGGTGAGTTCGTGGCCGACGTTGAGGCCGTATCCGACCGTGAGAAAGCCGACTCCGAGGACCGCCCCGAGGTAGTCGGTCCAGGCGGTCGTCGCGTGCGCTTTGGCGGACCAGGCGAGGGCGAGAAGCAGGGCCGTCAGGAAGGGAAGGGCGAGGTGAAGCGGGATCTCAACAAGCCGGGGGTGGGCATATTTCGGCTGCGAGGTATCCTTTCCGAAGATGGCGTCCCCCCCGATAAGGACCAGGAAGATGACGCCGATCCCCAACCACATCCAGTGTCCTCCCAGCAGGATCCCGGCAAGAACGGCCGGGGCGAGCAGGGGTGTCAGGTAATACTTCGCATACGCATACATGATCGATTCTCCTCAGCAAGCCAGGGGACAGCGAATCCCGTTACTTAACCTTGTGCAGTAATTATTCCAGCGATTCGCCTGATAGGAATTTCCTTTCTCGGCAACCCGCCTACGATCGACCTGAAGACGCATCTTACACGTGGAGAGCGTAG